>DATBHB010000096.1:0-127503 GCA_036557705.1 Xanthobacteraceae bacterium
TACGCGCTTTATCGCGAAACCGAAGCCTTCCTCGCCGGCAACGACGCTGTCGCTGTCCGCAAGCGTCAAGCCGCATGAACGAGGAGAAACGCCAATGTTTGCTGTGATCTTCGAAGTCCAACCGAAGAAGGACCGCGGGGACGATTACCTCGATCTCGCCAAATATCTTAAACCCAAGTTGGAAGCGATCGATGGTTTCATCGACAACGAGCGCTTCGAGAGCAAGCGGGCAAGAGGCCGGGTTCTCTCGCTGTCGACCTGGCGCGACGAAAAGGCCGTGGTGCGCTGGCGCACAGCGCGCGAGCACCACGGCGTGCAGGAGAAGGGGCGATTCGAAATTTTCGAGGATTACCACCTGCGCGTCGGCGAAGTGACCGAGGACAGCGATCCGCCGCGCGGCCTTGCCGTCGTTCAGCAACGCTTCGACGAGACGGCAAACCCGGTGGCAAAGGCGGTCTCGATCACCGAACTCAGTCCGCCCGAGGGCAACAAGCCGAAAATTGCGGCGGAACACCTTGGGGTGCAGATCGGCCTGGGCAACAACCCCGACGGTCTTGTCGATTATGAGATTTTCGAGAGCATCTACAATGCCGGAAAGCTGTTACTGCTGATTACCTGGCGAGATGCCGAAGCGGCGCGACGGTGGGCTCCGGTGGCACGTCCAGATTTTGGCAAGCTGCGCCACCGCCGGGTCCGCATCATTCGCGACTACGGGATGACCGACCGTAACGAGGCACCGCAATTTTATCCCGAAGTCAGGGGACGAGCGCATGGCGTCGCCGCAGAATAAATATGAAACTTGCCCGAGCCGGGCGTACCCGAAATAGCGTGGGGGGACCGTCTACGCCGTGTATCGCGCGAGCTGCTCTGACAGCAGAGCAAGGCAATCGGGAGCGTTGGAGTAACTTCTACGGCAGAGCGCCCCAGGATTACTGACGATTTGTGCTTCCGTAGCTCTGATCGCCCCAATAAGGGCGCGTTGGACCCGAGTAGACTGGCGGGTCGTATCGGCGCGAGTAGGGCTCCGGAGCCGGCGCGGGCTCCGGGTAGACCTGTGGACCTGGCGGCGCATACCCGCCGGAATAGACCTGCGGACCGGGCGGCGCGTATCCGCCGGGATAGACCGCGGTCGGTGCGCATCCCGGTTGCCAGCCGCAATCGCGCGCGGCCAGATTTGGTGCGCCGCTGTACTGGGGAGGAGCCGCCGTCCACGGAAACACCAAACCTGGGGAGGTGCAACCGGTCACACTCGCCGATGCTGCGGCAATTGTAATTGCGGTAGCGAGCGCGAACAAACGCATGATAGCCCCCTCACCTTGCAAACGCGCGCCGGGATCATCCGGGTCCAGACGCCATGTTTTTAGTTTATCATTTTGAAGCGCGGAGAACTCGCGCCTCACGATCGCCAGCGTAACGAATCGTTAATCTTGGTTAACGAGCGCGCGGCTGCAATTGCCGCCAACATACGGCTTGTCGGGCGTCACGTTTCTCCACCCTGCCTTGATATGACCATCTTTGAGCCCCTGTCCTCAAACGAGCGAGGAACGAATCAGCCATATCATCGTGCTTCCAAGCGCAATTCGAAGGGGGACGCCAAAATGAAAGCTTCGTCGCTGAGTTTCCGGGCCGCCGTGCTCCTGGTCATTACCGGGATGATCTGGGGAATTTCCATGGCGATCTCCGAGAACCATCAGACCATGCCCGCGCACGCGCATCTGAACCTGCTCGGTTGGGTGTCGCTATTCCTGTTCGGCATCTTTTATCATCTGCATCCCGCAATCGATCGTAGCCGCGCCGCAATGGTGCAGGTATGGACCTGGATCGGCGCGACTGTACTGCTCGTCATAGGCGTTGGTCTGATTTATACGGGCCGCCCGGTCGGAGATCGAATTGCGGCAATCGCCTCGATCATCATCCTGCTCGATATGGTCCTGTTCGCTTCGCTGGTGTTCCGGCGTGACGCGCTGGAAGCGAGCACACGCCGAGCCTCTGTGGTTCCCGCCGAGTGAGCGCCTATCAACCCGTCTCCTCAACGCAGGTGATCACCACCACGGCCGATATCGGTAGCGGCGATACGCATAGGGACCCGGTCGCCAATGCGGGTAGGCAGGGCCCCAATACGCATAGCCGCGGCCCCAATACCTGTACGGATAGTAAGGCCCCCAGAAAGCCGGATAGCCGCTGGCCTGGTTCATTCCCTGATCCTGGAATCTGGCTCCGGGCTGCGCTTCGGCGGGTTGTAGTCCGCTCAACACCAGTGCAACTGTGACGACGAGGGCGGTCGCAAGTGCTTTCGTACTTACCATGAGGCCATCTCCATAGGCTACGTCATTGCGGCATTCATCAGCGGCCGGTCGATCGGCCCGAATCGCGACAGGATGCGTTCGGGCGACGGATTTCATCTGCGCGATTGGTTTATGCAACTCATAGCGTGGGCAGATCGAGCCACTGTCCGATGGCGGTCAGCACGATACTAACCGCCATCGCGGCGAGCAGCATGCCCATGATACGGCCCACGACATTCACTCCGGCCGAACCGATCGCGCGCGAAATCGGCGTTGCCGCGAGCAGAATAAAGAACTGAATGGCGAGCACAATAGCGACGACGGATATCGTGGCCAGTTGCCCCAGCAGGTTGTACCGATCATCGTCGGTCAGCAGAATAACGGTGATGAACGCCCCCGGACCGGCCATCAAGGGAAACGCAAGAGGATAAACCGCCAGCACCTGATGGGACTCCTGCTTGGCGTCCGCACTGGCGCCAATTCGGCCATGGATCATGTCCAACGCCACCAGGAACAGGACGATTCCTCCCGCGATCTGAAACGCACGAATCGCAATCCCGATCCGCCGGAGGAGGAAGTTGCCCGCAATCACGAAAAACACCAGCAACGCCAGCGCAACCAGGACAGCTGTGAGAGCCGTGATCCGGCGTTCGCGCCAATCGAAGGAAGCCGTGAGCGCCATGAAGACAGGCAGCAACCCGAACGGATTTATGACGAGAAACAGTGTCACGAATTCGCTCAGATGGTCCTGCCACCACATTCACTCTGTTCCCCGATTGTGCAAATGCATACAAGCGTCGGACCGGACACTATTAGGGCTGCGGGTGTCACCAGCGCCAGTCACCATGCCGCCAGACCCACCAACATGGTCCGAAAACAGGGCCGCCATAGTTGCGGTATTGATCATAGTAAGGTGGAGGCAGGCAGTACCCGGGCGGCAGCACGCGGTAGGCCGGAGCCCAAGTAACGCGCCGGCCGGCATGATGACGCGATCGTGTGGGGCGACGCTTCGCGGCGGACCGCGGTGCTTTGGGTGTCGGTGCGGCCGCCGGCGGCGCTGGCGTGGCCTGGTCGGGCGGCGGCGCTGGGGCGGTCTGGGTCGGAGGCGATGGCGTGCCTTCGGCCGTCGGGGGTGACGCCCCTGGGGCTGCCGGCTGTGGCGCGTTTGGGGCCGTGGGCGCCGAGGCGTCTTGCGCCGCGGCACGCTCCAGCGGGATACTCACGAGCAGCGACAACAACGCCGCGAATTTCACGAGACGTATCGCCAGCATTTTTCCAACCTCGTTTGCCGGAGCCAATTTAGCACATGCCGCGGACGTCGATAGCCGGCGCTGACCCCTCCTCGATCTCGCAGGATGCAAGCTCGACGAACGGTCCCGGATTACGTTTTGCCGGAAACCTGACGATTAATATTAGAACGTCCGTCACTTTCCGGCGCAACCGCTCTCGCTCTGATTGAACCGTCCCGAATTTGAGCGCAGCACCATCGACAGCCGCAGACAGCGGCAGTCCGGTAATTTCAGGCGCTCCGGACGCCGCGGCTATGACCGCCGCCATGCTTGTGGCTCGTGCGAGTCTGAATAATCCATTGATAGACATGACCCCGCCCCCTTGGGGGCCAACTTGTCATAAAATTTCTGCGTTACCGCTAATTCTGCGCCGTCAATTGAAATCGTTCGTTTAATGAGTGGGTAATACCCAAGCGGAAATCCGAACTACTGGTAGGAACGGCCGTGGCGGTGCAGCTTGAGCGCGGCGTAGACGCAATCGTTCGCGGGCGTTGGAATTTTGAGTTTCCTGCCGAGTTCCGCGACCTTGCCGGCAAGCCAGTCGAGTTCGAGCCTGCGGCCGCGTTCGAGATCGTGGAGAAGCGATGCCTTCATTCCGAACGGCGCGGCATCGGCGAATTTCAACCGGTCTTCCGCCAGGTCCTCCGCCAGCGCAACCCCGCTTGCGCGCCCGACCGCCACGACTTCCCGCATCAGCTGAAGAAAGAACGCGCGTGTGTCGCTGTCGGCGAGAATGGACCCGAGCGGCATGCGTGTCGCGGCGGTCGCTCCTGAGAGCCCGACGAGAAAGGTGAATTTCTTCCAGCGGTCGACATCGATAGCTTCTGACAGCGCCGCGTCGATGCCGGCCTTTCGCGCGCTCTCGACGAATGCCCGCAGGGCAGGGTCCGCCCGGCCGTCGGAGCGGCCGAACCGCATGGTCGCGAATTGGCTGGTATGGCTGATGACTCCGGGGCAGGAAATATTCGAGGCGAGGTGTGCGGTGCCGCCAACCACGTGGTCGGATCCCAAGATCGGCGTGATCAGTTCGACGCTGTCGATACCGTTTTGCAGCGTGATGAGCCGCGTGCCCTCCCCGATCAGCGGCCGCGCACCCTCCGCGGCTAATTCAGTGTCCCAGAGCTTGACGGCAAACAGCACGATATCGACTGGACCAATGTCGCGCGGGTCGCCGCCCGCCTTCGCGTTCTTCACATGAACATTGCCCAATGGGCTTTCGACCCGCAGCCCTTGCGCCTTTATGGCGGCAAGATGCGCGCCGCGGGCGATGAAGGTCACGTCCTCGCCGGCAGCCGCAAGCCGCGCACCGAAATACCCGCCGACCGCGCCGGCGGCCATGATGGCGATCCGCATCCGTCACCTCTCAGCGTGCGATCGAATTTGCACGCTCGCCCATCATGCCTCAGCCCCGGATAGTCGCCCAGAGGAACCCGACGACGCGGCGCAGATCCGGCCGGCGTAACTAAGCCGCGCTCACCACCAGCCCCAGCCCGGTCCGACGCCGAAGCCGATCCCGAAGCTCACCGGCGTAGCTGCAGCATAACCGTAGTTCGGGCAGGTGCAGCCGCTGTAGGAGGGAGCGTAGGCATAGCTGTATGCCGGATAGCCCCAGCCAAGGCCAAAGCCGAGACCGGAATAACCCCATCCCCAGCCACGACGGAAACGCCACGCTGTGCGCCAGCCGCGAGGGTAACCCCACGCTGTGCGCCAACCGCGGCGGTAACCCCACGCCGCGCGTGCGACGCCGACGCGGCCACGGAACGCAGTGCGGTGGAATCGCGCGGCAGCGAATCCGGTTCGAGCAAACCCGGTTCGAGCGAATCCACCGGTACGAGCGAACGCCATGCCGGCTGCCCGATGGCCGCCGAAACCAATCTTGGCGCCCGCGTGCATACCCCGTGGGGCGGCCGATGCCGGCAGGGCTGCAAGAGCCCCCACGGCCACTGCCGTTGCAGTCGCAATCATTGTGCTACGCCACATCGATATCTCCTTCATCTGTTGCATCTAACGAATTTGGGCGCGCAGGGCGGCCCGATTACCTGAAAAACATCATGCTCGCTTAAGTCGTTCCACAGCCGGCCAGTGACAAATCGCCCGAAGATTAACTTGCTATTCCGGTCAGGAAGCCGACTCCCCAGAATGACTTGTTCGATTTGTTAAATGAAAGCCTGTCTCGGCGCGGGCAGATAAATCATTGGAATGAGAGCCGATGTGTCCGGAACGCGGCGTTGTGACGCGTCCGGGGTTAAGAACATCCCGTTGGATTACCGCGTTGCGTAGATAAGCTCTCGGAGCCCGAGAGCATGGCTAAACCCCACAATCGAAGAGAGTCCAACCATGAACAGCACGCGAATGCGTTTGGGTGTGCTTGCCCTCGCCGCAACCATCGTGAGCCTCCCGGCGACGACACAGGCAATTGCGCAGCAGTCTTCAAATCAGAAGCAAAACCAGGCAAACCAAACAACAGACTGGAATGCGCTGACCAACGTGCGAATCGAAATCTTCAAGGCCGCGTTGCAGTTGAGTCCCGACCAGCAAAAGTATTGGCCGGCCGTAGAGCAAGCTATCCGCGCCACGGAACAAGCCTGGCATCAGCAGGTCGCAGCCGTTACGGAGGGGCGCGGCCAGCAGCTTGCGGGCGATCCTGCCCAGCGGCTGCGCAATCGCGCCAATAGCTTGGCTCAACGCGCCGACGGCCTCAAAAAGCTCGCCGATGCATGGCAGCCGCTCTATCAGACCTTCAACCAAGATCAGAAGCAGCGCGCGCACCTGCTGTCGATGGACATGTTTCGCGACCTGCGAGGCGCCGTGATGACCCAGCGCTTCGAGCGGTTCCAGAGGCGCATCGAGCGGTTCGGCCAAACGGGATGAATAACCGTCGCTGCGTTGACTTCAGCCTAAGTTTTCCTCACCGGCCGGGCACACCCGCTGCGGATGAAACCTCCGCGGCGGGGCTGCCCCGCCGGGCGCGCTCGGCCGGGCGCTAGGCGCGCCGGCTCAAGGAGCCTGCCCGGAATCGCGTTTGGGGATCAGGAGAGCGCGGACAGCCATTTTCTCGCCCTGAAAAATCCGTCCGCCCGCGCAGGGTGGCCCGGTTCCTACTTCACGCCCCCTGACCAGCGGCGTGACATCGCGTACAAGCCGGTGGCATTTCATTGAGCGCAAATACGCTGCGAAGAAACGAACTCGGACAAGAGAGCTGCACCTGGTCTGCCAGAAAGCTCGCTCATGTAGTTCGGGATGGCGAAGGCGACAGGAGGAAAGCTCGACAGTCGACCCGCGATTTCCAGTTGAGCTCGTATCCTTGCAACAGGACCGGGCACCCGCACGCCATCCGGCATTAGGCTGAACAATTCAACGACGGCTCCGAGCCGGGCACCTGCGGCCCGAACCGCGCGGAGCAAAGCGGCATAGTAGCGGGGGAGATCCGCGAGCTCGAGTTTCTTCTCGCCGACACCGTCCTGGAACAGCAGGAGATCGATTCCGGACGCATTCAATATGTCGGCCCAGAATGCGGCAACTACATCGGGATGCGATGATGAATTCGTGAACCCTGAAATCGCGACTTTTGAGCCCGGCCGACGCGACTTGAGCTCTACCACGGTATCGGAGAGATACTGCTTTAACACCGCGCGTTTGGCATCATCCTGCCAAGTCTGATCGTCAATCTCGTCGGTGATATACCAGCGGGCAAAGGAACCGCTCGCCATTATGCGATCCAAATCGGGAAGCAGCATATCGAGGTCATGCAGGCGTTCGCGGAAATACCATCGGATGCGATCCGCGCCGTGCCTGATCTCTTCCCAGTACTGCGTGTCCAGGTGCAAGCCCGTCCAAACCTGCATCCTGGCCTGCGCTGCGAAATCCATCACAAGCGGGAGCGTAGCCACAGCCGAATTGTATCGCGACGTCGGAAAAAAAGCCGTACGGTTCAGGACCGACCACTGCAAAAACACGTTGCCAAGCGTCAGCGTCTCGAATTCGTCGAACAATCGCCGCCAGTCGGAATGTGACCAGGCGGCTTGATCGTTGGTCGGTTGGATGAAGGTGCCGCGCAACCGACTGCTGTTGCAATTCGCAGAAACAGCCGACGCCGCGGACGCCCCAAGACAACTAGCCAATCCGAGGAGCATCCCGCGTCGATCCGTGTCTGCGGTACGCATCCCGGCAGCCCAGCACACGCCGGCTAAACGCTGCCCTGCCCCACGAACGTATAGCCCAGGCTCTTGAGACCATTGACCGTTTGTTGGAGGTAGGAAATGCTGTCGCTCGAATTGTAGAAGAAGCTTGCCACGCCATCCCGTACCACCAATGTACGCTGCGCGTCTGCGATGATGTCGGCAGGTAACCGAGGTGGGAACGAGAAAAACGGCTCCGGCTGAATGCCTCCCAAAGTGTCGGCAAGCACCTTGCAACCGTAGATATCGTTCACGGAATAGGGGAAATACTGTCCGGCGAAGCGAGTATAATCAACTGTGCCGCCGGATAGTAGGCCGCTGTAATAAAGCGAGCGCTCGGCGCGAGTTGAAAAGGCGCGGCTGCCATTAGGGGCGAAGTTCGTGACCGCTTGATATCCAAACGGCGAGGCTGCATAGGATGGAAAGGTGAAGCAGTTGGGCAGGCTCATGCCCGAGGCGGTCAGCTCCGCGAAAGCCGAACTGAAACGACCCATTGCCCAGGCCGGCGAGGTATCCTCAACGACCGGACCGACGTAGTTGAGCGTGTGATCGGCATTCTGCGTGATGCGGAAGAACTCGCAGTCGTCGCCGGTGACCCCGGTATAAGGATTGGGGACATTGCTGTACTGGTGCGTCCAGCCGTGCAAGATCAAGGTCCCGCCTTTGCTCTGTAGATACTTGAGCGCGCTGATGAGAGTGGGTCGGGTTCGCAACGCTGTGCTGACCGGAACACCATTGTTATAGACCCCCAGCGGATCTAGATACTGCGGAGAGATTTGGAACCCGAATGGTACCTTATTGGCCGACAGCCAATTCGCTATCTGCTTCAAAGTATTGGGGTTGAAGGTAGGGTCGATGTCCTCAAGCCGGACCAGGGCCCGGTGTCGAGTTGGTGTGGCAGGTGCAAGAGCGTCGAACAGAAGGTCGCAGAACGCCAGATAACGATCGCCTTCGCTCATGTAGACCAGAGGGTTCTCGCCGATGTAAGTGAGATTATTTGAGCGCAGCGCCCATGGGAAGCTGGTTCCGTCGGAGCGGATGCAGCTAGCCAGGACCGTGACGTTGCTGTCGATGGAAGCGTAGTTCATGATTCCGGCGCCGTTTGCAGCATACCGTTTGAGCTTCTGCGATTTGTAGTCGACTTCCGCGACGGTAGAGAAATCAAATCCGCTCCAATTCCAGCCATAGACAGTCGGGAAGCTCGGAAAAGCAGAGGTCAGCTGCCAAATGTTATCATATATCCAGATGATGGGCACAGAGCCTCCGAAAACATCGAGCAGGAACCCGGTCGGCAGCGGTTCATCATAGGTCGAGCCGATGTAAATCGCCGCCGTATATTTATTAATCGTTCCCTGACTGTAGGCTCCGACTGGCATTGCGGTCCAAGAGCCGAAATGACTGACCAGATTGGCAGTCATCATTCCGTAGAGTTCTCCGAGCCAGCCCCATTGTCCCGTCGTATCGTATAGAACGAGCGTAGCGGGGTTTGGAGAGGTTTGCGCTAAAGCGGTGGAAATCAGCGGCGCGAAGATGCTCGAGAAAAAAGCCGCAAGCGGGCTCGATCCAAGCGGTGCCGATGCTGTCGGGCCCGGGCCGAGGCCGGTTCCGCTCCGCGGCGGCGGCACTGGTCGCGTTCCTTCGAGGGGTTGCCCGAGCGGCGCGAAATACGGATTGTTGGGGGTAGGAACTATGGAAGCCGGAGGTCTGATCTTCTTGGAGGCCGAATTGGAGCCGGACTTGGAGGCCGAACCGGGATTCTGAGCGGGTCCACCCTGTTGCGCGAATGAAGGTCCCGCCGGCAGAGTTGCCTGAGCCATTATGGCGGCCGTACCTGCCAGAAAGTCGCGTCGTTCCATTTTTTGTTTTTTGAACATTTTGGACCTTCGGTTCGTTCAGCCACGTCGATATTCGCGTGGGAGCGACACACGGTCGCCAAGATGGACTATTGTCTGACGAGTTAGCTCTCCGTCGAAAGAAACATCAATTGAGGAATTCGACTGAGGGGCTGACAAAAAGGATTAATCCCATTGTCGTTGTCCCCTGACATGGGCGTAAGCCGATTTGCGCAATTTACGCTGCATCGCAATCAGATACCCTGCCGCCAAAAGAGGCTTACAGCGTGCGCGCTCTCATTGCATTTGGCACACGTCCAGAGATCATCAAGCTGGCGCCTGTCTGGCGGGCGCTGGCGGAGCATCGTGAAGTAAAGGTCGACGTTTTCTGGTCTGGTCAGCATATCGGTTTGGCTGATGGGCTCCTCGATCTGTTCAGCATCAAGGTGACTCATTCGGGAGCCGACGTCGTCGACACCGCTGGCCTCGCGGGCAAGTTCGGTCTGGTTGCTCAACAGATCGAGAATGTGCTTCGATCGGACCGATACGACTGGCTGGTCGTGCAGGGCGATACGGCGACGGCCGCGGCGGCAGCGACTGCGGGGTTTTTGAACAAGGTACCGGTCGCGCATGTCGAGGCAGGATTGCGAACGGGTAATCTGCTTTCCCCCTGGCCCGAAGAATTCAATCGACGCGCCATCACCCTCTGCGCAGCTCGGCATTTCGCGCCCACGCGCCGGGCGGCCGGGAATCTATTCGCCGAGGGCATCGATTCGGACACCGTCCATGTGGTCGGTAATACCGTCATCGACGCTCTTCTTCACGTCCGTTCGCTCGTCGCGCAACCAGGATACGTACCGCGGGATCCGGCTGTGCGATCACTCCCGTGCGACAAGAAGCTCGTCCTGGTAACGACGCATCGCCGAGAGAATTTTGGCGAGCCGCTTCGTCAGGTCTTGTTGGCTTTGAAGGACCTCGGAAGCGACGGCGACAAAATCGTGGTGCTTCCAGTCCACCTCAATCCCACTGTGCGGTCTGAAGTCATACGGGTTCTCGGCCGCGCCCCCGGCGTACATCTGCTCGAGCCACTTCAGTATCCCGATTTCGTGTACCTGTTGGAACACGCCTGGGTAGTTGTCACCGACTCAGGCGGTGTGCAGGAGGAAGCGCCGAGTTTCGGTCTGCCGGTGATCATAGCCCGGGATACGACCGAGCGTCCGGAGGTCGTCGAGACGGGGTTCGGGCGCCTGGTCGGATCGAGCTACGAGTCGATCGTAGCCGGAGTGAGAGAGGCCACCAGACACCCGCAACGGCAATTCATCGTCGGAGCAAACCCCTTTGGCCAAGGTGATTCCGGGCGGCAGATCGCGCATCAGTTGTTGAACCGCCAGCCGCGGTGCGCTCATCGGCCTATCCAGGAGAGGATATCCGCATGAGCGCTTCTTCTCTGCCCAAAGCGTCCACCGCCGTTTCCGCCGGGCGGTTCGACGTACGCAGGATGTCATGGAAGCGGCTTACTGCGTTTCTCGTGATCGCAGCCGCTTCTGCGGGTGGAATCACCTATTTCAGCGAAAACTTCTTTGTGCTCCGCGCCGATGGGCTGGTTTTGCGCGACCGGGTCGTCGCCGCCGCGCCTTATGAAGCACGAATCAAGCAGGTCTTCGTGCACAGTGGTGACTATGTGCAGCGAGGCGAACCGATCGCGATCCTCGAGTCGGCATCTATGAACCGCAATCTGGCTGAACTGGCGGCAGAGAAGGCGAAATTGAAGAGCGGCATCGCCCACCTCGAGGCACGGCGAGTCGCAGCTGATCAGCTGGTTCCTGTTGCCAAGGTCAACACCGATCGTTTGCGCGATCTCCTTCGTCTACTGGAACAGAATCGCGACCGCGGGATGACCAACTTCGCCTACCTTCAGCAGGTTACCACGGCCGCGTACGCGGCCGAAGAGAAGTTGGCTTCCGTCCGGGCGGAACGTGCCTCGGTGGACGCGGAACTGCGCGAAACCCGTTCCGCATTGGCCGAGATGGAGAAAGCAAATGAAAATCTGAGATCTGCCTATGCGGATGGATTGGTGTTGGCCGGAGCCAGCGGCTATGTGGGCGGAGGCGTCGCCGATCCCGGAGAGGTCCTCTTACCCGGCAGCAAAGTAATGGAGATTTATACCAGTAAGCCATTTGTACTGGCGTACCTCCCAGACACTTCGTTCGTGGCGGTAGAGGAAGGACATCACGTCCAGGTCAGCAGCGCTGGAAGGAGAACGCTCGCAAGGATCGAAAAGATATTGCCGATAGTCGAACCATTGCCGCCCGATTTCCAGAAGCCGGTGCGTGCGCGAGAAAGCGGTCAGCTGCTGCGGATCAGTCTGAGCGGCGACGATGACTTTTTGACCAAACAAAAGGTTCACGTAACAGGCTGTCTTATTCCGGAATGCGCCGGGTTCGGAGAGGTCGCGTCGGCCATGGTGGCACGGGCATCTGTCGCGCTCAACCGCGCTTATACCGTCGGCATCGGCATAGCCGCGCAGGAGCTTGAGTTGATCATGGGCTTGGCGGCCGATTTGCCAGACTTGGTACGGCCGGCGAACGCCATGCATCCACGCGCCCATCCCCGCCGCGTCGCGCAAAGGCCAGAACCCACCTCCGTTCCTGCCCCATTAAACTAGACCTCGCACGACTAATTGAGTCGAGGTGACTGAAGATTGAGGTAAGCGGCAGCGGTCCCTCGAACTATGAGTGATGTACAAGTTGGCAAGGCGTCGTTCCATGTGGACCCGACTTAAATCACCGCTGTATGTTTGGTCATCACAACCTGGTTCTAAGCCACGGCCGGAATCCCCGGCGACGGGCCGAAATAAGTGGCCAGATTGGCCGTCGTCATCGCGCCGGAATGACTGGCCAGATTGGCCGTCCTCATCGCGTAGAATTGCCCAAGCCAGCGACGGGGACCAGTTGGCTCGTAGAGCATCAGCGCTTGCGCCCTAAACGAAAAGGCCGCTCCCGATGTCTGAAACTCTAGCTCTATTTACATTCGCCATCGCCCTCCTCATTTGCGTATCTTCTGTCGACGATCTTTTCATTGATCTTCTCGCGATCTGCATTGTGCGTCATCGCCTTTCCTCATCGAGCTGCCAGGCCGGCTCGCGGGCGACCGCAGTTTTTGTTGCCAATTGGCACGAAGAGGACGTGCTGGAGAAGATGGTTCAAGGCAACCTGGCACGCATTGAGGACCCAAAGATTAAAATCGTACTCGGCGTCTACCCGAACGATACAGCAACGCGGCAGGTCGCTGAGCAACTGGCGTACCGCTACCCGGAAAGAGTGCGCGCCGTGGTGAATACCCTTCCCGGCCCGACCTCAAAAGGCCAGATGCTCAATGAGATGTTCCGGCAAGTATTCATGGGCGCCGATGCACCAGAATTGGTCGTGCTCCACGACAGTGAGGATGTTATAGATCCACGCTCGTTCGAAATATACGGGACTTATGTTGATGAATATGATTTCGTTCAAATTCCGGTGTTTTCGTTGAATTGTCGCTCTCTCGTCGGTGCTACGTACATGGACGAGTTCGCTGAACGCCATACCCGAGAAATGGTCGTGCGCGATGCCCTCGGGGCAGCGATACCGTCCGCCGGGGTTGGAACATGCATGACGAAGCGTCTGGTGAGACACTTCCTGGGGCAAAGAGGGACCGTGCTTGCCACCGGATGCGTGACCGAGGATTACATCCTGGGTATTGAGGCCAAGCGCGCAGGATTCCGAGCGGCATTTGCAGCCGCCTCAGAAAGCGCGGCCCGGTACGGTGAATTTGTCGCGACTCGCGAGTTTTTTCCGCAAGGCTTCTGGGCATCGGTAAAGCAGAAAACGCGTTGGGTTTTTGGAATCAATTTCGAAGCCATGCACAAGCTCGGCTGGAAAGCAGACCTATGGGATTCTTATTTTTTCATACGCGACCGAAAGGGCATGCTCACAAGCTTTCTGCCGCCGATTTCGGTCGCCCTCATCGTCCTCTTCCTCCTAGGCGCCTACGATCTCGACCAGCTGCCGGCGGAACTGGAACCGAGTTTATCTGCCGTTCTTTGGATCAACGTCGTTGCGCTGAACCTCCGCTTCGTATTCCGAATACTGGCATTCAGGCACGTATACGGCAGGTACGATCTGACCGGGGTGCTGCTCAGATGGAGCGTCGCCGTCGCCGTGAACGCACTCGCGGTTGCACGAGCCTGGAAACTCTATTTTTTCGATTCAGCACTTGCCTCACGCCCCATCGTCTGGGCCAAGACCCAGCATGAGGTCCCGATCGATTTCTCCAGCTGATCTGGTCTGGCCAGCATCTGATGTTTGTCTGATTGCTTGAATTTCGCTACAGGCGATCTCTTGAATATTTCTCAACCGATGCGTGTAGATTTCCAGCGTACGCGTAAAAGGACGGTCAAGTGTCGGCGATTGGTCTAACCAAGCCGTAAGCTGCTGATAAATAGATGTTTTATGTTACGGCTGTCAGGGAAATGGAAGCGGGCTCAGGCGATGTGCATTTTTTATGCATTATTACTACTTTTTAGGTAATTTTAATTTGTCGGTATTCTAGTAAGATGGTCTACATCAAAGGTGGCAAGTCATCATGTTTAACCGTCATGGATCGGGACGCTGGGCGAGTCGAGTGAGCAGGGTAGCGTCATGGCCGTCAGTACACAGGTGTCGCCTGATCAGATAATAATCCTAACTGTAGGCGCCCCAATTCTATATCGCGAATGTCTGGCAAATTCGATTATGGCTCGACGCCCCAACTGGGTTGCGATCCCGGCGCCGAGCCTCGCTGAGTGGCGGCAGAGCGCGCCGCCAGCCGTCGTTTTGATTTGCATCGGCGATGGATGTGGACTTGAGGTTCGGGACCAATTCGAGGTTAGGGATCGACTCGCGGTCTTCAGCCGTTCCGGCGATTTGACTCCGTTAGTGATCTTGTCGCAGCCGGAAGACTTCAGGCAATTCGCCACGAACTTGCCCATCAGAGTGCGCGCATTCGTTCCAAGCAGTGGTGGTTTCGAAGTCGTTATTGAAGCAATCGATATCGTTACGCGTGGCGGCACCTACCTGCCTGCGAGCTACCATTATTTGCAGCACCTGCTGTTTCGGGAGCAGCCCTGCAGACCTAGCGGAAACGACGTCGCGTTTACGGGACGGGAACACGCAGTATTAGGCGCCCTGCGCCAAGGCAGATCCAACAAGCGTATCGCTTACGAGCTGAATATGAGCGAAAGCACGGTAAAAGTTCATGTTCGCAACATAATGAAAAAGCTTCAAGCTCGAAATAGGACCGAGGTCGCGTTCCTGACCCAGAGGATGTTCCCGATCGGCATTCCGTGCGGCGTAAGCTCGCTCAGCACACTGGAGCGTCCGAGGGTAAAGTAAGCCGTGCCTCGTCCAGAACTATGCCGCCGCTGGGCCTCCCCCAGCTTCCGGCAAGCAAAACCCAGTTCTCCGGCGCGCGGTCGTTTATCGTCATCAATTTCGGCTCCCGGTCCCAGCCCGGGGAGCGTTTATAAGATCTTCTATTGCATCGCGCTCCATAGCGTCTGATACAATACGCTCCCATTTCGCGGAACCATTTCTTCTGCGAAGTACCACCAAAAATATCCTCCGACATAGTGACTTTGCATGTAAGACACTTCGTCAGGAGTTCCTGGCCAGCTAATTCTGTTTCGCACCATTGGATAGTACTCAATTATGAGGTTTTGCTCATAACTCTGGTTCTCGTCCGCGTTAGCAGTTCCTATTTCTCCAAAACCAACATAGGAATTGGGAAAGAGTCCGGCAAGCTTCTCGAATATCGCAGGCCAGTCCGGGGCGAGATTATTGCATTGATCCGGATACCAACTGATCAGCACGTAATTAACCGTGGTGCGAATTGCTTCTGTTGTGGCTGTTGGACTTGCCAGAAAGTTCTTAGAAATCCACGTGAACATATCATTGCCGCCGTTGCCGGTGCTGATGCAATTGTTCGGATCGCTCGGTTCTCCCTCATAGAAGAAGGTAAGGGCGGTAAGTTTGGAACGCGCGGTCGGATTTGCAGGATCCATGACTGCGTTATAGACGGCTTCGATTTTGGCCATGGTCGCCGAGGCATCCGAGGCGTGAGAGCCGCGAGACAGTAGCCAGTTACCATTTACTTCGTTGCCAATCTCCCAAACATCGACGCATGGGCCCAGGGCGATAATAAGATTATTTGTTTGGCTGGTAATTGAGCTGGTCGTAAAATTTTTCATGTCAGACGAGTCGGCCACCTCGCCCATAATGTATGATTTCGGATAGAATGTTTGGATCGCCTTCACATAGGACGAAGGGTTGACAGTCGGGTCGAAGTAAATGCGGGCGATCGGCATGTGTGGCAAATTTACCAGGGCATCCAATTCGCCTTGCGTGTTGGAGACGTCGTCCAATGTCACCCCGTAAAGCTGCGATCCTGGCGCCAACGGGCGGTTAGTCGAGCTCGCGGTACAAGCGGCAGGCGCAGACAGAGGTGCATGCCTCCCGCGCTGCGCGTGCGTTTCCGTTGATCCCGATGCAAAAATCGTGGCGGCGAGAGCGGCTAGAAGAGAAAACCGGATGCTCATCATCGAGATGATCCTTTGCTGGTGCGCATCGGTGAACGCAAACTGCCGCTGGGCTGGGGGCGAGCATCGCATCAGAGGCTTCTACTCTCGCTAACACCATTGATGTTGGACATTTGTGTGCAGAAATCAGCAATCCCAAGGACTTTTTTGTAGTTCTTTTGGCGGCAAATCGAACATCCCGCGCTTCGGAGAAGAATCCGCTGAGGTGGGACAATGGACGCGAATGATTTGCCCGAACTGCGTTTTCGCTCCGCAGACCCAGAATTGCAGCGAGAGACCGCCGACCGTGGAGAGCACAGTATAAGAGGTGCCAGCGCGGAAGCTGCTCCGACGGCGGTTATTTCACATTGTACAACGTGGATGCGCAGAAAAGCCTTATTTTGAACATAGCCCATCCCCAATTCGACCAAAAGGTTGGCGGCAGTAGCCTCAACATGATACCCGGGCAGGTATCTCTCGGCTGGGTAAATGCGTGGGAGCAATCGGCTCAGCAGTTATACCCGTGAGCAATCAACGTCACGAAGTCCTACGGATAAACCCTGGACTGTGATCTGTTTGAGGCGTCCCTAGTCGCATTGTTCGCCCCGTCGCGGGTTACCGAGCGCCCTTGTCTCTAGCGCCACGGCCGTGCGCTCTCTAAACTTATGCGACGCAAGTCTAAACAAAAGGGATCCGGAATCGGTCGCGCTACTCGCGTCCTGGCGAACAGCGTGGCTATGGCAACTCCTCTGGGCAAAGAGTGGAGAGCCGCTGGCGCAACACAACGCAATATGCAGGGAGCGGAAGTTACGGCGCATTTTTTTGCCAAATTCACTGCACGCGAGTATCAGATATTACGAGTCTTGCGGCGAGGAAGACGTGATAAACAGATCGCTTCTGAGCTCAACATGGCTGAGGGCACGGTCATGGTCCATCTTCGGAACATTAGAAAGAAGCTCGGAGCAAGGAATAGGACTGAAATCGTTTTCCTTACCCGCAGTCTATTCAGTTAGGGATCGAAGGCGACATTCGCCCACCACCGAAAGCGGACCGGTCTTGCGGCAGGCGAGCGATATGCGCAGAACGTATGGCGCGCGCACGGCCGTCGGAAATCGGGGAATACAAGCGGCGCCTCCATGCTTGGCTTTCGCTTGGCAGCGGTCTTGAGGCGGAAGGCGGAGAAAAACGACAAGGATACGCTCATGTCTCACCCCGACCTGCTGTTTGTTCCCTATGAGGACACGGTCGATCTCCTCACCATCGAAGAAGCCATGAAGATTTGCGAGGAGGTCTATCGCATGCTGGCGCGCGGCACCGTCGCGCTGTCGAACCCGCCGAGCTTCAAGCTCGACGTTGCCCAACCGTTCAACAACCACTGGCACGTCAAAGCGGCGCTGCTCAAGGACATCCCGGCGACCGGGGTGCGCCTCTATAATTATTTCGACGACGGCGAGCGCAATACCGTCGGATATCTCGAATGCGCACGCTACGTATTCTTAAGCGATCCGAACGCGGGCCATGGGCTCGGCATCGTCGATGAGCACTGGACCTACGCGGTGCGCAGCGCCGCCGCCTCGACGCTCGTCTGCAAATGGCTGGCGCCGCCGGCGCCGCGCGTGCTCGGCCTTGTCGGGATCGGCACCATGGGAACCAATGCGCTGCGCTGCCTGGCCAAGCTCTATCGCTTCGAAGAAATTCGCTGTACCTCGCGCCGCCGCGAGACGCGCGAGGCGTTCGCGCAGCGCTGGTCCTCCGCTCTCGGCGTCCCGGTGCGCCCCTGCAACACAATCGAAGAGGTCGTCAGCGGCGCCGACATTGCGGTGGGCGGCACGACTTCATCGGAGATCATGACCCGCGAGGACTGGTTGAAGCCCGGTTCCGTCTTCATTTCGCTGGCGCGGCGCGAACTCGATCCTGCCGGCTGGGGACGCATGGACAAGGTCGTCCTCGACAGCTGGGAAATGAACATGCAGATGCCGGTCTTTCGCGCCATGGTGGAGCAGGGCGTGTTCGGCCGCGATCATCTCTACGGCGAAATCGCGGATATCGTTTCCGGCCGCAAGCCGGGACGCGAGCGCAAGGACGAAAGAATACTTGTGCACACCACCGGGCTTGTGGCGCACGACATCGCGCTCGCCCATTACGTCTACGCCAAGGCGAAGGAGCAGGGCCGCGGCATCAAATTGCCGGCGGCGCGACCCCATGGGCAATCTGCTGGCGAGATACGGCCGCGGTGAAAGCGGCCACTCGCTGATGCTCGTGACCTGGGAACAAGTTCCACCTCAAGGCGTTTCTCGCTCCGGATTGACCACCGCACAAGAAGCTGGCCATTCGGGCCATGAGGGTCAACTAATTGACATCTGATGTTATTTCGGAGCGCGTGAAGGGGCGTGAGAAACTCTCCTGGCCTTCGCATGATCCCGCTGCGGTCATAAGGCACCAGATGTAATCGAGCACGCAGCATTCACGGGGACGCGTACACATGAACGAGCGGCAGGCGGACGGCCCCATCATTTCTACCGGAATTCCAGGGCTAGACGATGTTCTCTGCGGCGGCCTCGACCCCGACAGATTGTATTTGATCGAGGGGGAGCCGGGCACCGGGAAAACCACTATTGCGCTTCAATTCCTTCTGGAGGGTGCTAGCCGCGGCGAAAAGGGGCTTTACGTCACGCTCTCGGAAAGCGAACGTGAACTGCGCCTTGTCGCCAAACGACACGGCTGGTCCATCGACGAGCTTTCCGTGTTCGAGCTGGTTCCTCCCGAGGCTACTCTCGATCCGGAGCGGGAACTCACGCTTTTCCACCCGTCAGAGTTGGAGCTGAGCGAATCGTCCAAGCTGATATTCGAGCGCGTCAACGAGCTTAAGCCTCTACGGGTCGTTTTTGACAGCCTTTCAGAGGTGCGGCTGCTTGCTCAGAGCTCATTGCGGTACCGCCGGCAAATCCTCGCATTAAAGCATTTTTTTGCCGGGCGGCGATGTACCGTTCTCCTGCTTGACGATTTCTCCTCCAATGAGGGAGATTTTCATCTGCATAGCATCGCGCATGGTGTAATCACCTTGCAGCAGCTCGCCCTCGATTATGGCGCCGAGCGGCGGCGGCTACGCGTCAAGAAAATGCGCGGAATCAAGTTTAGGGGCGGGTACCACGATTTTATAATTCAAACTGGCGGGATCAGGGTGTTCCCCCGGTTGATCGCGGCGGAGCATCGCAAGCCGTTCGTAGGAGAACGTACTCAAAGCGGCAGCGCAGAATTGGATGCATTGCTCGGAGGCGGGTTGGAGCGCGGCACGAGTGTGCTGCTTGTTGGAGGGGCGGGCGTCGGCAAGTCCTCGATCGCAGTGACCTATGCGGTAAGCGCCGCCCGTCGTGGCGAGCCGGTCGCAATGTATGCATTCGACGAGGGATTAGGCACTCTGCTTGCTCGTGCGGATGCACTCAACGTTCCGCTGCAAAAGTTTGTTGATCAAGGGCTTATTTCGATCCAACAAATTGACCCTGCCGAAATGTCCCCAGGTGAGTTCGCGCAGCTGGCAAGAGACGCCGTCGAGACGCGTGGTGTTCGAGTGCTGTTGATCGACAGTTTGAACGGGTACCTCAACGCTATGCCGGATGAGCGCTTCCTTGTTCTTCAAATGCACGAGCTGCTTGCCTACCTCAATCAAGTCGGTGTTCTTACCATCATAGTCTTAGCTCAGCACGGCTTGCTAGGCCAGATGCAGACCCCTATCGACCTCAGTTATCTGAGTGACGCCGTCATTATGCTGCGCTACTTCGAGACTGGCGGTCGCGTTCGCCGGGCAATATCGGTCGTGAAGAAGCGAAGCGGCACGCACGAGGACACAATTCGAGAATTTCAGCTCACGCCGCAGGGCCTCAAAGTGGGTCCTCCTCTCAGGGAGTTTAGTGGAATCCTTACCGGTACGCCTACTTACGTCGGCGATCCGCAACCGCTCATGCCGGAAAAGAACAATGGCGGCGAGAGCTGAAGAGTTCAAAGAGCGGATCCTTGTGCTTGCACCGATAGGCCGCGATGCATCCGCGGCCGCACAACACCTCGTCGAAATTAACCTTTACTCTGTAGTTTGCGCAGACCTCGACGACTTGCATCAAAGGCTTCGGGAAGGTGCTGCGGTCGCTCTCGTGACTGAAGAGGCGTTTTATCACCGTGGAACTCTGACGTTGGAACAATGGGTAGCTAGTCAACCCCCCTGGTCCGACTTTCCATTCATCATCCTGACTACGCGGGCCATGTCCGGTGCTGCTCAGGCTTATCGTAGGCGCCTGCTTCAAAGCCTCGGGAACGTCTCTTTGCTTGAGCGGCCCTTGAATGCTGTGACGCTTATCAGCGCGGTACAAGCGGCTCTGCGCGCCCGCCGACGGCAATATGAGGTGCAGGAGCACCTGCTCGACCGGGATTCGTCTGCGGCCCATTTGGAAGATGTGGTGAGGGAGCGAACGCGCCAGCTCGTACAGGCGAATGAACAACTCCGGCAGCAGATCGCGGGGCGGAGGCAAGTTGAGGCTGCGCTCCAGCAGGCCCAGAAGATGGAAGTTGTCGGCCAGATGACCGGCGGCGTTGCGCATGATTTCAACAATCTTTTGACGGCTGTCCTCGGAAACCTTGAACTCGCACTTCGTCGAGGGAGCGATCAAAGCATCCGCCGTTATCTGGAAGGCGCGACCCAGGCTGCGCAACGAGGGGCGAAGTTGACAGCTCAGCTGCTCGCTTTCTCCCGTACTCAGCGTCTCCAGATCGAGCCAATAGACCTCAACGCAATTGTCACTACAATGGGCGACCTGCTGTTTCGCACCATAGGTGGAACAGTCCGCATCGAGACTATTCTTGAGAAAGATATATGGCGGGCGACCGCCGATCCCACTCAAATCGAGTCCATCATTCTCAACCTCGCCGTCAACGCGCGGGACGCGATGCCGAATGGAGGACGCCTCACCATCTCGACTTCAAACGTGCCCCGAATGCAAAGAGACAAGCCGCGCGAGCTGACGGAAGGCGATTACGTGATGGTGTCCATCAGCGACACCGGCACAGGCATGACGGACGAGGTGGCAAGGAAGGCGTTCGAGCCGTTCTTCACAACAAAGCCGGTAGGGAGCGGGACAGGTCTTGGTCTTAGCCAAGTCTACGGGATAGCACAGCAAACCGGAGGCACTGTTTCCATTACTACGAAGTTGGGCCAGGGCACGACTGTGGCTGTCTATTTACCGCGTACCACAGCGACGCCACTCGTGCGCATCCCTGACGCGGCCAGCGAGCCTTCCTTACCGACCCGTGAAGCCACCATTCTGGTCGTCGACGACGATCGAGATGTCCGAGAACTAGCGGTTTCATGCTTGGAAAGCTTGGGTTACCGCGTTGTGGCGGTCGATGGAGGTCACGCCGCCATAGACATGATTGCGAGTGGAACTTCCGTTGATCTAGTGCTGATCGATATTGCCATGCCGGAAATCAACGGAGTGGAAACCATGCAGGCAATCGCCGCGACAAGGCCGAGTCTTCCATTTCTGTATATGACCGGGTTCGCGGGCCCTACCAGGCTCGATCCCATGGAGCAGCGCGTTCTCAAGAAGCCGTTCACGATAGCTGAGCTTGCCAAAAAGGTCGAGGAAGCGCTGTTCCTGAATGATACCAGGGAACGCCCAAGTAACGTCGTGTCTATCAAGCCCGGCGGCCGAGCTAGCTGATCCGCGTCAAGCACCGCGTCGGCCCGATGTCAGCCTATCTCTGCAAACCACTGCGCGTGCTAGGCGGTTGGTTCCCGGAACAAGCTGGTGCCTAGCTCGTTCGGAGCATATTGGACTACCAATGGATGGAAGGTGCGCTGTGAAGTGTTCGATATCGGGCGAACGGCTAGCGTGGAAAGCCGCTCATAGGAACGAGGTAGGTCGAAAACTGGCTCGATCTCCTTACCCAGCCTCAGCCCCTCCCCAGGGCACCTGAGCCTAAGTAATACCGCACGTTGTAAATCTAGGCCCCCAACCTGCGCGAGACGCCGGGATGGTAGCCGTTGCACCATCTGAGACCAGGAGCCATACCATCCTGATTGCCGAGGATGAGGTCCTCGTCCGCATCATGGTCGCGGAAGCGCTTCGGGACGCCGGCTACGCAGTGATCGAAGCCATTGACGCAGACGAAGCGATTCGAGTCTTGCGCACATCCGCCGACGTCAAGCTGTTGATCAGCGATATCCGAATGCCCGGTTCAATGGACGGAGTTGCCCTCGCGAGGGTGGTGCGGGCAGAGCACCCCGGAGTGAAGGTCCTTCTGGTTTCGGGGGACCTGACTGGGGTTTGCCCGACCGAGCACGACGGTGCCTTTTTGAAGCCTTACAACGTCTCTCGATTGCTTCGCGCAGTCGAGAACCTGCTTGCGAGTGGGACAGCATAACCGTTCTCGCGCGTGCTCGACAGTTCTGGTCCGAACGGAACCGCATCTCGATGTCCGCCCTGCGCCAGAAAACTGGCACCGCCATTTCCCTGGTCCTCGAAATCGCGCTGAGCTCGCCAACCGCACCGATTACCGCCAAAACACTGGTTGCCCCCCGTGGCCTTCAGCCGCGCTCTTTGGAGTCTTTGCTGCAGGCGTTGGTCTATATGGGCGTGTTGAAGGGCTGTCGCGGGCCGCGTGGTGGTTACATGCTGGCTCGTCATGCGCGGGAGATCACGGTTGCCGACGTTTTCCGCGCGGCCAAGATTGAGGAACCGAGCGAGCCTACCCCGGACAGTCCACTGCTAAACGGCGTCGTGGTGCCTGCGTTGGCGGGAGCGGAACACGCGTTTTCTGCCGAGCTATCGCGGATCACTATTGAGGACTTGGTCCTACTCGCTAAGGAAAAAGATAGGGTCTCGGGAGAGAGCTAGTAGCGGCAGCTTCCGCGGCCTATCCCAACCCGCGTGATGAGTTTAATAACCGAACCCCCTGAGGAGATTGGAGACCAAGAAATCTCAGGAGACCCGTTCAGGTCCCGCTCGGATTGCGCGTTAATCCCGGTCGCTCACCGAGTACTGGGCGAGATACAAGATGGCTTCGTCGCGCAGTCTCTTGGGATCACGTTCGCCGCGGCTCGCCAACTCGATGATGCGTGCTGCGAGGAGTTCTCGTGTTCGTACGGCGTGTCCGTTGAGGGATAGTGGCGCGCCGCTCCTCTGGATAACATTAAAGGCGTCCTCGAAGGCTCGCACGAGAAGCTGCACCTCGTCCGGGTCGAACGCAGCGAGTTTGTTTTGTTCTTGCAGAGACCGGAGCATTGCCCGCCTCCGACACACCTCACCCTCGTGAATCTCGCACTACGGAAGCTGGCGAAATTGCGACGATCCACAGTTATGCACAGGCGGGGATAAACGCCTCCCAATGCTCGCCGCGGATCTCCCGTATTAGCCCCATGTCCACCGTTCGCGAGCGTTAAGGCGTGGGGTTCAATCAAACAAATCGCGAAAACCGGAGCGGGTAACGTCGTTCGCGACGGTGACGTTCGGTTCGGCGTGGCCGAGCCGAACCGGGTGGTGCAGGTGAGCCGTCGCGGGTGGCCTAAGATTTCGAAAGGTAAAAAAGCCCCGGGGGGCCCGGGGCCAGGATTGGAATTTGGAGGTTCTCTTCAGTATGCGTAAAAATTATGAGCCATAAATCTTGGCGCAATTGGGGCAGCCCGCTACCACCGAATAGGACGGCGTGACCGTCGATTTGCACGCGATGGCCGTGCGAGGCAGGACGACAGGGCGGCTGGGGCTTGCGCCACGAAAAGCCCCTGATAAGAGCAACTCGTGCCGCGACACCGCGCCACGGATTTTTTCTTTTGCTGTCGAACAGCCGATGCAACCAAGTTTCTGACATTGCGTTCCGTTGAGGCGGCGGGCTCGAGCAGGACATTCACCATGCTTGACGCTGGATTGATCCTTCCATTGGTATTATCGGCTGGGGCGATCGCCTTCGCTGCTCTTGCTTTGAGGCCGGGACATAAATAAGCCGTTTATGGCGGCTCCCTGAGCGAGGGTCGCAAGTATCCCCATCAAACGATGCGGCATTGCGATTCCCTCTCCTTGATGCTTTCGCCCTCGGTAAAGCCATTTTAGAATAGTCAATTAGCACAGTCCGATTCCGCAAATTGAACAGGAGCAGTCAGGAAGCGTCGGGTCGGCCGTTGCTCCAGGCTACCGCGCTTTGGTTCAGCCGCCCGCAGCGCGAAACGCAACGAGCTAATTCACAGCCGCTCCAAGTGTAAATTCTTTGCGCCTAAGAATCCCTGTTTAGGAACCACCTCCGTTTACGCGCCGTTTACGTTGTGTCGGCATCCAAACAGTCGGGGTGCAGCGATTTTGGTTCCGGGATTCGGTCATGGCGCGGGTTTTGCCCGAAGAAGCGCGGGTGCAAAGGGCCGTTGTCGAAGGCATCGGTGGCAGTCTACGAGATTTATATGACATTTCCGCGTCCCTCCCGGACCGCCTCGAAGGCCTGCTGGCGCGACTCGACGGGTGCAATTCATCGTTTCAGTCCCCGAACACCAACGAACAGAAAACGTAACCTTGAGCGGACGAATCACACCATGACTGATCATCGGAATGAATGCGACCGACAGGCAGTCGAATACGAGCAAAAAGCAAAGCGCGTCACCGATCCGTGGATACGAGAGAAATATCTCACGCTGGCGAAGCATTGCCGTGAGACGAGAAACGTTCCGAGGCGAACGCGCTCGGAAATGAGTCGGACCGGTGCTGGTCCGGAACCAAAATTGTAACGCGGAGAAGTGCGCGATCGCGAAATCGGCGTAGCTGCGACGGATGCTCCAGCCAAAGCTTGCGAGGCCAGGCCCTGTGGACTAGATTGCAACACACGGCGAGACATCTCCCGTTCCCGCCTGCAAAAGTGGGAAGCGGACTTGTCCAATGCCCGCCGTGAGGTGGGGCGATTGGAAAGAGGTCAAGCGTGCCGAAAAAAAGATGGATTATTACTACCTCAGGGGATCGCGCCAACACCGAAATCGCCAAGGACTTGTCAAAAGCCGGAGCTGCGGTCGAAGACGTACACGAGCACATCCCGGTCATTGTCAGATCGGCTTACGTGTGCGTTTCGTCGGGCAGCTGCGGCCGGACATCAGTTCGATCCACATGAGCGGCAAAATTCTCGAGCTAATCGAAATTGCGCGGAACTGAATTCGCCCCTATCCTGGACCGCCGGCAGGCGTCCGGTGTTGCGCCTTCAATGTTCCTTTCCTGCGTGAGCGCGGACTCCGCAATGATGCGACATCGGGATTTGAACTCGGATCGAGAACTGTCCGCCGTCGTCGCCCGGATCACGTCCGAGCGCATCAAGGCCGTGCTGGTCGAGCTTGCCCGCGTCCCGAGCCCGCTGACCGGCCTGTTCGAGGCCGAACCGAAACTGCGCGCCTTCATCGATTCGCAGGTCGAGGCGCGCCTCCAACGCATGGGAATTGACAACATTAGGCGCGACCCCATGGGCAATCTGCTGGCGCGATACGGCCGCGGTGAAAGCGGCCGCTCGCTGATGCTCGTGACCAATGCGATGAACCAGCCCGCCGCGACGATGCCCAATCCCTATGGCGGGGAAATACGCGACGGCGCCGCGTTCGGATTCTCCGGCGAGGTCGTTCTCGGCAAGGGCTTGAGCGAGCAGAAGGCGCCGCTGGCCGCAATCCTCGTGGCCCTCGAAGAGATCGTCGCCTCGAAGATCGCGATTGCCGGCGAGCTCGCCTTCGTGTGCTGCGTTTCGGGAGAGACCGGACGCCACGACGCCATTGCCGCCCTCATTGCGGAGACCGGGCTGCGGGCCGAGATGGCGGTTCTCAACGGCACCGGCAATCGCATCAGCCTGGGCAACCGCGGGCGCGTCGATATCGCCATTACGGTCACCGGCACTCCGTGTCACAGCAGCCGCCCCAAGGAGGGATGCAACGCCATTACCGGCGCGGTTCAAGTGATACGGCGGCTGCAGGAAGAGGTCGCGTTGGCGGCATCGCATCCGCATCTCGGCACCGCCACCGTGGCGATTACCCGGATCCGCAGCTTTCCGGATTCGACTCACACGATTGCAGACCGCTGCGAGCTGACCATCGATCGGCGGCTGCTGCCGGGCGAAAGCCCGGATGCTGCGGTGGCCGAGATTGCCGCAGTCGCGCGCCTCCTCGACGGGGCCGCGGACCCGGCGAGCGGCCGGCCATGGCACGTCAAGGTCGAACAAGGCGCGGTGATGCATCCGTCGCTCGTTGCTGCCGAATCCCGCGTCGTGCGCGCGCTCACGCGCGCATCCGAAGCCGTGCTCGGAACCGCCCCGGAAAGGTATTACGCAACCAATGCCTTCGATCAGGGCTATCTCAATGCGATCGGCATTGAGGCCTGTACCTACGGCCCCGGCGAAGAGCGGTTCGCCCACACCGATTTCGACCTCGCTTCCGTGGAGCGGACGTGCGACGCCGCCAAGGTCTACGCAGCGCTCATCATCGGGCAGCTTGCTTAGCGTCGGCCACTTATCGATGAGCAGATCAAGATTTGAGCATGGCGCAGCGGGACCGCGGCCGCGCGCGAGAAAATGGCAGCTTCAAGGCAGCCTGATCGTATTTTTATTGTTTCGGTAGGCGAGTAGCCCTAATTGGACCCGGATCGCGTCTAAGGTTGCGGCGCCGGAAGCATCGGGGTGTGGAGAAAGCATGGGGCCACGGGCAGGTATTCCGCGGGCCGGAGGGCCATGATCAGCGGCTGCGGACGAATTGTCGGCGCGATCATGCTCCTGCTTCTCGTGGCAGGGTGCAGTGCCTTGACCGCCGATCAAGGCGCCGAGATCGGCGCAACACCGGCTTCGCCCCCGGAGCTTCGGCTCGCTGCCGGCGATAAGGTGCGCGTCATCGTGTTCGGCGAGGACAAGCTTTCCGGTGAATATCAGATCGACAATTCCGGCGGCTTGTCGCTTCCGCTCGCGGGAACCATCCCGGCCGCAGGGCTCACAAAGGTGGAGCTGGAAGAGTCACTGACCAAGAAACTCAAGGGAGCCTACCTTCGCGATCCCAAGGTCACCGTCGACGTGACGAGCTTTCGGCCATTTTACGTTCTGGGCGAAGTGTCGAAGCCGGGGGAATACCCCTATCGAAGCGGGCTCAACGTGCTTAGCGCCATCGCGATTGCCGGGGGCTCGACCTATCGGGCGAGCACGTCAAAGGTCCTTATTCAGCGCTCGGGGACGACCGAAATGACCGAGTACCCACAGGCCACGACGGTTCTGATCATGCCGGGCGACGTCGTTCGGGTTCCAGAGCGCTTCTTCTAGGAGACAGCACGCTTCCCGACTTGTGCAGAAATATGTTGTTTCTGCTCAGCGGGGCCGGTACTTGTCGGGCGGGGGGTGTTGAGTGGGAAGGCTGACGGCAGCGCGTGCGGATCGCGTGGGAAGCTGCGGGCATCGTCATGCCCGCGGGCGATCGGCCACAACGCTCGCTGTGCTTTCCTTCATCGTTGCAGGCACCGCACCGATGGCGGCTCGGGCTCAGGGGCCCGCAGTACCGGCACCGCAGATATTCTATTCCAACGTCGAGCCATTGGCTGCGCAGATTGCGCGTACGCAGGCGGATCCGCGCCCGCAGTCCTCGGACGGCGCCCTTCAGGTTCTGGATTGGCTGCTTTATGGAAGTGTCGGATGGGGCGCCGCCTGCAATTTCAACTTGAACCTGTCTCCCAGCAATCAAATCCAGGCTTGCGGACCTCGGTTCGTTCCCTCCGTCGTTGCCGAACACAATACCGGGATCCAGCGTACGTTCCTTTACGGCGTCGGCGATATCACCTGGTACCCGTCGGTGAACCAGGTTCAGGCGAACGATACGACTGCGGGTATCGTCCACATCTGGGAAATCCAGCGGGACCTGATCTTCCGCGTGCAAGCACAAGGCAAGCTCGATCAGAACTATTCGGGGCTTTCCGGCAATCTCGTCGACACCAGTCTGTTTATCACCACGCCATTGAAATATCAGCAAGCCTACCTGTCGAGCTCGGTGCAAAAGAATTTTGCCTCATTCTTTACCGCGGTCGGAGGCAGTTTGACGATGACGCACTACGAGGACCTGCGCGATAATGCCGGGAACCTCATCGACGAGCATTTTCAAGACGGCTCGATCTCCACTCTCAACGGGCGTCTGGGATACTACATCTCGCCGATCATCTATACTTACGTCGAGCCCTCGCTGAATTCGCAGCAATACGTCGATCCTGGCCTCAATTCCCATGGCTACCGGATCGTGGCCGGTATCGGGTCGGACCGCATCAGCCTGTTCAACGGCGAGATTCACGGCGGCTTCGCTCAGCAACAATTTGCCAATGTGGCGATCGGTACCGTCTCGGTTCCCGTGTTCGGCGGCAGCCTTTACTGGTACCCGACCCGATTCCTCACCGTGAGCTACACCGCCGACCGCGTGTTCGGCACATCCGACTTCAGCCAGAATTCCCTCACTCCGGCACCGATCATCAATCCCTCGACCGGCCTGCTGCCGGGCTCTCCGACCGACAACCTGACGCAGACGCTCAAGGCCGATTGGGATTTCAGCCGGCACTTCGCGTTTACGGCGGGCATCCAGAGTCAGCAACAGAACTACCTGGATTCGTTCCGCAAGGACGACCTGCTCACCCTCAGTGGGGCGGTGACCTACAAGGTCACGCAGACTCTCGGCATTCAGCTCACGTACCGTCACCTCCACCTGTTTACCAATCTCGAGGGCGCCTCATTCACGAGTGATTTTATTGGAATGGGAGGCAGTTCGAAGTTCTAGGGCGTGCAACAGCCGTCATCCTTCGAGGCTCGCATGCAGCATAGCGCGTCGAAGGCGCGCGTAAACGCGCTTATGCTGGCTGCATGCTCGCGCCTCAAGATGACGGCTGCGAATGGGCCCGCACTTGTGTTCTGTTTTTGCAACAGACCGCAGGAAACTGCGCGGCGCAGCCGGGGAGCCTTTGACTTGTGGCATTGGCTTAGCGTAGCCCTGACAGAACGGCAGGAGGAGGTCTAAAGATGCGCTCCGCCTTGGTATCGACGCTTGTCATTTCGCTGGTCATCGCGGGAATGCCTCCGTTGCCTTCCTATGGGCAGGGCGCGCCAAAGCCTGCCGGGGCGGATGCAACTCCCGCAGGCCCGAATGTGGCGATGCTTGAAATGCTGACCCCGGCCGTGATCGTCGATACGTTCAGGGCGTTCCCGAACGGCGGCGAGCAGCTCAGCAAGCGCATCGCGGATTTGGTCGTCAAGCACCCAAAGCTTGCGCCGGAACTGGCGAACTATGTCGTCAAGGCGTCAACCTTGACGCGGGCGCAAAAGATCGCGGCAGAACGCGGTTTGGCGGCGGCGCTGCAGCGCCTCGGGATCAACGCCGCGGATATCAATCCGCCGCCGCCGCCGCCGGAGTTGCCGCCTGCCGCGCCCGTCGAAGAAGAAGCGTTCGATCCGGGCTGGCTGCTGCTGCTCGCGGCAGTGATCGGCGGAGGCGTGGCTTGTGCGCTCGAATGCTTCCATCATCATTCAACGCTCCCGCCGCCCACGTTGAATTAGGCGGGTCCACCGAATTTGATCGGGTTTGCTCGTGACGCCGAGGGCAGCTGATTGGCCGAGGAGCCGTTCGAGCATCCTGGTCGCGCTTCTTGCTGCATTGGTTTCTTCCTCCCCCGGCAAGGCGCTCACGCGGATTGAAAACGACCACGGCGGGTCGCTCGGAAGATACCTGCTGCGGTTTGCGGCACTTCGCGATTCCGGCGAGCGAGTGGTCATTGACGGAACCTGCTCTTCGGCTTGTACGCTCGTCGCTGCGCTGATCCCGAAAGAGAGAGTCTGCGTGACCGAGCGCGCCATGCTCGGTTTTCATGCGGCCTGGGTCGCACAGGGGCGTCGCGCTGCCGTTGTGAGTCCCGAAGGCACCCAGGCGCTGTACGAAATGTACCCGCCGCAGATCCAGAAGTGGATCGCGCGCCATGGCGGCCTCGGTCCGCAGATGATCGTCCTCAAGGGACGCGAACTGGCGAGGTTTTATCGCCCTTGCGGCCCAGATTCCGGCATGGCCTCGCAATAGCCGGGCGGCATAGCCGGGCGGCCTTGGCGGTCCCTGCGTACCCCTCTGTCATGTTTCTGCCACGACCGGCATGTTTATACCAAAGTAACAAGAACCTTGACTGCGGGTGGGGTGCTTCCAGCGAGCCAACGGCTCGAACGGGACCTTCACGCACTGTGCAAATCTGGACCGGCCCGCGCGTTCGCAGGCGCGGACGGGGCAGGGCTGTGTTACCTCCTCCGCGTGTGGGGGAGAATTTGCCCCGGACCTGATCCGGGGTCGGATCGCGCCAGCGATCCGGGCATGGGGGGCAGGCGCGATCCAAGCGCGACGCTCTAGCTAGCGGCGATGGGCAAAACGGGTGAACGCCAATTCACCCGAACGGCGGTAGCATGCAGCGACTGAACCTCTGCGCGATCGGACTGGCCCTCCTGTTCGGCATCGGCGCCTATCGCGGGGCCGACCTGGTCGCTTTTGAAAGAGTTGCCTCGCCGCTGATCGGCGAGAGGAGCGCCCAACGCATTTCGCCGATCGACGTCTCTCTGGCGCCGTTCATTGCAAGCTTCCTCGATGTGCCTGGCGCGGCCGAGCGGGCGCGCGAGCTGCGGCTTGCGATCGTGCTGAGGCAAACGCCGAACGATCGCGCTGCCGTCGAGGAGGCCATATCGGCGATCGCAGAGCGCTCGCCGACGAGCACCCCTGCTTGGCTGGCGCTGGCAGAGGCGCGTTCGGCGCGCGCGGCTCCCATCGAAGACGTGCTTGCCGCCTTTCGCATGTCGGCGCTGACCGGATCGCACGAGGGCTACCTGATGACGGACCGTGCGATCTTCGGGCTCGAACATTGGGCCGAACTGCCGGAGCAGGACCGGCGGACAGTCATTCGCGATCTCGCCACCAGCGTTCCCCAACTGGGGGCCGACCGGCCGCGCAGCATTCTCGGCGAGAAATCCGCACCGGAGCGCGAGGCCATCCGCTCTGCCCTTGTGGCTTCCGGGCTCGCGAGCCCAAAAACCCTCAGCTCTCTGGGGATGTGAATTGGCGGCGACACAACGCCTGGAAGCGCCTGCAGCGGCAGGCATGAAACCCGCCGCTCCGAAAACGCGCGCGCCGTTCCCGAGCGATCTCGCCAATGACTCGCCAAGCCGCGCTACTTCGATCACGATCGATGACGTTCTTCTCACATTGTTTGTCGGTGCGCTGGCCTGGACACCGTTTTGGCTCGGCAGCAATCGGCCCATCGCCTGGGGAATCAACGCGGTCCTGTTCTGCGCCTTGGCGTGCGCCTATGAGATCGTCCTGGCGGTGCGCGGTCGCCCGCATCCGCTGCCGATCGGCCGGATCAGGATTGCGGCCGGTTTGTTCGCCCTCGCCGCGCTATGGGCGCTCCTCCAGAATGCGACCTGGACGCCCAGCGCCTGGCAGCATCCGCTGTGGCGGCTCGCCGCCGACGCGCTCGATCGCAAGGTCGCCGGCAGCATCAGCATCGATCGCGATCTCTCTCACCTCGCGCTCTTGCGGCTGCTCACGGCCGCGAGCGCGTTCTGGCTCGCGCTTCAGCTCGCTGGCGATGAACGCCGCGCCCGGCTCCTGGTCTGGTCGGTGATCGTCATCGGCGCGCTCTATTCGGCCGTGGGCCTTTTCGCTCTCGGAATCCTCGGCAGCGGACGCGTATTCACCTTGCCGGGCGTGGGCCCGTCGAAATTCGTGACCTCGACCTTCGTCAGTCAAAATCATTTCGTGACTTTCGCCGGCATCGCGCTCATCGGCGCGGTCGGCCTCACGCTTCGGGCCTATCGCGAAGCCTTCGGGCACACTGCGAGCCTGCTGCGGCTGAAATTTGCCATGCTCATCGAAACGAGCGGCGGCAAGGCTGCGCTCCCGCTGGCATCGGCGGCGGTCATTCTCCCGGCGCAGCTCCTCACCGCCAATCGCGGCGGGATCATCTCGACCGCGCTCGGCATCGTGGTGCTTGTATCCCTGACCATGCGCAATGCGAGGACCCGTAAGCGCAGCGAAGTCTTGCCGGCCCTGTTCGCATTGCTGTTGATCGGCGCCGTGTTCGTGAGTTTCGGCGACCTCTTCCTCGGCCGCATTGCCCGAGACGGCATTATCGATCACGGCCGCGGGTGGGTCGCGAGCTTGACGATCGCGTCGATCCTTACCCGGCCGCTGACCGGCTTCGGCTACGGCACCTTCTCTGCAGCCTTCCCGATGTTCCGCGACGGCGGGATGAATCTCGAACTGTTCTGGGACAAGGCTCACAACACCTATCTCGAGGTTTTCCAGGGCCTTGGCCTGCTGTTCGGGACGATGTTGATTGCCTCCGTCGCGCTCCTGGTTTGGATTTGCATCAAAGGCGCGCGGAGCAACAGGCGCGGCGTGACCATCCCGGCCATCGCGGCGGGCGCTTCGGTACTCGTCGGCGTGCACGCCCTGGTCGATTTCAGCCTGCAGATCCAGGCCGTGACCTTGACCTATATGACGATTCTCGCGGCCGGCGTGGCGCAGGCGGTCAGTTCGCGCCAAGCGCCGCAGACTTAATGCGAACTGCGTCAGAAGAGCTTCTGTAGGGTGGGCAAAGGCGCGATCCACACGCACCAGCCCTCGCCACACGTAGAAAAGAGCGCCGTGCCCACGCGCGCCGTCTGCGTGGGCACGGCACACGCGCTAAAGCGCGTTGCGCCTTTGCCCACCCTACGAAACCTCACGTTCATCGCGCCCGCCTAACCTCTCCCACTAACCCCCGATGCTGCAGCGAATGTCGTCCATCGCCCGGCCTGAGGCGCCGGAAGCCGAGCATCTGTCGTTCGACCTGCGCGAGGCGCTCTATTTCGCCTGGCGGCGGTGGCGCTTCGTCGCTGCCGTGGTCGGGCTCGCGCTGCTGATCGGCGGCGTCTACCTGATGCGGGAAATCCCGCGCTATACCGCGACGGCCCAGGTCCTGCTCGACCCGCGCAAGGAAAACGCGCCCGGCGCCAACGCGATCATGTCCGACTTCAGCTTCGATCTGGCGGCGATCGCAAGCCAGATGGAAATCATCCGCTCCTCGGTGTTGATGCAGCGTGTCGCCGACAAGGAACGTCTCTACAACGACCCCGAATTCGGCAGCGTCCGCGCGCCGGCAAGGTCGTGGTTCTCCGCCTTGTTCGCTCGCGGCGATCCGCCGCCCGCGCCGACCGTCGAAGGAACGCCGGCTCAGGTCTTCAGCGCCGCCAATACCCTCAAGGGCGCCGTCAATGTCGGTCGCACCGGCCAGGCCTACGTCCTTTCGATCTCGGTGACATCGATCGATCCCAAGCGCGCGGCGCGCCTCGCCAACGCGGTCGCCGATGCCTTCGTGGTCGACAAGCTCGATGCCCGCTTCGAGGCGGCCAAGCGCGCCTCCGGCTGGCTTTCCGACCGCATCGACGAATTGCGCCGGCAGTTGCGCCAATCCGAGGAGGCCGTTGCCACCTTCCGCGCTGAGCACGGGCTTGTGCAGACTCCGACGGTCGCGCTCACCGAGCAGCAGATGAGCGAGCTCAACACCCGCCTCGTCGGCGCGAGATCGGAGGCCGCGGAAAAAAAGACGCGCGTCGACATCGCCGCCGAATTCGAGAAGAAGGGCGGCGACGCGCTGAAATTTCCCGATCTGATCAGTTCGCCGCTCATCGGCACGCTGCGCGGGCAGCTCGCCGATCTGTCTCGCCGCGAAGCCGAGCTCTCCCAGCGCTACAATGCCAGCCATCCGGAACTGGTGAATTTGCGCGCGCAGAAATCGGATGTGGAACGCGCATTTGCGGCCGAGGCCAAGCGGGTGATCGCCACCATCAGGAGCGAGTATGAGCTGGCGCAGTCGCGCGAAGCCGCCGTCGAAAAAACCCTTCAGGAGGTGACCGGGCAGACCGGGCTCGACCCCACCAACGCCATCGAGCTGCGCGAGCTGGAGCGCACCGCTGCGGTCAATCGCACGCTGTTCGAGGACTTTCTGCAGAAGGCGAAGGTCACCCAGGAGGAATCCACATTCGAAGTGCGCGATGCGCGCGTCATCACGCCGGCATTGCCGCCGGGTGCTCCGACCTATCCCAACAAATCCAAGGTGCTGATGGTGGCGGCGATGATCGGGCTCATGCTCGGCGTTGCCGGCGCCTTCGCCATGGAGAAGCTCAACGCCGGCTTTACGACGCCGCGGCAGATCGAGACCGCGCTGGAACTGCCTCTGCTCGCGTCGGTGAGCCACATGCGCGAGGAGGATCTCCAGCTCGACGGCAAGGCCGTTCCGCTCACGCTCTTCCCGAAATTCAAGCCGCTGTCGCGCTACAGCGAATCGATGCGGGCGCTGCGCAGCGGCATTCAGATGACCGATGTCGACGACCCGCCCAAGGTCATCCAGGTCACCTCCACGCTCCCGGACGAGGGCAAGACCACGCTCGCGCTCAGTCTCGCGGCCTCCGCCGCGACCTCGGGCCTGAGCGTGCTTCTGGTCGATGCCGACCTGCGGCACCCTTCGGCCTCGCGCGAAGCCGGAGCGAAGAACACGCTCGGCCTTGTCGATCTCCTCCTCGGCAAGGTCGACCTCAAGGAGGCGGTTCGTTTTTCCGAGCGCAACGGATTCTGGATTCTTCCCGCCGGCAGCAAGACACAGAACCCGCCGGATCTGCTGGGCTCCGAGCGCATGAAGGCGCTGATCGAGGGCTTCCGGAAATCGTTCGATTACGTCGTGATCGACACCGCGCCGCTGGGCCCGGTCGTCGACCCGATCGTCGTATCGCAGCGCGTCGACAAGGTGGTGCTGGTGGTGCGCTGGGCGGCGACCGCGCGCGAAATGGTGCACCGCTCGGTGCAGCAGCTCTCCGGCCACAAGACCATCGCCGGCATCGTCTTCAACTTCGTCCGCGAAAGCCAGGCGCAGAAATACGGCAAATACGCCTACTACTACGGCGGCCGCTACTACAAGAATTACTACACGGAGTAGGCCATGTGGGATTGGAAACCAATGCTTCCCGGGCCATATGAGTCGGTATGGCCGAGCCGGACCTGAACTTCATTGCCAAGCAGAATGAGCGGTTGATCACCGACATGGCCAGCCTGCGCGACGACATGCGCGTCCTGACCGCGATTGTGATGCGCCTCGATAGCTCGATGGGTGCCCTGACGCAGGAAATGCGCGCGACGCATGCGCAGATGGCGCGCACGATCAGCTTGCCGCCACAAGCATGAGGCCGCCGAGAATGCCGAAGGTCCAGGTCCACGGGAACCAGATCACATTGCCCGACGATTTGCGAAGCGTGCTTACAAACGCAGCCGACGACGCGATCGAAGCCGAGGAAGTGGAGGAAGGCATTCTCCTCAAACCGTCGACCGCAATGCGTCGAGCCGCTGGCTTGGCAGACATACGCGCTGCCCAATCCGGTGTCCGATACACCGGCGGCACGAGACCGTCTCCTGAGCAGGAGGAGCGCCAAATTGCCGATATTCTTGCTGCCGACAAAGATGACACGCCGCACCGGGATCGTGATCTTGCGGAAGAAATACTGGAAATCGGTCGGCGCTGTGCTGCTCTTCCAGACGTGGACCGGCGCACCGCTGAAGAAATCATCGGCTACGATGAAAATGGCTTGCCGGGCTAATGGTCATCGACACGTCGGCGCTGATCGCCGTGCTGCTCAATGAGCCCGATGCGGTGCGCCTTGCGCAGGCGATGAAGTCGGCAGCAATCCGGCTGCTGTCAACCGCCAATTTTCTCGAAACCGCGATGGTGATTGAGAGCCGCAAAGGCGAGGCGGGTGGTCGCGAGCTGGATGTGCTGCTTTATCGCACCGCAATCGAAATAACCGCGGTCGATCAGGGCCAGGGAGAGCTCGCGCGTGACGCGTGGCGGCGCTTCGGCAAGGGTCGTCATCCGGCCGGCCTCAATTATGGGGACTGCTTTGCGTACGCTCTCGCAAAACAGCGGGATCTGCCGCTTCTGTTTCGAGGTGGTGATTTCTCGCAAACGGACATTGCGCGAGCGCCGTGGTGACGTGACACGACCGCCAGTGCGAACCGTCAACCCCTGATGCAACCTGATCGGACCTCGCCGTAAACATGTGCGGCATCGCCGGCGCCCTCCAGCTTGCGGCCGACGCCCCCGCGTCGACCGAAACCGCGGCGGCCGTCGTCGCGCGGCTCAATGATTACCAACGCGCGCGCGGGCCGGACGGCGAGGGCCTCTGGACTTCCCCCGACGGCCGCATCGTGCTCGGCCATCGGCGCCTCGCCATCATCGACCTCTCCGCCGCCGGCGCACAGCCGATGTCAGATCATACCGGCCGCTGGACCATCACCTTCAACGGCGAGATTTATAACTACCGCGAGCTGCGCGCCGAGCTTGAGCGCCAAGGCGTCGCCTTCCGCACCGACAGCGACACCGAAGTGCTGATCAACGCCGTCGCCGCCTGGGGCGAAGCGGCGCTGCCGAAACTGCGCGGCATGTTTGCGTTCGCGCTCTGGGACCAGCTCTCCGGCGAGCTGTGGCTTGCCCGCGATCCTTACGGCATCAAGCCGCTCTATGTCGCCGAACGCGGCGGCATGCTCTGGTTCGCCTCGGCGGCGCGCGCGCTGGCGCGGCTCGCGCCTGTCGATGACGCCCGCGATCCCGCCGGCCTCGTCGGCTTCTATCTCTGGGGCTCGGTGCCGGAGCCGTTCACCTGGTGGGCCGGCATCCGCGCCTTTCCGGCCGGTCATTTCCAGCGCATCGCGCTCGGCTCGCCGGCCCCCGCGCCGAAGCCCTATCGCCGCATCGAGGAGCTTTATGTCGCGCAGCCGCCGGCGCCGCTCGCGCCCGGCGAATTGCGCGCGCTCATTCACGACAGCGTGCGCCATCATCTCGTGGCCGATGTGCCCGTCGGAATTTTTCTTTCGGCCGGCGTCGATTCCGGCGTCATCGCCGCGCTTGCCGCCGAGCTTGGCGGCGAACTGCGCACCATCACGCTTGCCTTCGACGAATATCTCGGCACGGCGAACGACGAGGCCCCATTGGCGGAAGAACTCGCGTCTCGCCTCGGCGCCCGGCACACCACCGTGCGCATCGATCGCTCCGCTTTCGAGGCCATGGTGGACGATTTTCTCGAAGCCATGGATCAGCCGTCGATCGACGGCCTCAACACCTGGCTGATCAGCACGGCCGCGAGGCAACAGGGATTGAAAGTGGCGCTCTCGGGTCTCGGCGGCGACGAGCTGTTCGGCAGCTACCCGTCGTTCGAGCAAATACCGAAGCTCCTGAATTCGTTCGGGCGCCTGCCGCTCCACGGATCGCCTGGTCGCGCCGCGCAGCGCATGCTTCGGCGGCTGGCGCCATCGGCTCTGCCCCCCAAGATGGCCGGACTTCTCACCCACTCGGGCGATCTCGCCAGCGCTTATCTCCTGCGCCGGGCGGTTTATCTGGAGGACGAAGTCGAAGCTTTGCTCGACCCGGAATGCATGCGCGATGGACTCGAGCGCCTCTCCACGCAGCACGCGCTGGCGGGGTTTGTGCGGCCGCTGGAGGCGGCCGGCGCATCGTTGCGCGCGCAGATCTCCGCCCTCGAATCCGGCTGGTATATGCGCAACCAGCTGCTGCGCGATGCCGACTGGGCCGCGATGGCGCACGGCCTGGAGATACGGCTGCCGTTTGTCGACGGCGAGCTTCTGCGCCGTCTTGGCCCGGCGATCGCGTCCGGGAAGCCGCCCGTCAAATCCGATCTGGCGGCGTGTCCGGCGCCGCGCCACGAGCCGGCGAGCCGGCGCAAGACCGGATTTACCACTCCGGTCGCCGACTGGCTGTTCGAGCGCACCGGGATTCGCCAGCGCCGGCTGCGCGGCTGGGCCATCGAAGTGCACCGGCAGTTTGCGCAGGGCAGTGGCGTCCCCGCAATGCGACGCGCTCGGCCGAACCCGCGACCGAAAGCGCCCGCTTCGCCCGCGCGGCAGAAACGCGTGCTGATATTTCGGCTCGGCAGCATCGGCGATTTTGTCGTGGCGCTGCCTTGCCTGCGGCTCGTGCGCCGCTGCTATCCGGGAGCGAGAATTGCGCTCCTCACCAACGAGCCGGTTTCCAGCATGACCGCCCCGGCGCAGGAAATTCTCAAGGGCACCGGTCTCGTCGATGGGTATTTCAGCTATCCGGGCGCCACGCGCCACGTCGGCGACATCGTTGCGCTCCGCGCCGCGCTCCGCAACTTCGCTCCCGACCGGCTCGTCTACCTGCCGCCGGAACGCAGCCGTGCTGCCATCCTCCGCGATTGGTTGTTCTTTCGCTCGTGCGGCATCGCTTCTTGCATCGGCTTTGGCACTGACCGCGAGCTGCGGCAGTTTCCGGACGAGGGCCGCTGCGAGTCGGAAGCCGCTCGTCTGGCGCGGACCCTTGCTGCCCTTGGTCATGTCGACCTCGACGATCCGGCGAGTTTCGATCTCGCTCTCTCCGGCGCCGAGCGCGGCGAGGCCGAGCGCATGCTCGAGCGGATGCCGGGATTCCGCAATCGCATCATCGTCGGCCTCTCCATCGGCACCAAGCAGCCGATCAATAATTGGGGCGATGACAATTGGCGCCGGGTGCTTGAGGCCGTTTGGCGGCCAGACCTGGGGCTTGTTCTCCTCGGCGCCGCCGAGGATCGGGTGCGCTCGACGCTTGTCGCCGAAAAGTGGTCCGGCCCCGCGCTTAATCTATGCGGCGAGATATCGCCGCGAGTCAGCGCCGCTGTGGCGCGGCACTTTTCGTTCTTCCTCTGCCACGACAGCGGCCCCATGCATCTTGCCGCCGCCGTCGGCACGCCCTGCATCGCCGTCTTTTCGAGGCGCAATCCGCCCGGCCAGTGGTACCCCTGCGGCAAGGGCCATCGCATGCTTTATCCCGCGCACCCGAGCGACACCATCCGCTCAATCAGGCCCGAGCAGGTGATCGATGCGACTGTGGATATGCTGCCCGACGCCTGTCGCGTACACGCTCCCGCCGCATAGTCCTGGGTATCCGGGCGCAGCGCAGCGTGACCGATTCGCTCGCGATCAATCATGACCGGCATCTCCGTCATCATCTGTACCTATAACGGCGCTCCTCGCCTCCGGCCGACCCTCGACGCCGTGGCGCGGTGCGACGCGGATTTCCCCGTTGAAGTCCTCTTGGTCGACAACAACTCCAACGACGGAACGGGGCCGGTCGCGCAGCAGATTTGGAAGGAGGCCGGCAATCCCGCCTTTGCGTTTCGTGTCATCTATGAGCCACGGCAAGGTCTGAGCTTCGCCCGACGTGCCGGCGTACAGGCTGCCCAAGGCGAGATCATCGTTTTCTGCGATGATGACAATTGGCTGGCGCCGGATTATCTGACAATTGCACGTAACATTATGCTCGACGACCGAGTCGGAGCCGCCGGGGGACAGTCGCAGCCGGTGATCGACGGAGAGGTTCCGAGCTTTCTGTACAGCCATGGCATTGGCTATGCCCTTGGCGTGCAGGCACTGAAATCGGGGGATGTGACTGCCCGAGGATACCTTTGGGGCTCGGGTCTGGTTGTGCGACGCGAAGAAATACTGACGCTTTACTCCTGCCCGGGATTTCCCGTATTACTCGGACGCAACGGTGCGCGGCTGACATCGGGCGAAGATTCAGAGATCTGTGCCGGCCTTATACTCCTGGGCAAGCGCCTCTGGTATGATGATCAATTACGATTCCGGCATTGGATAGCGCCGGCTCGCTTGAGCTTCGATTATCTCGTTCAGCTCTACGAAGAATTTGCTGCTACCGCGGACTACTCACAATACTATGATTGTCTGCAACAGTTGTGCTTTCGATCTGCGGTTTTCAATGTTTTTGTGAATTTTCTGAAGTATTTACGCTCGCTCGGCGAGCCGAGCGTGCGTGCGAAGGCGCGCTTCATAATATTGTCTGAGTTACGACTGGTTTTTTTGATGAATACAACGGAGCGTCAATTCTATGGAATTTACCGATATCTATCGGAAGTACGGCTCGGCAGACGCCGCGTTCCACTCGCCGCATGCTTGACGCGGCACGCAGTGCGAGATTCGTTATCGACCGAACCTACCTTTTGATCTACCGATCGCGTCTAGCGGACCAGATTTCAATCCCTTCCCCAGCTGGAAGATCACGGCATGAAGTCAATAGTAGTCACCGGCTCTAACGGCCTCATCGGCTCCGAGGTCGTCGCGTTTTTCTCAGAGGCGGGTTGGCGTGTCCATGGGGTCGACAACAATATGCGCGCTGAGTTTTTTGGCCCAGCCGGCGATACGCGTTGGAACCAGATGCGCCTCGTAAATTCGTTTCGAGCCTTCACTCATCATGAGAGCGACTTGCGTGATCGGAAAACCATCTCGGGCTTGATCGAGCGGATCAGGCCATCCGCGGTAGTTCATTGCGCCGCGCAGCCGAGCCACGATCTCGCAGCGAAGCGCCCGTTTGACGACTTCGACGTTAATGCCGTGGGCACGCTGAATCTCTTGGAGGCTTCTCGTAAAGCCTGCCCGGAAGCGCCGTTCGTCTTCTTGAGCACGAACAAAGTCTATGGCGATGCGCCTAACGAGATTCTGCTGGTGGAGACCGATACGCGATGGGATTACGCCGACGCGATGTTCGCGAACGGCATACCAGAAACCTTTCGCATTGACCGGAGCAAGCACTCGTTATTTGGCGCATCCAAATTGGCCGCTGATATTCTTGTTCAGGAATACGGCCGTTATTTTGGAATGCCGACGTGCTGCTTGCGCGGCGGATGTCTCACTGGACCCAACCACAGTGGCGTTGAACTGCATGGCTTTCTGAGTTACTTGGCAAAATGCAACCTCGAACAACGAGTCTACAAGGTATTTGGATACAAAGGAAAGCAGGTTCGTGACAATATCCATAGTCGAGATGTGGCTTTGTTTATCAGCGAGTTTATTAATGCGCCGCGTATCGCCGAGGTTTACAATCTAGGCGGCGGTAGGAGGAACTCTATTTCCATTATCGAAGCGTTCGACGCTGTGAGTGCGATCTCCGGAAAGCGGATGAATTACGAATATATCGATACCCCTCGTGCTGGCGATCATATCTGCTATATCTCCGATCTTTCCAAAATAACGCAACATTACCCAAGATGGTCGCTGACCAAAACACTGGACTCGATTTTGGTGGAGGTCTGCGCTGCATGGAGCCGCAGAACCGTGGCTTCAGTAGCCTGACCGAGATGCGCCAGCACGACAAATCCCTTTTACGCGGGTGTCGACGTAGAGATGGGCGTTGAGCCGTACGTACGGGCTGCCGAGGCCGGCCGTGCGGGGCCCCGCGGCGTGAACGCATCATGCGGTCAAACTAGGCGGCAAAAGCGAGTGCTGTTGATAACCCAGTTCGCAGGCGACGATCTGATGGGCGGCGCGGCGATCATTCGCTACTGGATTTCCCGAATTGCTGAAGCGGACGTCTTCTGGATTAGCCTCTCCCGAGACAGTGGCCTTGTGCCGAACGAACTGGCGCACGTGAAGAGAAGAGAGAGCTGTTACCTCAGGATGCGGGGCAATACGTGGCCCGGCGTAAGGCAGTTCTGGAGGTGGTTTGGGCGCGTTATTTGGAGTGGGCATATCGCGGGTTGCGTGCGGCGCCGCATTGACGAGTTTGATCCTGACGTCGTCTGGGTCGTGTTCGATTATGGTCTTGCTCCTCTCCTTGCTCGAATTGGTCCCCACCTAAAACGCCGCCGAACCCACGTTTCACTACATGACGAGCCCTGCGCTACAGCACAGCGCGAGAGTTTAGGCCGGGCCTTCTTGCGTGAGATTGAGACTGCAAAGACGCAGCTGCAACAAACAATGGTGAGTTATGATGCAGTCAGCGAGGAGCTCGCAGCATCCATGCTCAACGATCCGTCCTCCGCCATTTTGGTGACACTGCCGGTGAACCCGTTGTCTTGCGCCAGGCAGTTCCGCACCCCTAAGAAACAAGGAGTGTTTCGGATCGGGTTTAGTGGAAACTTCTGGGGTCAACGAGAGTTGGAGTTTTTCGTGACCAGCCTAAATTCCTGGTCCACCAGAACAGCCAGGGATTGGGAATTGATCACCTATGGGGATTCCCGGCTGGCAGAGCTGAGCCCAAAGGTCCGTGCGTTTGGCCCGACTCTCCCGGCGCAGGTCCGCGAAGGCCTCGACTCTTGCGATGCGTTTCTGCTGCCGTTGCCGATCGGCCGCCCGGAAATGATGACCTCGCTTCCAACCAAGCTTGTCACTTACGCGGAGCTGGGCCGTCCAATTTTTACGATTGCGCCTCGGGGGTCAGCAACAGAGCGCGTGGTGCGCTCGTATCATCTGGGACCGACTGTAAGCGCATTGGACGGCACCTCCATGATCGAAGGGCTCGATCGTCTGCTGGAATGGGGAACGGAGCAGGCGGCGGCTGGATGGGCCGAGCTGATTTCGAATCGGTTCAGCCATGCCCGCATCGCATCGCAACTCGGGACAACGCTAGATATCTCTTTCCAGTAGGCGGTCATTAGGAATGCCCTCGTCATTATTCGATCAAATGATCCGCGCAAGTGTGAACGTATTGCCGTATGGTGCGCGCCCCCTGATCAGAGATATCCCCGTGGTTGCCGCGCTGCAGAGATGGCTCGTAGCGCGAACTTTAATCCAAAGGCCATTCGTACACAGGATCAATGCCGGACCGGCTGCCGGTCTGTTCTTTGAAGTCATGTTACCCATGGACAAGGCAGTTTGGGCAGGAACCTATGAGGCGGAATTTGCGGCAGCCGTTGCGGACGCAGTAAGTCCTGGAGACGTTTGCTACGACGTGGGCGCTTATCGCGGCTACTTGACCGGAATTATGGCACTAGCGGGGGCTTCCAAAGTGTATGCGTTCGAAGCGCTTCCCGATAATCAGACTGCGCTCCAACGTCTGTGCGATCTGAATCCAGACCTACCCATTGAGGTCGTACGTGGTGCGATCGGTAATTTCGACGGACTGGGCCAGCTGTTGACCATGCCGGACAGCAGCATGGGAAAATTGGCCAGCAGTCCCTTCCAAACCGAAGCTCCTCCTTTAGGGAGTTCGGCGATCGGGATTCGGATGCTCGACACCTTCGTGGAGGCACAGCGAATTCGCCGACCTAATGTCGTGAAAATCGATGTCGAGGGTGCTGAATTGCACGTCCTGGAGGGAGCCCGTCAAGTTATTCGGGCATCTCAACCAATTATCTTTCTTGAGGCCCATTCCGAAGCGCTCGAAGAAGCGTGCTACGAAGAGCTTCGGACGCTTGGTTATACGTCCCAGCGCCTCGGACGTGATCCGAAAAACGCTGAAGATACCCGCCACCTTTGCGCGACGCCGACTCATGACTGAGACGCCGGCCCTGTTGGTGGGGCATGAGAAGTCGTTGCAAGTTACAGGAGGAGGTGTACAGATATGCACGCGTGAGTATTTGGCCGAGCTTCAAGAGGCCGGTTTTCAGCTTCACCAGATTGCATATGAGTCGGAGTCCGGGCTGGCGGCGCGCGTTTTTAACCGGCTCTCCCCCAAGCGATCGCCGACTAGAGAGCCCCGGGGCCTGTACCGCAACATTGAAAGCGAGTTGAACAAAAAAAATGCAACGTTCATCTTCTTCGCACTTAACCTTTACAGCGAACTGTCGCAAAAGTTGAAGGTAGCGTTCCCACACGTAAAGCAGATACTTCTCTCGCATGGAGTGGAAACTCTTGATTTCGTAATCGAAGAGAAACTTCGATGGAAGAGCGGAAACAAGCGCCGCGGTGCATTAACCGAACGGATGATAGGCAGGCAGCTGTTGGAGGAGGTTGAGCAGCGCCGTTGGATTGATGCAGTGTTGACTTTATCACCGTTCGAAGCCGAGCTTGAAAAATGGTTGGGGACCGCGAAAATCCACTGGGTGCCTAGAACAATAATCGAATGCACGTTAGAATTTAATTCGGTGGACGGAAGGGTCGGCTGTGTATCGACGCTGGATCATCCCCCTAATTTCTGGGGATTGGTCCAGCTGTTCGACGCTCTCGACGAGGCGGCGCCTGATAGCTTTCGCTTTAGGTTGGTGGGGCAACCTAGAGACGCAGGACGCCAGCTAGCTAAAAGGTATAGCTTCGTGGAGTACCTCGGCCCGCTCTCCGACCAGCAACTACGGCAGGAAGCTGGGACGTGGTGCTGCTTCGCTCATCCGCTATTTGAATATGCCAAAGGCTGCAGCACCAAACTCGGAGTATGCCTGGGCTGGGGACTTCCCGTAGCGACGACCGAATTCGGCGTTCGAGGTTACCGCTGGGACGTTCAGGCGGTACCGCTGGCGAAAACTCCGGTAGAACTGGCCAGCCTTGTCCTCGCGCGATGCACCGCCGCGCATTTTGCCACGCATCGACAAGCAATGACGGCTATCTGGAAGAACACGCCTTCCGCTTCTAGCATTGGAAGTGATATCCGAGACTTCCTTCTGGCTGAACGAAATGAGGAAGGATCCATGAAATGGCAATTCGCCGCACGATCGCGATGATGCCGTGAAAAGGCGTTCGGGACTACTTGAGAGCTTTGTCAGGAGGATCGATGTAGGAGCTAAGACCAGCAGGGCGCCTTCTTAGATCCAAGTGGTCTGCGCTCGATGCTTACCCCTTTGATGACGTTTAAACCACCGAACCATCCGCGATTCGCTTTGCGACCCGAGCGCTCTGGCTGCACGTCTTGATGCGCTGCTCTGCTCGCCTGAACGATCGCAAGCGCGAAATGCAGCCCGTTACAGCCGGCTCACGTATGGTTTGCTGGGACTGGCAGCAACTGACGCGGATAGATGCGGTGAATCGCGCTATCAGCGCGCACAGGTCTCGCGCCACAGCTAACACGATCGAGACCATGGCCTGGATTGCTCGGTCCACCGGCAAATAGCCCAGCTTCGAGGGCCGAATACGCGGTGAAACATCGTGTCGACCCCCCGTCGAAACAGGAGCTCGTAAGGATGACGACGTATGTGCTTCCGATGACCGGGCGCGTTGGACTCGGAAACTGCCTATTGCCGTGGGCGCGGGCCGCAGTTTTCGCGCGTAGAAGCGGCTTTCAAATGCTCGCGCCGTTATGGGGTGGCATTCGAATTGGTCCCCACCTCCGAGGCGAAAGAGATAAGCGCCGATACAGTCTACATTTTCAATACGACGGATATATACACGGCTTGAGGCGTACATGGGTGCTTCTGCGATCTCGTAGATTGTCAGAAGAAGAAGCCGATATTTACGCCGCTGCACTATCGCCAAAGCAGGATGTTGATGTTGTAATAGCGTATAAGGGACTCAAGGATTATTTTGCTAAGCTGCTGCCGCATCACGCCTTCCTGAAGAACGAAATCTGGCGTATTACCAAGCCAAACTTCCAAAAACGCGCATTATCTCCGGGACGGCGGTTTATCGCACTCCACGTACGTCGCGGAGATCAGATTCTGCCCCACCAGAGCGAGCATGAAGTCGCGAAACACCCCCAATGCACACCGCTCAACTGGTTCGTTGTCACGATCAGAAAAATACGCGCAGTGCCCTCGTGTGACGATATTCCGATCATTGTATTCACAGACGGGACACCGGCCCAAATTGCTCCGCTCATGCAAGAAAAAAATGTATTCATGGCGCCCTCCGACGTAGCTATCGTCGACCTTTTGAAGATGTCGCGTTCATCAATGCTCTTGGCAAGTGGATATTCCACATTTAGCATGTGGGCCAGTTTTCTTGGAGGCATGCCGACGGTTTACGCGCCGGGAAAAATTCAGCAGTATGTTCAGAGCGGGCGGCCTCGTTCTATAGAAATTGAGCTAGGTGAAAACGAAAAACTACCTAAAGAGGCCCTTCGTTGCTGTCTAGCCGCAGTAGAAATCAGCGAGTAAACCCGAGCCATAGGGCGATTAGTCTAATGCGGGGACGAAACGCTCAAAGGCGAGTTCTCGTCGTCGTGAGCGCGTTCAAGCCCGCTATTATTGCAGACATGCAGCGCGCCAGAATGCTGGCTTGGGAGTTGCGCAGCGCTGGTTGGGAACTGGAGATTCTCACTCCGAGGGCACAAGAATGTCGCCAGGACATAATCGAACCAGATTCGGAGACCTTTTTTCCTGAGGACGTGAAGGTCCATTCGGTGGGATCTGGATTAGATGAATTGTGGCGCCTTATGGGTTCCCACACGCATGGCTGGCGGACGATCGGACCGATGTATCAGGCCGGCAGACAACTGCTCAGAGAAGGACGATTTGACATAGTATATATTTCAACCACGACGTTTCAGTTTTTCATGTTGGGCTATCTTTGGAACCGAGAATTTTCGATTCGATATATTCTTGATCTTCACGATCCTTGGATTCGTGATCGGAAGCCTCATCTTACGTCTTGGAAAAGTGCTTTTCTTCAATGGCTTTCAGAACGCATGGAACGCTTGTCGGTCCTCAATGCCGCAGGACTGATTTCGGTCTCGGGCAATTACATAGACGTCCTTAAAGCGCGTTATCAAGATAACTATCCTGAATGGCTGTCTCCAGATCGAAATGCGGTTATCCCTTTTGGCGCAATGGAGCGTGACTTTTTCAATAAAAATAAGCTAATACAACTGGCCGAAGGAGGTGATGACGAGCTATCGATTAACTACGTTGGTGCTGGCGGTCGAATCATGATGCGATCATTTACATTGATATGTCGCGCGCTGGGGTTCCTGCGTTCACAGGGTGATCGCCTCGCGGCGCGCGCGCGCCTGAGGTTGTTCGGTACGATCTATGATTGGAAAATTGGCGACCCAAAGCCTCTTGAGACCACTGCAAGAGAAGCCGGTATTGGGGACTTGGTTACTGAGTTGCCAACCCGCGTTTCCTATCGACGATCTATTGAATTGCTTTTTGAGAGCAGAGGCGCGATGATATTAGGAGTAGATGACGCGGGTTACATGCCATCGAAGCTCTTCAGCTATGCATTATCTGGTAAACCATTGATTGCATCACTGCGCCGGGATAGCCCGGCATTTGACCATTTCCGACAGCAAAATACCCTTGGACATGCATTGTGGTTTGACGAAAATATGGAGATGCCCGTGAGTGAAGCTGCGGATGTGATGAGAGGTTTTCTTGATGCGGCTGCAAGCAGGCAGAGTATCGATCGCCGCGCTATTGTAGAGCCGTTTTTGGCGTCAGCAATGGCGCAGCGCCATGCAGCCATATTCGACGCATGTTTGGTTGGCTAATAAAAAAGGGAAACAGCCCGAATTCATCACAGCGGCTGGCTCAGACGAATGACCGTCCTGTTTGGGCATCCGACCGGCAATCCTAACTCGCACCATGCTGCTCTTGCTCATTTTGAAGCAGGGAGGTTGGAAGCATTTTGTGTTTCCTGGATGCCTTCTGTGGGCTGCTTGCGATTACTTGAACTCGTACGTCCGCTGCAGTCGATGGCACAGCGGTTACGGCGTCGATATTTCGAACCGCTCAGGCGTGCGCCTTTGCTGCAGGACCGAATCGGCGAGTTCACGAGGCTCATCGTTCGCTCGCTAGGCTTCGGTGACGAGAGGCTGTCGTACGAAGCCAATGATTGGTTGATGAGAATGATGCGACGCGAGTGCCGACGTAGCTCGGTTACCGCGGTTCACGCCTATGAGGACTGTTCATTTTTTCAGTTTGCGGAGGCGAAACGCCTTGGCAAGGCCTGTATCTACGATATGCCGATCGGGTATTATCCGGCATGGGAAGATACGCAGGCCAAGCTGGCGAGGCGATATGAGGGTTGGTTTCCTGCTGGTGGCTTGCGCTCGAGCCGCTACGTCCGTCCGGAGCAGAAGAAGAAAGAAATGCAGTTGGCGGATCTGGTGCTCGCTCCAAGCGGGTTTGTGGAGGAGACGATCCGGTCTTTTCATCCGCACAAGCCGATTACGCGCGCCGCGTATGGCGTAGATTCGGCGTATTGGTGTCCCGGCGTGAAGGAAAATGTGGATCGTCCGTTGCGGTTCATCTATGCCGGCCAGCTCTCGTTGCGCAAAGGTACGCCGTTGCTGCTCGAAGCATGGGAGCAGGCAGGCTTGCCCGATGCCGAATTGGAGCTGGTCGGCTCGTGTCAGCTTGAGCTGCGAAAATTATCCGGCTTGCCATCCAACGTCGGGGTAATCCCTCCTTGTTCCCGGGAATCCCTGCGCGAGCACTATCGCGCCGCCGACGTTTTCGTATTTCCCTCCTTCTTTGAGGGTTTAGCTCTGGTTCAGCTCGAGGCACTGGCATGCGGATTGCCGTTGATCGCTTCGGATTCGGGAGGGGCGTCTGAGATATTGGACGAGGATTGCGGCCGCGTGTTGCCGACCGGCGATCTGGATGCCCTTGTTGAGGCCTTGCGCTGGTTCGCGGAAAATCGCTCCCGCCTCCCGGTCATGAGCCGCGCCGCGCGCGCCAGAGCTGAACAGTGCAGCTGGGACAATTATAGGGAATCGGTATCCCAGGCCGTCGCAGGATACGTATAGCTACAATGAAGCCAGGCACTCGACGGCTGCGGCTGGCGTTCGTCGTCTCGCACCCGATCCAATATTACGTGCCGCTCTACCGCCGGCTCGCCCGACAGGATGATCTGTCGATCAAGGTCTTCTTCACGTGGCACGCTGCGCAGGATTCCGTGCTGGACCACGGTTTCAACATCCCCGTAGCATGGGACATCCCTCTGACTGAGGGCTATGAGTTCGAAGCTGTCTCCAACGTTTCCTCCAATCCGGGTACTCATCATTTTTTCGGCCTGAATAATCCGCTGCTCATGGAGCGCATCAAAAGCTGGCAGCCGGATATCGTGCACATTACCGGATGGGCGTGGCTCTCGCACCTGCGTGCCATGCGGGAATGCTACAGGAGTAAGATTCCAACCTTCTTCCGCGGCGACTCCCACCTGCTTGATGAACCTTGCCACGGCTATCGATGGCGGTTGAAACACTTGGTGCTGAAGCGGGTGTTCTCCTGGCCTTCCGGCTTCCTCGTCGTCGGAAGACAGAACCGCACCTATTACCGGGCCTTCGGGGTTCGTGCGGATCGACTTTTTCAATGTCCTCATTCGATCGATGTCGGGAGGTTTGCTGAACCGGCCGAGGAGTTCGAGCGACAGGCTGCTCGCTGGCGGCAGCAACTTGGGATTGGGAATGAGCGCTGTGTATTGCTGTTTGCCGGAAAGTTCGAAGAAAAAAAGCGGCCTCTGGCTCTCATGCGAGCTGTTCTCGCAAGCGGGAACCGGAGCCTATGCGTTATCATGGTCGGGAATGGCGAGCTTGAGCGCGAGGTCAGCGAAATCGCGTCCGCTTATCCGGAACTCTTTCGCGTTTTACCCTTTCAAAACCAGAGCCGGATGCCGGTGGTGTATCGTCTTGGTGATCTATTTGTGCTCCCTTCCGGTTATGGAGAAACCTGGGGGCTTGCGGTAAACGAAGCCATGGCCTGCGGCCGTCCGGTGCTGGTCAGCGACCGGGTTGGCTGCGCAGTGGACCTCGTCGATGCGTCATGCGGGCGGACAATAGAGTGCAACAACCAATCGGCGCTGGCGAGAGCCCTGGCGGAGATGACGGCGGATCGCAAGCGGCTTGCCGATATGGGCCGCTGTGCGGCGGTGAGAGCTTGGTCATTTGATATCACGAAGACCGAGGAGGCATTACTCGTGGCCGTCGATTCAGTTGTTGGCCCTCTTGCCCGACAGAGCTTGCGGAGCAATGGGCCGCTGCCCTCTCCAGCGGGGGAAGAGGGCGTACTAACCGATGCCGTGGTGGCGGCTGACCCCGAGAGCAGCCGAGGTATGTGGTCATGAAGCCCGTGGCGCCGGTATCGCCTGGCGCGGAACTGCGGCTGCCCAGGCAAACGTTAGCGGCGGGCGCAATTGTCCTGGCCGCGATCGGAGTTTATGGATCGAACTCGCCCGAACGGCTGCTTGCTTATCTGCTTATCCTCTTCTTTGCGCTGCTACCGGCGGTGCTGTGGGTACAAGCACGAATGCCGGGCGTTCCCGTGTGGCCGGCAGCGGCCGGCTTTTATGCGATGTATTTTGCCCTACCGATCGTTAGGAACCAACTCAGTCTCGCAGAATATACCGATGACGAGATCCTGCATGGCGCCGCCACCGTGGCGCTGTTCCTCTTCATTGCAACAGCGTCATGGCGGCTTGTTATTGCGCGCGCGCCATCGCAGCCCTCTACCAGCGATGCGAATCTCCTAACCGCGTTGCAAATTCGCCGGTTCGTATTGATTGGTTTGGGAGCCGGGATTGCCTTCTTTGCAGCCGTTACGATGGGCTGGCTGGACTGGTTGGGCTCCTTTTTCGGCCTAGTCCGGTCTATTATGCTCACGGCAGCCTCGGCCGCATGCTACCTCGCCGGCCATGCGCGTGGCAGCGGCTCGCTACGCGGCAACGCCTGGGCGGTCACGATTTGCGGACTTGGCGTAATGGTGCTCATTTCTCTCAGCTCGTTTTTTCTTTCCGGCGCGGTCGTCTATCCGCTTTCGGCGATGTTCGGTTACGTGATCACCGCCAAACGGATCCCCTGGAAAATGGCGATCGCAAGCGCGGCCCTGATATCGATCCTGCAAGCCGGCAAGGGCGAGATGCGAGAGAAGTATTGGCTATCCGACGCGAACTATGGCGGCGTCAACTCCGTGTTTCAGGCGCCAGAGCTTATGATCGAGTGGATGGAGACCGGGCTTACTGCGTATGTTTCGGGCGAAGTTCAATCAGACGTTCTCGAGCGGGCCTCATTGCTGCACATGCTGTTGAACGTCCAACGGTTGACCCCGCAGTTCATCCCATTCCTAGAAGGTGAAAGCTACTCATCCCTCGCCTCAACACTAGTGCCGCGCTTCATCGACCCAGACAAGCCTGCGTCCCAGGTGGGCATGAATTTGCTCAATGTTCACTATGGGCTGCAAACTATCGAAGCGACTACTGTCACGGCCATTGCCTGGGGTTTGATTCCCGAGGCGTACGCCAATTACGGCGATGCCGGTGCGCTAGGCATTGGGCTTTGCCTCGGCCTGCTTTGCGGTGCGTTGACGCGGTGGAGCACGGGACGTTCGGCTGTTTCCTCGCCCACTCTGGCTGCAATCGTCGGTTTAGCGTTGTTAATTAATATCGAGGCTGATGCGACGTCCCTGATCACAACCCTGTTCCAGTCTTTGATGGCCGTCTTCATCTTCTTCGCGATATTCAGACTTCTCTCGGGTGAAACCCAGCTCAAGCGGGAACGGGCGGTATCGGACGCGTGCACGGGCGTGGCCAACTTAGTGGGGGTCGCCTAAGCTGCGCGATGCGAATAGCGCACGTCGTTCCCAGTTATCTGCCGGCTGTGCGCTACGGCGGCCCAATTTTTTCCGTCCATGCTCTGTGCCGCGAACTGTCCGCTCGTGGGCATGAGGTCGAAGTTTTCACAACCAACCTGGACGGGGCGGGCGTGAGCGCGGTGCCGCTCGACAAACCGCTGTCCGTGGATGGCGTCAAGGTCCGTTACTTCTTTGCCGATGTATCGCGCCGGCTGTCGTGGTCTCCGTCGATGGCGCGCGCGTTGAAGCGGGAGCTTCCCCGCCTCGATGCCGTCCATATTCATACGATCTTTCTGTGGCCAACCTGGGCCGCGGCGCGGATTGCCACACGGCACGGTTTGCCGTACGTGCTGTCGCCGCGCGGCATGCTGGTCAAGGATCTGATCCAACGCCGCAGCCGACTTGCCAAGTCGGTCTGGATAAAGCTGATCGAGCGGAGAAATCTCGAACGCGCGTCCGCCATTCACGTCACCTCGGAAATCGAGACCGCCGAGCTTCAGCGCTTCAACTGGCATTTGCCGCAGGTCACTGCGATTCCGAACGGTGTTGATGTGTTGCAGCCTGCGACCGCCGCGGAGCCATCGGACGATATTAAGCAGGTCATGGCGGAACAGCCGTTGGCTCTGTTCCTGGGCCGGATCAGCTGGAAGAAGGGACTGGATCGGCTCCTGCACGCGCTCGCCCGTACCACGACCGCCAGGTTGGCTATCGTCGGTCCCGACGACGAGCACCTTGTGCTAAAGCTTGCTCAGCTCAGCGAACAGCTGCAGATCCGAGATCGCGTCAGTTTTATTCCGCGCGTGGTGCGAGGGAGCGACAAGGATCATCTGTTTGCCGCGGCGCGCGTATTCGTCTTACCTTCCTATTCCGAGAACATGGGCAATGTTGTGCTCGAAGCCATGCAGCGCGGCGTACCGGTCATTACCACTCCCGAGGTCGGCGCCGCCGAGATTGTGCGTGAGGCCGGCAGCGGGCTTGTCGTGGACGGAGAGCCGGAAGCGCTTGGCAGCACCATTGAGCGGCTAATCAAAAATCGTGCCCTGGCCGAAAGCATGGGGGCTGCCGGAAAGCGGCACGTCACTGAGCACTACACGTGGGCACAGATCGCCGCCCGAATGGAGCAACTATACGCAAGGATTATCGGCGAAGGGGCACGTCGACGCCGTGCTTGACCAGATTACACCCGTGGTTCTGACCGCTGACGAGGGACCCAATATCGCGCGCACGCTTTCGCATCTCACCTGGGCGAAGGACATCGTGGTGATCGACAGCGGTAGCACGGATGGGACGCGCGCAATCCTGGCCCGCTACCCGAAGGTGCGGGTGTTCACGCGGGCGTTCAAGAGTCACGCCGATCAATGGAATTATGCTGTCAACGATACGGGGATTGCTACGCCGTGGATTCTCCGCCTCGACGCTGATTATCAGCTGAGCGATGCACTGGTTGCCGAGCTATCGCAGCTGGCGCCCGATGAGACGGTCAGCGCGTACCGGCTTCATTTCGACTACGCGATCTTTTCCCGCCTGTTGATTTCATCCCTGTATCCGCCGAACACTATCCTCGTCCGCAGGGGTCGATTTTCGATATACGACAGAGGACATACGGAGGGATGGAAGATAGACGGAGCCGTAAAGGCGCTCCGCAGCTGCGTCATCCACGACGATTGGAAGCCGGTGGACCGTTGGCTTCTCTCACAGGCCCGCTACATGCGGCGAGAGCTTGATTTTGTTCGCCGCAACAAAGGCGGGCTGCGCAATTGGCTGCGGTCGAGACCGCCCCTGATGCCGATCATCGTCTTCTTCTATTGTCTCTTCGGAAAGGGATTACTGTTCAACGGCCGCGCGGGATTGTTCTATGCCTTACAGCGCACGGTCGCAGAAGCGATTCTCTGCCTTCTTGCGCTTGAACAAAAGCTGATGGCCGCCGCAAATGCATCCCACGAGGCTTCCTCTCGGACTGAGAGGAAGGGAGAGGCGGCGCTTGCGGCACGCGGCTCGCCACCCTCAGCACGTGATCCAACCTCATCGTAACCCAGTTCAGTGCGCATCACCATCGTACTAGGACCGTTCTTCCCGATCCCGCCTGTTATCGGGGGGGCCGTCGAGAAGGTCCACGTACAACTCGCTTCCGCCTACAAAGCGGCGGGACACGAGGTTACCATCATATCACGGCGATACCAGAATTTTCCCTTCTATGAGGCCATCGATGGCGTTAACCATCTCCGTATTCCTTCCACGGACCGATCCTCGTCGCTGGTAGCTAATCTATTCCTAGACTTTGTATATGCCGTGCGGGCTTTGTTTTTTCTACCGCGATCGGACGTGACGGTAACGAACTCATTCTGGCTTCCGCTTCTCCTTCATCGCCGAACGGCAGGGAAGATCTACGTCCACGTCGCTCGGTTCCCGAAGCATCAAATGGGTCTGTATTTCCGGGCGGATCGACTCCAGGCCGTATCACAGGCGATCGCGAAGGCGATAATGGCGCAGGCGCCGTCCCTTGCGGACCGTGTGGTTTGCATCGGCAATCCAGTCCCTGAGGCGTACTTTGATGCGCAAACGGAAGCCGAAAGAAACAGAACCGTTTTATTCGTCGGGCGCCTGGCGCGAGAGAAGGGAGTGCATCTGCTGATCGAAGCGTTCGCTTTACTGATGCGCGACCCTCGGCGGCAACGACAGGAGTGGAAGCTTCGCATCGTCGGACCGCATGACGTGAGCCAGGGTGGAGACGGCGACGAATATCTGAGTGAATTACGTGATCTTGCGGCGCCCCTCGGGACGGCTTGCGAATTCTTAGGCCCGATATTCGAGCAAAATGACCTGATCGCGCAATATAGCGCAGCTTCGATTTTCGCTTATCCGAGTGTAGCGGAAACAGGAGAGGCATTCGGACTGGCGCCGCTTGAGGCGATGGCCACAGGCTGCGCCGCCATCGTTTCGGACTTACGATGTTTCGACGATTTCATCGAGGACGGCCGCAGCGGAATGAGATTCGACCACAAGGCCCGCAATCGGGTCGAGCGGCTGGCGGCTGTCCTGAGTGGCTTGATGGCCAGCCGCGAATTGCGTGACAGGATTGCAGGGAACGGCCGCCGCGTCGCAGAAAATTTCAGGACCTCTCGTATCGCCGAGAAAATGCTGGACGATTTTGCCAACGCCGCTGCCACCGCACCCATAGCACTCTTGGGCTGGCGTCATAGCCGAGAGAAGGCGTGGAGCAGCGATTAGCCCTCCGCGGGGAGGGAGGCGTAAGCGCCTCATATCAGACCGTGCCCGCCGTGTCGGCGCGCAATCAGTTACACAAGTCAAGACCGCCGCCGGAATTATTTTGATAACAAAGCAACGGCTGCTCGGTCGGGGCGCGATGCGACCGCTCATTGTTGCGGTCGCGAGGGCGGATGAAAGCCCCTTCTTGGCTTGCTTTGATAGGGCGCTCGATCTATATTGATCGATGAATGGCGAAGAAAAGCCGACGAAAGCGCAGCAAGGAAGAACGGGTCCTGAGCAACGGGCGAAAGCGCGTCCTCGTGGTTCTGTTTATCCCCAGCGTCGAACGTGATGGAACGTCAGTGATCGACCAATCGTTTTGGGTGGAGGCGGCGCTGGAGATGTGCGGTCGCACCTTCGGGGGCGCGACCGCTTTCCCGAAGGCGAAGGGCATCTGGCGCGATGACGAGAGAGGCGGCACCCTCGTAAAAGACGAGCCGGTCGAGTGAAGACGCGGCTCGATATGGACAAGATTGCGAGGGGGCTTGGCGCCGAACGTCGGGGCAAGATCCGCGCGCCAGGCGGGTATTTCGGAGCCTTGCAGCTCCTCGCCAACATCGAGGGCCGTTTCCACGTGCCCCCAGGCGGTGGCCGGATGACCGATCCCGTTTGGACCGAACGGCGTCTCGTCCCGCTCGCACCTCGTACCCTCAAGCGCCTCGAGGAGATCGCCGCCCAGGTACGGGCACGTGGGGGTGTGAGCCTCGAGCCGATGCAGCTGGCAGCGCTTCTCCTTGAGGAGAAAATGCAGGAGCTGAGCGCGCGCGAGGCCGAGAGCCTCGTGCGTCCCAAACAACGCGCCAGGCGATGAGCACGCTTCGCTATTGGGAGCAGGGTCACACGGAGCCGGACCAGCCGGCGCTTATGGCAAGCTTTAAGCCGTGGAACGTCGTCAAGCCGCCCGGTGCCAAGAGAGCAGTTTTATGACCGCGACGACATTTTCACGCATCACTATCGATCCAGCGGTATACACTGGAAAGCCTTGCATCCGAGGACTCAGGTTTCCGGTGGCGCGTCTTCTTGGGCTGATGGCCGCGGGAGATACGCGCGAGCAGATTCTCAACGCCTATCCGTATCTCGAGTCAGGCGATATCGACGAAGCGCTGCGCTATGCTGCGGGCGAAGCGGCTTTTCGATAAGCCCGAACCCCCTCACCCCAACCCTCTCCCCTTCGGGGAGAGGGAGCGCACCGTGTGCGCGGCACTGCTGTGCACCGATTACAAACACCAGCGATCATGCCGCCGCCGTCTTCAGTCTCGGTATTTTTCTAATTTCGTGGGCCAGTTCGCGTTCGGCGCGCCAAGTGTCGTAGGCACCCTGCATGCGCACCCAAACCCCCGCGCCGTCACCGAACAATTTGCCGAGCCGGACCGCTACAGCCGGGGACACCGGCTTGCGCTCCGCCAGGATGTCGTAAAGGTGTTGGCGGGAAATACCGAGGAGTGCCGCGATTTCGGCCTTGCTCCTGCCGGTGGCCGAGATCACTTCGCGCAGCAATTCGCCCGGATGCGTCGGGCATCGGTTAGGATCGCGTTTGGCGGGATATTCGGCCATCGCCTTGGCTCCTCAATGGTATTGCTCGAAATCGACGCGGAACGCATCTCCGGAGTCGAACTCGAAGGTAATACACCACGGCCCGTTGACATGAACCGTGTACCGGGTCGGAACGAAGCCTTTCAGGGCGTGGAAATCAAACCCGGGGAGGCTCATCTGCTCCGGTGCAGTCGTGGCATTCAAGCGATCAAGACGGACCAGGATACGCCTGTGCATCTTGGCGTCGATCTTTGCGGTGCGGCCCTTCGCCCACAGCTCGGCCAGCGCCTTGCTTCGGAACGTCCTGATCACGGGACGATGTAAGCTCTTAGCTGACTGATGTCAACTTGTTGCTGACAATTCCATGACGCAGCATTCCAGCGCGCTCCGTCGCGTGTTGTCGCGGGTCTATGGGCGCGCGCGCCGCGCCTATGTCGGCTTCATCACGCGGGAGTTCCACAAGCTGCCCCCGCAGTCGGGCTCAGGCATGTACGGCGAGGCGTTTCGATTCTGCGCCGACGGCCTTGCGACGATTCATAACTGCGACTTTCTGCGCGATCCTCGTTTCGCCGCCGCTTATCGCGCCGGCGAATCGACCGGCTCATGGAAAGGCTGGCCGTTACAGTGGCGGGCTCACATCCTTTGTTGCGCGGCCGAGCACGCCGCGCGGCTCCCTGGCGATTTCGTTGAATGCGGCGTCAATCGCGGCGGCAATGCGCGGATGATCATCGAATACCTGCGGCCCAGCTCATCCTTCGAGACGCATCGCACAGCCGGTCGAGGCCCACCGTGCGATGCTCCTCAGGATGAGGTCGAGAGAGGCCGAGAGGCGTTTGCGTCCCGCAAATTCTATCTGCTGGACACCTTCGCGGGCTTCGCCGAACAGTACCTTTCGGAGGCCGAGAAGCGCGGCGTCGCGAACCATTATCGCTATTCCGATTGCCTGGCGGACGTGCAGCAAACGTTCGCGCCGTTCCCCTTCGTCGAGATCGTGCCTGGGCCGGTGCCGGACACGCTCTCGCGGGTGGCGGCGGAACGGATCGCGTTCCTGAGCATCGACATGAACTGCGTGGCGCCGGAGATCGCCGCAGCCGAGTTCTTCTGGCCGAAGCTCGTACCTGGTGCGCTGATCGTTTTGGACGATTATGGGCAGAGTCGCCACTACGATCAGAAGATCGCCTTCGATCGATTTGCACAAGCGAAAGGCGTTCCCGTGTTCTCGCTTCCGACCAGCCAAGGGTTGATCATCAAGCCGTAGAAAGGCTCGCCCGCCCCCCCGAGGAGCCGCGCAGCTTGCATTCTGCATCTGATGCGCCATATCCGATGCATGCGCACCACTCTTGAGATCGACGACGATGTGTTGGCGGCGGCGAAGGATTTGGCTGCAGCCAGCAACACTACTGCTGGCCGCGTCATATCTGACCTCGCTCGGCAGGCTCTGACGCGCACGCTCGACGTCGAGGAGCTTCCGGTCCGGGACGGATTTCCGGTTCTGCCGAGAACAGGCAAGGTCATTACCGTCGAATTTATTAACAAGCTCCTGGAGGAGGATATCTAAGCGGGTGCGAGCGCTGTTCGACGTGAACCTCCTGATTGCGCTGTTTCAGCCGGACCACGTGCACTACCGCGAGGCACATGAATGGTGGCACGCCAACCAGAAAGCGGGCTGGGCATCGTGTCCGCTCACTCAGAATAGTTTCGTCCGTATTCTGTCACAGCTGAAACATGCGGGACCGACCACTGTAGGCGGCGCCCTCGATCTGCTGAAGCGAGCGACCGATACGCCGCATCACGCTTTCTGGCCTGACGACATCTCACTTCCAGACATTCGACGAATCGATCGCGAGCGTATCCTGGGGCCGAAACAACTCACCGACATTTATCTGCTTGCCCTCGCGGTCAAAAACGGAGGGAGCCTGGTGACCTTTGACCGATCGATACCGATCGGAGCCGTGCGCAATGCCAAGCCGCAGCACATCATCGTGATATGATGATTTCTGAAAACTGCGCGCGGCGGCCCATCCCATTGAAAACCACTCTATGGGGACATGCGTCAACTTTTCGGGCCGTCGCCAAACAATTTGCCGAGCCGCACCCAAGCGGCAGGCTTGAGCCCGCCTGTTCAACGGTGCAATTTCACAGATGCCATGCCATATTGATCCTGAACCCACCTGCAAGCTTGCTGCAGGCTCAAAGGCCGTGAGGTGTGAACGGAGAGCTTCATGGAAAACGAGGTCTTGTGCGTAGCGCGCCGGCACGGCGAGGGCTGCGAGGCGTTTTGCCTCAACTTTGATCTCGCCGTTCAGGGTCGCTCCTTCGATGAAGTGCGCACACTGCTCAGCGAGGCGATCAGGACTTATATAGAGGACGCTTCGGCAGAGCCGGAACCCGGCAGGTCAAATTTGTTACGACGCGGCGTTCCGCTGCACGTACGGGTGCTTTGGGCGTGGCGTTTTTTCTGGACTGCCTTTTCCGGTAAGACTCGTGACGGCGATTCCGTCTTCGGATTCCCGGTCCGCGCTTGAGGTGTACATTTCACGAGTTTATCGCAAAATATCGAGGTGCATGGCTTTTCCCTTCACCGCCATGACCCGAACCCCCTCACCCCAACCCTCTCCCCTTAGGGGAGAGGGAGCGCACCGTGCGCGCGGCACTGCCGTGCCCCGATTACGAACACCATAGATCATGCCGCCGCCGAGTTTAGTCTCGGTGATGTCAACTTGTTGCTGACAATTCCATGACGCAGCACCCCAGCGCGCTCCGTCGCGTGTTGTCGCGGATCTATGGGCGCGCGCGTCGCGCCTACGCCGGCTTCATCACGCGGGAGTTCCACAAGCTGCCGCCGCAGCCCGGCTCGGGCATGTACGGGGAGCCGTTCCGATTCTGCGCCGACGGCCTTGCCACCATTCACAATTGCGACTTTCTGCACGACCCCCGTTTCGCCGCGGCATATCGCACCGGAGAATCGACGGGCTCGTGGAAAGGCTGGCCGTTACAGTGGAGGGCTCACGTTCTTTGTTGCGCGGCCGAACACGCCGCGCGGCTCCCTGGCGATTTCGTCGAATGCGGCGTCAATCGCGGCGGCAATGCGCGGATGGTCATCGAATACCTGCGGCCCAGCTCATCCTTCGAGACGCATCGCACAGTCGACACAGGCCGAGAGGCGTTTGCGTCCCGCAAATTCTATCTGCTGGACACGTTCGCGGGCTTCGCCGAACAGTACCTTTCGGAGGCCGAGAAGCGCGGCGTCGCGAACTATTATCGCTATTCCGATTGCCTGGCGGACGTGCGGCAAACATTCGCGCCGTTCCCCTTCGTCGAGATCGTGCCTGGGCCGGTGCCCGACACGCTCGCGAAGGTGGCGGCGGAACGGATTGCGTTCCTGAGCATCGACATGAACTGCGTGGCGCCGGAGATCGCCGCGGCCGAGTTCTTCTGGCCGAAGCTCGTACCTGGTGCATTGATCGTTTTGGACGATTATGGGCAGAGCCGCCACTACGATCAGAAGATCGCCTTCGACCGGTTTGCACAAGCGAAAGGCGTTCCCGTGTTCTCGCTTCCGACCAGCCAAGGGTTGATTATCAAGCCGTAGAGGGTCTGATACTGACCGATTCCGTTGCTGAGCCCAGTTCGGGGTTAGTCTCGGCATTTTTCAACCAGTCCGTCAGGCGCAAGCGGCGGACTTGTTGAAGCTCCGCTGCGGCGGATCATGGCCAAGTAGTACTGAAGCGACATCCCACCGGCCTGGTACGCGGCCACTGCCTCCGCCGGGGTATCGTATACGCCGAGCGGACATTCCTTTCCGCATATGCGGATCCTGGCATACCACCTGGAGCCGCGTTGACGAACGCCTCGGATGCCGGGCCTGCTGCGCCACGCCCGATTCAACGCATTTTCCTGCGGCGAGCTTTCCCGCAGGTTGGCGATGCGATTGTCCGCCGGGTTGCGGTTGATGTGATCGATCTGCCCTGCCGGGTGGCGGCCGTAGACATAGAGCCAAGCGAGCCGATGCGCGCCGTAGTGGACCCCGGCGATGCAAATGCGGCGATATCCATTTTTGCCGCTGCCCGCCTCCATTCCCGCGGTCATGACTCCGCGCTTGTGCCGCCAATAAAACCGGCCGGTTTCCCGGCTGGTAACGGAGGAGCTCGCGCAGCTGCTCTGCGGTGAGGTCGGCCCTTTGGCGCCTGCGCAATACGGGCGCTACGGGCTCGGCGGCGATGGTGTCGCGATGGCCGGTCATTGCTCTTTCCTGTGTGTCGCAGTGTCGTCCCGCGCGCAGCGCAGCGCGGCCGATACCGTCACTATTGAGTGGAAGACTGATAAGAACCGCGCTGCGCTGCAGACGTGGGAGCGCGCTCGCTGAGAGGCGCGCGCCGTCATCCTCGAGAATGTTCCCCAGGAACGATGTTCGCAGGGATCTTCCGCAGGAACGTATTTTTTTTAAATGTTCCTGAAGAGGTTCCGACGTTTGGCCCGCAAAAAGCGTTCACCCGGCGCGCGGACTGCGCGCCGGACGCGTTTTTCCGCGGGAAAAACGAAAACGCCCGGCGGCCAAGGCTGGCTCCGGGCGCAGTTCGACGTAACCATTTGCAAACTAACCGACGCGGTGCGCCAGGTCAAGAATTAGTTGTGTCAGGAACATCTTGTTCCTGACAATGTTCCTGAGAACATTTTCTCCCGACACTGGCGCCCGAATTTGGAGTTGGCGTGTTGACCGAAACTGCAATTCAAATCGATAATCTCTCCAAGCGTTACCTCGTCGGCCATCGCGCCGGCGGACGCGAGCGCTACACGACGCTGCGCGATGGGATCGCGCGCGAGGCCAGCAACTTCACGCGCAAGGCGCGCGATGCTTTCCGCGGCCGGCAGATCGTGCAGGGCGATGAGATCGAGGAATTCTGGGCGCTCAAGGACGTGAGCTTCGAGGTCGGGCTCGGCGAGGCCGTCGGAATCATCGGGCGAAACGGCGCCGGCAAGAGCACGCTCCTTAAGATTCTCAGCCGCATCACCGAGCCGACCGTTGGGCGCGTTGGGCTGCGCGGGCGCGTGGCGAGCCTGCTCGAGGTCGGTACCGGCTTTCATCCCGAATTGACTGGCCGCGAGAACATCTTTCTCAACGGCGCGATCCTCGGCATGACGCGGCGCGAAATTCGCAACAAGTTTGACGAGATCGTGGCCTTCGCCGGCGTTGAGAAATTCCTCGACACGCCGGTGAAGCATTACAGCAGCGGCATGTATGTGCGTCTCGCCTTTGCGGTGGCGGCGCATCTCGATCCCGAGATTCTGGTCGTCGACGAGGTGCTCGCTGTCGGCGACGCGGAATTCCAGGCCAGGTGTCTCGGGAAAATGCGCGACGTCGCCAGCCGCCAGGGGCGGACGGTACTCTTTGTGAGTCACAATATGGGCGCGGTCGCCCAGCTGACGAGCCGCTCGGTGGTTCTCTCCCAGGGCCGCATCGATTTCATCGGTCCGTCCCCGGAAGCAATCGCTCACTATCTCCACGGACAGGGGAAACGGGAAGCGGTCGAATACGACGTGCGCAGCGCCAAACGACAATGGGAAGGCACCGGCGAGGCGCGGATAATGTCCCTGCGGTTCGACCGTCCCGCCGCCGTCTTCGCGTTCGGAAAACCGCTTGAGTTCCTAATTCGTGTGCGGACGGAACAGCCGATCGGGCGAATTCGCATCAGCATGACCGTATTCGCGGCGGATGGCGCCGTCATCGGATCGGCCTTTGGACCCGAACTCGACGGCATGGCTGCCGGAGAGGAAAGGGAATTCGCGGCGAGGTTGCCCTTGGGCGGGCTGGTTGCGGGCAGCTACTTCTGCGCCGTCGCAATCGGACGAGGGACCGAGCACAGCTCGCCGGTCGAGTACGACGTCGTCAACGATACTCTGTTTTTCGAAGTAACGCCCAAGCAGACGGAAATGGGCGCCACCGTCAAATGGGACCCCGGTTGGGGCCGCCTGTCGTTTCCGGATTTTTCCGTCGTGGCGGTTTAGCTTCGTAGGGTGGGCAAAGGCGCACGCGCTTCAGCGCGTGCGCCGTGCCCACGCGGACCTCCGGCGCGTGGGCACGGCGCTTTCTTCTACGTGTGGCGCGGCTCGTGCGTGTGAATCGCGCCTTTGCCCACCCTACGGATCTCTTCCTACGACCGCGCGCGGCGGAGGGCCGCGAGTGCGCCGCCGAGCCGGCCGCCCAGTCGCATCAGCCTTCGCGGCCAGGGCTTGCTGACGCAGAGCGAGGCTTCGGGCCAAGGGGCGGCCGGCAGCGGCAGGTTCAAGCCGCGGCGCAGGCGGCCGGGCAGCAGAGCCTTGAGGCCATCCGACAAGACATAGGGGCGGATCATCAGGTCCGCCCCTATGTTATTCGGGTCGTCGGAAATTTCGACCCGATCGAGAATCTGCAAGCCCGCTGTGCCTGGGTGTGCAAACCAGGATCCGATCAAGGCGTCGAGCAGACTCCGCGCGCTGCGCTCGTCGCTGAAGATTTTCGGCTGCAAACAATCGGCACAGAATGCTTCCACGGCGCGCGCAATTTCATCGACGATTTCGCCGTGGCGTTGCGGCACGGTTTCGCTTACGGGCTCTGCCTCGCCGCCGGCGAAGCGGTATTCGCGGATCGTTCCGTGGGTCGCGAGGCCAAGCACGTGTTCGAGGAGGGTCACCCGGCGAAAAATCTCATGTGATGGCATAACGGCACGCCGATCGGGCGGATCGCCATAGAACAGCGCAGTCGCGGGACCGGCAACCGAGGGACTGTTGCGAGTGGGTTGAAGGCCGAGATAGTAGCCCCGCAGAGGGCGGGGCGCCCCTGACAGTTTCTGCAGCGCGGTTTGCACCGTCAGATACCAGCCCATATCGGCTAAGCCGATCGGCAGGTCGTCGGCCAGGCCTTCGGCCTTGAAGTAAGCCAGCGCGGCCTCGCGGCGATCCGCTATCCGTCTCGTTAGCAGGGCGTTGAGAGCAGGCTTTTGCAGCACCGCCCAGAACGCCTTCCAATCGTCATCGCCGGTCAATTGCTTCGAAGAGCCTTCCTCCTTGGCGAGCGCTGAGAAGTCCCGTTCGCCTTCGTGCCACTCAAGTCCGAGTTTCCGAATCAGGCGATCGAGTTGCGGCACTTCCCAGGACCGGAGCAGCCAGGGAATCCCCGCCAGGCTGATCTCCTCGACGGCGGGAAGCAATACCGCCTGGCGCGAAATCTTCAGATAGCGGCAATCGATGTTTCCGAACCGCGGTGCGAGCACGCGCGCCGCCCGCCAAACCAGGTGGCCGTCACGCGCCGCAAAGTAGAGCCGCCGGACCCCGTCGCGGCGGGCAGCGGCGAGCACCCAGGCCGCCCACACCGTCAGGGCAGGGCCGAGAAACGTCGCAACCAGGTCGCGCACGCCGGGAGTAAATTCGCGGGACGCATTGAGACGAAATATCCGCATCGTGCCGGCAAGCCGCGATGCCGCCTCTTTCGACGCGGTGTCACAATCGACGACGGCCCGTTCCCACCGGTTCAAATGCGCTTCGTCGAGCAGCGTCGCGGCTATGCCAAGCCGCCTGGGCACGGCCACATCGCTCACCGGATTATCGCCGTAATGAAGTAGCTCGCGAGCGGCGATGTTTTCCGACTTGAGCATCGCGCCGTAGAGCGCGCCCGTTCGCTTGGTGAGGCCAAGCGCGCTCGAAACGTAGAGGCCGTCTCCGGCGGCGGCGAGCCCGTGCCGGGTGAGCTCGGCGCGCACGAATTCGGCGGGCAGATAGGTATCGGAGAGGAAAACTATTTGCGTTCCGGCGGCGCGCGCGCGGGCGATCCGCTCGGCTACCGCCAAATTGGGCGCCAGGACCTCTCGTTCCGCATCGAGCTCATATTGCGGACCGCAAGCCGCCGGCAGGTTGGGCAGGCTCTCTCGTAGTATCGCCCAGATGGCATCGAGCGTCGTTTCCTCGCGGCCGGCAAGCGAGCTCGCTTCGGCGCCAATTCTGGCCGCGAGAAAATCTTCGACGAATTCCCGCGGCGCCGGGGAGCGGATTTCATTTGCGACCCGCTGCCCGATCAGGCGGAACACGTCGCTCGGAAACGCCGTGCGGCGAAGGAGGGCAGTATCGAAGACATCGAAGGAATGAACGCTCCTCGCCCGCAGTTCAGCGGGGCGGGTTTTCGATCGCCAGATCATCGATGCGCGCGACGTCGCAATTACCGGCTGTTGAGTTTCTCCAGCACCTCGCGCATCTGCCGCTCGAGACTGAGCAGGCGTGTCTCCACTTCCATGTGCGTGGACTGCACGGAGTTTACATCCGAGTGCAGCGCCTCGACCTCGCCGCTGGTGAATTGGGTGCGGGCGATCTCATTGATCGCCGCCTTCATCATCCGCTGTTCTTGATGGATGGTGGCGATCGCCCGCTGGATGAGCGGGATACCGTCGATGTTGGGGCGCATGCCGGCAAGGTCGCGCTGCATGCCGGCAACGTCGCGTTGCAGGGCGGCAATGTCAGCGCGCATCGGCGCCAGTTCGGAGCGCAAGGCTTCGAGGGTCAATTCGCTCATGCCGGAGATATACGCTCGGCCAGGCGCAGGCTCAACCGAAGCCGGCGCGGCTCACATGCAGACAAGCGATTGCGGCGAGCGCCTTAAGGACGACAGCTGCCCATCCCGGCCAATTCAACGTTGGCGGAAAATGCTCTAAACTGGACGCGAACCCGCCGATTGCGCAAATGCGATGAGACGCCGATGAATCGCCGGCTCGCCTTCCTTGCCGCTGCCGCCTTGCTGCTCGGCGCATCTGCCGCCTTGGCGCAAGCGGTGTCGTTCAAGGGCAAGACCGTCACGATGATCGTCGGCTACCCGGCAGGCGGCGGCACCGATCTCGTCGGCCGGCTGGTCGCTTCCGTCCTCGGCCGATACCTGCCGGGCGAGCCGGCCGTGATCGTGCAGAACGTGCCCGGCGCCGACGGCCTCACGGCACTGAACTATTTCGCGCAGCAGGCGAGCCCCGACGGGCTCACCTTGACCATGGGGTCGGGCTCGGGCGCCGACCCGACCCATTACCGCCGGCCGGCGGCGCATTTCGACCCGACCACCTTCGCGTTCATCGGCGGCGCCGGCCGCGGCGGCTCGGCGCTGGTGATCAGAAAGGAGGCCGAGCCGCGCCTCTACGCCAAGGATGCCGCTCCGGTCATCATGGGGACGACCAGCGGCGCGTTCCGTTCGGACATGCACATGGCGGCGTGGGGCCGCGAAGTGCTGGGCTGGAATCTAAAGTGGGTGACGGGTTATCGCGGCACCAGCGAACTCTTCCTCGCGCTCGAGCGCGGCGAGATCGACATGACCACGACCAGCAATATCGCGCCGATCAGCAAGCTCCTCGCCACCGGGCAATTCAAAGTGCTGGTGCAATCGGGGGGCCGCAAGGACGGCGGCCTCGCCCCGCGTTCCGAATTCGGCGACGCCCCGATGATGTCGGCCCTGGTCGAGGGCAAGATCAAGGACCGGCTTGCGGCCGAGGGTTTCGATTACTGGCTGACGATCCACACCGGGCCGGACAAGTGGCTGGCGCTGCCGCCGCACACGCCCGAGCCGATCGTTGCGGCCTATCGGGACGCCTATCGCGGCGTGCTCGCGGATGCGGAATTCATCGAGCGCAGCAGGAAGCTCACCGACGATTTCACGGCCGTGCCTTACGATGCGGTCGAGGACTGGATCAAGAAACTCGGCAGCACGCCGCAGGAGGCGCTCGATTTCGTCTCGACGATGGTCCGCCGCCAGGGCGTGAAGGCCGAACAGTAGAGGCGGGTCAGGCGCGCGGCGCTGATAAACGTCGTAGGGTGGGCAAAGGCGCAACGCGCTTTGGCGCGTGCGCCGTGCCCACGCGGACTCCGGCGCGTGGGCACGGCGCTCTTTCTACGTGTGGCCTGGCCCGTGCGTGTGGACCGCGCCTTTGCCCACCCTACGGGAAGCTCCCTCCGCCGAAGGCGCGCCGCTAACCCACCCTACGAAGGGCGGGCGCTACGCACCCAAGGCGCCGCGCACGCGCTCCGGCGCAAACGGCAGTTCGCGCAACCGCACGCCGGTGAGCGCCGCAATCGCATTGCCCACCGAGCAGGCCAGGACCGGCAGACCATCCTCGCCGGCGCCGGTCGGCGGGTTGTCGGTAGAGACGACGCGGACCTCGATATTGGGCGCGTCCGACATGCGGGCGACCTCGTAATCGGTGTAGTTCGACTGCCGCACGCGGCCGTCCTTGATCACGATCTTCTCGCGCAGCACGTGGCCGAGGCCGTAGATGACGCTGCCCTCGGTCTGCGCCGCCAGGTTGCGCGGCTGCACCGCGATGCCGGCATCGATCGCAACCCAGACATTGTGGACCTTGACCTTGCCGGTTGCGCGATCGACCGAGACTTCGGCAACCCCGGCCGCGAGCGTGTCGTCCTTGACCATGGTGGCGACGCCAAGCCCGGTATGGGCGCGATTGCGCTGCCAGTCCGACATTTCGGCAACGGTGCGCAACAGATGCTGCATGCGCGGCACGCCTTCGGAAATTTCGAGCCGGAACGCAATCGGGTCCTTGCCAAGCTCCTTGGCGATCTCGTCGAGGAAGTTCTCGGCCGCGAAGGCATTGTGGCCGTTGCCGACCCCGCGCCAGGGCGAGAGCCGGGCACGGCCTGGCATCACCACATGTTCGGCAAGCTTGTTGGCGATCGGATATTGCGGGATCGGCGACCCCTTCATCACGATCCGGTCGACGGGGGCGGGCTTATTGCCGGCCATCGCGGCCGTATAGGCGACGACCGATTCGGCAACGATGCGGTGGTGCCAGGCGATCAGCCTGCCGTCGGCGTCGAAGCCCGCCTCGATGTGATGCGCGGTCATCGGCCGGAATTTGCCGAAGGTGAGGTCGTCCTCGCGGCTCCAGACCAGCTTGACCGGCTTGCCGACCGCCTTCGACAGCCGCAGCGCATCCATGATGACTTCGTGCTGGCCGCGGCGGCCGAAGCCGCCGCCGAGGAAATGCTGGTGCAGCGTGAGCTTCGAGCGATCGGTCCCCAGGAGCTTGGCGGCCTGGTTGAGGAGACCGGTCGCGCCCTGGGTGCCGGCCCAGATCTCGGCTGAGCTGCCGTCGGGAGCGACGGAAGCGGTCGCGCTCAGGGGCTCCATCTGGGCGTGATAGACATAGCGGGTGCGGTACTCGCCGCGGAATACCTTTGCGGCGCCTTGCATCGCCGCCTTGGCATCGCCGGCCTTCTCGAAGGGCACCCCGTCTCGGCTCTTGTCGCGGCCCACCGCGGCAAACTCCTCGAGCGCGGCTTCGCTGTCGTAATTAGCGCCCGGCGCGGGTCCCCAGGCGACCTTGAGCAGGTTCTTGGCGTTTTGCGTGGTCTCGACGCTGGTACCGATCACGGCGACGCCGTCGGGAAGCCGAACCACATCGGTGATCCCCGGCACCTGGCGCGCCGCAGCGTCATCGACCGTCTGCGGGGCGCCGCCGAAATAGGGCGACTGCAGCACGGCGGCGTAGACCATTCCGGGGACCTGGGCGTCCATGGCGTATTTGGCGGCGCCGCGGACCTTTAACGGCACCTCGACGCGCGGCACGCTCTTGCCGATGAGGCGGAAGTCCGCCGGTTTCTTGAGGTCGGCCTCGGCGATCTTCGGCATCTCCGCCGGCGCTTTGGCAAAGGCTGCGATCTCGCCATAACCGATGCGGCGGCCGGAGGCCTTGTGCACGACCACGCTGGGCTCGGTGGACAGTTCTGAGGCGGGGACGTTCCACTTGGCCGCGACCGCCTCGATGAGCACGCGCCGCGCCTGGGCGCCGGCAATGCGGAGCGCCTTGAAATAGCCGTGGACGGACGCGCTCGCGGAGGTCTGGAAAGCGCTGCCGTATAATGGATTGCCGTAGGTCTTATCGTCCCACGCCGGCGGCAGGATCGGCTTCACTTTCGCCCAGTCGGCGTCGAGTTCCTCGGCGATGATGGCCGGGAGCGTGGTGAACGAGCCCTGCCCCATCTCGGCGGCCGGCGATACGATGGAAATGGTGCCGTCGGTGGCGATGCTGATCCAGGCGCTGGCGGCGAGCGGCTCGTCGGCAAGCGCTTGCGCGACGCGCAGCGGATCGGCCGCGAGCGTGAAGGCAAACGTGAGCCCGGCGGCGCTGTCCTTGAGAAACTGGCGCCGGCTGGGACCCGGGAATCGCTGATGCATCGTCATGGCGTCAGCCCTCCCGCGCGGCACGCTGGATGGCGCTGATGATCCGCAGATAAGTCCCGCAGCGGCAGATATTGCCGTCCATATGGGCGACGATCTCGTCGCGGCTCGGATTCTTGTTGGTCGCCAGCAGTTCAGCGGCCTGCATGATCTGCCCGGACTGGCAGTAGCCGCATTGCGGCACCTGCTCGGCAATCCAGGCCTTCTGCAGCGGGTGGGTGCCGTCGGGCGAGAGCCCTTCGATGGTGGTGACGGACTTGCCTTCGACCAGCGCGAGCGGCATGGCGCAGGAGCGCACCGCCTTGCCGTCGATATGAACCGTGCAGGCGCCGCATGAGGCGATGCCGCAGCCGAATTTCGTGCCGGTCAGTTGCAGGTGCTCGCGCAGCACCCACAGCAGCGGCGTATTGCCGTCAAGCGCGACCTCGCGCCGTTGACCGTTGACGTTGAATGCAACCATGAGCGCCTCCCTGGAGCTGTCGTTGCTGGGATCAGAATATCACGGATTGAAGCGGCCGTCCCAGCCGCTCGGCGCGTTTGTAGGGCGGGTTAGCGGCCGGACGGGCGCAGTGGTGAGGACCTGTTCGACACAAGCCGGCCGCGTAACCCGCCGACCGGAGCGAGCACGGCGGGTTACGGCGCGCCGTGACCAGATAGCACACGAATAGGAAAAGGAGCCGCGCGCCTAACCCGCCCTACAGCTGCTCCTTCATAAAACGCAGGAGGCGCGGGGCAAGAAAGCCGGAATAGCTGCCGGGCTCCTCGATCGGGTCGCTCAGCCAATAATGCGGGGCGCCCTCGACGACGCAGCTGCGCGCCGTAAATCCCGCCTGCCTGAGCGCGAGCAGAAACTCAAGCGACTGCGCGCGGTGATCGACCACGTCATCGGCGGTTCCCCAGCTGAGATAGACCGCAGTCTTGTTGTTCGCGGTGATCGCATGGCTGATCGGGGAAGCCTCGAAATAGATCCTGCGGTCCACGGTCGGCGAAACACCAAGGAAGGATTCCACCAGGTTGTCGCCCGGGCTGCCGATCTGCGAGTGACGCCACTGCGCAATGAGATCGTAGATGCCGTAGACGCCGATCAGCAATTTCACCTTGGTGCTGACCGCCGCATAGGAATCGCCCGGATAGCCATCCTTGAATAGAGCGCTGTCGCCGGCAAGCGCCACCAGCGCGGCCAGGTGCGCGCCGGCGGAATTGCCCCATAACCCAATGCGGTCCGGATCGATCCGGAAGTCCCTTGCGCGGCTGCGAGTGAACTGCACGGCAGCCCGAACATCGTGGACGACCTCGGGATAGGTTTTCCGGCCGGGTTTGGTGAGCCGATAGCTGATCGTGAAACCCGCATAGCCGCGCGCCGCAAGGTAAGGTCCCCAGTGCTGGAACGTGTCGCGGGAACCGCGCCGCCAATAGCCGCCGTGCACGTTGATGAGCACAGGATACGGGCCCGGACCCGGCGGCATGTATAAGTCGCCGGTGAGTTCGACGCCGTCGTGTTTGGCGTAGGTCACGTTCCGGCGCAGCTCGAATTCTGCTTTGCTTACGTCCTGCACTGCGTCCCTCGCTCTGGCATTGTCCGGTCGCATCCTATAGCAATGCGACGACATGGAAACCGGCGGTCAGCAATCGATATCGGTGCCGACAACGCCGCTCGGCTCGCTTGTGATCGACGGAATCCGCATCGAGCTCATCGACAAGGGTCGCGGCCAGCCGCTTCTATTTCTCCATCCGGCAATCGGCATCGATCCGGCAGCGCCTGTTCTTGACCGGCTTGCCGAAGGCGCGCGGCTGATCGCACCCAGCCATCCGGGTTTCGGCGGTTCGGAGCAGCCGCGGTCGTTCACCACGATCGACGATCTCGCTTATTTCTATCTCGATCTGCTCGATGAGCTCGATCTCTCTGGCGTGACCCTGGTCGGGGTTTCTCTCGGGGGCTGGATCGCGGCCGAAATGGCGGTGAAATCGACCGAGCGTCTAGCACGGCTGGTGCTCGCGAACGCGGTGGGCATCAAGGTCAGCGGCCGCGAGACCCGCGACATCGTCGATATTTTCGCCGTCACAGAACCGGAATTCAACGCGCTCGCCTATCACGATCCGGCAATCGCCGCGCGCGACTACAAGGCGATGCCGGATCACGCCGTGCGCACCATGGCGCGCAACCGCGAGGCAACCGCCCGCTACGCCTGGTCGCCCTATATGCACGATCCCAAGCTCATGGGCCGCCTGCACCGCATCCGCATTCCGACGCTGTTTCTCCGGGGGATCGCGGACCGCATCGCCTTGGAAGCGTACGGGCGCGCCTATTGCGCAGCGATTCCGGGTGCGCGCTTCGAGACGATCGAACACTCCGGCCACTTTCCGCATATCGAGCAGCCGGACGCCTTTGCGCGGTCCGTCCTCGGCTTCATGCATGAGCATAAGACATGAGAGTTTATCATTTCACAGAGCACCCCTATCCGCAGGCTTGGGACGATCCGCACGGCTACCTGCGTGTGGACCTGCCGAATCGGGCGCTCGATCCGAAAGTCGCCGCCGATCTCTACCATCGCTATTACGATGAATTCCTTCTCGCCGACGAGCTTGGCCTCGACGTCATGGTCAACGAGCACCATCAGACTGCGACCTGCCTGTCTTCGACATCGTTGGTCGCGCTTTCGGTGCTGGCGCGGCAGACCCGGCGCGCGCGCATCCTCGTGCTCGGTTATCCGATCGGGCACCGCGGCGATCCGCTGCGCATGGCCGAGGAACTCTCCACGATCGATGTGATCTCGCGGGGCCGCCTCGACATGGGGTTCGTCAAGGGCGTGCCCTACGAATTTGCCGCCTCGAACGCCAATCCGGTCGGTGTCATGGACCGGTTCTGGGATGCGCACGATTTCATCGTCAAGGCGATGACGACGCATGACGGGCCGTTCAACTGGGAGAGCGAGTTCTTCCATTATCGGCAGGTAAACATCTGGCCGCGGCCGTGGCAACAGCCACATCCGCCGGTCTGGAGCACGACCGCGAGCAAATCGAATGCGCGTGTGCTCGGCGAGCGGGGTTATGTCATGGCCGTGCTCGGCTCGGGCTACAACACGCGGATGCTCTATGATGCCTACCGCGAAGGCTATGCGTCGAAGCGCAACGGCGCGCTCCCCGGCCCCGACCGCTTCGCTTACCTCGCTCTGTTCGCGACCGCGCACGACGAGAAGGAGGCGCGCCGGCGCGGCGAACTGGTGGCTGGCTATCTGCGGACCGGCGGCAATGTCTATCCGCCGTTCAAGAACCCGCCGGGCTATCTGTCGGTCGATGACAATGTCCGCGTCCTGCGTGGCCTTGGCCCCGAGCGCAGCTTCACCAAGGACGGCCGCATCATCGACATGCGCACCGGCAGCCTGCAGGACCTGATCGATGCCGTGCTGATGGTCTGCGGCACGCCGGATCAGGTTTACAACCAGATCGCCGATTTCGTCTCGTATGCGGGCGGGCTGGGCAATCTTCTGGTCATGGCGCAAGGCGGCCATCTGAACCATGCCGATACGGTGGATCAGCTCACGCTGTTGGCCAAGGAGGTGCTGCCGCGGCTCAAGGAATTGAAGCAGCCTGCGGCGGCGGAAATTGCGGCGGCGTAGACCCTTCAGTGCGCCAGCGGATTTATCCAACGCAAGCCGGAGAACCGGGCGAAGTCGCCATCCGTCGAGCACAGTGTAAGCCCATGCTCGATGGCAAGCGCAGCAAGATGCGCGTCCGGCACCAAGTCGCCGTGCACGCCAGGCTGGGAAAGCAGGTTAGCAAGGATCTCGGCGTGGCGTTCGGTGGGTGCTGGGACCCAGAGAGCCACGCCATGGTCCGCTGCCACGCGCTGGCCATCGGCACGGGCGGCCTAAACATCCGCGGATTGGTGACCAGCCGGAGGTAACCGAGAAGACTCATCCACGGCAGACCGACGGGAGCCGGGCCGCTTAGCTGATGGTCAAGCCATTCCTTGGCTGCTTGATGTTGGGCAAATTGGGATATGCTCGCATAAACAAGGATGTTGACATCGACCAGAATCACTTAAACGCCTCACCTTCCGCATAGGCGAGGACTTCGGCGACGTTATCTACGTTGTCCAACAACGGTGTGACGCCGTCGATCGGCTCGGTGCGGAACGGTTCGCGCTTCTTGGAACGAGCGCTTATATCACGCAATCCCCGGCGCAAGACTTCGTTGATGAGTTGTTTGAGGCCCGTATCGCGATCTCGGCGCAATCGCTCGAGCTGCACCGCAACATCGTCATCGATCGTCAGAGTTGTTCTCACACATCAGGTCATGGCAAGGTGATGCCTTGATGTCAACTCCTTGGCGCTCACGCTCGGTTGCTGGTTTCGCCGAGATGCTGGCCGCAGTCCATGCGGATGCATTCGCCCGTCATGGTGGTGGCGCCCTCGATCAGGAACAAGGCTGCGACCGCGACGTCGGCGGGCCAGATGCCCTTGCGCAGCGGAAATTCCGTCTCCGCCCGCGCGACGCGCTCCCGATACTGCGGTTCGGTGAGAATTTTGCGCGTCCAGGCGCCGAGCATGCCGCCCGGACAGAGCGCGTTGACCCGCACTTCCGGCGCGAGCGCGCGCGCCATCGCGAGGGTGAGGTTGTTCACCGCCGCCTTCGAGGCCGTATAGGCCATTGAGCTGCCGCCCGCGCGCATCGCTCCAACCGAAGAAATATTGACGACCGCGCCATCGCCGCAAGCCTTGAGGTGAGGCGCCGCCGCCCGCGTCATCTGGTAATTGCCGATGACATTGACGGCGAAGACGCGCTCGAACTCAGCGGCGTCGAGCAGATCCATGCGCCGGTGCGCAATGGGCCTGGTCGTGGCGGCATTGTTGATCAACACGTCGAGGCGGCTCCATTTATCGAGCGCGGCCGCGACCAGGCGCTTGCAGTCGGCATCCTTCGCCACGTCGCCTTGGACAACGATCGCATCGCCGCCCGCCGCCCGGCAGGCGGCGGCGACCTTCTCGCCGCCCGCTTTGTTGGTCGCATAGTTGACGATCACGTTGCAGCCGCGCGAAGCGAGAAGCTTGGCGCATTCCGAGCCGATGCCGTCGTCCGAGCTTGCTCCGGTGACGACCGCCGCCTTTCCCCGAAGGTCCAACACACTCTCCTATCGGCGGGTCATCTCGCCGGCTTTGGCGATGATTTCCGGCGGCAGGCTTGCAACCGATTTGACCACAGCCTCGATCTGCTCCCCGGTGCGGGGATCGACCTCCAAACGGCGCTGCTTCGCATCGGCGAGGAACGCTGCGTCCTTCATGGTGGCGTCGAACGCACGGCGTAGCGCATTCACCCGATCAGGCGGGACACCGGGGGGCGCCAGGATCGGCCGCCCGGTCTCCAGGCTTGATGCCTGAAACTCGAGAATCTGCCGCTGTTCTTCCGTCGCGGCGAATTCGAACACGGTCGGCACGTTGAGCCGCGCGACCCGCTGCCGCTCGGTCGTGAACAGGAGGCGCACAACCCCCTCGTCGAGCAGATTCTGCGCCGTTTGCGCAAAGGCGGTCACCGTCTGGCAAATGCCGCCGACCTCCTTGCGCTGCATGGCCAGCACGACGTCTGTCGAACTCTTGTAGCCGTCGACGGTCCGAAACTTCATTCCGAGCAGGTTCTTCAAGAGGACCGGCGTCTCCGAAAGCGCGGTGCCCGCCCCGTCGGTGCCGACGAGCAGCTCGTGGCTGAACAAATCCTGAGCGACCAGCACGCCGCTGTCGCTGTTTGCAAAGCAGCCGCGGCTGGTCATTTCCGGGCTGCCGATCCAATTGAATTTCAGCGGATCGAAATAGACGTTGGGGTGCTTCGTAAAGGCATAATTCGGGATATTGCGGCTCACCGATCCGAGTGCGGTGCCGTCCTGCGGGGCCTTGTTGTAGAGATAATTGGCGGCAATCAAGGATCCGGCGCCCGGCATGTTCTCAATGACGAAATTGGGATTGCCCGGGATGTAGCGCCGCATGTAACGCGTCACCAGCCTCGCCCAGGTGTCGTAATCGCCGGCAAGCGAGCCGACGATTACCCGGATCTGCTTGCCGCGATAAAAATCCTCGACCGATTGCGCGCGAGCGGAGCCAGCCAGCGCGGCAAGCGCGATTAAAGAAGCGAGCGCGTAGGCCGGTTTTTTCATCCCGTCCTCCTCATCCTCGTAGCCCGGATCGCACGATCGCGTCCGCTTGTCTGGCGTCGCACACAGAACCCGACGCGATCGTGCGATCCGGGTGTTCCCCGGATTTCCGCTTGCGCCTCATGGCGCAAGCGCCAATCCGGGCTACAGGTCACGCAGGCACCCGTGCGTAGCGGCCGCGTCCAAAAAAGCGGTCCTTGTCCTCTTCCGTGGCGGTGTCGCGGCTCGACTTGATCGCCTCAATCTTCTTGAGCGCCCGCTGCACGGCCGGCCGCGCCGCGACAGTATTGTACCAGCGCGAGAGATTAGGCTTGGTCTCGAGCCGAATGCCCTGAAGCTTGTAGTTGGCGGTCCAGGGAAACGTCGCGATGTCGGCAATCGAATATTCCTGGCCGCCCAGATAGGTCGAGGCCCCAAGCCGGTTTTCCAGGAGATCGTAGAGGCGCAGCACCTCGGTCTGGTAGCGACTCGCGCCATAGTCATTGCCGGCCGGCGCAAAATTCCTGAAATGCGTGAACTGTCCGAACATCGGACCTACCGTCGAGACCTGGATCATCAGCCATTGGATGACCTCGTATCGGCCCGCCATGTCCTTCGGCAGCAGCCCGCCGGTCTTGTCGGCAAGATACATAAGGATCGCGCCCGACTCGAAAATCGTATAGGGCCGTCCACCCGGCCCGTCGTGATCGACGATCACCGGGATCTTGCCGTTGGGATTGAGCCTGCGAAACTCGGGTTTGTAATTGTCGCCCTTCCAGACGTCGATGAAGACCTCCTTGTACGGCAGCCCGACTTCTTCGAGCATGATATAGACTTTGCGCACGTTCGGGCTCGTAAGCGCATAGAGGTCGATCATTGTGTGTCGTCCTTATTCAACCCCCGGTCTTGGCGGTAACGCCGACCGCAATGACCTTGGCGGCGGTGTGCATGTGGCCGTCCCAGCGCTTGGCAAACGGAGCGGGAATGTTGAACTGATCAAGCACCCGCACGACGGTATGATTGACAAGGTCGTCGATCGTCTGCGGATGATTGTAGAACGCCGGCATCGGCGGCAGCATCACCACGCCCATGCGCGAAAGTTTGAGCATGTTCTCGATGTGCACCATCGACAGCGGCGATTCCCGGACCACCAGCACCAGCTGCCGGCGTTCCTTGAGCACGACATCGGCGGCACGGTGCACGAGATGATCGCCGACGCCCTGGGCGATGCCACCGAGCGTGCGCACCGAGCAGGGAATCACCACCATGCCTTCGGTAAGGAACGAGCCCGACGAGATGGTCGCGCCCATGTCGCCGGGGCTGTGCACCACGGTGGCAAGGTCGCGCACCTGCTCGACACTGTAGTTAGTCTCGTGCTCGATCGTGCGCTGCGCCCATTTGCTGATGATGAGATGCGTTTCCACGTCGGCATGTCGCAAAGCTTCCAGGAAACGGACCCCATAAATGGCGCCGGTCGATCCGGTCATGCCGACAATCAGGCGTCGCATTACGTCCTCGTTCAGTTCTCATTCCAGCGCGTGTCTAACACATTATGGCTGACCGCGTGAATCCGGCCGTCGCCGTATGGTAATCTTTCGCGTTGCCGGCTCGCCGGTTACGACCCGAACAGGTGGCCGAATTTCGCCAACGCCAGCCGACGTTCCTCGGGCGAAGGAGCATTTACGGCCGGAAATTTGTCGCGCCAATGCCAGGGCCGGCAGGCATCGATGACGGCGCGGCTGTTGGTATTGTCGCCTATCGCCTTGCGCTCAGGCTCGATGCGCGGATCGAGCGGAGTCGACCAGGCGTCGCGGATGATGTCGATCGAGGTTGCGGGATCCGAACGGGTCAGCAGTGCCCAGGTGACCTCTTCCAGGTCCGAAACGTCGATGTCGTCGTCGACCACGATGGTGTAGCGCCCACAATAGGCGCCGACATGGCACATCGAGGCGATGTGGCCGGCCTGCTTGGCGTGGCCGGGATAGCGCTGATCGATCGCGATGGCGAGGAGAAGCCGCGCATTGCCGACCTCGTGCGCCCAGGCCGCGGTAACCGCAGGAACGCCGGCCTTTTCGATGTTTTCACGCAGCAGCGCCGAGCGCACGATGGCGCGATAGCGGCAGATTTCGTCGGGCGGACGCTCGGGCACGCAGCCGAGCAGGATCGGCTCGTTGCGGTAATAGATGGCCTCGATATCGACCACCGGCTCCGGGCGCAGATCGCTCGCGTAATAACCGGTCCATTCACCGAACGGTCCCTCGATGCGTTCGTTACTGGGCTCGATGAAGCCTTCGATCACGATCTCGGCGTTCGCCGGAACGGGAAGTCCGGTCACCGGTCCCTTGATCACCTCGACCGGTGAGCCGCGCATGCCGCCGATGATTTCGAGTTCGCTTACGCCATAAGGCACCTCGCTGCAGCCCATGAGAAAGCTCATCGGGTCGCCGCCGCAGACAATCGCGACCGGCATCCGCTCGCCGCGGGCCTTGTACTTGTCGCGCATCTGCCGGCCGTGCTTGCCGGGGGAAATGTACATGCCGAGCGTTTTCCGATCGTGGATCATCACCCGGTAGGTGCCGCAGTTGATCCAGCCCTCATCGGGGTCGCGGATGACGTTGTAGCAGCCGGTCCCGATATAGCGGCCGCCGTCCTTGCGGTGCCACTGCGGAGCAGGGAATTTCGTCACATCGATCGCATCGCCGGTCATGACGTTCTGCATGACCGGGCCGTGCTCGACATATTTGGGCGGGATACGTTTCATTTCGGCGGCGTAATGGAGCCGGAAACCTTCGCTCAGCTCGACCTTGGACAGATCGCTCGGAAAGCCGAGCGTCATGTTCTTGCGTTTGCCGCCGAAAAAATTCACCAGCACGCGGCTGCCCTTGATGGTATCGGGTACGTCCGCGAACACGAAGCAGGGCGCATCGTCGCGGCGCACCGCCATCTCGGCCAGCATGCCGATCTCGTTTTGCCAGGCGAGATCCTTGACCTCCCTGACCTCGCCGAGCCGTTGCGCCTCGACGAGCCATTGGCGAAGGTCATGGTAAGCGAGATGAGGCGCGGTATTAGAGCGCGTGCCACGCGTCGTGTCCGGTCCGTTGCCGAGCGCCGCCGCCATCGCGTTTGTTCCACGATCTTGTTGTACCATCACCTGATCCCTGGCGCCTAACTCCAATGCGCGCCAATCGCGAGAATAATCAGAACGCCTTCGGGAGGTCAGCTTCTTTGAGAATGGCGTTGGCCGTAAACCTCGATCTGAGTTTGCGGTCGACGGTTACGTGGTTTTTCGTCTTCGGATCCCACCAGATTTCGTGATCCCCATGGCCGCGTCGCTTGAGTTCATATCCCGCATCCTTCAGGAGCCTCACGACATCGCGGTAGTAATCGGCCATCCGGTCACTTGGCCGGAACCAGGCGATCACTTGCACGCGCAATGAGCTCAACTGAAGCCGGCAGTTCTGAGATGCCGGTTTCTTCCAGAAGGTCGATGATCATTGCCGGCAACTTGGCTCGCAATGCCTCGATCGAATCCGCCTCGGTTACCAGCCCCCTGAGATCCTGGGTCGTTGCCACCCAGACGCGCGCTTCCGGGTCCCAATCTGCGTGAACGACAATCGGCCGAGCCATTTGTGGACCACCCAAGTTGCGATCCAAAATAGCCACCGGCCGGCTCATCATCAACTGTGTCGACCCAATAAGGAGGCAAATCACCTCGCCTCGACTGTCGGAGCGCGCAGCGCATTACCTCTGACATTACGGCCAATGACCGTGCGGCAGGCCGGAACGAACTCTACCTTGCTCTTGCCGAGAGGATCGCCGAGGATGCCGCGGGAGTGACGACACATGATCAGACGACTGCTTTTCATCCTTGTCCTCGCGGCTTTTGCGGCCGGCGGCGAGACTGCCACGGCTCAGGTCTATCCGTCGCGACCGGTCACCATGGTGGTGCCGCTCGGGCCGGGCGGCTCGACCGACGTGATCGGGCGGATCATGGCGGAAGCCATGCGGGCGCGGCTTGGCCAGCCTGTCATTGTCGAGAACACGGCCGGCGCGGGCGGCACCATTGGCGTGGGGCGCGTCGCGCGGGCCGCTCCCGACGGCTACACGATCCTGATCGGGCAATGGGGAACGAACGTCGCAAGCGGCGCAATCTATCCGCTCCAGTTCGATCTTCAGAAGGACTTCGAGCCGATCGCGCTGATTGCTACTCAGCCCTTCCTGATCGTGGCGCGCAAGACCATGCCGGCAAACAACCTGAAAGAGTTGATCGAGTGGCTGAAGAAGAATGCCGACAAGGCGACGGAGGGAAACTCCGGGGTGGGCACACCGAGTCACGTCGGCGGCATTCTGTTCCAGCATGCGATCGGCGTACCCATTCAAATGGTGCCGTATCGCAGCGCTGGGCTGACCATGCAGGCTCTGCTGAGCGGCCAGATCGACGTTGCGCTTGACACCCCTGCACTCGAAATGCCGCAGGTGCGCGCCGGCACGGTCAAAGCCTATGCGGTGACGGCCAGCCGCCGTCTCGAAATCGCACCCGAAATCCCCACCACAGATGAGGCGGGGCTGCCCGGTTTCTATTTTTCGTTTTGGCACGCGTTCTGGGCGCCCAAGGGTACGCCCGCAAATGTTATCGCCAAGCTCAACGAGGCGACCGTGGCAAGCCTTGGCGATCCGGCGGTGCGGCGGCGGCTGATCGATATCGCCCAGGACATCTTCCCGCCCGAGCAGCAGACCCCGCAGGCGCTCGCTGCCTTTCACAAGGCCGAGATCGAGAAATGGTGGCCGATCATCAAGGCCGCCGGGATTACTATTCAATGATTTCGTAGGGTGGGCAACGGCGCGTCCTCGGGTCAACCGCGTGGGCAAAATCGCGCCGCGCCGTTGCCCACGCTGTCAGGCCGTGCGGCGCGATTTTGCCCACCCGACGAAGTTCGACGGCATTAGTGCTAATCCAGCTGCACGCCGGCAGCTTTAACAACCGCACCCCACTTGGCGCGCTCGGCGCGGGTGTACTCCGTGAATTCGTCGGGGCTGGAAGTGGCGGGCTCGGCGCCGACGTTGCGCAACGCCGTCACAACCGCCGGCGACTCCCAGATGCGTTTCACTTCCGCCGCGATGCGTTCGACGATCGGCCGAGGCGTTCCCGCGGGCGTAAACAATCCCTGCCAGGCCGTGGCCTCATAACCCTTGAGTGTCTCGCCGACGGTGGGCAGATCGGGCGCCGCGGCGCTGCGTTGCGGGCTCGTCACCGCGAGCGCGCGCACCTGGCCCGAGACCGCGGACGGCCAGGTTGTCGTCATGCTCTCCATGGCGACGTCGATACTGCCGCTGAGCATGCTGTTCACCACCTCGGCGGTGCTGCGGAACGGAATATGCGTCATCCTCGTCCCGGTAGCGAGCTGGAACATCACCCCCGAAAGATGCGAGGAAGTGCCGATACCCGACGATCCGAAGTTCACCTTGCCGTCGTTTGCCTTCAGGTAGTCGATGAATTCGGGGATGGTCCTCGCCGGAACTCTGTTGCTGACGAACACAAGGTTGGGGAAGCGCACCAGCAGAGTGACCGCCTGGAAATCGCGCTCGACATCGAATGGCAGCCGTTTGTAGAGGAACGGATTGATCGCCTGGGTGCTCGCTGTGCCGATGAACAGCGTATATCCATCGGCCGGCGCCTTCGCCGCATAGGCCGCGCCGATACTGCCGCCGGCGCCCGATTTGTTCTCGACCACGAACGGAACCGAGAACCTTGCCTGCATGTGCTGCTGCAGGATGCGCCCGATCAGATCGGCGGAGCCGCCGGCCGCAAACGGCACGACGATATTGACCTGCCGCTGCGGCCAGTTCTCCTGCGCAGGGGCGGGCTTCGGTGCGGCAATGAGGCAGCTCCCCGCAATTAAGCCCGCAAAAATCTTCCCCATCTGAATTCTCCTGTTCGCCGCGAGCCATGACGGTGCATGAACCTCGCCTTTGCCGCCCTCCACGGGTCAATAATGATACGAATGAGCATTGATTGACAGCAGGCCTTCGCGGGTTACGATGCACTGAAGATCGTGCTCGAAAGTCATCGCAATGGATCAGAGACGCACATTTGCTGTCGTGCTCGAGCCCGATGAGGAGGGTGGGTTCACCGTGCGAGTCCCTTCATTGCCTGAAATAATAACCTATGGCAAAGACGAGCGGGAGGCGCTCGCTATGGCTGAGGATGCGATCCGGCTCGTGCTCGAAGACTGCGCGGCCCGGGGTGAACCCCTCCCGTCGGGAGAGCCACCGCGGATTTTTGAGGTGACCGTCACCCTCGCCGCATGAATCAGCGGCTGCCTTCCGTCACCGCGCGACAGGCGATCAGGGCTCTTGAACGAGCCGGATTTGTTGTATCCAGGACTTCAGGCAGCCACTGCCGGCTCGTTCACTCGCGCGATTCCGCTCGAAAAGTTACTATTCCCGTGCACGCAGGTGACCTCAGCCGCGGCACCCTGCGTGCAATCATCGCTCAAGCCGGCTTCACCGTTGCGGAGTTCATCGCGCTTCTCTAACGTCAGCAGTGTACGCATCATGACACTCACCGACACAACGCCAGTCGCCGCCGCGGTCGCGAGCGACCAGAAGATTACTTCGGTCCAGGCGTTCCGGCTCAAGCTGCCCTACAAGAAACCTGTCAGCTTCGCCTCGCTGACCGAAAGCAGCGGTGAGTACGTCATTCTGCGCATTGCCCTTGCTGACGGAACCGAGGGGATCGCCGAAGCAGTTTGCCGGCCGGGGCACAGCGGCGAAGACGCGGTCACGGTCGCCTATCAGCTGGAGACCTTTTTCAAGCCGCTGATCATCGGCGCCGATCCCCTCGGCCATCTCGCGCTGCTCCCCATGCTGGATAAGGTCAAAGAATGCCGCGCCGCCAAAGCCCTGATCGACATCGCGCTGTGGGACTTGCGCGGCAAGCTCTTCGGCCAACCGGTCTGGCGGCTTCTTGGCGGCGCTGAGCCGAAGCCGGTGCCGCTGACCTGGATCGCGCACGGCAACACCCGCGAGGCCATGGTGGCGGAAGCCAAATACATGGCGCAGGACCGCGGCTACCGCGGCATGAAGTTGAAAACCTGGAAGCGCTCGATGGAAGACATCGAGATGGTCGCTGAGGTGCGAAAGGCGCTACCCAAAGCCGTGATCTACGTTGACGGCAACGGGCGCTACACCGAGAGCGAGGCGCGCACCATTCTCGTGCATGTGCAGGATTACGACGTCTCCTTCATCGAGGAACCTTGCGATTTCTCCGATATCGGGCGCCAAGCCGCGATGGCAGCATTCCTTCCGGTCGCGCTTCTCGGCGACCAGTGCTGCGAGTCTTTGGCGCAGGTGCACGGCCATATCCGCGCCAGTTCCGTGGGCGCCGTGAGCATAAAACTGCGGCGCACAGGACTGACGGAATCGCTGAAGATCATAGCGCTCTGCGAAGCCGCCGGACTGCCGGCCGTGATCGGCACCGATTCGGAAAGCCGGATCGGCGCGCTGGTTCGCATGCATCTGCGCGCTGCCATTCCAAGCCTCGCGCCTTGGCCGACCGAGACGCATTTCTTCGACAAGCTCGCCGACGACGCCTTTGCGGGTGAATTCCGTTTCGCGGACGGCACGATCACGCCGACCGACGCGCCAGGCTTCGGCGCCGCCCTCAATCGCCGCAAGGTCGACCGCTACGCATTCTAAAATTACTGTGTCAGCGAGTTCCCCGTGCTTGAGCCTAGTCAATGAGCCAGCCTTTTTCGGTCTGGTGAAGATCGAATCCAGCTCAATGCTGGTTCGCGAGGCCCAGTACGAGCAAGAGAGCACCCATCAGGATGAGGCTAATGGCCCAGGTCGCATCCAAATTGAACCAGCTCCTCGATACAAATTTGAGACCGCAGTAGCGGTAAACCAGCCACGCAGATAATCCACCAGCCGCGACCATCGCGATAGAATGAACGGTGGAAACCGCGATGGCCATGCCGAGATTGGCGTTGATAAGGGCCCCTGCTGCCTCATGACCGCTATCGGGATCGGCGGCTCGGCAAACCCCCAGATAGATGGGCACGAGCATCAATCCTGCGCCATGAGCGATCGCCACAGCGAAGGACCAGAGTCCCAGTTGCGTCGGTCGTATCCGTGCCAGCATCCTGGGATGGCGCCGATTGACGAACCGGAAGATACCAAACCCGATGATGAGGAGGCTCGCGCCAATCTGGATCTGAGGCTGCCATTCGACGAGGGCAACCAAGATCGCGAAGGGAAGGATCACCACCAGCATTGCCAGCAGATGGCCGACCGTTAGCGGCCAAAGCGCTGTCACGAGCGCGCGCGAACTCCTTTCCATCAGCCCGGCTGAAACGGCGAGCGGCCATCCCATCCCAGGGTTGACCCCGTGATAGAGGCCGCTCGCGACCACAGCCAGCCAAAGCCCGGCAGGCGTCCAATCCATTGCAGTCGATTCAAACCGATGGATAACAGAATGAATCCGTTGAGCAGTCGCCGCCGTCGAGCCGGATCTGATGCGCCCGATACCCGTCGGCGAAGCTCACCCAGTAATCCTTTGCCAGCTCAAGGCCGCCATCAGGGCTCGCATTGGCCATGACCTCAGCGCCCGGTACGCCTTCGGGATAGAACTGGTTGTCCCACGTCGAATAAAGCGAGTTGGTCCAGTAGACCCGCTTGCCATCGCGGCTGATTTCGACCATCTGCGGACCGCCCGCATAGGCCTTGCCGTTCGGGTGGGGGGCGCGGCGGGCAATGCCGCCGACGCGAACCGATCCTGCAAGCTTTGGCTTCCTCGGATCGGTGACGTCGTACTGACGCATCTCGCCGGTTCCCCAGCAGGACACGTAGAGGAACCGGTCATTCATGGAAAGATCGATGTCCGTCACCAGCGGGGGGACTGCGCCAAACCCCTGCAGGAGCGGCGGCAGCTGGTCCTTGGGCGCAGGCTCAGGCTGAATTGTCGCCGTCTTCTCGATGTGGAACTTGCCACCTTCGCGCCACCAGGTCCAAATTGAGCCTTCGAGGTTCGTCGTATCCACCACGACGCCCACAAAACCGTGCTCGCGAATGGGATCGTGCGCGGGCCGCACTTCCAGTGCCATTTGGTGGTTGGCGCCGAGATCGATGGTCTGGACGTTGCGCCGAGCTCGAAGGTCCCAGAAATGAATCCGATGGCCATACTTGTTTGAAAGCAGGTCCTCCGGCACGATCCCGTTCTCGAACTGTGGCGGCAGTGCCCACTCGCTCGACACCATGTAGTCGCGCGGCAGGTTCCACCAAAAGTCATAGTGCAGGTTCTGCGGTCCGCGGTCGATCTCCCAGCGGCCAAGGATGTCGAAGGTCTCGCAGTCCATGATGAAGATTCCCGGCGGTCCGTCGGTGCCGTTCTTGCCGCCGCCGCCGAGCGTGCTGACGTAGATGCCCTCCGGCCCGCAGTGGACGGTGTGAGGCCGCGAGTAGCCGGTCTTTTTGAACACCTCCTCGGGCTCGATGATCTTGTGAATCGCGGCCTTGGTGGGATCGGGCCTCGTATCCACGATATAAATGCGCGAGGACCGGAGCCCGGGAATGATCAGGTAACGCCGTTCAAGGAACGCGTGGCCGGTGAGAGGCGACAGCGCGGACGAGCAGGCATTCCAGCCAAAGTGGTGGAATTCGTCGCCCTTATAGGGCATCGGCACCGTATGCACGACCTGACTGAAGGTAGGCGAGCCGGGCTTGACATCAATAACTGCGAGTGCGTCAGGCTTCGAGGAGTCCGGACTGAGCAATAAGGTGTAGGCAAAGTTTTCCGGTGGAGCTTCCATCGCCAGCCTCGGCGAGGCGTGGAAGGTCGGATCAGGCCTCATCGTCACCAGGATGTCTCCGTAGCTGATTGAGGTGCACTTGTGTCGATTGGACTTTGCACCCGACCGGCAATGCCTTTGCGTACTGTCTGATGTTTCATCATCTCCCAAACGGTGGCTGGCGATAAGAGTGAATGCCCCTAGGGGCATTCACCCAGTGGCCGGACGACCTCGTTCCGGAGAGCGTGAGATTCATCTCGGCTGCTGTTCTGCAAAAGCAACCACCTGCTCGTAGGCAACGTTGCTGTCGAGAATTCCGACATCGCGCGCGAAGCAATTCATGCCGGCGACGAATTCGCGCGAGACCGCCGTGTCGTAATAGGGCAGATCGCGGCGGATCAGGCCGGCGATCAGTTCTGCCTGAGCCGGCGGGAAAAGCTTGCGGCCGACTTCGGTGGCGAGCGCAACGTCCTGCTTGAGCGCCGCGTGAGTATTTTTGATCGCGCGGATAGCAGCCAAGGCGACCTCGGGCGAGCGCTCAATGAGCCGATCGGTCGTCGCCAAGGCCGCCATGGTGTAATTGAAGCAATCCTTCGGACCGTCGCCCCGGCGCACGTCGAGCACGATGGTCCCGGCGCCGCTTCTCACCGCCACCTCCGCCCCCATGCCGTTCGCCCAGAAGCCGTCAATTTTGCGCTCGGCGAGCGCCTTGGCGGCGGTGACGCCGAAATTGACCCCGGCGTCGAGCGCGCCGGGGACCGGCGCAATCTTGACGCCGTCGCGATCGAGATCGATGCCGGCTTCGATGAGCAGGCGGCGCAATCCCATCTCCACCCAAGGCGCGGCGCCGATGCTGCGCCCCTTGACGATCGAAAGATCGCCGCGCCTTGCCCTCAGATCGGCATGCATCACCAGGAACCAATACATGCCCTGCGCCTGGGCGCAGAGAAGCTTTACGCCCTGCCATTGCGGGAAGGCCGCGAGCGCCGAATGCGCCGATCCGCCGACGAAATCGACCGCACCCTCGCGCAGCGCCCGATAGGCGCGGTCGACCGGAAAGATGAGTTCGAGCGAGACATCGAGACCTTCCTGTTTGAAGAAGCCCAATTCCACCGCCGCCTCGACGGGGAAATACGAATTCGAGATCAAATCAGGGACTGCGAGTTTCATTTCTGCGCTACGTAGCTACGTAGGATGGGCAAAATCGCCATCCCATGTTTATCCGCGGCTTAGGGCGATTTTGCCCACGCGGTCGAACTGCGAGGATTGACCGCGTGGGCAAAAGCGCGCAATGGCTTTGCCTCTTCTCAAGCTGTCTTGATGCGCTTTTGCCCACCCTACTGCTCCGGAAGCTCGATTGAGGCCGCGCGGCGCTGGCTGGCGATCATCGAGGTGCGGAGCAGAAACGCCCGCGTGCGCTCCCTGTCGGCGGCGATCGCGCGCAGCTCGTCGAGATTGCGCTTGCGCACCTCCGGGTCGCTCTCCTCGAGTCGTTTCTTGTTGGCGATCGACTGCTCCTGCACGAATTCGACCGCGACGGTGCGCCGCTGCAGGCTGTAGAGATCGAGCAGGCGCTCCGGCGCACCATCGAGCAGAACCGCCAAAAGCTTCTCGCAAAGATTGACGGCATCCTGAATGCCGCCGTTGAGCCCCATGCCGCCGATCGGATTGTTGACGTGCGCCGCGTCTCCGGCGAGGAGAACACGGCCCTTGCGGAAGGTTGCGGCAACGCGCTGGTGCGTCACGTAGAGATTGCGGTGGACGACTTCGTAGGGCTCGGAAGACGGGAAGAACTTCTGCATCAGCGCCCGCACGGCGGCATCGCTGGTGAGATCGGCATCCGGCTGCGACGGGTCGGTCGGAAACACGGTGCGCCAGAGTCCGGGCGGGCCATCGGCCGAAACCTTGAAGCAATTGCACCATGAGCCCGGGTCGGCGAAATAGCTGCGCGGGCAGTAGCCGCGGTGTTTCTCAAAATCATAAGGCGTCGTGAACACAATGAAACGCTCGGGCCAGGTGAAGCCCTCAAATTCAATGGCGCAGCTCTTGCGCACGGCGCTGCGGCCGCCATCGGCACCGATAAGCCAGGCGCCGGTATACGACCCCATCCCGCGCGGGGAATTGACCTCGACAGTGACCGAACGATCCGATTGCGCGACGTCGACCACGGCGTGATTGAATTTCACCTCGACGTTGCCGATCAACGCGAGCCTTTGCAGGACGAGCTTGGCGGTCTTGAACTGCTCGCACTGCACCACATAGGGGTGGCGCGTATCATCCTTGAGCACGGCATGATCGAACTGGGCGACGAGCGAGGCGCTCGGCCGGTCCCAGAACTGGAATATCGGCGCGACAAGACCAGCGCGCTCCATGTCGTTGGCAAGCCCGTCCTCGCCGAGGAGGTCGAGGGTCGCCGGATGCGTGGTCGCGGCGCGGGGATCGGCCTGCGGCCCGTCATTCTCGTCGAAGAGCGTGACCGGGATGCCGCGCCGCCCCAAGAGCCACGCGCAGATGAGCCCCACTGGGCCGCCGCCGGCGATCAGGACCTGCCGTTCGTCGAAGGCCATGCTGTTTCGAAGCTATCTCCCCTCCCTTCCCTCGCCCGCTTGCGGGGGAGGGTTGGGGTGGGGGCGCTTGCTTTCGTCGTAGTAATGGATTTCGAACAGCATGCAGCCGCGATTGGATTTGAACGGCCCGTGATGGACGCCGGGCGGCCGGCAGGCATAGGTCGGCGCCTCGAAGGGCTCGCCGCCGTTACCGGCCGCGTCGTTGCCGACGATGAGATCGCCGGAGAGGAGATACACTTCCTCCCAGTGATCATGAACGAAGGGCATCGTCGTATGCACTCCCGGGTCAAACCGGAGCAGCCGGGTGCGGCTTCCGCTTTTCTTTCCCTCGTCGAGGTCGCTCGCCAGGATTTTCTGCTTGATCCCCGCCGGATAACCGGGCGGAGTGACCCAGCCCGTCGCCATATTGACGGGCTGGAATTCGAGATGCGGCTTGTTCATCGGCATGCTGCGCCTCCGGCAAGTCTGCTAGCAGACTTGCCGGCCTGGAACAAAACTTCGTATGGTCCGCCACTGAACTAGCGATCGCGTGAGGGAATCAGGATGCGACGTTTTGAGCTTGTTTTTTGCTTCGCGGCGCTCGCGCTCACGCTAAGCAGCCCGCGGAGCGCACTTGCGGACGACCCAATCAAACTCGCGATCGGCGCGCCCGGAAACTGGGATACCTGTGTTCCCGAGGTCGGAGTGCGCGCCGGCATCTTCAAGAAGCACGGGCTTGCGCTGGAATTGCTCTACACGCAAGGGAGCGGGGAGACCATGCAAGCGGTGCTGTCAGGCAGCGCTGACATCGGAGTAGGAGCCGGCACCGCGGCCGTGCTGGGAGCGTTTGCCAAAGGCGCGCCAGTACGAATCCTGGCGGCGGGGACCACGGGAACGAGCGATCTCTACTGGTACGTCCCGGCGGACTCGCCAATAAAAAGCTTCAAGGATACAGACGGCAAATCCGTCGGCTACTCGACAAATGGGGCATCGACCAACACGACCCTGCTCGCGTTAATCAAGCATTTCGGTGTGCGCGCTCGGCCGGTCGCAAGCGGTGCAGCCGCCGTGACCCTGACCCAGGCGATGTCTGGCCAAATCGACGTCGGCTGGGCTTCGCCTCCGTTCGGAATTCAGCAGCTCGACGAGGGCAAGATCCGGATCATCGCGCGCGGCAGCGATGCTCCATCGACGCGCAGTCAAACCGTGCGCGTGCACATCGTCAACGCGATGGCCATGGCGCAGCGTCGAGACGTGTTCGGGCGCTTCATGGAGGCCTATCGGGAAAGTTATGAATTTCTCTATTCCAATCCGGAAGGCGTGAAGCTTTACGCGCAATACGCCAAGGTGCCGGAGCGGCTCGCGGTCCGCATCCGCGACGAATTCCTGCCGAAGCCGGCGTTAGCGCCCGATCGCGTATCGGGCATCGAAGCGATCACACAGGACGCAATTGCCTTTAAGGTGCTGTCTGCTCCACTGTCGCCGGCGCAGCTTGCGGAGCTGATTCAGATACCGGCGCGATAGGGCTCCTGTTTGACGCCTACCCATGCTTCCCCTACCCTTCTCGCCAACAATCGATTTCAGCGGAGGAGATGCCATGCCGAAAATTCGCCATCTCGCCATCAAGACCAAGGACCCGGCCAAGCTCGCCAAGTTCTACGAGGAAGTCTTCGGGATGAAAGTTATCCATTCCGAGCGCAGCGGCGCCATGTATATGAGCGACGGTTATCTCACGCTCGCCATCCTGCGCAATCGCGGCGAAGCGACCCCGAGCGGGATCAATCATTTCGGCTTCCAGGTCGAGGACCTCCAAGATGTCGAGAAGAAGCTCGCCAAGTGGGATGAGCCCATGGCGCAGCGACCCTCAACGCGACCGTTTGCCGAATACCGAGCCATGGACCCGGACGGAAACCTGTTCGATATTTCCGTGCACGGTTATGACGACGTGGAATACGCGGCCGACCGCGAGCGCAAGAAGACCACCGAAAAGGCGCCGGCTTAGGCCCGCGTGACTCCCTGCGACCGTCATCCTGAGGTGCGCGCGCCCGCTTTTTTGGGCGCGCGCCTCGAAGGATGGCGGTCCAGGCTGTTGCCCGTCATCCTTCGAGGCTCGCATGCGGCCGGAAAGGCCGCATGCTCGCGCCTCAGGATGACGGGATCAGGGGCGGCCGTTGCGATTACTCTCTTAGCGTTATTTTCCTCCCTCACCGCCGCACACGCCGAGGATTTCTATGCCGGCAAGACGCTCACCATCATCGCCGGCCTGCCGCCGGGCGGCGGCGTCGACGGCGAGATGCGGGTGCTGGCGCGCTATTTCGCGAAATACATCCCCGGCAATCCAACCATCGTCGCCCGCAATATGCCGGGCGCTGCCGGAATCATTCTGGCAAACTCTCTGTACAACACTGTGGCCGCGGATGGACTCACCTTGGGCATGCCGGGGCGCAGCGGATTCCTTCTGAGCAATGTCGTGCCGCAGAAAGGCGTCGGTTACGACATCACGAAATTCTCCTATATCGGCAGCGCCGGCGGCGCCGCCAATGCCTTGTGGGTCGCGCGCCGCACCGGGATCTCCTCGCTTGCCGAACTCAAAGGTGCAAGTAAGCCAATCGTGATTGGCGCGCTTAATGCCCGCTCCGAAAATGCCATCGCTCCGAAGGTCCTGGCGCAATACGAGGGTTGGCCGCTCAAAGTCGTCACCGGCTATGGCGGCTTCAACGAGGTTGTCATCGCCATCGAGCGCGGCGAAGTCGATGGCCTGTTCTCGCACGAAGGCAGCATCGCCAATTCACGCCCGGACATGATTACGAGCGGTGCGCTGCGCGCGCTCGTGCAGTCGTCCGATGCCATTCCCGGGGTGCCGCTCCTCTCCGACGTAATCGAGAAGCCCGAGACAAAAGCCCTCCTCGGCCTGGTCACCGCGCCAAGCGAAATCGGATTGCCGCTGCTTGGGCCGCCGGGCATGCCGGCCGAGCGGCTCGAAATCTTGCGCGCATCCTATCGGCAGCTGATGGCGGATGCCGACTATCGCGCCGAAGCCGACCGGCGCGGTTTGCCGGTCGGCCGCGCCATCGAAGGTGCCGAGTTGCGGCGGCTTATCGCCCACACACTCGCCTCGGCGCCGCCGGCGGTGGTCAAGGATTATCTCGCTCTCGCGGGCATCAAAGCCGAGGAGTGAGGACCTCGTAGCCCGGATTGCGCGAGGTAAATTGAGCGCCGCGCGGGACAGGCTGCGCAATGGCCCAATCCGGGCTACCGTTACATGAGGAGTGCAGTTTGGTGCGGCGCGAGGACTGCGATATCGTCGTGATCGGCGGCGGCAGCGCCGCGTTCGAAGCCGCGGTCGCGGCGCGCCACGCCGGCGCCAGCCGCGTCATCATGCTGGAAAAAGCTCCAGCCGCGCAATACGGCGGCAACGCGCGTTATTCCGGAACTGGCTTCCGCTTCGTCCACGCCGGCGCCGGCGAAATTCGCCAATTCCTGCCGGACGTCGACGATGCCCTGTTTGCCACGATGGCGATCCCGCCCTACACGGCCGGCGATTTCATGGCCGACCTCGACCGCATGACGCAGGGGCGCATGAACCGCGCACTCGCCACAGCGCTGGTCGCGGAATCGAATGCCGCGGTGCACTGGATGCGCGAGGCCGGCATCGCCTTCGAGCCGCTGAAAGAGCACGCCAAGGTCGACGGCAAACGCTATTTCGAACGCGGGATCGCGATCCACGTGGCCGGCGGCGGAATCGGCCAGCTTACACAGTGGCGCAGCATCGCCGAGAGCCTCGGCATTGAGCTGCGCTTCGAATCGCCGGTCTGCGCCGTGCTCGGCGATCTGCGCCGCGTCGAAGGCGTGAGTGTCAGTTCCCCCGAAGGCCGCTACGACCTCTTCGCCAAGGCGGTGATCGCCTGCGCCGGCGGCTTTCAGGCCAATGCGGAAATGCGCGCCCGCTATCTTTCCGGCAATACCGACCTGATGAAAGTGCGCGGCAGCCGGCACGATACCGGCGAGGTGTTGCGCTTCCTGCTCGATCTCGGCGCGCGCGCTGCCGGGCATTGGCAGTCGGGCCATATGTCGCCGATCGATGCCAATGCGCCTGATTTCGAGACTACGCAACACGAGGATGGGCGCGGCAATACCCAGAGCCGCTACGATTATCCTTATGGCATTACCGTCAATGCGCTCGGGCTTCGTTTCTTCGATGAAGGCGAGGCGCAGCATTCCTACACCTACGCCAAGACCGGACGTGCGGTGCTGGCTCAGCCCGGCGCCCGCGCCTTCCAGATCTACGATCAGAAGGGCATCAAATGCTTTCGCTACCCGGAACACGCGGCGACTTATTTCGAGGCTGACACGATCGTTGAGCTGGCGTCAAACGCCGGGCTCAATCCCGTGGTACTCGTCCACACCGTCGATGAGTTCAACAGCTCGGTGCCGGACGGTCCGCCGTTCGATCCGCGCCGGCCCGACGGCAAGGCGACGCGTGGCCTCGCGATCCCGAAGTCGAACTGGGCGAACCGCATCGACGAGCCGCCATTCCGCGCCTATCCGGTCACCGGCGGGATTACGTTCACGTTCGGCGGCGTCGAGATCAATACCAGCGCGCAGGTGATGAGCACGCTCGATGCGCCCATCAAGGGACTGTTTGCATCAGGCGATATCGTGGGGCTGTTCTTCCACAATTACCCCTCATTCACCGGACAGACTCGCAATGCCGTATTCAGCCGGCTCGCCGGCAAAGCCGCCGTGACGGAGAATTGAGGAGATCCCGATCAGATTGGTCCATGCGCGCATTTCGCGGCTCGCGCTCACAAACTTTCGCAGCTATGCGGCCGCGCAAATACACGTCGATTCCGGTCCGGTTGTGCTGACTGGGCCGAACGGCGCCGGCAAGACCAATCTTCTCGAAGCCATTTCGCTCTTTGCGCCGGGCCGCGGGTTGCGGCGCGTCCGGCTTGAGCAAATGGCGTCTTGGCTTGGCGACGGCTCCTGGGCGGCATCCGCCTCTGTCGAAGGCCGGCTCGGGCTGGTCACCCTCGGCACCGGCATCGAGGCGTCGGGCCGTGACCAGGGGCCAATGGCGCGCAGGTGCCGAATCGATCGCGAGCCGGTCGCCTCCGCGGCTGCGTTCCTCGACCACCTCCACGTGGTATGGCTGGCGCCGGCCATGGATGGTCTGTTCAACGGCCCTGCCTCCGAGCGCCGTCGCTTTCTCGACCGCCTGGTGCTTGCTGTCGATCCCGCGCATGCGAGCCGCGTCGCCGCGCTCGAACGCGCTCTGCGCTCGCGCAACCGCCTGCTCGAAGAGCACCGGGCAGATACTCGCTGGCTCGATGCGATCGAGCACGAGACGGCTGAGCTTGCCATCGCGGTCGCGGCGCTGCGCGTCGAGTCTGTGGGCCGCCTCAACGCTGTCCTCGACGCGCGTCGCCGTTCCGCATCGCCGTTCCCGGCGGCGCGCGTTGCGGCGCGCGGCTCGATCGAAGATCTGCTGGCGTCCGTTCCCGCCGTCGAGGCGGAAACGCGTTATCGCGCAGAGCTGCGGGGCAACCGAGAGCGCGACGCCGCAGCCGGCCGTACACTCGACGGCCCCCATCTCACAGATCTCGCGGTTACCTATGCGGACAAGAACATCCCAGCGGCGACTGCCTCGACGGGCGAGCAGAAGGCGCTGCTGATAGCGTTGGTGCTTGCCCATGCAACGCTGATCGCGGAGATGACCGGCGCGACGCCGGTGCTTCTGCTTGACGAGGTGGTGGCGCATCTCGATCCCTCGCGGCGCGGCGCGCTCTTTACCGAGCTCGATATGCTCGGCGCGCAAGCCTGGATGACCGGAGCGGATCTCGCTTTGTTCGACGCGATCGCGGCGCGCGCGCAGTTGTTCGAGGTAACGCCGGGGCGGCTGAATCGTAGGGGCGGTTAGTGTTACTGCGTCAGAAGAGGTTTCGTAGGGTGGGCACCGGCGCCTTCTCCGATGCCAACCGCGTGGGCAAAATCGCGCCGTGCGCCATAGCGCGTCGAAGATGCGCGTAAACGCGCTGATGGCCCACGCTGTCAGGCCGTGCCACGCGATTTTGCCCACCCTACGAAACGGTAGGGCGCAGTGAGATTAGGCACAGCCGGCAGGATTTGCGGGCCGCGCCTAGAGTTGCCCGTCGCGCCTGGCGATCGTAGTTTGGCTTTGCACTTCAGTTAGAGGGTCACGATGCTCGATGTCAGCGACAAATCTCTTGCCCCCCAACAAACGCGAAGGGCTGCGCCGCCTTTGGATTTTCAGCAGCATCTCGCTGCTCTCGAGGCGCAGGGGCTGCTCGTGCGCATCGATCGCCCGATCGACAAGGACAGCGAACTGCATCCCTTGGCGCGCTGGCAGTTCCAGGGCGGGCTCGCTGAGGATCGGCGACGCGCTTTTCTGTTCACCAATGTGACTGATGCGAAGGGGCGCGGATACGACATCCCGGTTGCTGTCGGCGCCTTCGGCGCCTCCGCCCGCATTTATGCGATCGGCATGGGACGGCCGATAGAAGAGATCGAGCGGGCGTGGTCGGACGCAATTGCCAGTCCGATACCACCGGTACGCGCCGCCTCGGCGCCGTGTCAGGAGGTCGTCATCACGGGCGATGATCTGCGGGGGCCTGGCCAAGGCCTTGCGGCGCTGCCGGTGCCGATCTCGACGCCCGGATTCGACGCGGCGCCCTATCTCACAGCGACCCTCGCGGTCACTCGCGATCCGGAAACGAGAATCCAGAACATGGGCACCTACCGGGCCGGACTCAAAGCCACCGACCGGCTCGGCGTGCGCATGGCGGCGCGCATCGGTGGCGCCGGCGGCTACGCGCACTGGCGCAAGCACAATCGGAGCAAGACGCCGATGCCGTGCGCGTTCGTGATCGGCTGCGCGCCGGTCGTGTTCTTCACCGGGCCGATGAAGCTTGCGCTCGATGTCGACGAGATCGGCGTTGCCGGCGCGCTGGCCGGCGCCCCGATCCGGGTGACGAAATGCGCGACTATCGACCTCGACGTGCCGGCGGACGCCGAAATCGTGATCGAAGGCCTCATCGATCCCGAACTGCTTGAGCCCGAAGGTCCGTTCGGCGAAAGCCACGGCCACGTTGCGCTCGAAGATTTCAACATGTCGATGCAAGTCACAGCGATCACCCGCAAGCGATCACCCGTCTTCGCCTCGATCATCAGCGAGGTGACGCCGAGCGAATCGAGCACGGTGAAGCGAGTGGCTTACGAGCCGTTGTTTCTCGCGCATCTGCGCGACCAGCTCGCGATCAAGGGCGTGCGCCGGGTGGTGATGCACGAGCCGCTTACCAATTTGCGCAAGGTCCTCTTCGTGCAGTTCGCGCAGGGCGTGCCGCGCACTGAAGTGTGGCGCGCCTTGCAGGGCGCCTCGACGCTGCTCGCCGATTGCGGGAAAATCTGCATTGCGGTGAGCGAAGATATCGATCCCACCAACGCGGATGCGATTTTCTGGTCCCTCGCCTACCGCTCGAACCCGATCGAGGACGTACAGATCGTGCCTTACCGTTCGGCCGGTCATGGACCGAAATCGGGCGCGCATCGCGAAGAATCGACCATCCTGATCGATGCCACGCTCAAACATTCCGCCCCGCCGCTCGCCTTGCCGGCGCGCGAATTCATGGAGCGCGCCCGCGCCATCTGGGATGAACTGCGCCTGCCTGCGCTGTCGCCGCAGCCGCCCTGGCACGGCTATTCGCTTGGCGACTGGGCGGAGAATTGGGAGACCTACGCCCGCCGCGCAGTGCGCGGCGAATGGGAGCGCAACGGCGAGGACACTTTCGCGCGCCGCCGCAGCGGCGTCACGCCGGAAACGCCGGTGCGGGAGGTGGAGACGTAGCCCGCATGCGTCATCGGTCGCGCCTGCGGTGCGACCGATGGCGACATGCGGGGCCGCGAAACGGAGGCGCGAAAGTCAGCGGGCGAGCCGGGAGTAAAAAAAGCTGCCCAGGTCAGCAGAATCAATCGATGTTTTTTGCAGTTATGCTCCCAGAACCGGACGCAGGAAGGGGTCTATTTTTGAAGGTTTGGTAATTGGCGCGAAACGTCGAACCGGCTTGCCATCACGCCCGAGCAGAAATTTCGTAAAATTCCACTTTACGCGCGACCCGAAAATGCCGGGTAACGCCCCAGTCAATAACTTGAATACGGGATGCGCGTTGGTGCCGTTGACATCCACTTTTGCAAACATTGGAAAACTGACGCCATAGTTCTTCAGGCACGTTTCTGCGATTTCTTCGGCACCACCTGGCTCTTGATTTCCAAATTGATTGCAGGGAAAGCCGAGTATGACGAAATTGCGGTCTTTGTATTTTTTATAGAGTGCCTCTAATTCAATATATTGGGGGGTGAAGGCGCACTTGCTGGCCGTATTGACGACCAACACGGCTTTCCCTGAGAAATTGCTCATGCTGACAGTTTTTCCACTCAGGTTCAGGGCATTGAACTGATAGAAGTCAGACATGGCATCGCCGCAATGTTTGGCAGCGCGACTAGTTCTTCGGTACGTTGCGCATGTAGTTATTGATGAACGTGCGCATCTCGGGTGTGACTTGCATCATCGCGCGCACCTTTTGGTTGATGTCGGGCGCGCTTGGATAATCGGGCACGAACTTGATCGTTTTGAGTGCCTCGGCGGCGAAATCCTTGTCGTTGTTGAGGCGTTCAATCCCGAGCCGCAGCGCCTCATACGCGGCCTTTGGCGCTCCCGGCGGCAGCACGATCACGCGCTGCAAAGTTGAATTGATGTCGAACAGAGTCTTGTAGGCGTTCCATAACGGGCCGGCCGGAAGCGTGCCCTTCACCTCCTTGTAGAGCTGCGGATAGGATGGGATCGTCAGGCCTTCCATTTGTTTTTGCGGCGGCGGCGGATCGGCAACCTCGTCCCACCAGACCGGAATGACGATGCCTGGCGTCACCAGATCCGGCTCGACGACCGCGCGATAGCTCGGCGGCGATTCCGAGAACATGTTGATCTCGCCGCGCTGGAGGGCGAGCCGCGCCGGCGGACTCGACTGGTACCCGGTGACGTACCGGAACGGCACCCCGAGCATGTCGAGGCCGAGGCGAAGCCGCAGGTCCTTCGAAATATCGATGCTCTGGCCGCCGGCGATCAGGCCTTTGGCTTTGACGATATCGGCTGGTTTCTTCATGCCGGGCGGCACGTCGGTCCGCACGTAATGCACGGTGGTGCCAGGCTCGTAAGCGACGAATTCGTAGGTTCGAAAATCGACGCGCCAGCGTTCCGGCTGGCTCGCATAAAGCCACGAGCTTCCGGTGAGATAACCGACGAAGGTGCCGTCCCGCGGGGCGACCTCGCCCAGATAGCTGGCGCCGGTGAGGCCGCCGGCCCCATCCATAGTCTGCACGATGATGTTCGGCCCGCCGTCGATATGCTTGACCAGGTATTTGGCGAGCACGCGGCCCTCGATGTCGGTCGGCCCGCCGGCGCCGAAATTGATCAGCAGCGTGATGCGCTTTCCCCTGTAGAAGGGCTCGGCGGCGCGAAGACCGCAGGTTGAAGCCGCCAGCACAACGGCCGCGCAAAATGCTGCCAGCGCGGCTTGCAGCCGAAGCAGAGCCATGGATTTGCCTCGTATTTTCCTTCAGACGCGGACGCGGGGCCGCCGGTTTGGCATAGCCATGATCACGTCTGTGGACGCATCCCGCATCCGGCCGGGTTCGACAGCAAAGAAAATGGCCGGCCCAATCGTCGCGCAACGCGATCAAATGCGCAAGCCGCTGTACCAACGCGGGCTGTTCACAAATCGCAGCGGAGCACGAGGGCGGCGGTCCCCCGGCCCAGGCGGTCCTGGTAATAGGCGTTGCGGCGGCCCACTTGGCGAAAGCCGGCGCGGTCGTAGAGCCGTCGCGCCGGTTCGTTGTCTTCGCCGACTTCGAGAAACACCGCATGGATGCCAAGGCGGGCGAGAGCGCGCAGGTGCACGTCGAGCATGCGGCGCGCGAGCCCATGGCCGCGCTCGCGCGCGGCGACCGCGATCGACAGGATTTCGGCTTCGCCAGCGACAAGCCGCGACAGGATGAATCCGGCGAGGCGGCGGCCGTTGAGCGCCCGGTGGGCCACGACATTGCGGTCGATGAGCAGGTGCTCGATCTCCTCCTCGCTCCAGCCGCGATGGAACGAAGCCGCGTGCAATGTCGCGATGGCAGCGGCATCAGCGGGAGATGCGTCGGAAACAGCCGGCTCGCGGCGCCCGAACAGCCAAGCGAGGTTGGACATCATTGACCGAGCCGATTCATCGCTGCAGCAGCCGGTTTGGAGCTTGCGGCTGCGCGTCCGGCGGGCGCAGATAGAGCGGCTTCGGCGGCCCATGCGGTTCGACCGCGGCGGCGCCGAGCCGGGCGATCCAGTCGATGTCGGGAGCGCCGCGCTGATCCACCAGCGCCGGCGCCGCTTGCCCTCGCGGCCACGACCCCGCAACAAGCTCGGCAGCCGAGCCGACAATGCGCGCCGACCCGGAAACCGCCGCCAGCACTGCCTCGCGCAGGGGGGCGATCCGGGGTTGCACGACCGTGCGTCCGCCGGGCCCGAATATCTGCAAATAGACGTGTTCGTGGCGGGCATCGATCACCGCGGCGACCGATCTGGTATCGTCGGCAGCAATGTGGGGAGCGGCGAAAGCCGACAAGGTGGTGAGGCCGACGGCTCCCTTTCCGGCGGCCAGCGCTATACCGCGCGCCGCCGCAATCCCGACCCGCAGCCCGGTGAAGCTGCCGGGCCCGACCGTCACGGCAATGCGGTCAAGCTCCGCGAATCCAATTCCGGCCGCAGCCATCACGCGCGCGATCATCGGGAGGAGAGCTTCGGCATGGCCGCGCGCCATGAGCCTCGTCTCAGTGGCGAGGATGTGCGCGCGGGTGGTGTCCAGGACGGCCGCCGAGCAGGCTTCGAGCGCAGTATCGATGGCGAGAACGCGCACCTATTCGGCCTTGATGCCGGCGAACTTGATCACCTTGGCCCATTTCTCGGTTTCTTCCGCGATCATCGTGGCGAAGTCCGTCGGCGAGCCGGGCAATGCCGCCCCGCCGAAAGTGGCAAGCCGCGCTTTCGTGTTCGGATCGACGAGCACGGCGTTGATCACAGTGTTGAGCTTCTCGATGATTTCGGCAGGCGTGTTCTTCGGCACGCCGATACCGGTCCATCCACGCGCCGCGTAGCCCGGCACGAATTCTCCGACGGCCGGAATGTCGGGGAGCGCTTCCAGGCGCGTCGGCGTTGTCACCGCCAATGCCCGCAATTTGCCGGACCTGATGTATTCGAGCGAGGACAGCGTCGATTCGAACGTCACCTGCACTTGGCCGCCAAGGAGCGCCGTGAGTGCGGCGCCGCCGCTGCGGTAGGGCACATGCTGCAAAGCAACTCCGGCCATCATCTTGAACAGTTCGCCGGAGACGTGATTGGAAGTACCGTTGCCGCCGGACGCCATGTTGACCTTGCCCGGATTGGCTTTGGCGTAGGCGATGAAATCGGGAACCGTCTTGGCCGGAAAGGACGGATTGACCTCCATGAGGTTGGGCCACTGCATGAGGCCCGCGACCGGCGCGATGTCGCGAATGAAATTGACGTTGAGATTTGCGTAGAGCGCCGGATTGACCGTATTGGCCGAGCCGGCAAGCAGCAGCGTGTAGCCGTCCGGAGCGGCGCGGGCGACGGTCTCGGTCGCGAGATTGCTGCCGGCCCCCGGCCGGTTCTCGACAATGAACGGCTGGCCCAACCGCTCAGACAGCCATTGCGCCATCAGGCGCGCGCCGATGTCGGTCGGGACGCCGGCCGCAAAGCCCACCACGATGCGCACGGGCCGCGCCGGATAATCAAGCGCCGCGGCGATCCCAGGAAATCCCGCTGCGGCCGCTGCACTCGCGCAAAGATATAAAAATTTTCGGCGAGGAATCTTCACGGGTGGCGCCTCCGGCGCGAGAGCGTTACCAATCCAAGATAGCGAGGCCCTGCAAGCAGGTCGAGCGCGCGAATTCGTGTCTTGACGTGAACGGAACGAGGCCGAGATTCGTTAATGGTTGAACCGCAACACCATCACCGTCATGCGCGGGCATAGCGCGTCGAAGACGCGCGTAAACGCGCTGGTGACCCGCATCCAGCTTTTTCGGAAGATGGATTGCCGGGTCAAGCCCGGCAATGACGTGGAGAGAGTGATCCAAGAGCTCAAAACTGCACAAATCAGGAGGCGTGCCTTGAAATCCAACCTTCTTTCGACCACCGGGCTCCTGCTGCTGGGATTTGCAGGAGTTGCACTCGCGCAGAATTCTTCCCCCGTCCGCACCGGCGCGGCGGCCTATGGGGACTGGCACTCGGATGCTCCCGGTGTGATGCGAAAGATCACGCCGGCCGACTTGCCTCCGCCGCTGGCAACACAACCGGCCGCAAACCGGTCCAAAGTTGTACCGAAACCGGCGGGCGCCGCGCTCAAGACTCTCGAAGGCTTCACGGTCGAACCATTCGCCACGGGGATGCAGGGCGCCCGCGTCATTCGCGTGGCGCCGAACGGCGATATCTTCGTGGCGCAAAGCGGTTCAGGCAAGATCACGGTGCTGCGCGCCGCGGATGGAGCATCGAAGCCGGCAATGACGGAGACCTTTGCCGACGGTCTCAACCAGCCGTACGGCATTGCGTTTTATCCGCCCGGCCCCAACCCGCAATATGTCTATGTCGGCGAAACCAATCAGGTCGTGCGCTTTCCTTACAAGAGCGGGGACCTCAAGGCATCGGGCAAAGCCGAGCTGATCGTGCCCAATATTCCGAGCGGCACGCCGCACTGGACTCGCGATGTCGCGTTCTCGCCCGACGGCGCAACCATGTATGTTTCGATCGGCTCGGGCTCCAATGTGGCCGAGGATCTGCCGCCACAACCGGATCTCGCGGCGTGGCAAAAAACTCATGGGCTTGGCGCCGCCTGGGGCAAGGAGGAATGGCGCGCCGATGTGCTCGCTTTCGATCCTGACGGAAAGAACAGGCGTCCCTACGCGACGGGAATCCGTAACTGCTCCGGATTGGCCGTGCAGCCCGGGACCGGAACGGTGTTCTGCGCCACCAATGAACGGGACCTGCTCGGCGATAATTTGCCGCCGGATTATGTCACGTCCGTGAAAGAGGGTGCGTTCTATGGCTGGCCGTGGTTCTACATCGGCGATCACCAGGACCCCCGCCACGCCAATCAGCGCGCCGACCTCAAGGGTCACGTGACCATTCCCGATGTGCTGATCCAACCGCATTCAGCGCCGCTCGGGCTTGCCTTCAATACCGGCAGGCAATTCCCGCAGGCGTTCCAGGGCGATGCGTTCGTGGCGCTTCACGGCTCCTGGAACCGGGCCTTGCACACCGGTTACAAGATCGTGCGCCTCCCGTTCAAGGACGGCACGCCGACCGGGGAATATCAGGATTTCGTCATCGGCTTTGCGGCGGGCGAACAGGATGTCTGGGGCCGTCCCGTGGACGTCGCCTTCGCGCATGACGGCGCGATGCTGTTTTCCGATGACGGCAACGGCGTTATCTACCGTGTGTCGTACGGGGAATAACTGCCCAACGATTACCGACTGGGACTCTTCGTTGTTCCGCGAGGCAGCGCCTGAATCAGAAGTAGGGCGGGTTTCAAACCCGCCTCGCGCGTCACATACCGGTCGCGCTGCATTCGCGAGTCTACGCTGCACGCACTGTGAAGTCGACGTGCACGGCGTCGAAGGGGAAAACGATGCGTCCATCGCCGGTCCGCTCCAACAGGCCGGCGCCAAGCAACGCGTGCACGTCGCCATGGACGGCCTTAACGTCGCGGCCGATGCGGCGTGCGGCCGCACGAATGGTCATCGCCTCCTGACCGGCGATTGCCTTGAGCAGTTCCCAGCGTTTTGCGGTGAGCACTTTCCACAACAGCTCCGGCGTGGCGAAGCTGATGCGGGTACGCTGCTTCCTACCCTTGAACGCCTCAAGGGCGCGGCGTTTCACGTCTTCGGCGGATGCAACCTCTAATATAACGGTCTTCATCTCTGTCGCATATCCCTTTCGACGTCCGTCCAGAAATCAGACATCAGCTGTTCGTGTCCTCGAAACAAATAAGGTGTCTCCCTATGTCAAATGCTCCAACACCGAAGCCTTTCAGTCGAGACTTGAACGAATTGTCCGTTGCCGAGCCACACTGGCTGCTTCGCCGCAATCGGCTCCCCTTCCGGGCGTGCATCGCAACGAGAGTCCCTGATCTCGCATGACCATTGCGTGCGGGACGATGCCTAACGTTGAGTCACATTAGCTTCCGGGGCAGTGCGGGCATAAACTCGACCCAACAATCGATCTGGCCCGCCGCATCTGACCCAAAGCGGGCATCCGGCCAAAGCAGGCGCATGATCAACGCAATACTATTTCGGTTCGGTCGCAACGGATACGCAGTCCCTTCCCTCGACAACCCCGTTTAAACCGGTAGAATGCGCAGCACCATGACGCCACCCGACCGCATCGTTCTCGATCCGGCAATCTGCCATGGAAAACCCGTTGTCCGCGGGACGCGCGTGCCTGTGGCGATCGTCGTTGGCAGCCTGGCGGGCGGAATGACCTTCGATGAGATTCAGCGTGAATACGATCTCAGCGCCGAAGATATTCGAGCTGCGCTGAAATTTGCCGGCGAGCTCGTGGAGCAGGAGTCATTCCATCCGTTGCCGGCGGGCTAGCATCGCGTGCCTTTCCTGGTAGACGCGAACCTGCCGCGGTTGGTCGTCGCAATTCTACGAAGCCTTGGACATCACGTCGAATTTGCGCGCGACATTGGATTGGCGGCGGCCCCGGATCGGGACATCGCCGCCCGCGCGAAGCTGACTGGCGCGGTCCTGCTGACCCGCGACCTCGATTTTGCGAATATTCGGCAATATCCACCCGAGAGTTATTCGGGCCTGGTTGTGTTGCGGCTGCCTGAGGATGCGACGGCGCGTGCTATTGCTGATGTCGTTGAACGATTTGTTCGCGAACCGAACTTTCTCGTGGCGTTGAGTGGCCGCTTGCCATTATCGAAACCGGTCGTGTTCGGTTCCGTCCTCCGCTCAACTGACGAATGGCGCCGGAGCCTTCGCGCAATCACCCCTCTTCCAATCCTCTGAGCTTAAATCAGCTCTGGCAGTACAGCGGAAAGAAAGTTGACCACCAGTCCTGATCTTGCGACGTTAGTGACCCGAAGCTGTCATTACAGTGCCAGCGAAGGTCGTCGGCCGCTGAGGCGGATAAAAGCCGGTCCTAATCTGGCTTGATGTTTGCAAACTTGATCACCCTCGCCCATTTCTTGACTTCATCGTCAATGAGCCTGCCAAAATCGGCCGGCGAGCCAGGAAGCGTGGTGCCACCCAACTCTGCCAATCTCAACTTGATCTTCGGATCGGCAAGAGCGGCATTGACTGCGCTGTTAAGTCTTTTGACGACATCAGGAACTGTGCCCTTCGGACCGCCAAGTCCGAACCAGGAGCTAGCGTCGTAATTCGGCACGAATTCGGACAGGCTCGGGACATCTGGAAGGTCTTCCCAGCGCGATGTAGTCGTGACTGCGAGGGCACGCAATTTACCACTTTTGATGTGTGGCATGGTCGCGGGGAGCAGCGGGAATGCGACCTGCATTTCTCCACTCAGCAGATCAGCAAAATAGCCGCCGCGGTAAGCCACCGAGACCATCATGATGCCAGTCATCATGTCGAAAAGCTGTCCCGATAGGTTGTCTGTGGTGCCGTTGCCACTTGAAGCCATGTTTATTTTTTCAGGGCGCTCCTTGGCATAGGCGATAAATTCAGGGAGGGTTGTGACGGGAACCGACGGGTTCACCACCATCACGTTGGGGACGCGCATTACCGCACCGACTGGTGTGATGTCCTTGATGAAATCGAAATTCAGATTCTCGTAGAGCGTTACGTTAATTGCATTGGGGGCGGTCACCCAGAGGAGAGTGTAGCCATCTGGGTTTGAGCGCACCACGTGTTCAGTAGCGATGTTGGTGGATGCTCCAGGCCGGTTCTCGACGACAAATTGCTGCCCGAGCCGCTGAGATAACGACTGCGAGATCAATCGCCCTATTATATCAGGCGAGCTACCTGCGGGGAATGGGACAATCAGATGCACCGGCCGCGAGGGATAGGTCTGCGCTCTCGAAGAAGTCGGCAGCGCGACAACACCAGTGGCCAAATGCAGAAGAGTTCGGCGGGAAATGTTCATCAGGTCCCCTCCCAAAGCAGGTCAATGGAGCCTATCCTAACCTGATTTTTCGTGCGACGGTATGTGGCCAGAGGCCGCGAATGAATGTCGGCTAGTGGCACCTCGTGTCCAGCCAACCAATCAAGATTCCGATCGCTATCGGAGGCACAGCCGACGTAAGCCGCCGGCCCGGCCACGTGACGGCACTCAAGTGTGACCCTGAGCCGCGGCCTCAGCTGTGGCGGCCGGGCGCGCGTGGCGGCTCGCCGGACGCGGCAGGCCGAGGTTTTCTCGTAACGTGCTTCCTTCATAGGCGGTACGATAAAGCGAGCGGCGCTGCAGCTCCGGCACAACAAGAGCGACGAACTCGTCGAGCGAATTGGGAAAAAACGGCGGCAGCACATTGAAGCCGTCGGCGGCGCCGGTGGTGAACCAGTCCTCCATCACATCGACGACATCCTTGGCCGAGCCGACGATCTGATAGTGGCCGCGACCGCCGGCGATGCGCTGATAGAGCTGGCGGATGGTCAGCCCCTCGGCGCGCGCGGTATCGCTCAGAAGCGCCGAGCGCGTCGGGGCGCCGCGGTCCTGCGGCACCACCGGCACCGGGCCATCCACGTCGTAGCCCGTGAGATCCCAGGCGATATATTTCGAGAGCAGCGCCACACCGACTTGCGGATGAATCAAATCCTGCAGTTCGGCAAATTTGTCCTGCGCCTCGTGCCGCGTGCGAGCCACCATCACGCCGAGCCCGGGCATGATCTTGAGGTGATCGGGGTCGCGGCCGCAGCGCGCCATCCGGCCTTTTACGTCGGCGTAGAACTGCCGGGCGCCCTCGATCGTCTGGTGGGCGCAGAACACCACCTCGGCAGTTTCCGCCGCGAGCTGGCGGCCGTCATCCGAGGCACCGGCCTGAACGACCACCGGCTGGCCCTGCGGCGAGCGCGACACCGTGAGCGGGCCGCGCACCTTGAAGAACTCGCCCTTGTGGTCGAGGACGTGCCGGCGGTCGGGGTCATAGAAGCGCCCCTCGGCCTTGTCGAACAGGAAGGCCTCGTCGTCCCAGCTGTCCCACAGCCCGCGCACGACATCGACGAACTCGCGCGCGCGACGGTAGCGCTCGTGCTTCGGCAGGTGTTCGTCACGGCTGAAATTCGCCGCCTCGGGCGCATTCGCCGAGGTCACCAGGTTCCACCCGGCGCGGCCGCCGCTGATGAGATCGAGCGAGGCGAAACGGCGGGCGATGTGGTAAGGCTCGTCGTACGTCGTGGTGGCGGTGCAGACGAGGCCGATATTCTGCGTGACCGGAGCGAGCGCAGTGAGAAGCGTCATCGGCTCGATCCACGCCACATAGGAGGTGCGCGAGAGCGTCTCGCGATCGTAGCGCTCGCCGGTGAGCGCATCGGCCGAGAACATCAGATCGAACAGCCCGCGCTCGGCGGTCTTCGCCATCTCGACGTATTTCGGAAAGCTCAAACCCCCGTCCGCCCAGGCGTCCCGGTGCCGCCAGCCGGCCACGTGATGGCCGGCCGGCCGCAGAAACATGCCGAGCTTGATCTGGCGGTGTACACTCATGCGGCTTATGCACTGGCTACCAGCAATTTCGGCGCGTTGCCATGTGCTGCCCCGACCGGCCGGAAAATTGATCCAATAATAGAGGGAGGACGCTCAATGACAAAAGGCAACAACGCCATCGGCATCGCATTCCTGATGCTGCTTGCATTACCCGATCACGGCTTGGCGCAGGCGACCCCGCCTTTGTCAGTTTGCACCGAGGCGACCATGGTTCCCGCCTGCGAGGCCGAACGCGGCGACCGCGCCGACGGCTGGCGCGCGCAATCCCGCGCCGAAGTGATGGCGCCGCACGCCATGGTAGCGACGAGCCAGCCGCTCGCAGCACAAGCCGGATTGCAGACGATGTTGCGGGGCGGAAACGCGATCGACGCGGCGGTCGCCACCGCCGCGGTGCTCAACCTGGTTGAGCCGATGATGACCGGCGTTGCCGGCGATCTCTTCACTGTCATCTACGTGGCCAAAGAGAAGAAACTCTATGTTCTCAATGCGAGCGGCACCGCGCCGTCGGGCGCGACGGTCGAGCGCCTCGCTTCTCTCGGTTATCATGCGAACCCCGGCGACTGGGGACCGGGTTCCGGCATGCCGCGCTTTGGCATTCTGCCGGTGACCGTACCGGGCGCGGCCTGGGGCTGGGAAGAAGTGCTCAAGCGTTTCGGCAAGCTTACCTTCAAGGAAGTGCTCCAGCCGGCGATCGACTATGCGGAGAACGGCTTTCCGGTGTCGGAACGGATCGCCCACGACTGGCGCCTGCCTCCGGGGCTGCCGACGACGCCTTGCTGCAGCTCACTCGATCCGGATTCGGTTGCAACCTGGTACATAGACGGCAAGCCGCCGGTCGCCGGCCAGATATTCCGCAATCCGGATCTCGCCAAAACCTTTCGCCTGCTGCAGGAACACGGCCGCGACGCCTTCTACAAAGGCGAGATTGCGCGGGCGATCGTCGCCAAATCGAAGGCGCTCGGCGGCAGCATGATGCTTGAAGACCTCGCCAATTATCACGGCGAATGGGTCGAGCCGGCCGCAAGCAATTATCACGGCTTTTCGCTCTACGAATTACCTCCGCCCTCGCAGGCTTGGGGCGCCAATCTCATGCTCAACATTCTTGAGGCCTGCGTCCCGAAATGGACGAACGGCGCGAATCTCGCGAGGCTCGGGCCGACCAGTGCGAAATACTGGCATTTGCTCGTCGAAGCCAAGAAGCTCGCCTATGCGGACCTCTATCGGTTCAACGGCGATCCGAATTTTGTGAAAGTGCCGATCGACATGCTGCTGTCGAAGGCGCATGCCGAAGAGCTGTGCGCCAAGGTCAATCCCGAACACGCATCGCCGACCGATCCGGCTTCGATTGCCGCGACCGACGGCGACACCATCGTTCTCTCGGCCGCGGACGACGAAGGCAACATGGTTTCCTGGGTCAACAGCAACTACGCGCTGTTCGGCTCAGGGCTCACCGTGCCCGGCTACGGCTTCATCCTGCACAACCGCGGCGCGCTGTTCTCGCTCGACCCGAACAGCGCGAATGTGATCGCGCCGCACAAGCGGCCGTTCAATACGCTTTCGGCCGGTTTCTTGATGAAAGACGGCAATCCGCTGATGACGATCACACTGATGGGCGGCGACATGCAGGCGCAAGGCCACGCGCAGGCGCTCGTCAATATCTTCGATCTCGGCGCCAATCTGCAAATGGCAACCGACATGGCGCGGTTCCATCATGCCCAGGTAGCGAACGTGCTCGGCCTCGAATCCGATCTCTATGCTTCGGTGGGTGCGCAGCTCGCCGCAATGGGGCACCATGTGGTCCCGGTCGGCGGCGGCGCGGTCGGAGGTTTCCAATCGATCCTGCAAATGCCGCCGGCGGCGGCGCCCGGAAGCGGCGCGGCGCCGTCGCACGGCATCTACCGAGCGGGCTCGGACCATCGCAAGGACGGCCAGGCGGTGGGGTGGTGAACTCCGTAGCCCGGATTGGTGCTTGCGCTTTGGAGCGCAAGCCCAATCCGGGTGCCCCGTGCGTCCCCGGATTGCACGATGCCAAACGAGTGGCTTAGGCGCAGCCTCGGTGGGATCGTGCAATCCGGGCTACGGCTACTTCACCGCCTTTTCGATCCACCGTTCGATCACCGCGGCGATGTCCTTGTTGTTCTTCTCCTGCATCATGACATGGCTGTTGCCGCGAATGCCGAGATCGGCAAGCCGAATGTGAGTGGGCTTGGCGCCGGCCTGCGCAAGAAATTTCACCGTGCAGTGATCGTAGGGCGCGTGATAGGAGGCCTCCGAGGTCAGGACCAGGATCGGTATTTTCAGATTGGGCAGCTGCCGCGCCGGCTCAGTCTGCTTCCAGCACGTCACCAGCCCCGGACCGTCCGGCTTGTCCTCTCTGACGAATTTCAATTCCGAGGCGTCTTTTATGGGGGGATCGTAAGCCAGTGGCACGGATGAGAGGCCATAGGGGAGCGCCACCGGTCCTTCCTTGAACCAATCGGGCGCGCCGATGAATTCAACGCTGTGGACCGGCGGTCCGTTGGGCTCGACTCCGACGATTGCTTTCACCAGACCGGGCCGGGCATCGGCGACCGGCCAAGCAAAGGCGCCGGCCTGGGAATGAACGAGCAGGATCGCCGGCCCGATCTTGTCGAACAAGGCGACAAGCGCATCGCGATTGAGATACTGCTGTTTGGTGAAATCCGCGATTTCCGGCACGTAGCTGCCGATCATCTGCAGCGTCACCGGATCGTCGGGCGCGCCGCTTCCCGGCCACTGCGTGTGCAGGTGGGCCTGCGGCCACAGTTTGAATTTCTCCTGCTGGAGATAGCGGCGCTCGCCGCTTTCGCCGTCAGCGAGGCGCTGCGGCCCATAGGCTTGCGCGACATAGCCGGAGCGGCCGCGCCCCGGCTGGTCGACGACATAAACCGCATAACCACGGCGCGCGAAATATTGCGCCCAGCTTTCGCGGCCGTCGGGCGTTCCGGTATAGGTCGTGCCGGTGCGCGTGCCGCCGTGCACCATCACGATCGGATAGGGATGCGTCTTATTCTGCGGGATCCGCATCTCGACATACATCTGGCCGACCACATAGGTCTTGCCGTTGATGGTGGTCGGCTTGCCGCCGACATAGAAAAATCCGTCCCGCGCAAGGTTGAGCGGCGGATCGTCATCTGCCCGCGCCATGCCGAATGATCCTGGGTTCAGGGTGATCGCCGCGATGACCACGGCCACGTACGAAAATGCTGCAAGCCTCACATCTTTCATGGTTTCCTCCGGGCGCATGTTATTGCATGGCGGAAGCATTGAGGAGTATCGCACGCGGGTCGCTTCTCCGGACGGCAACATAGCATGAGCTACGAACACATCCTGGTCGAAAGGCGCGGTCGCGTCGGCGTCATTCGTCTCAACCGGCCGCAGGCGCTCAATGCGCTCAATGCCGCGCTCAATGCCGAACTGGGGCGGGCGCTCGCGGCGGTGGACGCCGACGACGGTATCGGCTGCATCCTGCTCGCCGGCTCCGAAAGGGCGTTCGCGGCGGGAGCCGACATCAAGGAGATGGCGGCGAAAACCGCAACCGACGTGCTCATGGGCGATTTCGCCGCGACCTGGCATGCGGCCGCGCAGGCGCGCAAGCCGACCGTCGCCGCGGTCGCCGGGTTCGCGCTCGGGGGCGGCTGCGAGCTTGCCATGCAGTGTGACATCATCGTCGCGGCAGATACGGCAAAATTCGGCCAGCCTGAAATCAGGCTTGGCGTCATTCCCGGCATCGGCGGCACGCAACGGATGACGCGCGCTCTCGGCAAGGCCAAGGCCATGGATCTGATCCTGACCGGCCGCATGATGGACGCCGCCGAGGCCGAGCGCGCAGGGTTGGTGTCTCGCGTCGTCCCGGCCGCAACCCTGATGGACGAATCCATGAAGATCGCCGAGACGATTGCGGCCATGTCTTTGCCGGCAGTGATCGCCGCCAAGGAAGCGGTCAACCGCGCATTCGAAACGCCGCTGGCGGAAGGGATTCGGTTCGAACGACGACTCTTCCACGCTCTGTTCTCGACGCATGACCGCGCCGAAGGTATGGCGGCCTTTGTCGAGAAGCGGCCGCCGAAGTTTGAGAACAGGTGAAGCGAACAGCGAATAGCGAATAGTGAGTAGAAAACAGCAGCGACTGTCCTGGCCTGGGCTTGCCCAGGCCAGGCCCAGGTCCCGCCCTCTCAGGCGGGCAGCGGTTTAAGATCCACAGCATAGCCAAGATGTGTTCAAGACGCTTAACAAGACGCTGGGCATGCGCGGTCTTGGAACGGCGAACGAAATGATCGGCCCCGAGTCGCGTCAGTCGGATCTGGCTTCGGAGTACTTCTCGTTGAGAATTTGTTTGAGGTACTGGCCATACCGGCTCCTGGCAAGCGGCTCGGCCAATTCCGCCAATTGCCCGGCACTGATGAAACCCATGCGGTAGGCGATTTCCTCGGGACACGACATCTTGAATCCCTGCCGCTGTTCGATCGTCTCGACGAAGCTAGAGGCCTGGAGCAGCGATTCGTGGGTGCCGGTATCGAGCCATGCAAAGCCGCGGCCAAGGAGTTCGACGCAGAGCGAGCCGTGCCTGAGATAGGCATTGTTGACGTCGGTGATCTCGTACTCGCCGCGACCGGATCGCTTGAGGGAGGCCGCGATTTCGACCACCTCCGGATCGTAGAAATAGAGACCGGTCACGGCATAGCTCGACCGCGGCGCGCGCGGCTTTTCCTCGATCGAAACCGCGCGGCCCTGGGAATCGAATTCCACGACGCCGTAACGCTCGGGATCGCGGACCCGATAGGCGAACACCGTTCCGCCTTGGAGCCGCTGCGTCGCGCCGCGCAGGAATTTCGGCAGATCGTGGCCGTAGAAAATGTTGTCGCCGAGGATCAAGGCGCAAGGGTTCCCGGCAATGAAGGAACGGGCGATGATGAAAGCCTGCGCCAGCCCCTCCGGCGACGGCTGGACCGCATAATCCAGGTTGAGACCCCATCGATGGCCGTTGCCGAGCAGACGCTCGAACAGCGGCGTGTCGTGCGGCGTCGAGATGATGAGAATGTCGCGGATTCCCGCCAGCATCAGGGTCGACAGCGGATAATAGATCATCGGCTTGTCATAGACCGGAAGCAGCTGCTTCGAGACCACCATGGTCACCGGATAGAGCCGCGTGCCTTGTCCGCCGGCGAGGATCAAGCCTTTGCGGGAAGTTGAACTGAGGGCATCGTGGGATCGGCCCGCGGAGGCAATTTTAGTATCCAGGCTGACCCTACGTTCGTGCATCTCGGCGTAACTTAGAAATCCCATGGGCTGACAAGGTCTAGACCGGTTGTAACGAAATCCGCCAAGTTCCGCGTCGCCAAGCGCCCGCCATTGATCAGCGCAATGGCTGCGATCATTCCGTCCGGCGCGGTCATGCGCCGGCCTTGTCGGAGTGCCGCACTCATGATGTCCCCATAGGCCAATGCGGCTCCTTCCGTGAAGGCAAAGATCCGATCGGCAAACCGATGACGCCAGGAAGCGAGGCCCTGCTCCAGGCGTGCGGCCCTCTCGTCGGGGCGAATCTTTCCAATACCGAAGGCAATTTCAGCAATCGTCACGGTCGGGAGCGCCAACTCCGCGTCATTGCGTACGAGCCAGGCGATCACAGCGGGGTCAGGCGTCTTCCGCAGCGCCTCCGAGATGACGTTCGTGTCGAGGAAGATCAAAGCTCCGGTCCAGGGTTGATCTCTCGGTTCTCGCGGATGAGACACTCCAAATCAATATCGCTGCCATATTCGTTCGCCAGCCGCGTGTAGAAGGCGCTGGCGGGTTCGCGGCCCGCTTCGCGAATTTCGTAAGCTTCGAGCGCGCGCTCCACGATGTCGGCGATGGATCGACGTTCCCGGCGCGCAAGGCGGCGCGCCAAGTCACGCGCCTTCGCGCTTCTTACGGAGAGCTGGGGTTCGGCCATGGCAGGTTCTTGCGTTTACTTTTATTGCTGTTGCGGCGCCGCGGTTTCAAAATAAGCAATCCTGCCTTAGATGGCAAGATGGCCAGTGCTATCCTGCTGTCAACATTACCCCCGCACGCCGAAGCGCAGGCCGGGCGCCGGGCGCTCGGCCAGAACCTCGCGGCGGAAGCGGAAGCGGGCGGCGGGCCTGCCGCCGGTTGAGGTCGAGGTGTCGCCGGTCGGCTCGACCACGGCCGCGCTTTCGACGAGACGGCGAAAGTTCTGCTTGTGCAAATGCCGCCCGGAAATCGCCTCCACGGTGCGCTGCAATTCGGTCAGCGTGAACTCGGCGGGCATCAGTTCGAAAACGACAGGGCGGTATTTGAGCTTGGCGCGCAGCCGCGCGATTGCGGTGGCCAGGATGCGGCGGTGATCGAACCGCATCGGCTCGCCGAGGATTGGAAAGGGGGAGCGCGCCAGCGCGCTCTCGCGCCCGTCGCGCCGCGCCTCATCGACCATTCCGGCTTCATAGAGGAGTTCGTAACGGTCGAGCACCTTCTCCTCGTCCCACCGCGTGCCGCGGGTCCCGAAGCAGAGCCGCAGGCGCTCGCGCCGGTCGAGCGCCCGGCGCGCCGACGGCTCGCCGGAACGGCCGGCCCACTCGCCAAGCATAGGCAGCATGACGCTGTCGAGAACGCCGGGCCGGCCCGCGCGCCAATCTTCCCAGGGGAAAAACCGGTACCATGGCTCGAAAGAAGCCGCCGGTTGCGTGGCATTCGTCTCCGGGATGCGGGTGAGCGCCAGATATCCGACCGAGACCATGTGCGGCCCGGTATCGCCGGGAACGGCATGGCGGCCGCGATCGCCAAACGTATAGAGCTGTTCGATATAACCAAGCGTGAGGCCGGTCTGCGCTTCGACCCAGGCGCGCAGCCCGATTTCGAAGGTTCGATGCGCCAGCGGATCGAAGGGGCCGAACGGCAGGCCGGCACGCAGGTCGCCATGCTGGCGATCGCCGGCGAGAAGAATCGCAGGCTCCTCGGCCTCGACCGCCACAATGGCGGCGGTGAGCCCGATCTCGATCGGAGTAAGCGGCGGCGATACCATGCGCAATCACTTACCGTGCTCAGCTTGAATCACGTAGCCGCTTCGCTCTAACTGAATGGTTCGGTGTCGGATCCGGCCTCATGGTGAGAGGCGCCCGCCAGCAAAAGCGCGTTCACGCGCGTCTTGACGTGGTATGAGGCGGGCGCCGTCTCGAACCATGGGGGCGGCTTGCCCGTGGCCACCTGCGGAGGAGCCTCATGCTCGATCGATTCCTGACTGGCGTTGCGGCATGCGCGGCGGCGCTCGGCGTTACCATGACGGACCTGCGCGCCTGGGATGACGCAAAATATCCCGATCTCAAAGGCGCCTGGCGGCGGCCGGGCGCCGCCCAATGGGATCCGAGCAAGCCGCGGATGCTCGGTCAGGGGGCGCCGCTGACGCCGCACTATCAGGCGGTCTTCATGGCCAATATGGCTGATACCCAGGCCGGCGGGCAGTCCTACAATCCGCAGGCGCGCTGTTTTCCCGGCGGGATGCCGCGGGTGATGATCGCCTACGATCCGATCCAGTTCATCGTCATGCCCGACTTGACCGTGATGCGGACCGACCACCTCACTGAGACCCGCCACATCTTCACCGATGGGCGGGATTTCCCTGCGAAAATTACTCCCTCCTTCGAGGGCTATTCGATTGGCCGCTGGGTCGACGAGAACCGCGACGGCCGTTTCGACGTGCTCGAAGTCGAGACCCGCGGCATGAAGGGACCGCGAATCCTCGATGCGGACGGCATTCCGCTCGCCACCGACAACGCGACCATCGTCAAGGAGCAGATCTTTCTCGACACGGCGAATCCCGACATGCTGCACGACCGGATCACGACCATGGATCATGCGTTCACGCGGCCGTGGACGGTAACGCGCAGCTACCGTCGCGAGCGCAATCCGGTGTGGCCCGACGAGCCGTGCAGCGAGGGCAACCGCTATCTCGTTCTCGGCAAGGAGACCTATTTCGTCGGCGAAGGCGGTCAGCTGATGCCGACCCGCAAGGACCAGCCGCCGCCGGACCTGAAATCTTTCGAGCAGGCGAAGTAGCTGAAGTAGGGTGGGCAAAGGCGCATCGCGCCATAGCGCGTGCCATAGCCCGTCGACAAGACGGGCGTAAACGCCCTGATTGCCCACGTAGATGTGTGCGCGTGGGCACGGCGCTCTTTTCTACCCGTGCCATGGCTCGTGCGTGTGGACCGCGCCTTTGCCCACCCTACAGACTACGCATCCCATTTCGGCGCGATCGCGCAATCCGGGCTACTGGTAAATCGCTTTCGCCTTGGCGATGGCAGCAGGCGAAGCCTTCTCCAGCTTGGCCAGGATCTTTTCCGATTCCTCGGCGGTGAGCGGATTCACCGGCAGCTGCTGTTTCGCCATGTCGGCGAGAAACGCCGGATCGGCCATCGTTTCGTTGAAGGCCTTGCGAATGATCGCGAGACGATCGGGCGGGACCTGATTCGACATCACAAACGGGCGGCCGACTTCGTCTCCGGAATTGACGACGTCGAGAATCTGCTTCTGCTCGTCGGTCTTGGCAAAGTTGCCGATGTAAACGGCAGACTCGGGGATTTCCGGCGGGCGCCGTTCGATGAACCGGACGAACGGATGCGCTTTCTTGCTGGTGATCCAATCGAGCGGAATGCTGCTGTAGGACCCGCAGTCGCCGTCGAGTTCGCCGCGCTCAATGGCAATGCGCTGGTCGGCGCTGCCGGGGAATCCCAGGATCTGGCGCACCGGCGCATTGAACACGACGCGCAGCGTCGCGCCATTGATATAGTTGCCCGAGCCCTTGGCAGTCGAGCCCAGGATGAATTCCTTGCGCTTCATCATGTCGTCCCAGCTGCTCACGCCGTTGGGACCGAATCCGTAGCAGACGCGGAAATCGGGCGTAACGGTGCCGATCCAGGCGAGCTTGCGAAAATCGAGTCTCACCATCTGCGGCTCGACGATCGATTGAGTGACAAGTCCGGCGTTGAAGATGACCATCACGGTGCCGTCCTTGAGCGCCGTGCTGTCGAGCGAGCGCACGGCCGTCAGGCTGCCGGCGCCCGGCTGGTTCTGCACCAGGACGCTAGGATTGCCCGGAATGTGTTTGCCGATATGACGCGCCAGATTGCGCGCATAGAGATCGTAGCCGCCGCCGGGAGAGAAGCCGACCACGATCGAGAGGCTCTTGCCGCTGTAGAAGTCATCGGCATGGGCGAAACCGGCGGCGGCCATAACGGTCGCGGATGCAAATACGGCGCAAGCAAAGCGGATGCGGGCCATGGCTGGTCTCCTGCGAGGACCGGACGTCGTTCCGGCGCGGCGCCGGCACGGCAATCAGGATCAACGGCGCTCGCGGGCCGATCATAGCGCCAGGAGAACGCCCTTGCTATTGCCATCATTCCAGTTCGAGCCGGAACGGGTCGCCCTCGTAGGCCGGCGCGCCGCGACCGATCGTCTCGATCGCCGCAACCATGCGCCCGGAGCGCCCAAGCATCCGGTCGGCGATGTTCACGATCCGCGGGTTTGGGTACGCGGTCGCAGAACGCCGCCGCAACTCCCGGGCGATCGCAAACTCGCAGCGGCCGGGATTGAGCGCGCAGGCGGCCACATAGGCCGCTGCGGTCGAACGGCTGATGCCGGCATAGCAATGGACGACCAGCGGCTTCGCCCGGTCCCAATTGCGCACGAACCGGACAAGCTCGGCGACGTGCTCGTCGGCGGGCGCCACATGGCCGTCGAGCGGCTCGGCAATATCATCCATGCCGAGGATCAGATGGTTGCTCGCGAGGACGCAATCGGGGCGCTGCACCAGATCGATGTCCTTGAGCAGCGTCACGATGTGACGCGCTCCGCTCTCACCGACGGTTTGATGCAGGCGGGCGAGTGAGCAGACGTGAATCATCGTATGGTTCGGATTGTGCTCACCAATATGGCGACGATTGGGGCGAAGGAAAGGTGCTGCACGGCGCAATCGCGAAACGTATTGCTTTCGATTAATCATGAGCACAGGCGATCGAAGCGTTCGAGGAAGCGTGCCTCGGCAGTGCCCGCAGGCCAGGGCACGAGATAGTCGCGCTCGATGACGGCTGAAAATTTCGGCGCCCGGCCGAAGAAACGCCGTGCCTCCTCGGTCGAGAAGCCGGCAAGCCGCGTCGCCTCAAGATGAGCTGCGCCGCGATCCGCCGCCTTGATCAGCTTGAGCAGATCTCGAGGCAGCGTCGCCGGAAGTCCGAAACGCAGATGGATCGCGGCAAGGAGCCGCGCCTCAACCGCCTGGTATGCGCCCCCGATCACCGCCTTGAATGGAGAGATCATATCGCCGATCACGTATTCGGGGGCGTCGTGCAGCAGCACCGCGAGCCGGCCCGGCCGATCGAGGCCCGCGCGCTTGTGCGTGAGCGTTTCCACCAGCAAAGAGTGCTGCGCGACCGAAAAAATATGTGCGCCTTCGGTCTGCCCGTTCCAGCGCGCAACCCGCGCCAGTCCATGGGCGATGTCGGCGATCTCGATATCGAGCGGGGAGGGATCGAGCAGATCGAGCCGCCGACCCGAGAGCATGCGCTGCCAGGCACGCGGCTCGTCCTGTCGAACATCGACCTTGATGATCGAAGCCGTAGAATCCCCGGTAGGGCGGGTCAGGCGCGCCATTCGGTCAGGATTTCGCCGCGTAGCCTGGGTGGCGATGACAGCTCACCAAATGGTCGTTGACCATGCCGACGGCCTGCATGAACGCATAGACAATTGTCGGGCCGCAGAATTTGAATCCCCTGCCGATGAGTTCCTTCGAAATCCTCCGCGACAGTTCAGTCTCGGCCGGAATCTGCTTGATGCTGCGCAGGCGATTGACGCGCGGGCGGCCATCGACAAATCTCCAGAGCAGGTTCGAGAAGCCAGGGCCCTTCTCCATCACATCAAGCCAAGCCCGCGCGGAGGCAACCGCACCTTCAATCTTCATGCGGTTGCGCACGATGCCTTCGTCCCGCATCAGCTGCTCGACCTTTCTGGAACTATAGCGGGCGATCTTTGCGGGCTCGAAACCATCGAACGCGCGGCGAAAATTCTCGCGCTTGCGCAGGATGATGATCCACGACAGGCCGGCCTGGAATCCGTCAAGCACAAGCTTCTCATAGAGCGCGCGATCGTCGTATTCGGGCACGCCCCATTCCCGGTCGTGATAGGCGATGTAAAGCGGATCCTGCCCCGGCCACGGGCAGCGGGGAAGGGCGTCGGGCTGCGGGGCAATCATTGCGCGTCCTTGGCTTCGCCCGGAAAGTCAAACTTCGCCCACTGCGGCTTCACGGGTTTGATCGCAATGCCGCCGGCTGCGAGCGGAAGCTCACTGCGCAAGGCCTCTTCGAGGCGATCGAGCCGCAGCGCGGCGAGCCCGCGCCCCGCGAGACCCGAGCCCATGAGGCCGATGTTCCTGTCGCCCGCCGTCACCGCAACGCCCGCCTCGGGCGGCGGCCCGTCGAAGCTGACGGGAACGATCCGGGTTCGCGCGGTTCCTCGGTGAGCGATGCGCGAGACTACCTCCTGCCCGACGAAACAGCCCTTGTCGAGATCGAGGCCTCCGAACTGATCCATGTCGGTCTCGTGCGGGAAGGCGTCGCCATAGCCAAAATCCATGCCTCCGCGCGGGACGCCAAGCCCGATTCGATGCATCTCGTAATCAGCGGCCTCGACCAAGTCGGCGCCGAAATCGGCTGCCGCGCGGTGAGCGAGATGATGCGGCAGCATGCAGCGCAGCCCGAGTTCGGGAAGACGCGGGTCGGGATAGGTGTTCCAGCGATTACGCTGCGGCATCTGCGGCCGTGCCGCCCCGTCCCAAACCGCCAATACGCCCAGCGTTTCCGAAAGGTCCTCCACAATTATTTTTGCCCGCAACCTATAGAAATTCAGCCGCTCGACCAGCGTCGACGCGAGCGCCCGGGGGCAATCGATGAAGAAGCCGCCGCCATCGGACGGCTCGGCTTCGGTGAGGATGAAATCGACGATGATCTTGCCCTGGGGCGTGAGCAGGGCTGCAAAACTCGCCTTTCCCGCACCGGCTTTGGCGAGGTCGGCGGTGATGAGTCCGTTGAGGAATTTGCGCGCGTCGCCGCCGGCGACCTTCACCACGCCTCGATCGGGAAGGAGGGTTGCCTTCATAGCACTGCTTGCAGATACGATCCGGAGCAACCCTATGGGGCTTGGCTTGCGGCCTCAAGAGCGGCCCCCTCGCCATAGCATGTAGGGCGGATCAGCCTTACTGCGTCACAACCCTCGTAGGGTGGGCAAAATCGCGTGGCATGGCCTGACAGCGTGGGCAACGGCGCCCAGCGCGATTTTGCCCACGCGGTCGGCATTGGAGAAGGCGCCGTTGCCCACCCTACGAGGTTTATGATGCAGTAGGACTAATCCGCCCTACAGGCCGTCGGCTGTTGCGTGGCCCGCGCCAACGAAAACTCGCCGTTGCGGATGCGTTTACCAAGGCCTTCGGCAAAGCGCGCCACCGCTTCTTCCCCATAGGTCGAGACGAGTTCGGCGAAGGCAGCGAACAGAAACGCCTGCGCCAGAGCGTCGCCGTCGACCCCGTCGAGCCGCGCCTCGTTCCAGGCCTCGCTCACATAGCCAAGCGCCGCGCGCTTGAGTTCGCGGTCCCCGGCCGGATCGGAGACCTGCATCTTGCGAATTATCATTGACCGTCCCAGCCCCACGCCCCGAGCGTCTGCATGACGTTAGCATGCGAAGCCATTCGCGCGAGTCGGGATTCGTTCGAGGGTTAATGGCCCGGATCAGTTGGCGTAACGTGCCGTCACGTCGCGCGCGATTCTCGATCCCTCTTCGAGGTAGCGGCGGATGACGAGTTCGGCTGCGGGCGTGCAGGATCGATAGGTCTGCTGGAACCCGCGATAGCCCCGATTGAAGCTCCCGACCAGCCGAGCCCGGCGATCGCCGCTCGGAGCCTCGGCATCGATCAGGGCCTGCGCTTCATTGCGCCATTTCTGGCCCTCATTGGCGCCGCAGACGGCGCGCAGGTGATGGAGTGCCCCCATGATTTCGACCAGCCGCGCCAGATTGCCGTCGAAGGGCGCCGGCTCCTGAAGCTGGGCCTGCACGGGTACAGCCGTAAGGGCGACAACAAGGCAAGCCGGAATGAGAGCGCGTCGGAGCATGGCGGCAGCCGTGATAGGCGCCGGCATGGTTGCTTGCAAGTCAGGCCGTAGCCCGGATTGAAGTTCGCCCGGGGCGAACGTAAGTCCGGTGCCGCCCGGGATCGTGCTTGCGCCAAAGCGCAAGCCCCGATCCGGGCTACGGTTTCCTCAACTGCTCGATGGCCGTCGCCACAATCGCTGCGAGGCCGGGTGTCGTCGGCAGAGCGGCAAACTGCGCCAGTTCGATCCAGCGCGCCTCGCTGAGTTCCTCATTGAGGCAGGGTTCGCCTGCGACCCAGCGCGCCGCAAACGGCAGGATCACGAAATGGCGCTCCACCCGGTTCTCCGGGTCACGCACGATTGTCTCCCGGAATCCGGCGAGACCCACGGGCTCGACCGCCATGCCGGTCTCCTCGCGCACTTCCCGTCGCAGGGCCTCGTGCAGCGTCTCGCCGATTTCGACGACACCGCCGGGGAGGCTAAACAGGCCGTTTGCCGGCGGCCGGGCACGGCGCACCACCAGGACTTTGCCATCGCGTATGATGGCGGCGCTGACGGCAAGGAACGGCCGTTGCGGATAGATTCTGGGGTCGCTCGCCGGCGCTGGATTCGGAACTGGATGCACTTAAGTCTCGACTGCGTCAGGAAGACTCTACGTAGGGTGGGCAAAGGCGCGGTCGACACGCACGAGCCGCGCCACACGGTCAATAGAGCGCCGTGCCCACGCGCGCGCAACCGCGTGGGCACGGCGAACGCGCTTGTTGATTCAAGACGCGCGTGAACGCGCTTGTTGATTCAAGACGCGCGTGAACGCGCTTTTGGCGCGTGCGCCTTTGACCCACCCTGCACGGGTTGCAATGTGATTAGTCTTACTGCGTCAGAAACTCCTGTAGGATGTGCAAAATCGCGTGTCGAGGTCTGACCGCGTGCGCAACCGCGCGATTAGCGATTTTGCGCACGCAGTCCGTTCGTGCCGCGCGGTTGCACACCCTACGAAATGTTATGACGCAATAAGATTAGAGCACCAACGGAGTTTTGGAAATGTGCGGCCGTTACCTGATCACGACGGCGCCGGAGGCGATGCGGCGTTTGTTCCGTTACCTGGAGCAGCCGGATTTTCCTCCCCGCTACAACATCGCGCCAACCCAGCCGGTACCGATCGTGCGGCTTTTCGAGGGCCAGCGCCAGTTCGCGCTGGTTCGCTGGGGGCTGATCCCGGCCTGGGTCAAGGACCCGCGGTCGTTTTCGCTGCTCATCAACGCTCGCGGCGAATCGGTCAATGACAAGCCGGCCTTCCGCAACGCCATGAAGCGCCGGCGCTGTCTTTTCCCTGCTGACGGCTTTTACGAATGGAAGGACGAAGGCGGAAACAGGCGGCCCTATGCGGTGCGTCCGGCCAACGGTGAACCCATCGCTTTCGCGGGGCTTTGGGAAACCTGGATGGGGCCCAATGGCGAAGAGATGGAAACCGCCGCCATCGTCACGACCGGGGCGAGCCGCGACATTGCTGCGATCCATGCGCGCATGCCGGTGATCGTTTCCCCCGATGCGTTCGATTTCTGGCTCGACTGCGCCAATGTGGATGCCGCCACAGCCGCAGCGCTGATCGCGCCGGCGCGCGCCGGCCTGCTCAAGGCGTACGAGATTTCGCGCGCCGTCAATCGCACGGCAAACGACGCCCCGCAGCTGATCGAGCCGATCGCACTCGATTCGGCGGCGGCCGCTCCGCCTGCAAAGAAGGCGACAAAGGACGAGCGCCAGCCCTCATTATTTTGAAGTCAGCAGCGCCATGCGTCCGGGCTCGCTTGGCCGGGACGACAGCATTGGTTCATACGCAGTCGGTCTGCCCCAGCCGGTGGGGACCGCGCCCTTCATGCGGCGCCCTCGGAGCCGGAGCCCGAGCAGCCGAGGCAGCGCACGCCGCCATCCTCGGTGCGCACCCGGTAGGGCTTGAGGCAATGGGGACAATCACAATCGGGCTGCGGCAGCAGCGCGAGCGGCGATGGCGGCCTCCGGTCGATGGCGAGTTGCATGAGGTTGCCAGCGCCACGCAGGATCTCGAAGGGCGGCAGCTTGGATTCCCCACTATGGCGGTCGTGAAAGTGAATCGGGATCTCTGTGATTTTGAGGCCACAGCGCGCGAAATACACCATGCAGGTGACAAAGAAGGAATAACCATCCTTTGCCATCGACTCGACAAGACCCGGCGGAACGCGGTCGAGCCGCACCGCTCGCAATGACGTCGTGTACTCCCTCACCGGCAGCCGCAAGACGCTGCGGGCCAGGCTGTTGGCGAGGCGGCTGACGAATAGGCGCCAGCCCGAATAGTCGAGACGTCCGCCAGGGGCAAAGCGCGACCCGATCGCGACGTCGGCTCCGGCATCGATCGCGGCGAGGAGTCGCGGAATGTCGGCCGGATCGTGTGAAAGGTCGGCGTCGAGCGTGACGATGCGCGCGTAGCCGAGCCTGCGTGCGTGCAGCCAGGCGAGGCGGTGCGCCGACCCGATGCCCCGTTTCATGCCGCGATCGAGCAAGCGGACCCGGGGGTCTCGCGCCGCGTGTTCTGCAATGGCCGCCTGAGTGCCGTCGTTTGAGCCGTCATCGACGATCAGCACATCGAACTGCTCCGGCAACGCAAGCAGCTGTTCGAGCATAAGGCCAATCGATTGACCCTCATTGTAGGTCGGCGCGAACACGAGAGTATCGGCGCTGCGCACTGCCGTTCGACCGGCAAGCGCCTGCCGATCTGCGCATGGGTTTATGTCGGTCCGATGGTTGGTCTCACCCGCAATTGTCATTTCACCTCTCGTTAACCCGTTTACCATGCCTCGAATAGATCGGCAGCCGCGATGGCGCTTAACAGTCCGTTTATTTCCGGATTTGATCATTGTCATCGGGCAGGTGGGGTATCTGGATTATGACGCCGGAATTGCCGATCGACGATGCGGGACACGTCCCATTCGAGGTTGACGAAGCAGCATTATTTGCCGAGATCGCGGGGACAGCCGGTTCCCGCGATGCCGAGCGTGACAACACGATGGGTCGCCTCGGTGGGGCCGCGAATCCGGCCGCTGCACCTGAACCGATCCAAGTTGATGAATTCGATCGGCTGACCGCGGCCGCAGACCGTGAGGGCCCCGCACTGCGCGCGGCAGTGGCCGTGAGCGCCGTGATCGGGGCGTGCGGCCTCGCATGGATTGTGGCAGGCACGCTGGTTTCCGGTCGCTCTTCAGGCTCAGCGGAGCCGATCGCACAAGCTTCCAATCCGACGTCCTCCGATAGCGGTTCAAGCAGGGGCGACCGACTCCAGACCGCCCCAATTGCCGGAGCAAAGCGTAAGACCGGTGGCCCTGGCCCCGCCGAACTGCAGCAGGGCCAGAAGCTTCCGCCGCCGCCGCCGCCGCCAGCCGCGCGCAAGCGATCGGTTGCGGCCGTCCCGGCGAGTGCCTCTTTGCCGAGCCGACGTTCGCCGCCGGCGCCGCAACATACAGCCTCAATGGAGCTGCCGGCACAGGAGCCGGATGCCCCTAAGCTGGTGCCGGTGCCCGACACCAGGCCAATCACGATTGAGGGCTGGACCGTGCGAGATGTAGCCAGTGGCACGGCAGTGCTCGAAGGGCCCAATGGAGTCTTCAGGGTCGCCGCCGGAAATACAGTACCGGCATTGGGACGAGTTGAGTCGATCGTCCGTTGGGGCAATCGCTGGATCGTTGCCACCAGCAGCGGATTGATCTCGACGCCGTAGTCGACCGCTTCGCTCCAGGTGAAGGATTCGCCATCTGCTGCGCCCTCACCGCGCTTGCGGTGATGGTTGAAACGCCCAACATTTGGCATAGGGTGCGCACAGGTCCTCCAGAACTTTTGGATCGGGTTGATGCGGATCACACTCAGCGGCGATCTCGGCTCAGGTAAATCGGCCATCGGAACCCGATTGTCGAAGCAGCTGGGAATTCCTTACATCAGCACCGGTCGCATGTTTCGCGAAATTGGCCGAATATCCAATATGGATGCGCTGCAAGTGAATCTGGCGGCGGAGGACAATTCGGACATCGACTTTGCTGTCGATAGCAAAATCAAGGAAATCGATCGGAACCAATCCGATTTCATCATCGACTCGCGCCTCGCATGGCATTTCGTACATGACGCCATAAAGGTTTATCTGAGCGTCTCTCCGGATACCGCCGCCTCGCGCGTCATGGCGGATCGATCGAGGGCGACCGAAAGCTATCCAGACCTGGATACGGCGATGGATGCTCTCAGGCGGCGACGAGAGAGCGAGAGCAAGCGATACAGGGCGCTCTATGGCGTGGATATAGATGCTCTCGACAACTATGATATCGTGATTATTACCGACGATGCTGAAATTGACGGTCTCGTGACGCTGCTCGTGCATGTCGCCGAGCTCGGCACTCGCCATAAATTCTGGATACCGAAAACGCGCCTGGTGCCGATGGTCCCGCCCCCTTCAGGAGCCAGAATCAACTCCTCGTCGCATTTCAAATTAACCGATCCCTTCCGGCTTCGAATTCACGTCGAACACAACTTCGGCTTTTACTTCGAAAATACAAACGCTCTCGTGAGCGCTTTCCATTATTCAGAAAACCTCGTCCCCTATGTTAACGAACGGCCTCTGAGTTTGCCGGAGAACAAAGAGGCAGTGGAGATCGCCAAATCCGAGTTGCGCCCAGGCGATCTCCATGAATGGGAGAAGCTTGGCGGCGCTCGCCTTTCGTTCCTCAATAGATTGGAGGAACGCAAAGCAACCAGCTCGATCCTGTGAGGTTACTCCGCCTTTCACGGAATGACCTGAACGATACCGCAAGCGCTGCCACGGTCAGCGCGCTGGAACCGAGCGCATGCGGGGCCTATCTTCCGGGAGGCCCCTGAGTTCCAGATCGAGGTGCGCAGCCTCAATGGGAAGCATTGTTCTGCTCGACCTGATGGGCGGAGTCGCCCTGCTCCTGTGGGGGCTGCACATGGTCCGCAGCGGCATCATGCGCGCCTTTGGTTCCGAACTGAGGCGTTTCCTCACCTTTGCGCTGCGCAATCGCTTCCTGGCGCTGTTGGCCGGCATCGGTGTCACCGCGCTGCTCCAGAGCAGCACGGCGACTTGCCTGCTGATGACTTCCTTTGCGGCGCGCGGTCTTGTCGATCTTGTACCGGCCTTGGCGGTCATGCTCGGAGCCAATGTCGGGACCACCGCGGTCGTTCAGGTCTTGTCGTTCGACGTCTCCGCGGTTGCGCCGGTTCTCTTCGTGATCGGATTCTTGGCTTTCAATCTGGCCGGCCGGACGCGCACGCGCGATCTGGGGCGAGTCGCGATCGGCCTTGGCCTCATGCTCCTGTCCCTGCATATCCTCTTGGACACGCTTGCTCCCGCCGAACAAGCGCCGAGCGTGCGAGCGCTTCTCTCCGCGATTACGGGCGAGCCCATTCTCTGCGTTCTCATCGCGGCGGCAATGAGCTGGGCGGCCCACTCCAGCGCCGCGGTCGTGCTGCTGACGATGTCGCTCGCCTATTCGCATTTCGTAACCCCCGCCGCGGCGCTGGCCCTCGTGGTCGGAGCCAATCTGGGCAGCGCCATAAATCCACTGCTGGAAGGCGGCAGCTCTGCCAACCCGGGCAGCCGACGTCTCGCCGTCGGCAATCTTGTCAATCGCCTTGCCGGGGTCGCGCTGGCGCTGATCTTCCTGGGTCCAATCGCCGATATCTTCGTGCGGTTCGATTTCAATCCCGTCCGCATGACGGCTGATTTTCACACTGCATTCAATATCGTTCTGGCGCTTCTCTTTGTGTTCCCGCTCGATGGTTTTGCGGCCCTGCTGAAATATCTTCTGCCCGATCCGGTCAGGGGGATCGACCTGTCGGCGCCGCTCTATTTGGACGAGGCTGCCGTCCACACGCCTTCCGTCGCGCTCGCCTGCGCCGCGAGGGAGACGCTGCACATGGGCGACGTCGTTGAGGACATGTTGCGAAAGGCCATGACGGTCCTGATGACGAACGATCGCAAGCTCGCTGCCGAAGTCTCTCGGATGGACAACATTGTCGATCGCTTGGACGAGGCCATAAAGCTCTATGTGACGAAAATAACCCGTGAGAGCCTCGACGATCGCGAGGGCCGGCGAGCCATGGAAATCATCGCCTTTGCGGTCAATCTCGAACACATCGGCGATATCATCGACAAGAACCTGATGGAGCTTGCCGCCAAGAAGATCAAACACAAATACCAATTCTCCAGGGAGGGTGCGGCTGAATTAGAGACTTTCCACCGGCGCATCATTGAGAACCTCAAGCTGGCATTCAGCGTGTTCATCAACGAGGACGTGAAGACGGCCCGCACGCTGATACGGGAAAAGACAGAGCTGCGGAACGCCGAGCTAGCCTATGCGGACAGCCATTTGGCCAGACTGCGCGAAGGACGACCCGAGAGTATTGAAACCAGTTCGCTGCATCTGGATATTCTACGCGATCTCAAGCGGGTTCACTCGCACATCTGCTCGGTGGCCTATCCGGTTCTCGAAATAGCCGGCGAGCTGCAGCCAAATCGGCTCAAAGAGAGCGACGTGGCGCCCGATACAAGCCTCGGGGCCGGTCTCCCGCCGCAGTCAGGTTCTCGGATGTGATGCCGGGCGTAGAGGCGAAGATCAGCGCGCCGGCGGCTGCGCCGGTGGGGCGGCTGCCGCGACCGGTTTGCGTGCCGGGGGAGCGGCAGGCCGCGGCGGCGGTGCCGAGTTCACCTTGTCAAAGATGTTCCGCTCGGCCGCCTTCAGCTCGGCGATGTCATTTGCCATTGTCTGTTGATTAGCCGCAATTTGCGCGGCGAGCTGGTCGATGCTTTCTCGCACCGCTGCGAGGCTGTCCGATATCGACTTGAGATCCTCGGACTCCGAGGCGGCGGCCGGGGCAGCCTGTGAGGTTGTTTCGGGAACGGTTTCCGCAGCCGCGGTTTGCGGCGCCAGCCAGCCGAGCTGCGGGTAGGAGCTGGCAATCATCTCTCGGGCAGCCTCGCCGTACGATTGCCAAGCCAAGGTCGCAGTGGCGCCCAGGAAAAACATGATCAGAGCGCGGATCGCGCGCCTGCGGCGCGACGGCTGCTCGGCAGGCCATGATCGATCCGAGCGCAGCGTAGGCGCGGTAGGCAAAGGCGAGATTTGCTTGTCGAGCACGCGCGCAAACTGCTGGTCCGATCGTGCGGGGCCAATCCTGGAAGTCATGCCTTACCTCCCCTGCGGGAACCAATCCCAGAGTCCAATCGCTGATTGTGGCATTTGATGCGGCCTTCGACTGGCGGCGAGTTGAATTTTTTGACTGTTGCATTTTGACCACTGGTGATGTCGCGCGCTTTCTTTCCTGACCATTCTCGTCTATTTTCCGCCCGGCAATTGCGGCGGAAGACAAATCTCGGCTCGAAGGCCGACAATAATCGACGGGAGGACTTAAATGAGAACTTCGATCGCCGGACTGATTTTTGCCTCGACGCTCGTCAGCAGCGCGGCCCTCGCCCAATATGCCGCGTTCAACGAGGCCGGCGTGACCATGGGGCACTGGCATTTTACGTCGCACGACGTAGAGGCGAACAAGAAGATTTTCATGGCCATGGGCGGCCGCGACGTCTCACGCGGCGCCGCCGCAACGGTGCAATTCCCCGGCGCGCGGATCAATTTGAATCTGGGAAATGAGCCGCCCGGGAAGGGCGGGACGGTCGGCTCGGTCATCAACCATGTAGGCTTCGTGGTCGACAACGTGCAGGAGCGCGTGGCGCAGTGGAAGGCCGCGGGCGTGCCGGTTCTCCCCGGCAACAACAATCGGCTCGATCAGGCCTTCGTGGTGACTCCGGATGGCGTGCGCATCGAAATCCTGGAGGACAAGACCCAATCCGTTCCGATCCGGCACGAGCATGTGCATTTCTTTCTCGTAGCGGCCGACATCCCCAAGGCGGTTGCCTGGTACGCGAAAACATTCGGCGGCAAAAGCGGGACTCGCAACAACCAGCCGGTCGTTGACATTCCGGGTGGGCAGTTGCGCTTCGCCAAGGCCGACGCGCCGCAGGAGCGGACCCGCGGACGAGTGCTCGATCACATCGGCTTCGACCTCAAGGATCATGCTACCTTTGTCAGGAAGATCGAGGCGGAAGGCATCAAGCTCGATGAGCCCGTGCGCAAGAACGAAGCCACCGGCACCACGATCACCTACATCACCGATCCGTGGGGCACCCGCATCGAACTGGTGCAGCGTGGCCAATAGCTGGGCGTGGCCAATAGCTGGGCGGCGGATCATTCCGTTCCAGGTTTAAATTTTCCAGCGAGGAGCAGCAAAGCATGCCCAGGATTGCCCGCAGCATTCTAATCGGTCTTGTCGTCCTGGCGCCGATGAGCGGCGTCCCTGCAATCGTTGCGACGACCGCCGTCGCCCAGGAGGTCGGAAAAGCAGTGACCACACCATCAGGATTGCAGATCATCGACACCAAGATCGGCACCGGCGCCTCGCCAAAAGCGGGCCAGATCTGCGTCATGCATTACACGGGCTGGCTTTACCAGAACGGGGCCAAAGGCCGGAAATTCGACAGCTCGGTCGATCGCGGGCAGCCCTTCGAGTTTCCCCTTGGCCGCCAGCGGGTTATTGCCGGCTGGGATGAAGGCGTGGCTTCCATGAAGGTCGGCGGCAAGCGCACCCTCATCATCCCGCCCGAACTGGGATACGGCGCACGCGGCGCCGGCGGCGTCATTCCGCCCAACGCAACCTTGATCTTCGACGTCGAACTGCTCGACGTGAAGGGTTGATCAGGTAAGCGATCGCGAGCGCGACAAGCACGACGGCTATCATCGGCGCCCGCCGGACGGCGCCCGCCGGAACAAAGAGCAGGTGCAGCGAGGCACTCAAGCGCTCACCTTTCTTGTGGATAATGTTATTGCGTCATTGACATACCCAGTCCCGCCGCCGGTGAATTCAGCAAGGTACAGCCTTTCGTTTCGCCAGGTGGCGCGCCCCATCCCCCCGAACGACGAGCCACTGGCGTGGATAGCCTCGGCCCTCTTGCGCCGAGGCTATCCTCTTTTCAGGCTCCATGCGCGATAGCCCAGCTCGTGCATGGCTGCGCGACCTCAGCAGTATCGCAAAAGCAAAGCGCCCGGCCGGGCCAGGACCGAGCGCTTCTTTGCTGAGCCAGCAAAATGCTACGAGCGGAACGCGTGGGGGCGGCCCAAGCCTTTCCAGCCTCGTGTGATTCACTGCACCGTCTTTGCCAAATCGGCGAAATTGCCCACTCCGCCGTGACCGCCCGCCATGCGGTCCATCGCAATGCCCATCTTCTGGATACCTTTTACCAGCGAGATCGTGCCGGGATTGGCCGGCGGAATCTGCGGTCCGGGGCTCCAGATATCCGTCACGAAGCCGAGCTTCGCGTCCGGGATGTAGGGGATGATGTAGCCGGACGAATGCGGAGTATCGAGAGAGTAGGCTTCGATGGTGCGGCCGCCCTCGGTCACGCTCCATTTGCCGTCGACTTCCTCAACCTTCGGCGGCACCTGTTTCGTACCGTATGGGTTCAGCGTCTCCGGCGCCGAGAGCACCTTGCGGTAGAAGGCGCCGTCGCCCTTGCCGACCACGATCGTGGCACCCGCGGCCGCGAAGGCGCGCAAGCCGCCGATGTGA
>DATBHB010000097.1:0-61077 GCA_036557705.1 Xanthobacteraceae bacterium
CATTTCCATTCGCAGCGAATCCGCCGCCCACGCCAATTGGGCGGGGATAGCCGTATTGACGGAGAGTAAGGTGGCGTATTTCGAGTTGAGTGAGCGACCGATCAATCCGCTGCTAAACCGGGCGTGTCCGCATTGCGACGCGAGGATGTGGTTGGCGGTGATAGAGCCCGCGAGGCCCGGCAGCGACAAGCTCATTTTCGAATGTACCGAGTGCGGGTGCGAGGAGTTCATCGAGGTGAAGTTTGGGCGCGCTCTCGGCGCTCGCAGGCTCCGCAGGGATCGAGCCGCGTAGGGAAAAGGCCGCCGCGCCGAGCCTCGGGATGGGCACCGGGGCGTCCGCGCGGCCGACGCGCCGCGTCTCTCCCCTTTTCTCCCGCGCAGGAGCCGTCCGCTCCGCTCCGCCATTTTCTGGGCGTGGCGGGCTTAGCGGGCGAGGGGCCCCCCCTGGGGTGGGCGGTGGCGACCGTCGCCGCTCCAGGGCCGCCCCCCAAATCGAGGATCGATGAGGGCCCGTTTTCCCGCGCCCCCCTCTAGACGACCGCTCCGGCACGGCGCGCGCGCCTACGACCATCCTACGCCCCGGACGTTACCCGGCCCGTTACCCCGCCGCCAACTCTCGAACCGATCGCACCCGCTAAGTCATTGATTTCGTTGGTAGCGGGGGCCGGACTCGAACCGGCGACCTCCGGATTATGATTCCGCTGCTCTAACCAACTGAGCTACCCCGCCGCGCTAAATCAAGCGGTTCCTGAAAGGGCCTTTGTTCTGGCCCCCCCTTTATTTTGGCTCCCCTTTTATTCTCCGCATCTGGGTTGGAGCCGCGGGGCTATATTGCAAGCGACGACGGATCGTTCAAGCCTTCCACGGCTAATCCGGCGGTGCCACCGGCGCGCAATGAAGAGACGGCCCGCGGGTGAAGTTTGCCGCATGGTCGGGAATTTCAGCCGGATTTCGGGTACCGGTTCGTCGAAGGGGCGGGCTTAAAACGCGCCCTACTCATCGGTATTGTGCGGCTTCGTCATATCGCGGCGCATCTTTTCCTCCGCAGCCTCGGCACGCTGCGCCAAGCGCAGCCATAGCACGCCCATTTCGAGCAGCAAGGCTTTGTCTTCTGGAGCGCCGGCTGCCTGAGCCAACTGGATGCAGTCGGCAGCATACTGGCGGTAGTGCTCCACCGTAGACATAGAACTGTGTGCCCTCCAGTCGTTCGCAAGAAACGCATCAGTGGGCAGCTCGTTCCACAATCAATTATGAGTAAACACAATGAGAGTCCCCGCAACCCAAGTTCCAAGTTCCACGTTGGGCGGACAGCGAGTGTTTGCAATGAACCTTCGACTTATGAACCGAAAGATAACACCATGGGCGATCCGAAACTCTATAGGCAATATGCCGAGGAATGCCGGCGCCTGGCGAGGACGATGCCTGAGGAGCATCGGCCGGCGCTGCTGAAAATTGCCGCTGCATGGACCAAATTGGCGGATGAAAGTGAGCAACAAACGCGATCCGGCGGCGGGAAGAACCGAGTTTGTTGATTGTCAGGGCGCCTCGGTGAGGAACAAATACGCAAGAGCAGTTTGGATGCGAGCTGATTAAAATGTCGTCAGCGGTGCCGGGCGCCATTCAAGCCGTCGCGGTTTTTTCGAAGCGAATGAGTGAGAATTGCCGCAGCGGCGGCATCGGCCGGCGCTCGATGAGCTGCACGCCGCGGTGGCGCTCGGCCCAGCGGGCAAGGCGGTCCCAGGCGAATTCCGGGCGCCAGCCGAGCCGGCGCGCAATCGGAGCAAATCCTTTTTCGAGCACGCGGCGCAGGCCCGTTTCGGCCCCAAGATGATTGACCAGGATGATCTCGCCGCCCGGCCGGGTCACGCGGGCGAATTCATCGAGCGTGCGTTCCGGGTCGGGGACCGTGGTGATGACATATTGAGCCACAACGGCGTCAAACCAGGCGTCTCGGAAGGCGAGGCGTTGCGCGTCCATCACAGCGAGCGCGTCGACGTGCGAAAGCCCGTGTTCGCGCACGCGTTCCTGCGCCTTGCGCAGCATCGGCTCGGAATAATCGACACCGACCAGGCAGGTGGTGGGCGCGTAGCCGGTGAGCGATATGCCGGTACCGATGCCGACGTCGAGGATGCGCACGCCGACGCGTTCAGCAGCGGCGATCGAGGCCTTGCGGCCGCGCGCGAACACCGCGCCGAACACGATGTCATAAACCGGCGCCCAGCGCGCATAAGCCCTGGCCACCGAATGGTTATCGATTTCGCCCGTCATCGCCCCGACCGCTCCGCCCGAACCCCTGTTCCTGTGGCCTGTCTACCCCAACCCGTTTTGCCGGGGAACCAAGACGCCAATCCTCCGGCTTGCGCCGATTGCGCCGATGGCGGGAGAATCTGAGTTCCGCGCCGTGGTTTTAAGGCCGCAGCGTGTTGACAATCGCTTTCGCCGAGGCATAGGCTCGGCCTTTCCTACCAGAAAATTTGGGGAGGTTTCGAATGAAAAAGGCCTCGTGTTGCGCGCTCGCCATTGCGTCTGTGTTCTTGGCGGCCGGACCGTCGGGGCAGGCGCAGAGCCAGGGCGCTTCGTCCGCGGCGCGGCCGTCGCTCAATTACGAGTTCTTCAAGGCCAGGGTAGAGCCGATCTTCCTCAAAAAGCGGGAAGGCCACACGCACTGCGCCGTTTGCCATACCGTCAACAACGCGCCTTTCCACCTCGTGCCGCTCTCGCCGGGAGCCACAACGTGGAACGAGCAGCAGTCGCGGCAGAATTTCGAGCTGGTGCAGCGGGTCGTTCAGCCGGGATATATCGACAGTCCATTGATCAAGCATCCGCTCGCCGAAGAAGCGGGCGGAGATGAGCATCACGGCGGTGGCCAGCAGTTCACCTCGAAGCAGGATCCGGACTGGCTGACGCTCAGAGCCTTCGTAATGGGCGAGACGGCAAAATAGTACCCGTCGCGTTCGTTTCCTGTCAGTGCATCGCAAGATAATCTCTCTATCAACAATGGATCACGACCATGACGAACAAGCAAATGTTACGAGGAAGTCTCGCGGCTCTCGCCGGAATTGCTCTGTGCGCAGCGTCCGTTTCGCTGGCGGCGGCGCAAGGGTCGAAGCTGCGAATCATTCAAAGCAATTTCGCCGGCGATAACATTCACATCATCGACCCCGCCACCAACAAGGTGGTGGGAGAGATCAAGGGCATCGAGGCTCCGCACGGCCTTGCGGTCGCCCCGGACGGCAGCCGCATCTACGTCAGCGAGGAAGCGCACAACAGCGTCATTGTCTACGACGGCAAGACTCTCCAGGAGATCAAACGCATTCCTCTGAGCGGCAATCCGAACCTCATCGACATCACTCCCGACGGGCGGTGGATCTATGTAGCGATTGCGCTGACCTACAACGACCTCTCCGAGTTTCCGCAGATCAAGGCGAATTCGAGCGGCGGCGTCGATATCATCGATACGGCGTCACTCACGAACGTCAAGACCATCCCGTTGCGAGGCGGCATTCACGACCTCAACGTCACTCCGGACGGGAAATACGTGATTGCCGGGTCGAGCCGAGGCGCGAAGCCTCCGGCCAATCTGATGAATGTGATCGACACCGGGACTAAGGACATCGCCTGGAGGCTGGTCATGAATCCGGCCCCCTCGCCGATGGCGATTTTAACCAACCCGGACGGTTCGACCAAATGGATCTTCGCCCAATCGGGCGGGTCGAACGGGTTCAAGGTGATTGATTTCAAGGAGCAGAAGGTAATCAATGAAATCAAGCTGCCTGAAATCCCGGCCGACAAGCAGGTTCGGCGCGGACCGCCGGCTCCATCGCATGGCATCGCGGTCACGCCTGATCGGAAGACGCTCCTGGTCAACAGCCGGCTCAACAGCGCCGTCTACGCCTATTCGATACCGGACTTGAAGTTTCTCGGCGGCGTCAATCTCAGCGGCAAGGGTGCAGGCTGGCTGACGATCACGCCCGACAGCAAGACGGCCTACATCGCCAACGAGCACACGAATAACGTATCGGTCGTCGATATCCCGTCTCTGAAGGAGACCGCCGTCATCCCGGTCGGCTACGCGCCGGCCCGCAACGTCACCTGGCTGGAGCCGTAGGCGGGTGAGGAGTTCGTAGGGTTGGCAAAGGCGCGTAGCGGTCCCGAATCGTCACGCAACGCGTTAGGACACCTTTGCCCACGCGGCCCATCCTGCAAGCGCCGACCGCGTGGGCAAAATCGCCGGAGGGCGCCGTGCCATGTTGCGGCAGCCTGAAAGGCGATTTTGCCCACCCTACGCTCTTTGCGGAAAGTCGTTGCCATGAAACGCGTGCTCTTCGCCGTCGCGGCAATGATTGCGGCCTCGGCAGGCTGTGCCTTGGCGCAAGTCTTTCCGTCGCGCCCGGTCACGTTCGTGGTGCCCAATCCGCCGGGCGGTCCGACCGACTCGCTCGCGCGAATTCTCACCGAACCGATGCGCGGCTTTCTCGGGCAGCCGGTGATCGTCGAAAACATCACCGGGGCCTCCGGCGTCATCAGTATCCGGCACGTGGTGCGTGCCGCGCCCGACGGCTATACGCTTAGTTTCGGCAACGTCGCTTCGCATGTGTTCGCGAGCCTCATCTCGCACCGGGATTACGACGTGGCCAACGATCTCGCGCCGATCGGGCTGCTCACGATCTCGCCGATGTGGATCGTGGCCACGAATAGCGTGCCGGCAAAGGATATCCGCGAACTGATCCGCTGGCTCAAGGCCAACCCGGACAAGGCTACCGCCGGGAATGTCGGGGCCGGGAGCCCGGCGCACCTTTGCGGCCTGTATTTCCAGAGCCACACCGGCACTTCGTTTGCGTTCGCGTCCTATCGGGGGGCCGGGCCGATCATGCAGGATCTGATCGCCGGCCAGATCAACCTCGCCTGCCTCGAAGCATCGGCGAGCCGCCCGTACGTGGAAAGCGGGAAGCTTAAGGCCTATGCGGTCATGGCTAAGACCCGCTGGCCCGGCGCCCCGAACGTGCCGACGATCGACGAAGCCGGGGTCCCGGGCCTCTATCTTCCGTTCTGGCATGGGCTATGGGCGCCGAAGGCTACTCCGCCCGATGTGATCGGAAAGCTCAATGACGCGACTCGCGCGACGCTCGCCGATCCTGCGGTGCGCTCGCGCCTCATCGGCCTCGGCCAGGAAATTCCGCCGCCGGAGCAACAAACGCCGGAGGCGCTTGCCGCCTTTCATAGGGCCGATCTCGCCAAATGGGAGCCGATCATCCGCGCCGCAAATATCGCGCCGGAATGAACGCCCGTAGGGGTGGGCAAAGGCGCAACGCGCTTCAGCGCGTGCGCCGTGCCCACGAGGACCCAACTCTGAAGTCGACCGCGTGGGCAAAATCGCGTCTGCCCTAGCGCGCGTTGAAACGCTTCGAGGCGCAATTTTGCCCACCCTACTCAAAACAGCGGCGGCACGCGCCCGACCGGAATTGGCCCGAGCGAGACGGCGCCGTCGGCGAAGCGAAGCGGCAACGCCACCGCGGACCTGCCTTCGAGCGTCGTTTTCTGCCCAATCATGCCAAGCCCAGCCATGATGCCGGGAGCAGCGTTCCGGCGCGCCAAGCGGCCGAGTCCTGGAATGATGTTGTCGAGCGAATTGAGGCTCGCGCCGATCCGCCCTTCCGCCATGATCCGATCGAGGTCGAGGGCTTTGAGAATCCGTTCGAGGCCAACGACTGTCACTTCGAGCTGACCCTCAAGGGTGCCGCGCGGCGTGAGCGCGAGCGTTCCGGTGCTCACCGCGATCGTGTCGCCCTGCTGTGCCCGCGCCTTGGTGATTTCGATGCTGCCGCCGCGCTCTTGGAGCTCCTTGAGGCGAACCAGCCACGGTTTTGGGGCGAAATCGGCAAGCCCGCGCAGGACGGCTGAGACATCCGCATCGATCGGCTCCGCTGTGATCGGATGCAGTTGGGGGGCCGCCGCGGCGGCGAGATGGAGCGTGATGCCGATCACCGGTTCGCGCGCAGCCGAACCGTCGATGATCCGGCTGTCGATATCGGCGTGCTCCGCCGTAAAGGCGGGTTTGGCGTCACCGTCCGCCACGCGCTCGACCGTGGCATGCTCGACCGCGAAGGAGACTTGCTCCGGGGCACGCGGAGTTCCGCGCGCGCTCACCTCGGCACTGGTCCAGTTCGCCCTGTAGCGCGGGTCCTGGCCGGCTTCGCCCACCGTCAACGGACCAACCAGGTAGGCAGCAAGCCGGGTCGGCTCAAATACCTGCGCAAAAACGAGAAGATCGCCGGCCTGGACCGCAAGAGGCGGGTTTTCGCGGCTAAGCTCGATCCTGGGCTGCGTGCAGCTCACCTTGATCTGAAACGGAAAGCCCCCGACCGTCTGGCTTCCACAGGCGTAGGTGCGGCCGACTCTCGATTCGCGCTCGCGCCACCCCGTTATCGCCGCGTCAGCTTTGCCGGCGCCATAGAACCACAATCCGGTCCACAGAATCGCCAAGCCCGCCAGCGCGCCCAACGGCACCAGCACAGGCCAGATTCGCCTGCGAACGGGAGGAGTCTGACGCATGAATCGTAACCTCGCAGCCCGGATTGCGCGATCCTGCATTGCCGGGACCCGCGCACTTCACCAGAGATCGCGCAATCCGGGCCCCGGTACGATCCCGGATTGAACGGCGCGTAACGGCTGTCGCAAGCCGCGAGGCCGTCAATGCCGCTCAATCCGGGCTACGGATCCTTGGTTTCCAAGCCCCCCGAATGCGGCGTTTCCGAGGTTGCCTCAAGCCACATGCTTGACTGCCTCGGTGTTGCCAAAAGGGGTGCTTTCCACAGCCATTGAATTCTACGATTTTTGTTAACCATTATGAACCTAGCTTGGACGGTCAGTCCCAGCGCAACGGTCATGGATAGGTGCTAAGGATGAGCCCGGTCGTCGAGCACGTCTCCGAAGATCTCTGGGTGTTCGGGTATGGCTCGCTGATGTGGCGTCCCGGATTCGAATTCATCGAGCGGGTCGAAGCCCTGCTCATCGGCGCGCACCGGGCGCTCTGCGTCTACTCTTTCGTGCATCGCGGTACCCCGCAGCGGCCCGGTCTGGTGCTTGGGCTCGATCTGGGCGGCGCCTGTCGCGGCGTCGCTTATCGGGTCGGCGCCGCCGAGCGCGCCCGCACGATCGCTTATCTGCGCGCCCGCGAGCAGGTGACGACGGTCTATCGTGAATGCATGCGCTCGGTTTGGCTCGCCGGGGACGCGAGGCGACAGGTGCACGCCTTGTGCTACCTGGCGGATCGCAGCCATCCGCAATATGCCGGTCGGCTGAGCTTGGAGGAGCAGGTCCATCACGTGCGTCAGGGCCATGGGCAGTCAGGTCCCAACAGCGACTATGTGGTCGCGACCGTTTCCGCCCTGGAATCGCTCGGCTACCGGGAATCGGAACTGCATGCGCTCGCGGCGCGGCTCAAAGCAAGTCCTGAAACATCGGGCGTGCTTTGCTCAGCCTGATTGTGCGTGTCCCGGATCACATCCGCGCTTGCCCTCGGCGATGAGTCGGGCTGAGGCGGTCTCGATCGCGTGCTGGAGTGCAGCCGAGAATTCCGGCTTGGCGAGACCTGGCGCAATCGGGTCGAGCGCTTCGACGATTATCGTTCCTGGATAGCGCCGGAACGATCGCCGCGGCCAGAGCAGCCCCGAATTGAGCGCCACCGGCAGGCAGCATACGTCCATTTCCGAATAGAGGTGCGTGACGCCGAATTTGTAATTTGGTTCGGCGCCAGGCGCGCGCCGCGTGCCTTCCGGGAAGATGATGATCTGCCGGCCGCGCGCAATTTCCTGCCGCGCCCGGGTCGTCATGTCGGCCAGTGCCTGTGCGCGCTTGCCGCGATCGACGGGGATCATGCCGGCCTTCCAGGAATACCAGCCGAAGAACGGAATCCACATCAACTCGCGCTTGAGAATGAAGGTCGGATCGTCGAACAGAAGAACCAGCGCAAAGGTTTCCCAGAGCGACTGATGCTTGGAGGCAACGAGCAACGCGCCCGGCGGGATTTTCTCCAACCCGCGGAACTCGGCCCGCATCCCGCAAATCGTTCGCAGCAGCCAGAGATTGGTCCTGGCCCAGAATCTCACGACGGCCAGTATGGCCCAGCGCGGCATGATGAGTGTTGGAATTGCACCGATCAACTGGAGGCCGAGATTCAAATAGAACAGAACATTGAACGAGATTGACCGCATAATCAGGAGCACGGCAGCGCCTCGCACCGACAAGCCATGCTCAGTGCTTACGCCGACTGGCCGTTGGCGAAAGCCAGGCGCACATTGGTCACCAGGTATTTAAGGTACTCCGAGACCAGGAGCCTCGTCGCCGCGCCGTTTGCCCACCAGGGATCGCCCTTGCGCCGATCGGGAACTACGGGGAACGGAACCAAGGCCACGTCGGGAAGCTGATGCGCGATTTCGGCCATGGCGCGGGGCATGTGGTAACTCGACGTTACGACGATCAGCGAATGAAACCCTCGGCTGTGGGCCCAGCGGCGGGTCTCGATCGCGTTGCCGCGCGTGTTCACCGAGCGATCGAAATCGACGCAGCAGCGGATCCAGCGCGCGAATTCCGGGTTGAGCCGCGATATGTCTATCGGATTCGTGGTCCGGTTGGCACCGCTGATGAGAAGCCGCTGGCCGCGCCCCGCCGCCAGAAGCTCGATCGCATCGTTGATGCGCGATGCGCCGCCGGTGAGGACGACGATGCCGTCCGCATTGCGGTCGAGCGGGATTTCGTTTGCCGGCACCCGCGCCATGAACCGCCCGAATCCGACTGCAAGCGCACATGCCATGGCGACGCTTGCCGCCGTCGTCGTCCAACCGATTCCGCGCCACAGCCGACGCCACGCACGCGCTCTTCGCCGGCCCCCTGGGACGGGCACGGCGGCATTATCGGCAGGCAATCCGGTCATCGGCATCAACGCTGGCAGGAACGTCACCACACTCCGAGCGGGAATCATCGCGCCGATTTTCGGCGCTCCCGTGACCGCTTGTGAACTAAAGGCAGCAGCCGAAGGTTACTCAATGCTTTGGATCATCCGATTGACCGCGTGGCGCGATGTTATTGCGGTTAGTGCTGCAATCAGGGCGACCTGGGTGAGCATTATCACATAACCGGCAATGCCGATCGAGAAGGTGCCGAACAGAACTGTGGCCTCGTCGTCTGACCCGCCGCCGAAGAGTCTCGGTCCGGCGAATTCGGCAATCCAGAACAGAGCCACCGCGGCCCCGCCGCCGATCGCTCCCCCTTTCAAACCGAGTGCCAGAAAGTGGCGCTGAAAATTGCCGGCAATGAATGAGCTTTTGGCGCCGACGAAATGCAAGACCTCAATGACAGGGCGATTGACGGCTATGGCCGCACGAGTAGCGAAAGTGACCGACAGCACCGTGGCTGCGAGCATGAGCGCAAGCGCGATCGAGCCAGCCGCAAGGGCGCTGCCGGCGACTGCGCGCACGCGGCCGAGAAAGCGGCGATGGTCGTCGAGACTGACGCTCGGGACTGCGGCCAGCATCGTGCGCAGACGGGCAAAATCGGGCGCCGCTCCCGGCACGATTCGCACCACAATGAGCCGCGGCACCGGCAGATCGAGGAGGCTGATCCCGGTTCCAAGCCAGGGTTCGAGCAGGCGCCCCGATTGCTCCTGAGAATAGGGCTGGACGGCCGCGATCCCAGGAAAGCTCTGCGCAATGGCTGCCGCACGTCCCACATCAGCCTCGACGTCGCGTCCGGTCAGCGGACGAACTTGAATCGTGACCTCGCGCGCTACTTCCGATTGCCAGTCGTTGGCGGCCGCGCGCACGATCATCACCGCCCCCGCGGTCACCGAGGCCAGAAAAGTCATGATCGCAACCACCGCCACCAGAGCCCGCCCGGCGATGTTCGACGCGGGCACGATGGACGTTTCGAAGCGTGGAAGCGGTTGTTCGGACGCTGCCGGAGCCGCTTCTTCCGCAGCTTCGTAGACTTCTGTCTCGACCTTCGGTTCAGTCATAGACATGCAGCCGGCCCCCATGCAGCACCAGCCGCCGTGCGTCGTACTGGTCCATCAATGCGATATCATGGGTGGCGATGAGCACGGACGTACCCGACTTGTTGAGTTCGATGAGCAGCCGCAATAGCCGTTGCGCCAGATTTGGATCGACATTCCCGGTTGGCTCATCGGCAAGCAGGAGCTGTGGGCGTGCGATCACCGCGCGCGCGATCGCGGCGCGCTGCTTCTCGCCTCCAGAGAGCACCGGTGGGAGCGCCCACATCCGTTCGCCAAGCCCGACCCAGTGCAGAAGCTCGACAACCTCATGGCGGAAGGTCGCCTCCTCATAGCCGATCACTCGCAGCGGAAGCGCGACGTTCTCGTAGGTGGTCATGTGATCGAGCAAGCGGAAGTCCTGAAACACGATACCAATCCGCCGACGCAGGGTTGCCAACGCATCCTTGCTCAGCGTGGCGACGTCGTGGCCGAAAAGGGTGATCAGCCCGCGTGTCGGCCGCAATGCCAGGAACAGCAGCCGCATCAGCGAGGTCTTGCCGGCGCCGGACGGCCCGGTCAGGAACTGAAACGAATGCGGTTCGAGGCGGAAGCTGAGATCGCGGAGAACCTCCGGTCCCACACCGTAGCGCAAACCGACGTTTTCGAAACGGACCACTTATGGTCTCCGCAAATCCATCCGCTTGCCCGCCCTTGCGCCTGGCGAGGCTCCTACCCGGCAAGGTTCCCAATTCGTTAACGAAATTTCAGCTACGCTGCCAGCGAAGCTCATTCTGCCCTGATTCGCCGATGTTCATCACCTGCCCAAAATGCGCCAGTTCGTATCGGGTCAACCCCACCTCCTTGAACCCAGTCGGGCAATCGATCCGCTGTGCCGGCTGCGGGCACGGCTGGTTCGCGGCCAATACTGCCGCGATGGCTGCCATCGAACGGGCTTATCGTGCCGAAATGGCAGAATTTTCATGCACCCTTGCAAACCCCTCGGCCGGAAACGAAGTCGTCCAGGTGATCAAGGCATGCGTTGCAGTCCCGGCAAATCCTGGCGCTCAACGCCGCGCGATCGACAGCGAGGAGGCATCGACCACCCGAGCCAGTCGCGGCGAGGCCTCGCTCGGTGCGGCAATCGGTCACCACTCAATTTCTGCTGGGCAGCCCGCGATCGTCGAATCGGCCAGCCTGGGCTCTGGCGAACGGGCCACGGCTGTGCCGCAGCAGGCTGGGTTACCAACGTTACAAGACGGGCCGTGTGAGGGCGCGGCCAGGAAACGCCGTGCTCGGCGGCGGGGCCACTGGACCTCGATGGGCGCCGGAGCCCTTATCCCCTCGCTGATCGCCGCCAATCTCGGGCTGATCGGCTGGCGCGCGGACCTCGTGAGTCTGTTGCCGCAGACGGCGTCGTTCTATGCGGAAATTGGGCTGCCGGTGAATGTGACCGGTGTGACGTTTGACGACTTCAGCGCCAAGACGGAGTTCCGGGACGCCGGCCTCGCCCTGGTGCTCGAGGGTAGGCTCCTCAATGTCGCGCACCGCGCTGTCCGGCTGCCGCAACTGCGCTTTTCGCTTCGTAACGACGAAGGTCGCGAAGTTTATGCGTGGACGGAGCCGCCCCCCAAAGCATCCCTCGCGCCCGGCGAGGTCCTGCGATTCGGATCACGGCTTGCTTCGCCTCCCGAGCGCGGCAAGGAGGTCATCGTGCGGCTCCTTGGCAGCGGCGAGAGCTATTCCACCGCGAGGAATTTCCCGCCTAACGCGGCCGCAGGAGCTCGTTGAAGATCGCGCCCCATTTCTTTTCTTCATTGGCCGAGAAGATCTCCGGCATCACCTTTTTCTTTTGCAGGGTGTCGATCACGCCGGGCGGATTGGTCGGAACGTCAAGCCGGGTCGGCAGGCGGCCCTTGGTGGTCAGGAACGTCTCGGCTTCACGGCTGAGCACGAAATTGGCCGCGAGCAACGCGGCCTTCGGGTGTGGCGCCTGCGCATTGAGCCCCATCGAGCCGAAGATGAGGGCGACCGGATCGAGCGCCCAGAAATCGGTAGGGCCGCCGGCGAGCTTCACGTTGAGCGTGAGCGAGGTGTAATTGTTGATTGCCACCATGTATTCGCCCGCTCCGACCGCGCGGGCGAGGGCCAAGTGACCGTCGGTCAGTACCGGCCTGAGGGTGCTGGCAATGTCGCTGACGAGCTTGCGGCCGCGCTGCTCGCCATAGTATTCGAAAATTGCCGCCAGCCATTCGGTATCGCCCTTATCAATCGCGACATGTCCGGCCCATTCCTTGTGGTCGGGAAATTCCTCGTACGTCGTCGGCAGTGTCTCCTTCTTCACGAGATTGGTGTTGTAGGCGGGCGTGTTGTAGTTGGCATAAACGCCATACCAGCGTCCGTTCGGACCGCGCGCCTGCGGGATCAGGCCCTTGGCTTCCGGCGGGTCGAATTTGAGCAGAACCTGGTCGGGCAGTCGGTTGACCGGAGTGGTTATGACCATGTCCCAGGTGCGCTGACCCGCCCGGGCTTCGATTGTGATCCGGGAGAAAAGGGCGGAATCGGAACCCCGTACGTAACTCACCTTGATGCCGGTCGCGTTCTCAAAGATTTTGTAGAAGGGGAGCGCCTCCTCCTCGTTCATCGAACCGTAAACGGTGATGTTGCTGGTTTCCGCTTTGGCGGCGGCCAGCATGTCGGGGGGCGCCCAGGATTGCGCGCCTGCGGGCGCCGCAAACATGATCATCCCGAACAGGGCTGCTGAGAATGGGCTAAGCGTCTGGCGCACAGTCACCTCCCGGGCTCGTTTTTCTCCAGCCTAATGCATAACGCAGCGTTACTCCAGCGGCACGAAAATATTAACCACCAGGCGGTCTGCCGGCGTGGTGAGGAGATCCGTGACATATTCTTCGATCAGGAGTTCTTTCGCCGCCAGTTGTTGATCTTCGACATAATGCGAAATCTCATCGTAGGTATTGGTCATGTCCTTGAATGAGCCACGGTGCACGAACTTGAGCGCCTTGCCGCCGGGCGATTTTCCCATACGCATGTTCTGCTGCGATGGGCTCTCCGGCAGCCGCGAAACCGGGATGGCGGCCTGGAAATTGAAGCTGGTATCGTCCATTGCGGTGTAAATCGTCATCGCCGGCCCGGATGGTCTGAGCCGCTTTTCGTCAAAATATGCATGAGCGACCCGAAAGGCCGCCGTGAGAGTCTCATATGCCGTCTCCCACTCGCCGGTGCCGCTCGCGTACACGATGGGCCGCTCAGCGAGCGTAATCTCCTGGCCGAAAGGATCGATTGGCTGCGTCCTGACGATCGCTTGCGCAAAGAGACGCTCGGACTTGGCCGGCAGCAATACAGCCGCCAGCGCCTGGAGCACGAACCGCCGATGCACCATTGAAATCTCCTGCTGGCCAAGCCGGTGAATTTGCCCATATAAGGCACGAAATACGGCAGAGATGAGCACGCTTGCCAACCGCCCCTTCGTCAAGATGAACGGTCTCGGAAACGAGATCGTGGTGGTCGACATGCGCGCGCACGCCGGCACGATCAGCTCTGCCGAGGCGCGCGCGATCGCCCAGCCGGACGCACTGCGCTTCGACCAACTCATGGCGCTCCATGCTCCGAGCAGCCCGGGCACCGAGGCTTTTGTGCGCATCTATAACAATGATGGGTCGGAATCCGGGGCGTGCGGCAACGGAATGCGCTGCATAGCGGACGTCGTGTTCAAACAGACCGGCAAGGCTCGGCTGACCTTTGAGACCAGGGCTGGGCTTCTGCATTGCCACAAGGCGCAAGCCCCGCTCACCTGGACTGTCGACATGGGCAAGCCGCGTTTTGCCTGGAACGAAATTCCGCTCGCGGAGGATTTCCGTGACACCCGCGCTATCGAGTTGCAGATCGGCCCGATCGACCAGCCGCTCCTTCATTCGCCCTCGGCCGTCAACATCGGGAACCCGCACGCGATTTTCTGGGTCGATGACATCGACGCCTACGACCTCGGCAGGATTGGACCTATGCTCGAGAACCATCCGATTTTTCCAGAACGCGCCAACGTCACGCTTGCCAATGTGAGATCGCGGGAATGGATCGTGATCCGCACCTGGGAACGCGGCGCCGGCCTCACCAAGGCGTGCGGCTCGGCGGCCTGCGCGGCCGCAGTGGCGGCGGCGCGCCTGCGCCGTACCGACCGCAAAGTCACTGTTACGCTTCCCGGTGGGGTTCTCCTGGTCGAGTGGCGCGAGGACGATCACGTGCACATGACCGGCCCGGTTGCCTACGAATTCGAGGGCCGCTTCGATCCCGCCCTCTTCGCCGCAGTCGAGGCTCGCTGATGGCGGTCGAGGTCGTGACCTTCGGGTGCCGACTCAACGCCTACGAGTCGGAGGTGATCCGCCGCCAAACCGAGGCGGCCGGGCTGTCTGACACAATCGTGGTCAATACCTGCGCGGTCACTGCCGAAGCGGTGCGTCAGGCGCGCCAGGCAATCCGCAAGATCGCGCGCGAGCGCCCGGCCGCCAAAGTGGTGGTTACCGGCTGCGCGGCGCAGATCGAGCCCGATGCCTTCGCCGCGATGACGGAAGTCGACCGTGTGCTTGGCAATGATGAGAAGATGCGACCGGCCGCATGGGTCGATACGGCGGCGGCGTTCACGCGTGCCAACGATTTCGGCCTGGCGGGTGAGGAGAAGATTCTCGTCAACGACATCATGGCGGTCCGCGAGATCGCGCCGCATCTCATCGACGGCATCGAAAGCAAGGTCCGTGCGGTGGTGCAGGTGCAGAACGGCTGCGATCATCGCTGCACCTTCTGCGTCATTCCCTATGGCCGTGGGAATTCTCGCTCGGTAGCGATGGGCGAGGTAGTAGCGCAGATGCGGCGCCTTGCCGAAAACGGCTATCGCGAAGTGGTGCTTTCCGGCGTCGATCTCACGAGCTATGGCGCCAATCTTCCCGGCGTCCCGAAGCTCGGCACACTCGTGAGGCAGATACTCCGGCATGTACCGGAACTGGCCCGGCTGCGCTTGTCCTCGATCGATTGCGTCGAAGCGGACCGTGAACTGCTCGACGCGCTCGCAGGCGAGGAGCGGCTGATGCCGCACTTGCATCTGTCGCTGCAATCGGGCGACGATCTCATCCTCAAGCGCATGAAACGCAGGCACTCGCGTGCCGACGCCATCTCGTTCTGCGACCAGGCGCGGCGTTTGCGGCCGGATATCGTATTCGGCGCCGATATCATTGCCGGCTTTCCCACCGAGACCGAGGCGATGTTTGGCCGCTCGCTCGATCTCGTGGAAGAGTGCGGGCTCACTTATCTGCACGTATTTCCGTTCTCGCCGCGCCAAGGCACGCCGGCCGCCCGCATGCCGCAGGTTGCACGCGCAGCAATCAAGAAGCGCGCGCAACGGTTGCGCCAGACCGGAGCCGCCGCGCTTGTGCGACATCTCGATCGCGAGGTGGGCAGCCGCCACACCGTCCTCGTGGAAGCAAAAGGCCGCGGCCGTACCGAGCAGTTCGCGCAGGTAGCACTCGACGGAGCCGCCAACCCGGGCAGCATCATTGAGGTGACGATTACCGGTCACGACGGGCAGCAGTTGTTTGGGCACACGTAGCGCGGATTGCGATCGCATGCCCGGCATTGCGACCTGAAGCGGTTGGACGCGATCGCAATCCGGGGACCGCCCTGGGACCGCCCCTGAGGATCCCGGATTGCGCTTGGCCCGATTGGGGTGTCGTGATGAGGTGTGTTGCCAAGCGCAATCCGGGCTACCGAGTTACTCGACCAATCTAAAAACCTCGCCTTGCCAGCCGCAGGCATAGAGCCGCTCCTGCATGTGCAGCGGCACCGGCGCCGTGACCCGGATCGGCTCGCGGTTTTTAGAAAGCGGCACCTCGATCTCGCGTGCGAGCAGATGCAGCATCGGTCCGCCTGTGCGGGGAGCCTTTCCATAAATCGTGTCGCCCAGGATCGGCCACCCCCTGGCAGCGCAATGCACCCGCAACTGATGGGTTCTGCCGGTGAGCGGTTCGAGCGCGAGCCACGTGAGTAAGGAATTCCGCCCCAGCACCTTCCACGTGGTTACGGCCAGTTGGCCGTGCGGGTCTGGTTTCATCCACCAGCCCCGCGTGGCGTCGCGTCGCGCAAGCGAGAGCTCGATCCGGCCTTGGTCCTCGCTGGGGCCGCCCTCGACGACCGCCCAATAGCTCTTGCGGATGCGACCGGTCTTGAACAAGCGCGCAAGCAGCGCCAGCGCCTTTCGGTGGCGGCCGAGTACGAGGCAACCCGAGGTATCGCGGTCGAGCCGATGCGCAAGCGCCGGCGCGCGCGGCAGCCCAAAGCGCAACGCGTCAAAATGGTCCTCCAGGCTCTCTCCGCCCTTGGGCCCCTTATGCACCGCAAAACCCGGCGGCTTGTCGATCACCAGCATCAGGGCGTCGCGGTAGAGAAGGCGCGCCACCATCTCTTCCGGTGTCATGGCTAAACCGCTACACGGCCCTCATCATGAATGACAGCGCCGATCAACCCCGTACCAAGACCTGGTGGCAGCGCCTTTCCGGAGGGCTGAAGCGGACCTCAAGTTCCATCAGCACCGCAATCTCCGACCTGGTAAGCAAACGCAAGCTCGATATCGCCATGGTCGAGGAGATCGAAGATCTCCTCATTCGCGCCGATCTCGGCGTCGATGTTGCGCTGCGCATTTCAGCGGCTGTGGCCGAAGGCCGCTACAACATGGCGATCACCCCCGAGGAGATGAAGACGGTCATCGCAACGGAGGTAGAGAAGGAGCTGGCGCCGATCGCCAAGCCGCTCGTTCTCGGCAGCGAAAAGCCTTTCGTAGTCCTCGTAGTCGGGGTCAATGGGTCCGGCAAGACTACGACGATTGGGAAGCTCGCGGCGCGCTGGAAAGCTGACGGCAAGCGGGTGATGCTTGCCGCCGGCGATACGTTCCGCGCCGCCGCCATCGATCAGCTCAAGATCTGGGGTACGCGTGCGGGCGTCCCGGTTTTCGCGCGCGAACAGGGCGCCGACGCCGCGGGGCTTGCATTCGATGCGCTCAGCGAAGCGCGCCGCGAGGGCTGTGACGTGCTGCTCGTCGACACGGCTGGCCGCCTGCAGAACCGGGCCGAGCTGATGGGAGAACTGGAAAAGATCGTCCGGGTGATGAAGAAGCTTGATCCTTCTGCGCCGCACGCGGTGCTGCTCGTGCTCGACGCCACCGTGGGTCAGAACGCGCTCTCTCAAGCGGATGTGTTCCTGAAGATCGCGGGGGTCACCGGGCTCGCGATGACCAAGCTCGACGGCACCGCGCGCGGCGGAATACTGGTGGCGATCGCGGCGAAATACCGCCTGCCCGTCCATTTCGTCGGTGTTGGCGAAGGCATCGACGACCTCGCTCCGTTCACGGCCCGAGATTTTGCCCGTGCGATTGCCGGTATCGAGTGAGCGGAACTCTTCGTAGGGCGGGTTAGCATTACTGCCTCAGAAACATCGTAGGGTGGGCAACGCGCCTTCTCCATTGTCGACCGCGTGGGCAAAAATCGCGCCGGGCGCCGTTGCCCACGTTGTCAGGCGGTTGCCACGCGATTTTGCCCACCCTACGAAGGTTGTGACGCAGTAAGCCTAACCCGCCCTGCTCAGTGATGGGTCGCAACGCTCTTGACGCATTCCGAGACGAGAGCGCCCGGCGCTGAATGGCTGACATCTCCAAGGCTCAGGATGCCCACCATCCGTTTGCTCTTGTTAATGACCGGCAATCGGCGAACCTTCAGCTCCTCCATGTGCCGCACCGCCTTGGCGAGATCGTCGTCGTCGCGGCAGCAATGGATGCCGGGCGTCATCACATCGCGCGCCGCGGCGCGGCGCGGATCGAAGCCGTCCTGTGCCAATCCTTTGCAGACGATGTCGCGATCGGTCACCATGCCGATAAGCCGGTCGTTTTCGCCGATCGGGATGGCGCCGATATCGTGCTCACACATGAGTTTTGCGAGTTCGGTGACTGGCGTGTCGGGACTGACCCAGTCGACGCCTTTGTGCATTGCGTCTTTGACCTTCATGGCGGACCTCCGTTGGCCTGCTAGAGCTACGTGGGTCCCCCAACTCCTCTCCTCGATCATACTCCGGAACGGGTCCCCCCGCACGGGTCCCGATGCCGCGCCGCCCCATTCCTGACGTCGGGGGTGGCGATCAGGCGCTGGCCGGGTTGGTGCGGCTGATGGCGAGCGCCACAATGCGTTGCAGCAGGTCCTTGTAGCCAATTCCGTCGTGCAGCGCCGCGGCGGCGAACTCCTCGATTCGGGCGATCTCAGGATTGGGATTGGCTTCGATGTAATAGGGCGTGCCGTCGGCCGCGAGCCGGAAATCGATCCGCGCATAGCCGTCGAGCTCCAAGGTCCGATAGATTCGTTTGGCGATCGCTTTGATCCGCGCAGCAAGTTGCGGGGAGAGATCCTTTGCCGGCCCGATCTGGGTGCCGTGCCGTTCCTGATATTGCGGATCGTGCTTTAGTCGTTCGGTGGCAATCGGCCGTGCGATTTGACCCAAGGTTCCGAAATCGAGCTCGAATATCGGCAGCACGCGCAGCCGATCGTTGCCGAGCACCGCGACGTAAAGCTCTCGCCCCTCGATATATTGCTCGGCGAGCGCCGCGGTGCCGATCCGCTCGTGGATGAAAGTCACGCGCTCGGCGAGCTTCTCGTCGGTCTCGACCACCGAGGCCTGGGCGATCCCGTAGGAAGCGTCCTCGTTTATACTCTTGACGATGAGCGGCAAGGCGAGGCGTTTCGGACGCGTGATCTTGCGGCGCATCGGGAACACCGCGAAAGCCGGAAGCGGGATGCGGTGATAGAGCAGAAGTTTCTTCGACAGATCTTTGCCGCGCGCCAGCACCAGACCGCGCGGGTTGCAGCCGGTATACGGAATCCGCGACAGTTCAAGGTAACTCGCGACGTTCTGGTCGTAAACGGCCTCGCCGTGGAACTGTTCGAGCAGATTGAAAACGACATTCGGCTTCCAGCTCTCGATCGTATCACGGATCGGCTTGAGTTCGTTCTCGACCCCGAGCGGCCGCACTTCGTGGCCGGCTTCGCGCAGCGTGCTCACGACGTCGTATTCGGTTTTCCAGGCATTGATTTCCTGCTCGCTGCGGCCATCGAGCGAGTCGGGAGGCACGAGGTCCGGATGCACGAGAACCAGGACGCGAAGAGGCTTCATAGCGCGAGCCACTGTCGGCGCGAGCGGCTGCACAGCGAATACACCGTTTTGGCCGTCAACAAAACGATGAAATCCATCCTCAGTTGCCGCTCCGGGCCCACAGCGCGCAGCTTAAGCTCGCGACAGCGAGTAATCATATCGTCGAATACGGCGTCCAACGTGAGCTGATACTCGCCCGTCCATTTCGAGACGATCTGCCGGATCTTCGCCCGGTTGCGAAGGAGAAAACTCGATGCCGCCGGCGCACGATGGTGGCGGGGATCATCGGAAAAGATGCGGCGCAGATCGCGGTCATAGAATTTGGGCGGGTTGTTAACGGCGTAATGCGCCTGCTTCTTTGCATAATGTTCGGCAAGCGTCCGTGTGAGGCGGCCAATCGGATCGACCTCGATGCGGCGCGTGAACCGGGGTCGCTCGGATGCGAGCGCACTCATCAGCTCGTCGACATATTCGAGCTTTTTAAGCGCCGGCCATCCGGCATAGCGCCGGCGCCAGTTGGAGCGCGGCGCCAGCCATACCGCAAAGGTTTCCGCAAAATCCTCATCGGGATGGCTCTGTGCGTACCAGAGCGGCAGATGTTGGACGAAGCGCCGGCTCGCCGGATTCGGCCGGTAGTAAGCCGGATAGCGGCGCGAGGAGGGGCCGAACAATTCCTGCCATCGGCGCCGGCGCTGCAGCTGATAACTGTGCTGCATGACGTGCCCGGCCTCGTGGCGCAGGATGCGCATGCATTCCGACACCGTCCCGCCTTCGACGTCGATAATCATCTTGCGCTCGAGCCGCATCAGACGCGGATGCGCTAGATAGAAGGGAATGGCGATACCGGGCGTGTCGGAGGGACTGAACCATTCGCTCGAAATCCAGGCATGCGGCCGGATTTGCAGGCCGCGCTGGTCCAGTTCGGCATGGAGGTCGTCGAGGCAAGCTTCGAGCCATGTGCCTTCGAGGCCGACCTCGAGATCCTTGAGGCGCAGCTGGAGGAGTTCTTCATCCGGCAGCGACGCCCAGGCAAATCTACGGGGCATCGCGCCCCCCGGCCTCGGACACGATCGTCATGCCGGCTCATTCATGGCGGACCGAGCGCCTGTCAATCCCCGAGTGAGGGATAACGTGGCCCATCAGGAACGTCGGACGAACAGTGCCGGTTTTTCCTGATACGGTGACCGTCCTATTGGAAGGTGAGAAATCGTGGCTGACAACCCTTACGAAATCTTGGGCGTCAAGCCGAACGCGACGGCTGAGGAGATCCGCGCTGCCTATCGCAAGCTTGCAAAGCAGCTTCATCCCGACCTCAACCCCGGCGACCGTCAGGCAGAGGACAAGTTCAAGGCGGTTGCGTCGGCCTACGATATTCTCGGCGATCCGGAGAAGCGCAGCCGCTTCGATCGGGGCGAGATCGATGCGAGCGGCGCTGAGCGCCCGCGGGAGCGCTACTACCGCGACTTTCACGGCGCTGGAGCACAAGAGCATGCTTACAGTTCGGACGCGGGCTACGCGGATTTTGGCGATGTCCTTTCCGACCTGTTCGGGCGCGCGGAAGGGGGCCGCACCCGGTTCCGGATGCGCGGAAACGATGTTCACTATCGTCTGGAGGTCGAGTTTCTCGAAGCCGTCAACGGCGCCACAAAGCGAATAAGCTTGCCCGACGGATCGACGCTGGACGTGACCATCCCGGCAGGCACCACGGACGGCCAAGTATTGCGCCTGCGCGGCAAGGGAGGTCCCGGGATCGGCGGCGGCCCGTCCGGCGATGCCCTGGTCACCATCGAGGTGCGCCCGCATCCGTTCTTTACCCGCAAGGGCGACGATGTTGAACTTGTTTTGCCGGTGACGCTGCGGGAGGCGGTGCTGGGCGCGCGACTGGAGGTCCCCACTCCCTCGGGCCGGGTTCGTCTGACCATCCCCAAAGGCGCGAGCAGCGGCACGCGGCTGCGGCTGCGAGGGAAGGGTGCGCCGCGCCGGGACGGCAGCCGCGGCGACGAATATGCGATTGTCAGCCTTGTCCTGCCGGATCGTCCCGACCCGGAACTTGAGGCCTTCGCGCAGCGCTGGTCGGCCGGCGAGGGTCAGAATCCGCGCCGCCACCTGGAGGGCGCGGCATGATTTCCACCGGCGAGTTTCTCGTGCGAGTCCGCATCGATCGGCAGCTGCTTGAGCACTGGATTGCTGCAGGCTGGCTTGTGCCGCAGCGGCAGCCGGAACTGACCTTCTCCGACGTCGATCTGGCGCGGGCCCAGTTGATCAGGGAATTGAAGGAGGACTTCGGGGTGAATGACGAAGGCATCTCGCTCATTTTGCATCTCCTCGATCAGCTTCATGGGCTGCGCCTGAGCATGTACGGCCTTCTCGACGAGATGCGTCGATCTTCGGACCGGGGGCGCTCCGACCTGAGCGGCTGATTAACGTTAGTGGGTTAGAAGGCTTCGTAGGGTGGGCAACGGCGCCTTCTCCGATGCCAGCCGCGTGGGCAAAATCGCGCCGCGCGCCCATATAGCGCGTCGAAGACGCGCGTAAACGCGCTGAGGGCCCACGCTGTCAGGCCGTGCCACGCGATTTTGCCCACCCTACGAAGTTTATGACGCAGTAAGATTAATGAGCGGCTGATTAATAAGTCCGACGCTGGAACCTCGAACAATTTACGTCGTTGATCCGTAGTTTCCATGGCCGACGCCGCCGATGCCGCCCAATTCGACCAGTTCCCGCCAGCCCAGACCAATCCGGCGGGTGAGGGAGCCGTCTGGAATTAAGACATCGGCGGAACCCAACGAGTTCGCTGCCGCCATCGCATCGGGCACGCGGAAAGCGCAGCTGATCGCGTTTCCCGCGACGCTGATCCTCGCGATCGCTGCATATCTTTTGGCGCTCGCCGGGAGTGCCCTGCTCGACATAAAGGCGCCGGTTCTGGACGGCGTGCCGCTCTGCCTCGGACCGGGGGCATTTCTCTGCCTTTACTGCCGTCTCGCGTTTCCCCGCGCGACTCGCGCGGCGCAGGCCATCGAGGCGGCCTTCATGATTGTCATTCTCGGCCTGAGCCTCGCCTGTCTCAGTTACATCGCCGCAATGATGGACCTGCCGCTGCGCGATCGGGAGATGAGTATGATCGACCGAGGGCTCGGCTTCGATTGGCTCCAGGTCATGACCGGACTCGACAACTGGCCCGCAGCGTTGAAGCTGCTCGATGGCGCCTACGCAACGTTTACCCTGCAACTCATCGGGACGGTGCTCGTGCTCCTCATCGCAAAGCGCACGCGCGAACTCGACCGTTTCTTTGTCACATTCGTCTGCGCATCAATCCTCGCCGAGATCGCCAGTATCGTCATTCCGACATTGGGACCGATGGCGGCATTGGCCGGCAATCATGCATTCGTCAATCTGCCGACCGTGGGGCGCTCCACGGGAGAAATCGTGCTCGCCTTGCGGCAAGGAACGCTCAAATCCATCGATCTTGGGGCAATCGATGGAATCATAAGCTTTCCGTCGCTGCATGCCGCCGTGGCCGTAATCGTGCCGTTCAGTCTGCGCTGGTACAAACCGCTGTTCTGGCCTGTGGTCGCAGTCGATGCCCTGATGCTCGTATCCGCCGTCCCCAGCGGCAACCACTATCTCGCCGACATATTCGGCGGATTGGCCGTAGCGGCGCTGGCGATTGTTTGCAGCCCGATGGTTCAGGGCTCGCTTGAACGGCTGACCGGGTCACTTTATCGGCGCAGCGATGTGCTCTGGGCGCACGCCAAAGGCGAGTAGGCGTCCTGGAAGGCGCCGCAACAGCGGCCATTGCATCATTTTCATGAATATCGGGGCTCTTGGCTTATCGCCTTTGCTTGCAAGCGCCGGCCCAATCAGACTGTTCTGCATGAAAATCTGAAGACGTTGGGTTACCCGCGCCGGAAATTCACGACGCCGCTGGATCTGCTTGAGCGTGTCGATTCCGACTGTTCCACTCCGTAATGGCTCGGCGAGAATGTTGGCGGCCGCCACGGCATCCTGCACCGCAAGGTTGATGCCTACGCCGCCGATGGGCGACATGGCGTGCGCTGCGTCGCCGATGCAAATGAGTCCCGGTCGATACCACTGCCGCAGCCGATCTACTTCGACGGTCAGCAGTTTGACTGCTTCCCAGCTGTCAATTTCGTGTACTCGGTTGCGCAGAAACGGTGCGATGTCGCCGACGTTGGTGCGGAATTGATCGAGTCCAGCCTGCCTGACCTTATCGGCAGTGCCCTTGGAAATGACATAAGCGCATTGCCAATAATCACTGCGGTTGAGCATAACCAGCATCCGCCCGCTTTCGACGTGCGCTACGACATCAGAAGGGTCGTGGCGGTCGCGCGGTATGCGGAACCACATCACGTCCATCGGGGCATGCAAATTTTCAACGCTCAGACCGGCACGCTCACGCAAGATCGAATGGCGGCCGTCACAGGCGACCGTCAGGTCGGCGCGGATTTCGATCGGACCGCTCGGAGCTTTTGCCGTCACGCCTGCTATCCGGCCACCGTCGAGAACCAGATCAACTGCCTCCGTGCACATTCGCAAATCGAATGCCCTGTAGTGCTTCGCATGATCGGCTATGAAATTGAGAAAGTCCCACTGGCGCATCAGCGCGATGAATTTGCATTGCACGGGCAGGCTGTCGAAATTGCCGACGGTCACGTGGTCATCTCCGATCTGCAGCGACATTTCGCGGACCGTCGAATGCGGAATTGCAAGAAACTCATCGAGCAATCCAAGCTCGTGGATGATTTCAAGAGTCGAGGGGTGGACGGTGTCGCCGCGGAAATCGCGCAGGAAATCCTTGTGCTTTTCGAGGACGACGACAGGTATGCCGGCGCGGGCTAACAGAAACGCCAGCATCATGCCGGCAGGGCCGCCGCCGGCAACGCAGCACGTGGTTTTAATCTGCAACGGGCGGGGTCGCTATTTCGCGGGCGCGGCCTCTTTGACCGGCAGGTCTTCCGCGACGGGCTTTTCAGCCTGCCTAGTGGCGTCGCTCAGGAGCTGGTCGATGACGCCCGCGCGTTGCTCCCGCTCTTTCTGAGCCTGTGCTTTCTTCTGTTCGGCCCAGAATTGGTAGTCCATTTCCCAGCACATCTTGGTCCTCCACTCCTTCAGGATGAAACGGGACCCCAACGCCGCGATGCCGAGCGCAGTTCCCGGCCGTTGGCTCGAGCCGCGCGGCGAGACGGCGCGGGAACGTTCTGTGAACGACACCCCGGGCTCTCCTGTGATCTATTACAGTAGCGCCGGCCTAAACCAAAGGATAATTGGCTGATCCAATGTGTCATCGAAACGTTACATTGGTAATCCGCGGCAGGCACGTACCTCTCTATATAAGGTCTGACCGCGGGATCAGAGAAACGGCATGATTTCCATTATCGATGACGATCATATTGTGCGGGATGCCATCGGGGATCTGCTTCAGTCCCTGGGTCACAAGACCGAGACGTTTCAATCTGCCGAGCATTTTCTGCAGTCGGGACGCCTCGGGGAAACCTCGTGTCTGATTACGGATTTGCAATTGCCCGGCCTCAACGGCCTTGACCTGCAAAGCCGGCTGCTTGCCGATGGGCACCGCACCCCTGTCATTTTCGTCACCGCTTTCCCGGAAGAGAGATATCGAAGCCGCGCAATAAGCGCGGGAGCCGTCGGGTTCTTAAGCAAGCCATTCAATGAAACCTGCTTGATAAGATGTCTTCACACCGCCCTTAATGCCTCGCCCAAACCGACATCATCGGCCTAGGCGTCGGGGGGGGATTATGCTCCCGCGCCATTTTGCCATGCAACATGGTCGTTGCGTCGGATAGCCGACATGTGAGACAATCATTACCCAGGGCTGGGGCCGATCCAAGTGGAGTGGCGTGATGGACAGGCTCGAACGCTGGATCGATGCGAAGCCCTGGAGACTCAAGCTGATTTTGCTGGTTCAGACATTCGCAGTCGTGGGAGCGGTGGTGGTGGCGACGCATTTCGCCCCATAGCCGGAAGCAATCACTGCCGCCGTCCGATTTTCTTTCTGTAGAAAACCGCCCCAGACGGCTACTGTGCGCTCATCGTTGCCATCCCGGTACGTTGCGCATGTCCGGCAGCCGATGGGCGATTCCCTTGTGGCAATCGATGCAGGTTTTCATCCCCGTAAAGAGAAACGCCTGGTGTGCCTCGACAGCGCGGGGGCTCTGGCGCGTGATATCCATGGAATCCGCGCTATGACAGTTCCGGCATTCCAGAGAATCGTTGGCCTTCATGCGAGCCCATTCGTGAATTGCGAGTTCAAGCCGGCGATCAAGGAACTTGTCCCGCGTGCTGATGGTGCCGAATAGCTTGCCCCAAACCTCTTTCGAAGCCTGGAGCTTGCGGACAATCTTGTTGGTCCAATTATGAGGCACATGACAATCGGGGCAGTGGGCTCTCACGCCTGATCGATTGTTGTAGTGAATGGTTGTCTTCAGTTCCTCGAACACATTGTCGCGCATCTCGTGACAAGACGTGCAGAAGGTTTCGGTGTTGGTCACTTCAAGCGCAGTGTTGAAGGCGCCCCAGAACATCACACCGGCGACAAATCCGGCCAGGACGAGAGCACCCAGAGTGAAGACCGAGCTTGGCCGCCGCAACACGCCCCATATCTCGCCGGCGAAAGCGAGAAACCGCTTCCACAAGGATGGCAGCGAGAGATCCGCGGTGGTCATTGCCGCCCTCCGGGCCCTCCTTTGGAGAGAAGGGTATCGATATCGACGAAGTCGTTCTGGACCGGTGGTCGGACGTTGTGCTGGGGCACGTGGCACTCGGTGCAGAAATAGCGGCGCGGAGACGCCGAGGCCAATACCTGCCCCTCTCGATCGGAAAAATGCGTGATGCTGATCATCGGCGCCCCGGACTCGCGTACACGCGAGCGCGCATGGCAGGAGAGACATTTGTTGGCGTTGGCGGTGATTTCATAACCCTCGATCGAATGCGGTATGAGCGGGGGCTGCTCCGGGTAACTTCGAGGTTCTTGGTCGGACGTGTTCTGCTCGGGGGTCATGATCGGCGCCGGAGGCGCCTGGTCGATCGGTGTCGAACCGCGCAGAGCCGAAAACGTCTCGGCCATGGCGAGACTCGACGCCAGCGTCGCCAGGAGCAAAACGAGGATTAATCGAAGATCGCTTGCCATGTCGCGCACCTCAGGCTCGCTCGATACGAACAGCGCATTTCTTGAAGTCAGTCTGGAGCGAGATCGGGTCGGTGGCGTCGAGCGTCACCTTGTTGATGAGCTGGCTTTCATCGAACCATGGGACGAATATTACGCCGCGCGGCACCCGGTCACGGCCACGTGTCTCCAAACGGGTCCGGATAAAGCCTCGACGCGATTGCACCTTCACCTCGTCCCCGCGGCGCATTTTCAAAGCTGCTGCGTCGTCCGGATGAATGAAGCAGACGGCGTTCGGGAAAGCGCGATAGAGTTCCGGGACACGCCGCGTCATGGAACCGGAGTGCCAGTGTTCGAGGACGCGGCCCGTTACCAGCCAAAACGGATAATTCGTGTCAGGGGACTCGGCCGGCGGTTCATAGGGCAGCGCGAAGATGCGGGCTTTACCGTCGGGAAAACCATAGAATTGCACCCCCTGGCCCGGCTTAACGTATGGGTCGAGACCTTCTCGATAACGCCAACGCGTCTCCTTCCCGTCAACGACCGGCCACCGCAGCCCGCGCGACTCGTGATACGCATCGAAGGGGGCGAGGTCGTGCCCGTGGCCGCGGCCAAATCGAGCGTATTCTTCGAACAGGCCCTTCTGAACGTAGAAGCCGAATGCCTTGGCCTCGTAATTCTCATAACCGTCCTCCATATCGGCGAGCGGAAATTTGTCCACCTCGCCATTCCTGAACAGCACGTCGAAGAGGGTCTTGCCCGTGTATTCAGGCCGCTTGCTGATCAACTCCGCCGGCCACAGCTCCTCGATCTTGAAGCGCCTGGAAAATTCCATCACCTGCCAAAGATCGGAGCGCGCTTCGCCTGGAGCGTTCACCAACTGGCGCCAGAATTGCGTTCGCCGTTCCGCGTTCCCGTAACCGCCTTCCTTCTCGACCCACATGGCGGTCGGCAATACCAGATCGGCGGCTTGCGCAGTTACGGTCGGGTATGCTTCAGAGACCACAATAAAATTGTCGGGATTGCGATAACCGGGATACGCCTCTTCATTGAGATTGGCCGCGGCTTGCAGATTATTATTGGCCTGAACCCAATAGGCATTAAGAAGGCCGTCCCGCAGCATCCGGTTTTGCAGCACCGCATGGTAACCCGGTTGCGGCGCGATTGTGCCCTCCGGCAGCTTCCATATTTGTTCTGCAATGTCTCGATGGGCCTTGTTGCCCACCAGCATGTCGGCAGGCAAGCGATGTGCGAAGGTGCCGACTTCGCGCGCCGTCCCGCAGGCCGACGGTTGGCCTGTCAGTGAGAAGGGGCTGTTGCCGGGCTCGGCGATCTTTCCGGTCAACAGGTGGATGTTATAAATCAGATTGTTGCACCAGACGCCCCTCGTGTGCTGGTTGAAGCCCATCGTCCAGAAGCTTACGACCTTCGTTTTCGGGTCGGCGTAAAGCTCGGCAAGTTCGCGCAACCGATTGAGCGGAACGCCTGACATCTGGCTGGCTTTTTCCAGCGTGTATTCCGATACAAACTTGGCGTAGTCCTCGAACGCGATGTCAGTCGCGTCGCCGGCTTTGGAGCGTCCCGACGCCTTCTGCTCAAGCGGATTATCGGGCCGCAGTCCGTATCCGATATCGGTCTGGCCGCGTTTGAAGACAGTATGCTTGCCGACAAAGTCCTTGTTGACGCGGTTGGTAGCAATGATGTGATTGGCGACGGCATTGAGTATGACGAGATCGCTCTGCGGTTTGAATACCATCGGGATGTCGGCAAGATCGAACGATCGATGCGCGAAAGTCGAGAGGACGGCGACGCGTACGTGCGGAGCACTCAGCCTGCGGTCGGCCACGCGGCTCCACAGGATCGGATGCATCTCCGCCATGTTCGAGCCCCACAGCACGAACGCATCGGCGGCTTCGATGTCATCGTAGCACCCCATGGGCTCGTCCATGCCGAATGTTCGCATGAAGGCCATGACGGCGGAGGCCATGCAGTGACGGGCATTTGGATCGATGTTGTTGGATCGAAATCCAGCCTTGAACAGCTTGTTGGCCGCGTAGCCTTCCCAGATCGTCCATTGGCCCGATCCGAACATCCCGACGCCACTCGGACCACGCTTTCTGAGCGTATCCTTGAATTTCTCAGCCATCACGTCGAGGGCTTCGTCCCAGGTTACTTGCGTGAACTCTCCATCCTTGTCGAATTTGCCATTGCGCTTGCGCAGCAGTGGGTGCGTCAGACGATCATGGCCATACATGATCTTGGAAAGGAAATATCCTTTGACGCAATTGAGCCCGCGATTGACCTCAGCCTTCATGTCGCCATGGGTTGCAACCACGCGGCCGTCCTTGGTTGCGACCATGACACCGCAACCTGTGCCGCAGAAACGGCACGGCGCCTTGTCCCATTTCAGTTCCGCAGCACCCCGTTCGGTAACCAGATTCTGAGCGGCAACCGGCGACGGCAGTCCGCCGGCGGCGGCCGCCATGGCCGCAGCCTCCAGTTTGAGAAATTCGCGGCGATCCAATCGACCCTGGCCCATGTCCGACCTCCCGAATTAAAGCGAACCTGCGTGCGTTGCATGGAATACCAACGCTGCGCTCAAGACGTCGGCCATCGATGAAATGGCGTTGAGGGTCGTGCCGATCCTTCCGACATCGGATGCTTCGATGACGACGACGAGTTTGCCTCGTGGGTCGCGACTGTAGATTTGCGTACCCGGCAGCGCTTCGATTGCAAGGGCGGCCGCATCGATTCGCTCCGGTCGAGCCTGGACCAGAATGCTGGCAATCTCAGCAGCTGGAGAGCGTTCGATGCTGCCCTGTCGCAGCCACCGGCCATTAATGAACTCCCGGCGCGGCAAGTCGGTCGGCAGCGGCTCGTCGATCATGGCATGCCTCATTTCGAGGGCGGTCCAGGCGGACCATGGATCGCCTGATATATCCAGACTGTCAGGCCCCAGCTGCCAACAGCCGCGACCGCGAGCGCCGGCATCAGAAGAGCGGTGACGATGAGAAAGGCATAAATCTCCATCCGCCGTTTGTACGACGTGCGGTCGATAACCGGTTGCGGTGTCTTTTGCATGGAATCGCAAGGTCGGCTGAGGTTGATCCATGTTTGAACATGCAAATGCGCATGGTCACTTATCTGAAAGTCGAAGCCGATATACCTTGGTTTAGAATAGGCGATTTCTTAAGCCACTGGCGGCAAAAGCCGAGCTTCTCCGCGTCAGAATTGCGCAACTAATGCTTGCCCGCTCCTGCGCGAAGCCCTTTCCTATAAACCCACCAATAGACCAGACCCACGAAGCCTGAGCCGCCGACGATATTGCCGATGGTGACCGGCACGAGATTGTGGATGATCCCCGGTATCGTGATGACCGAGGCATCGAGTTGGTCAGGTAGCTTGCCGGTTATTGTCAACAGCCAGGCCAATGGCAGAAAATACATGTTGGCGATGCAGGCTCAGCGGATAGGATCGGGGTTTATACTTTGGTTTAGCCGTATTTGACCATCGTTCAGACTTATCACCTGTCCCGGCGCGCAGACGCTGCTATCATGGCACGTGACCCCAGCCTCCCATAAGGTGGACGACCGATCTTCCGGGCGTATCGGCCAACGACTTGCGGTCGGTGCTGACCGCTTTCGGCACTCCGCTGGCGCCCGCCGGCGCAAGCCTTCGTTACCTCGCTCACCCCATCTGGCAGGCGACGTATGGGGCGTCGGATGGAGAAACAAAATGGTTCGTAGTTTCTGGGTTACCGCTGTCGTGTGTACGGTTTTGGCCAGTGCTTCCGGCGGGCTGTTGTCAAAAGAACGAGTGCCGCATCGGCCCTACGGAACCAACGCGGAGATACAGAAATGCGTCGCAAACCTGCAAGCCTCCCTGCGCGGGGATAGCATTCTCGGCTCCCGCGATACTGCCGCCTATATTCAGCATCGGGGATACCTTGAAAGCAGAATGGGCGTAACTGAGTACGACGTAATGGTCGGGCGCTGCAGGACGATGATTTATCAACGACGCTCTGGTCGCCAGCCCTGATAATCGGCGGCGGTTGCCCTTCTTTCACTCCAGTTGCTTAGCCGGACCACGTAGCGGCTCGCAGCTGAGATGATTGCCGCCGTTTAAATCGGAAATGGGAGGCGCTGGCGAGCGTGCCGGATCGCTGATGTTGGACTATCCTGCACCGGAGGCAGCCAAGAGACCGACTATTTGCACGGCGATCACCTTCACGATCGTCATCGATGGAAAGATCATGGCGTAACCGATATCGGGACGTTCGGTCGGCGCCATCCGGGTGGAATAGACCAGGATGGCGGGATTTCCGGTCGCGCCGGACGCGACGCCCATGAGATCGTCGTACGGGACCTTCAGCAGGTAATGGCCGACGAGCAATACGATGGCCACAGTGATCAGCAAGACTGCCACTCCGATGAACAGCATCGTCAGTCCTGTTTCGGATACAGTGCGCACAAAGGGCTGGCCAGCATTGATGCCGACGGCGGCAAGGAACATGGCCAAGCCGTAGTTTCGCAGCACGATGTTCGCCGGCAACGGCATCGTCCAGAGCAGCGGGCCGGTCCGGCGCAGCTTGCCGAGAATGAGAGCCACGATCAGCGGGCCGCCGCCGATGCCGAGGTTGACGGTTCCCACGCCGGGAATTGGGATTGGAATGAGACCGAGCAGCACGCCCATGACCATGCCCAGCCCAAGCGAGACGTAGCTGAACTCCGCGGCGGCTTTGACGGTATCGCCGAAATAGCGCCGGATATCCTCCTTGCGGTCTACCGGCATCAGCACGCCGACGCGATCGCCGAACTCCAATGTGAGATCGGGCGTCGGCACGATATCCATGTCGTACCGCCGGACATGCAGCAGATGGACCGGAAAGTTCGTCGGCAGCTGGATTTTCGAGATCGGCACGCCGACCACGCTGGCTTTGCCCACGAATACTCTGATGTAGTCGAGAGCAGAGCGGTCTTTTACGATTCGTCCAGGTTCCAATCTTCCCAGGCGCGCCGCGGCGGCCGCTATGGCATTTTGCTGCTCGGCGACGATCAAAAGCGCGTCGCCGGGCGCCAGCGCCAGGTCGGCCGAGGGAACGATATTCTGGCCGGCCTTGCGGACCATGGTCACCTGAGCGCCGCTTGGGAGCTCCTTGATAAGGTCATCGAGGCTGCGTCCTGCGCAATTGTCGCCGAGCGTTACCTCGCCCATATGGAAGCGTTGTACCTTCGGTGGAAATTTCGGCTGCACCAGCCTTGTCATGAAGTAGATGCACAAGATCGGGCCGATCACGCCGAACGGATAGGCGACGGAGTATCCGATCGACGGGTCGTTGTTGCGCATCACTTCCAGGGCCGCTTGCAGCGTGGCGGTGCTCGTCATCGAGCCGGCATAGAGCCCCATCGTGTGGCCGATTTTGATGCCGAAGATCTGACCAAGCCCCAACGCGACGAACAGTCCGACGACGACCGCGACCAGCGCCAGCAGGTTGTATTTGCGCCCTGCCGAGCCCGTCATTCCCTCGAAGAACTGCCGGCCGTAGAGGATGCCGATGCCGTAGAGGAACATGATGAGACCGGTAAGACCAATCGGTCCGGTGATCTGCGATTTCGGCGCAAAAGCACCGATCGCAAGTCCGACGAACAGGACCGCTCCAACGCCGAGCGAGAATCCGCCGATGTTGATCTGGCCGACCAGATAACCAACGCCTATCGCGAGGAACACGGCGAGAATCGGCTGCGTGCCGATGATGTCGCGAGCAAGGCCCAACATTTCCAAGCACTCCGAGTCTAGCTACGGCGTCGATCACGCAGGCAGTCAGCGGGCTCGACAGCCTGCGGCGCGAAATTGTTCGAGTACTCGATCCATAAGCTCAGGAGTAGGTCTCGGGGCGTTGGCCAGCTTGTACTCAATACCCATGGCCTTCCATTTGAAAGCACCGAGCTGATGGAATGGCTGAACCTCAACCCACTCGACATTCTTCATTGGAGCAACGAAGCGGGCGATCCCCTCGACGTTTGCAGGCTCGTCGGTGAGACCGGGCACCAGCGTGAACCGCACCCAGGCAGGCTTGCCGATCTCGGCCAGCCGCTCGGCGAAACGCAAAGTCGCGGCCAGCGCGCGGCCGGTTACTTGGCGGTACGTGTCCGGATCCGAACTCTTTATGTCGAGAAGGACGAGATCGAGACAAGACAGGTAGGTCTCGTCGGCTCGGTCTCCGAGATAACCGGAGGTCTCGATCGCGGTGTGGAGTCCCATTTGCTTGGCGCCGGCCAAGATTCGCCGCGTGAAGGCGAGTTGCACCATCGGCTCTCCGCCCGAGATGGTGAGGCCGCCCTCGAGGGAGCGCAGCGCAGGCGTAAAGCTGCCGAGCCGATCGATGACCTGCTGGGCGGACACATAGGTGCCGTCTTTGAGGTGCCAGGTATCGGGGTTATGACAATAGGAGCAGCGCAGCAGGCACCCCGATACGAACAGCACGACTCGCACGCCAGGCCCGTCATAGCGCGACGAGGTCTCATAGGAATGGACGTAACCGAACGCGCCTTTGCCGTCGTCGGAAAATTCGTCTTCGTCCGGCGCGTCGGGCGAGATGCCGACGCGCAGGTCATGGCGGCTGCCCGCCTCCAGCGTGCCGAGCTGCGACATGCTGACTCTCGCCTCAGATCTGACCATGGAAGGTGCGGCTGATCACATCCCGCTGCTGTTCCGGCGTCAGCCGAACGAAATTAACCGCGTAGCCGGACACGCGAATTGTGAGCTGCGGATATTTGTCGGGATGCTTCATCGCGTCTTCGAGCGTCTCCTTATCGATGACGTTCAGGTTCATATGGAAACCGCCGCGTTCGAAATACATATCGAAGGCCTTGACCGCGGCATCGATGAGTTCCCTCTCGGACAGGTGCGCCTTCTGCGGCGCCACTGATACCGTGTAGCTGATCCCGTCGAGAGCGTCCTTGTAAGGCAGCTTTGCGACCGAGAGGCATGACGCCAGCCAGCCGTGGCTGTCGCGGCCGTGCATCGGGTTGGCGCCAGGTCCAAACGGTTCGCCCTTGCGACGGCCGTCAGGCGTGTTCCCCGTCGCTTTGCCGTACACGACGTTCGACGTGATCGTCAGCACGCTCTGGGTGTGCGTCGCGTTCCGATAGGTCGGATGCTTGCGAATCTTTTGCATGAATCGGGTGACGATATCGGCGGCGATGCTGTCCACCCGGTCGTCGTTGTTCCCGTATTGGGGCACCACATTCGTCCCTTCGATGGGACCTTCGATTCGATAGTCGACGGCCAATCCTGTGTTGTCGCGGATGACGCGGACTTTGGCGTATTTGATAGCCGCCAGGCTGTCAGCCACAACCGACAGGCCGGCAATTCCAAACGCCATCGTACGCAGGATATCGCGGTCGTGGAGGGCCATTTCGAGCCGCTCATAGAAGTACTTGTCGTGCATGTAATGGATACAGTTCATTGCATGCACATAGGTGCGCGCGAGCCATTCCATTTCATTATCGAGCTTTGCGGACACCTCGTCGTAATCGAGCACATCGCTCGTCACCGGCGGCGACGGCGGGGCGATCTGATCGCCGGAAATCTCATCGCGCCCGCCGTTGATCGCGTAGAGGAGCGCCTTTGCCAGGTTCACGCGGGCTCCGAAGAACTGCATTTGCTTGCCAAGCCGCATGGCCGAAACACAGCACGCGATCCCGTAGTCGTCGCCCCAATATGGCCGCATCAGGTCGTCGTTCTCGTATTGCAGGGAGGACGTTTCCTTGCTGATCTTGATGCAGTACCGCTTGAAATTATCGGGCAGATATTTCGACCACAGCACCGTTATATTCGGCTCCGGAGCCGGACCGAGGGTGTGCAGGGTATGCAGCATCCGATAGCTGCTTTTGGTCACCAGCGGCCGTCCGTTGAGATCGATACCCCCGACACATTCGGTCGCCCAATAGGGGTCGCCGCTGAACAGGGCGTCATACTCGGGCGTTCGCAGGAATCGTATGATACGGAGCTTCTGGACCAGCTGGTCCCAGAGTTCCTGGGCGCCGGCTTCGTCCAACGTGCCTTCCCCGAGGTCACGTTCGATATAGATATCGAGGAAACTTGAAATACGCCCGATCGACATCGCGGCGCCGTTTGCTTCCTTGACCGCGCCGAGATAGGCCAGATAGGTCCACTGCACCGCCTCCTGGGCGTCGTTGGCCGGGCGCGAGATGTCGCACTCGTAGAGCTTGCCCATGGCGGCCAGATCTTCCAGCGCCCGGATTTGGTCGGCCAATTCCTCGCGTGTCCGTATCACCTCGTCCGTCGGCCACATGTCGTCGACCTGGGCGCGCTCCGCCTGTTTGGCCTCGATCAGGCGTTCGACGCCGTAGAGCGCGACCCGCCGGTAATCGCCGATGATGCGACCGCGTCCATACGCGTCGGGGAGACCGGTAATGATCCCCGACCTGCGGCATTTCATAATTTCCGGGGTGTAGGCATCGAACACGCCATCGTTGTGGGACTTCCGGTATTTCGTGAATGTTTCGTGGACCTGGGGATCGGGCTTGAATCCGGCTGCCTTGAGGCCGGCTTCGACCATGCGCAAACCGCCAAAGGGAAAGATGGCGCGTTTGAACGGCTGATCGGTCTGCAGGCCGACGATCACCTCGTTTTCGCGGTCAATGTAACCGGCCTCGTGCGCCAACATTGTCGACGGCGTTTTTGCGTCGACAGCGAGCACACCCTTCTTTTGCTCGTCCTTGAAATAGGGCGCAAGCTTGGCCCAGACCGCCTTCGTGCGTTTGGACGGTCCAGCGAGGAACTTCTCGTCCTCCGAGTAGGGCGCGACGTTGTGGGCGATGAAATCACGCACGTCGATGCTGGTGCACCACGTGCCCGGCTTGAATCCACGCCAGCAGCGTTCGTCCTTCAGGTTTCTTGGAAGTGCGGCCGCTCCTTCCATGGCGTTCCTCCGTGCACGTTCGTTTGTTGACTGCAGTTTGCGCGCAATGCCCCGGGTTGCGATCGGGCGCTGTCCCGTCGTTTAGTGATAACATGTACGCGGTAGGACCTGGCTTATCAAAACAGGTCGCAGATTATCCTTTGGTTTAGAAAATGCCTCGTTTAGCGACGGCTCGAACGGATTGTGCTCTCGCATGACCGAATGCAGGTCGGTGAATCGAAGATAATTGTCTGACCATTCTTGAAACTTTAAAGGGATATCCATTCGGTCGGGCTACTGTCCTTTAGTCCAATACCGCCGACTTCCACGCTAAGCTAATTGGCGGCTGTGAGGCCAGTTGCGGGCGGGCTTAATCCATTGTCGAAGGAGGCGTCAATGCTAAGAATGTTATCTGCCGGGGCGACTGCATTAATGGTCGTCCTTACCGGAACCTCTCTAGGCTATGCGCAAGGCGCTTCTGCTGGACTTGAATCATCGCGTCCAACGGCAGCCGATTTGAACGCTTTGACGGATGCACGAATCGCTATAGTCAAAGCCGCGTTGCAGCTTACACCCGACCAGGAAAAATACTGGCCGGCTATTGAAGACGCCATCCGCTCCAGGGCGAAGGAACGGCAAAGTCGGCTTGAAAGCGCAGCAGCACGGGCTGCCGAACGGCAACAGCGTAGTCCGATCGAGGTGTTGCGCGATCGTAACCCTATCGAATTCTTGAATCGACGCTCCGATGCGCTTGCTCAGCGGGCCGCTGACCTTAAAAAGCTCGCTGCCGCGTGGCAACCGCTGTATCAGACCCTTACTCCCGACCAGAGGCGCCGGCTTGGCTTCGTCGCGATCGTCGCGCTCCGTGAACTGAGAGCTGCGGGAGAACAGCGCCGTATCCAGGCTGCAGACCAGGAGGAATGAGGCCAGCGCGTTTATCTCGGCCCAGCTTATCCGCTGTGCCGCTGGCTGAAGTCACGCGCGGCCGGGAAACCCGCCGCGCATGAGACATTTTTGCGTGGCGGAGAAATCGGTGCAGTAATCATCCCGCAATTCTTTCGATCTTCTTCCCGGCGACACGATCCAGCAGCAGCGAGAGCGTGTGGCGCGCGATCATTAGTTCCTCGTCGGTCGGGATGACGAGGAGGGCGACCTTGCTGTCCGGGTGAGATATGAGCGATTTGCGCGCCATATTGGCGCGTGCATCGAACACGACTCCGAGCCATGCGAGCTTCTCCGCGATGCGAGCGCGGATCGTGATGGAGTTCTCGCCGATCCCGGCTGTGAACACCAAGGCATCCAGCCCGCCGAGCGCAGCCGCGAGCATTCCGGCATGGAGTCCAACTCGGTAGACGAAATATTCGACTGCCAGTGCCGCCCCAGGATCGGCGCTGGATTCGAGTTCGCGCATATCGTTGCTGATGCCGGAGAGGCCTTTGAGACCGCTGTCGCGATAAAGCAGATCCTGCACCGCCCTCTGATCGAGGCCCTTCTCAGCAAGCAGGTAAAGCAACACGCCCGGGTCGATCTGTCCTGGTCGAGTCCCCATCGGCAGTCCATCGAGGGCGGTAAACCCCATAGTGCTTTCGATGCTGCGTCCACCCGCCAGAGCGCACATGGAGGCGCCGCTCCCGAGGTGAGCCACAATTACGCGGCCCGTCGCCACCGCGGGCGCAACTTCGCGCAGGCGTTCGGCAATGTATTCGTAGGACAGGCCGTGAAATCCATACCGCCTGACGCCCTCGGAATAGAAACGTTCCGGGATCGCGTAATGGTCGGCGACTGCACTGTGGCCGCGATGGAAGGCGGTATCGAAACAGGCGACCTGAAGCAACTCCGGATGTGCGGTCAAAAGCGTACGAATCGGCGCAAGATTGTTCGGCTGATGCAGCGGCGCGAGCGGGACATAACGCTCGAGGTTGGTGACGATCCCAGGGTTGATCGCGACAGGCCGATCGTATTCCGGCCCGCCATGGACCACCCGATGGCCGATTGCGACAAGGTTGAAGCTCTGCGTCTCGCGGAGCCATCCCCGTACGGCGGAAATCGCCGCCGGCACGTCTGCTATTTCGTGCTGCGCGTAGCTCCGGTCGATCAGCGGTGATTTGTCGCTTGCTTCCGCGGCGAGCCGTGGTCGGGTCCCGATCCCGTCGATCTGGCCTTTGACGAGGCGCTTGAGCTCGCGAGCCTGTTCGATTCCGAAAATCTGGAACTTGACGCTCGAAGAGCCCGCGTTGACGACGAGTATCGTATCCATGGCGTGTCAGGATGCCGGCACGGCCGCGGCACGCCGGCGTGCGTCGGCATAGAGGACTGCAACAGCACAGGACGCCATGCGACTGCGCACCGAATCCGCACGTGAGGTGAGAATGATAGGCACCCGCGCCCCGAGCACAATGCCCGCCGAGTCCGCCTTCGATAGAAATACGAGATTCTTCGCCAGCATATTGCCGGCCTCGAGGTCCGGAACGACCAGGATCTGCGCTTTGCCGGCCACCGGAGAACGGATGCCCTTAATTCTCGCCGCTTCGGGATCGACGGCATTGTCGAATGCAAGCGGACCATCGAGGATGCCGCCGGTGATTTGCCCGCGGTCGGCCATCTTGCAGAGCGCTGCGGCCTCGATCGTAGACGGAATTTTGGAAGTCACGGTTTCGACCGCCGAAAGTATGGCGACGCGGGGCGTCCCGAGACCGACCTCGGTAAATAGATCGATTGCGTTCTGGATGATGTCACGCTTGGCGTCGAGGTCGGGGAAGATGTTGATTGCCGCATCGGTTATGAACAGCGTGTCGGCGTGAGTGGGAACGTCCATGACGAACACATGACTGATTCGGCGCGCGGTGCGCAGCCCGGTGGTCGATGCGGTCACCGCCCGCATAAGTTCGTCCGTGTGCAGGCTGCCCTTCATCAGCAGCTCGCCCTTGCCTTCGCGGATCAGCTCGACCGCCTTGGCGGCGGCAGCGTCGCTGTGCGGCGCGTCGACGACTTCGAATTTGCCGATGTCAAGTTTGCTCTGGCGAGCGACCGCCTTGATCTTGGCTGACGGTCCGACAAGGATCGGGACGATAATACCGGCCTCGGCAGCCTCTGTTGGCCCGCGAAGCGAGGTATCGTCGCATGGGTGCACGACGAGGGTTTTTGCCGCCGGCACGCTCTTCGCTTTCCCGATCAGCCGGTCATATTTCGATCCCTGGTGCTGAGGGGCTGGGCCGACGGCCCGGATTATGGTCGTATCGGTGTCCATTTCGACAGCCATTGAGTCCTCGTGTCCCCAGGCTCCGTGAACCCGCGCTCGATCGCCGACTTAAGATTTGGAATCGCCTTAGATTTGGAATCGCATTGGAAGAAACAGCTATAAACAACCGAATGCGGTTTTCACCTTGGATAGAAGGAAGTCCGACCTGTCAAAAAAGTAGGCGGTATATGCTTTGGTTTAGACCAATGCTCTACCGCATGCACCAACCGTGGCTGACGATGATCGACTGACCAGTCAGCGCATTGGAGTTGAAGGCGGCGAGAAAGAGGGCGGTTTCGGCCACGTCTTCGATGGTCGTGAATTCATGATCGACGGTATCTTTGAGCATGATCTTTTCGATGACATCCTGTTCGGACATTCCCAGCTCCTTCGCCTGTTCCGGAATCTGCTTATCGACCAAAGGAGTACGGACGAAGCCGGGGCAGATCACGTTGGCGCGGACGCCATGCTCCGCCCCTTCTTTAGCAACGACACGCGCCAATCCGAGCAGACCGTGCTTGGCCGTGACATACGGCGCCTTAAGGACGGAAGCTTCCTTCGAGTGCACCGAGCCCATGTAGATGATGCTGCCGCTACTCTGCTTGTACATTTGCCGGAGCGCCGCGCGCGTGGTGAGAAAAGCGCCATCGAGATGGATCGCGAGCAGACGTTTCCATTTGGCGAAATCAAAGTCCACTATGGGAGCGACTATCTGAACGCCGGCGTTACTGACGAGGACATCGAGCCTGCCGAACGCATCGATGACTCTTGCCATCCCGGCTTCGACCTGCTCCTCGCTGGCAACATCCATGGCAACCCCGAGCGCACGTTTTCCGCTCGAATCGATCTCCTTTGCCGTTGCCGCGGCAGCCTTCTGATCCAGATCCGCGATTGCAACATTTGCGCCTTCACGGGCGAAGACGACTGCAATTTCCTTGCCGATTCCGCTTGCGGCGCCGGTTACAACTGCAGTCTTTCCCTTCAGGCGCATCGAAATTCTCTTTTCACCAGATGCCAACTGCTCGCTCAATCAAGCCCTGTGAAGCGCCAGTCTCAGTAGGTTTGAGCCACGAAATTCCGCCCCTTCATGGCGACTTGATCGTCGTACTTCTGCTTGTCGGATCGCTTGGGCAGCTTGATCTTGGGCCTCGCTACCTTCTTGTACGGTATCGAGTTGAGAATATGTGAGATACAGTTGAGCCGTGCTCTGCGTTTGTCGTCTGAGCGCACGATGTACCAAGGGGCGTGCTCGCTATCGGTCATTTTCAGCATCAGATCGCGGGCCTGCGAATAATCATACCAACGGCCGTAGGACTCGAGATCCATTGGGCTCAATTTCCACTGACGAACCGGATCCTCTATCCGAGCCAGAAATCGCCGCTCTTGTTCGTCCTTGCCGACCTCGAGCCAGAACTTGATCAGGATGATGCCGGCATCGACGATGAACCTTTCGGCAACGGGACAGAGCTCCAGGAAACGTCTATGCTCCTCCTTGCTGCAGAACCCCATCACGTATTCGACTCCGGCCCGGTTGTACCAGCTCCGATCGAAGATGATAATCTCGCCTGCGGCCGGAAAACGTTCGATGTAGCGCTGCATATGCAACTGCGTCTTTTCGCGATCGGACGGAGCCGGAAGGGCCGTGACTCGAAAAACCCGAGGGCTCACCCTTTCGGTAATGGCTTTGATGGTTCCGCCCTTCCCGGCGGCATCCCGCCCCTCGAACAATATGATGACGCGCAGTCCCTTTTCCTTGACCCAATCCTGCAACTGACAAAGTTGCACCTGGAGCTTGCGCAATTGCTTTTCATAGGCCCTGCGTTTCATCTTCTCGGGATGGCCGCTCTTTGCCTTGGCGGTGTCGGCAGCCGCTTGGTTTTGCTCGAGTGCCATTGAATGTCCATGAACTCATGCGGCCGCAACAAAGCAAGCCGCTTTCTTCGACCATCGTCCAGAATAGAGCAGGGACTGACGCAAATCAATTGCGCGGATGGCAGATCTGTCGTAACAAACATGCTAGCGCGTTTTGATGCTTCGCGGCGAAGCACGTCCATGAACCGAATTGCTGGGATCGTGCAGATCGCAACATATGCCGGGATCGCCATGTCCCAGAATCAAGATTTGACCAGAACCGGCTTGAGGACGCCCAAGGCGGCTGCAATCGCAGGGATTGTGTTTTCGGTGCTCCTGCTGGTCTCGTTCGGTCTGCTCCGAGCTTCAATTCCCGTTGAGCCGCTGCTTCCCGGTACCTGGTTGCGCAGCGAGGCCAGGACGATTGCGCTGGCTCTGAACCTGATCCCATTCGCTGGAGTTGCGTTCCTGTGGTTTATCGGTGTCCTTCGTGACCGGCTGGGTCAGCGCGAGGACCGCTTGTTCGCGACGGTATTTCTCGGAAGCGGACTTTTGTTCCTCGGGATGCTCTTCTCCGCGGCCGCAGTGCTTGGCGCCATCATTATCGCCTATGCGGCCAGACCCGATCAGCCGATCGACCCCGATACGTTCGCTTTTGTACGTACGCTCGCATTCAATCTTATGAACATCTACGCTGTCAAAATGGCCGGGGTGTTCATGATCTCGACCTCAACAATTGCGGCTTATACCGGTTTCGTGCCGCGCTACATAGCATTCCTCGGGCATGCCTTGGCCGTCGTGCTGCTGCTCGGAAGCAGTTATCTGGTTTGGAGCTTCTTCGTTTTTCCGATCTGGGTGCTCTTGCTCAGCGTTCAGATCCTTATCGACAACTTTCGCCCATCGAACTCGCTGCTCGATCGGGCAAAACGGTAGCGGAAAGCGCGCCAGGCGACCGCTTCGATACGTGCGGTCGACCGCCCGCCTCTTTCGCAGCAGGTCGGCTTCTGCTACTGCCGCTGCGGCCTGCACCACGACGTCCCCCGTCTGGCGTAGGCCGCCGCTAATGCGAGGAGAAAAACCGTGATGAAATCAGCCTTTGCAATCGCCGGCATGCTGTCAGCACTTGCCGTTGCTCCCGCTGCCAACGCTCAAGTGACGATCGATGTCGCAAAGATTACCTGCGACCAATGGCTCCTGTTCAAGGTCACCGATCCTCGAAACATTTCCATATGGCTTAGCGGTTACTACCATGGAAAGAAGGGGATCACGGTGGTGGATCAACAAGCATTGCGCGACAACGAGGACAAGGTGAAGGATTACTGCCGGGGGCATCTCGACATGCCGGTCATGCAGGCCGTCGAAACTCTGCTCAATCAGGGTCAACTCGCGCGCTGATTGCGCCCTGCCGGCTCGCCTGGAAATTGACCGATACGTCCGCTAACGTTCAGCGGTACTTTCCCTTCATGCAACCCCTTACGAACGCCCTGGCGCGGTCGCGGTAGTCCAACTCGTTGACCGATTCTCCCCGCTGCTTTGCCAGCTCCACGCACCTGTCAAAGCTTTGCGGATCCTTTGCCCGGTCGCGAGCCTCCAGCCTTTGTGCCGGCGTCAGCTTTGCGGCGGCCGCGAAGCTTGCAGCGGGAGCTATCAGGCTCGCCGCCAGGAGAACGGTTGTAAAATCAATACCCAAGCGCATGTGTTCCTCCCTTAGAACTGCTACTGCTGTTCGTCCCGTCAGCAGTAGCTTGTTCTGCGAAGACCAGAGACATTTGCCTGCGTCAGATCAAGCTACACGTTCGGATATCGGTTTATACTCAGGGATATCGAAGCTCAGCCATGTCGCGGAGCCTACTAATGATGTCTTCGCAAGCGCAGTAATCCGCACAACGCACCTTGTGCCTAGGCCAGATCAAGCGTGACGTGCAGCGCTCCAGCATCGCGCTTCTTCGTAATTCTCAGGCCGGTTTTTTCAATTAGCTTGAGCATCGGCAGATTTTCCGGAAGGACCTCGGCAATGAGCTGTTGAAGAGCCGCTTTGCGAGCGACCGCAACGAGATGTCGCAGCAATGCTGTCCCAATACCCTTATTCTGATATTTGTCGACGACGGCGAACGCCATTTCGGCTTTCCCGGGCTGCACGAGCATGTAGCGTCCGCCACCCGCGATTACGCGTCGGCCGCCTTCCTCTACTACCGCGACCAGGGCCACGTGCGTGACGAAATCGACGTCGAGGAAGAAGGCCATCTCCTGTTCGGTGAAGGCGCGCCTCACCCCGAAGAATCGACTGTAGAGAGACTCGGCGCTGGTCTGGCCTATTGCTGCGAGAAAAGCGGATCGGTCGTCCGGCCTGAGCGCGCGAATTTCGACTCGGCAGCCGTCGGCCAGCCGTTCATCCGCCGAATAGCTGGCCGCCTCTCGGTGCATCTCCGATATGGAGGCGCTACGAGGCGACCGCCGGCGCTCGTCTCGCCCCATGGTACGAGCGGCGGAGCAGGGCCAGCAAACTGCTCCCGGTCACGGTCCCAAGCAGGTAACTGAGCGCTACCAGAAACGCGAGCGGCGTGCGGACACTGACCCCGAGAAAGGACGTCGTCACGATCTGAAGGTTCTGCACTGCAAATATTATGATAGCGGCGGCGAAAAGCGTAATCACCGTTAGATAGAGCCATCGCATGGTCGGATCCTCCAACAGCATTCGTTCGAGATCATGCACGTTTTCTCAGGCCGAGCCCGATGCCGATCCAGCTCGCACCGGCGAAAACGAGATCGACTCCCAGGAATATTCCCAGAACGAAGAGACTTGAGACCGGCCAGTGCGCCAGAATTATGAGGCCAACCAGCAGTGTGACAATTCCCGACAGGACCACCCAGATCCAGGGCGTGCCCTGCTGCATGCTGAAGGCGAGGATGATGCGCACGATTCCGGAGGCGACAAGCGCCGCTCCCAGCAGCAGCGTCAACACGGCTGCCGTAAGCAGCGGATTTTCGAACGCAACGAAACCGGCAATAATATAGAGCACTCCAAGCGCCGCCCAGAAAAGGAATTTGCCCCAGGTTTTCATCTGGAAGGCATTGACGACCTCTACGGCTCCGGCGATCACCATCATGATGCCGACCACGAATACGCTCGCGGCCGTGGCTGCAACGATACTGCCAAGCGCAATTATCCCGACGATCACATAGATGACCCCGAGCGTGACGATCCATCCCCACTTGGCCCGCAACGGCTCCAGTCCTGCCGTCGATTTTCCATAACTTTGGATATCCGATGTGCTGGTCATGTGATCTCCTGTCGGTAGGTGCTGGGCTCAGTATTGGACTCACCAAAGAATGTGTGGCCTGTACTTTGGTTTAGAGAAGGCGCGATCGTTTGCGAGGGACCCCGAGAAGGTCGGCTATCCTAACGAGATCTGCCAACGATTTGGCGCCGAGCTTCTTCATGACATTGTGGCGGTGGACCTTCACGGTTACTTCGCTCACGCCGACTTCGCCGGCAATCTGCTTGTTCATCAGACCTGACGTCACCAGGGTCATGATCTCGCGCTCACGCGCGCTAAGCCCCTCGAATCGGGTGCGCAACTCGTGAGTTTCCTGGTCATGTTCGCGACGCGAGCGATCGCGATCGAGCGCCGCTCGGACCGCATCCAAAAGATCCTGTTCGCGCACCGGCTTGGTGAGGAATTCGACGGCTCCGGCCTTCATCGCCTTCACGGTCATCGGGATGTCGCCGTGGCCGGTGATGAAGATGATTGGAATCCTGATTTGAGCCGCGGCCAACTCGGCCTGGAAATCCAGTCCGCTCAGCCCAGGCAGACGGACGTCGAGAACGAGGCAGCTGACCGCTTCCGGAAGCTTTCTCGCCAGGAACTCCGTCGTCGAACCAAATACCTCGGTATTGAGGCCCACGGATTGAAACAGATCCTTGAGGCCGTCCCGGACGTGCGAATCGTCGTCTACCACATAGACGACCGGCTTGTCGTTGGACCGGATTGCCGTCGTTGATTGAGATTTCCGCTCATCAAATCTCATGGCCTGACGATCGCCGACTGTGCCTGGAAATCTGGAATGTCATCAGCGGTATGTCGGTGTTCCCGCTCGGTCCATTGTACTCCGCCGACGGATTGACAGGCGAACCCGCCGCTAAACCTAAGTATAGGATGATTACCGTTTTGCTACAAATGTTTTCCCTGCGTACAATGGCGCGTAGGTCAATATGTGGCGTGACTCTATGGCGGCTCAGTATGTCCGCCTTGACCTCAAAGCAGCGAGGATTTTCGTGCAGGATTGATGCCCGCCTCATGGCAATCCACGGAGAACGCTAATGACGGACACTTTGTCGACCCTTTTGCCCAGCGCCAAGGCACTGATGGAAAAGATTGCATTGGACGAGGCGGAAAAGGCGTCGGCCGCCGCGCGGGCGCAGGCGCAGGAGGAGGCAGAAAAGCTGGCCCTGATCGAGCGCTTGAGCAAGCCCTCGGGACTGTCCGATGAGGAGGTGATGAAGAAGGCTGCGTCGATTATCCAGAGCGCGGCCAAGAACGGCCTGACCGAAGTCCAGGTCTATCGCTTTCCGAATACGCTCTGCACGGATCGCGGTCGCGCGATCAATCAGCAGGAGCTGGGCTGGGAAAAGACCCTCACGGGCATTCCCAAGGAAATCTACGAATTCTGGGATCGGCGCCTGCGCCCTCTCGGGTACAGATTGCGAGTCCAGATCGTTGATTTTTCGGGAGGAGTCCCGGGGGACGTGGGCATGACGCTCAGGTGGGGATGATGTGACAACCCCGGTGGCCGTGCGCCTGGCCGATCGATTGCGCCTCGCGGTCGGATTCCGGCCCCTCGGCAATGGAGTTTGCAATGGCGAACAGTCAGGATTGCGGCAACGCCTTCACGCCAGCGCTCGGCTTGCTGGCGCCGGCTTTCGAATACATGACCGACGCGGCACAGCGCAGCGTCATGTTTCTCGATGTGCTGCGCCAGCGCGGCAACCAGTATCGCGAACATCTGGCCGAGGCCGCTCCTCATGTGCTGGACTACCAGGTCGAGGTTGTTCTCGACGGGCGTAAGTTCGAGCCGCCGGTCAACTACGCTCTTGTGCGGATCGTGCCTCCCAAGACGGTCGAAATTGATCCGAGCCGCAGGCCATTTGTTGTCGTCGACCCGCGCGCCGGGCATGGCCCCGGCATCGGAGGGTTCAAGGCCGACAGCGAGATCGGGGTAGCGCTCAAGGCAGGGCACCCTTGCTATTTCGTCGGCTTTCTGCCCGAGCCAATGCCGCTCCAGACCATTCAAGACGTCGCGCGCGCCGAGGCGGTGTTTCTCCAAAAAGTCATCGACCTGCATCCGCATGCCGATGGGAAGCCCTGCGTCATCGGCAATTGTCAGGCTGGGTGGGCGATCATAATGCTGGCGTCGCTGCGGCCTGAATTGTTCGGTCCGATAATCGTTGCCGGATCGCCGCTGTCCTATTGGGCGGGGATGCGCAGGCAAAATCCGATGCGCTACACCGGCGGTCTTCTGGGCGGGAGCTGGCTGACGGCTTTGATCAGCGATCTCGGCCACGGCAAGTTCGACGGCGCCTGGCTCGTGCAGAATTTCGAAAACCTCAACCCCTCGAATACGCTCTGGAGCAAGCAATACAATCTCTATTCCAAAATCGATACGGAAGCGCCGCGCTATCTCGGGTTCGAACGTTGGTGGGGCGGTCATGTGAACCTCAACGCCGAGGAAATCCAGTTCATCGTCGATGAACTTTTCGTCGGCAACAAGCTTGCCGCCGGCCGGATTCAAGCAGGCGACGGCACTGCGATCGATCTTCGCAACGTTCGGGCGCCGGTCGTGGTGTTCTGCTCCAAAGGCGACAACATCACGCCGCCTGGACAGGCGCTCGGCTGGATCGTCGACCTCTACAAGGACGTCGATGAAATCCGCTCCTATGGGCAGACCATCGTCTATACGGTTCACGAAACGGTGGGTCACCTGGGAATTTTCGTTTCCTCCGGGGTTGCCCGCAAGGAACATGGCGAGTTGTCGAGCAACATCGATCTGATCGACACATTGCCGCCCGGCCTCTACGAGGCGGTGTTCGAGCGCAAACACGAGAACACGACTGGCGGCGATCTCGTCTCCGGCGACTGGGTGATGCGCTGCGAGGCCAGGACCCTGGAGGATATCCGCAAGCTTGGGTGCAACGACGCGGCGGACGACCGTTGTTTTGCGACCGCAGCCCGGATTTCCGAGACCAATCTCGCGCTTTACCGCGCCTTCATGCAACCGGCGGTGCGCGCCGTCTCCAGCGCTCCATTGGCGCAGTTGCTGCACAATCTTCACCCGCTTCGGGTTCAATATGAGCTGCTATCGGACGCCAATCCGGTAATGGGCGCCATCGGCCACATGGCGCAATGGGTGAAAGAACATCGCAAACCTGTCGCGAAGGATAATCCCTTTCTCGGGCTTCAGGAGGCCATGTCCAAACAAATCGTCGCCATGCTCGATACCTGGCGCGACGCGCGGGATGCCTGGGCAGAGCGCACATTCTTCGCCATCTACGGGGCCCCGGCGCTGCAAGCAGCGGCCGGCATCGATCGGGATGCAGGCGCGCTTCGCAGGGCAGGAAAAAGCAGGTTGCACGATGAGCTCCTCCAGGCACGAATTGCCGATCTCAAATCGAAGGTGAACACAGGCGGGCTGCGCGCCGCGGTTATTCGGGCCATCATTTACGTCGGGATGGCCCGGGGAACGATCGACGAGCGCGGTTTCGAAATGATCCGGCGCATCCGACGCGCCCACGGCGATGTGCCGCTACGCGAGTTCAAGGCACTCGTGCGTGAACAATTCCTGATTCTGCTGGTCGACCCGGAAGCAGCCCTCGCGGCTCTCCCCGAAATGCTGCCGCCGGAGCGCCCAATTCGTCACAAGGCGCTGGGCCTGGTGAAGCAGGTTCTGGCCGCTCGAGGCGAGATTTCCGGCGAAGTGGCAGAACGGCTGCAGCGAATTGGGCGGCTGTTCGACGTGGATGCCGATCGCACAAGCATGACGCCATCGGCGGTTTCGCCGCTGCCGGCCAGAGCCGATGCCAAGGTCGCTTCATAACGATCGAGGCTCGTCAGCAGCCACAGGAAGAGCGCCCCTTGGCGTTCAGCAAATTGACGTGGATCAAGGACGTATGTTGCGACATCTGCCTGGGTAGCAGCGGCCTCGTCGAATTAAAACAATGGAGGAGACTCTCATGGCGACTGGCGAAACTCGTTCGGACAGGGGGATAACAAAACAGAGCCCAACAGCCGGCGACTTCGCTGAATTCGGAGCAAAGCGCGTCGAAACATTCATGGACGTGCAGAAGCAGCTGGTCGAAACTTTCGAGCAGATCAACTGCGAGCACCTTGCCCGCATTAAACAGGAGACGGAGCTTGCCTCCGATTTCGCCGGCAAGGTGACCAAGGCGCGCTCAATTCCCGAGATCATGACCGCATATCAAGAGTGGCTTTCGCAGCGAATGGCCCTGTTCACGGAGTACAGCCGCAAGTTGTTCGAGGACAGTCAGAAAGTCGTGAATACCACGATGCGGTTCCTCAGCAATGGAAAATGAGAAGTATCTCCGCTCCCCACAGTACGGACTGACAGGCGCGGGCAGGCGTCGAAGTCGGAGAACAAGCGGAAGTGCTCGATGATTCCCAGCGTCAAAGCCAAGCTCCTGGAAGGCAAGCGCGCCCTTATCGTCGGCATCGCTAACGATCAGTCGATCGCCTGGGGTTGCGCCAAAGCGTTTCGGGCGCTCGGAGCCGAGGTCGCGGTGACCTATCTAAACGACAAGGCGAAGAATTTCGTCGAACCGCTCGCGCGCGAGCTCGACGCACCGATTTTTATGCCGTTGGATGTGAACGTCCCCGGGCAGATGGAGGCGGCCTTCGAGCGTATCGAAAAAGAATGGGGGCGGCTCGATTCTCTCCTCCACTCCATTGCGTTTTCCCCCAAGGACACCCTGCATGGGCGCGTGGTCGACGCGCCACGCGATGGGTTTCTTACGACGATGGACATTTCCTGCTGGACATTCATGCGCATGGGGCATTTGGCCGAGCCATTGATGAAAGGCGGCGGGACCTTGTTCACGATGAGCTACTACGGCAGCCAGATGGTGGTGAAGAACTACAATATCATGGGGGTCGCCAAAGCAGCGTTGGAGAGCGCGGTGCGCTACATGGCCGCCGAGCTCGGCCCCAAGGGCATCCGCGTCCACGCCATCTCTCCCGGTCCATTGGCAACGCGCGCGGCTTCGGGAATCCCGGAATTCGATGAGCTTCTCGAAAAGGCAACGGGCAAGGCCCCCGCGCGCAGCCTGGTCAGCATTGACGATGTGGGCGTCGCGACCGCGTTCCTCGCGCACGATGCGGCGCGGCTCATTACCGGAGAAACGCTCTACATTGATGGCGGCTACCATATCATCGATTAGATGCTGAAGCGTAAGCCTTGAGCAAGTGACGCTTCGCAACTCTGCGTAACGTGAGCCACACAATGATGAGCTCCGACGACCTGAAGAAGACGATTCGCCGCAACAAACTGCTCGGCATTTGGGCAGCCGAAAAATTGGGAATCAAAGGCCGGGACGCGCAAGACTATTCGGATGCCCTCGCTGTGGGCACGCTCGATCCGGAGCGCAGCGACGTCTTCAGCAAAATTCGCAAGGACTTCGACGCCGCGGGCGTGGTCCTATCGGATGAACAGATCCTAAGCGTCATGAACGAGCTCATGCTGCAAGCCGGAAATCAAATCCCGGTGAAGGGAGGAGGCGCCATCGATGGCGCAGCGGTGATGTTGGCGCGTAAGCTCACGTCGCGATAAGACTATGCATCGTCGTCGGTATTGAATATGCCCAGCCGTGAAGGCCTCCGGTCGCGGCCGACAGCAAGGTCAATCCGAACGCATTGCTGGTCAGGACCCCGGCGATCGAGATCGACCACGGTACGAACCGTATCCAATAGTCCGCGCGGCCATCTTTAGCTCGCGGTTGCCGAGATCGGGTGCTAATATTCTACTCGTGCCGGCGCGCGCCGTTGCTTGCATCCAAATCTGTCAGCGCCCGGCGATGCGGTCGAAATCATGCTCCCCATGGTTCGCATCATAATCTGGTTCGCCGCCTGCGTGATCGCAACCGTGACGTTCGCCGGCGAACCGCGGCCGCGTTCGATACTGGTTCTCGACCAATCGGACATAAGCGGTCCGCTCTTTCATCAGATCTTCTCCGCGTTGACCGAGACCCTGCATAAGGATCCCGGGACTCCCGTCACGGTCTATTTCGAAAGCCTGGATTTGAGTCGTTTTACCGGCAGTGATTATGAGGAGAGCTTGCAGCGGCATTTGCAGGTAAAATATCGCGATAAGCCGATTGGAGTGCTCGTCCCGGTTGGCGCCTCGGCTCTCGCATCCGTGTTGCGCTGGCGCACGCCGCTGTGGCCCGGCGTCCCCGTCGTTTTTGCTCAGGTCGATGAGAGCGCGTTTGCGCGGCTGAAACCTCCGGCGGACGTAACCGGGGTGATCATGAAGCTGCGGCTTGCCGACATGGTCACCTCGGCACGGGCGGTTGTAGCTGACCTCAGGCGAGTTGCCTTCGTGGGCGATGCCTGGGAAGGCCAGACAGCTTATCGCGATTGGAAGGAGGAGATTCCCGTTGCGACCGCGGGCTTGGAGGTGATCGATCTTATTGGGTTGCCTATGCGGGAACTCCGGAAGCGCGTTTCGACTCTGCCGGATCAGACCGCGATCCTCTATTCGGCCATATATTCCGATGGCGAAGGAACCTTCTATCCGCCCGTCCGGGCGCTTGCGCTCCTCGCCGAGAAAGCCAACAGGCCGATCGTGGTTTCCGTCGAGACCTTTGTCGGGCAAGGAGGGATTGGAGGGTTTGTGCTTATGCCCTCGTTGATCGGAGAATCAGCGGCGCGACTTGGCCTGCGCGTAATAAACGGCGAAAGCGCCGCTGCTATTCCGCCCGTTCCAGGCGATCTGGTGCGGCCGATCTTCGACTGGCGGCTGATGCAGCGTTGGGGCGTCAGCGCTGCCAGGCTGCCGCCCGGAAGCCAAATTCGCTTTCGCGATCGAACCGCCTGGGACCGGTACAAGGTCCAGATTCTGGCCATCATCAGCGCGCTCCTGCTGCAAGGCACTCTCATCGGTTGGTTGCTGCATGAGCGCCATTATCGCCGCCGCGCTGAAGCAAAAGCGCGCGATGCACTATCTGAACTGACCCACATGAACCGGATGTCCGGTGCAGGCGAGCTGGCAGCCTCGATAGCCCATGAAATCAATCAGCCGCTCACTGGAATCGTGGCGCGGGCCGGCGCGGCTCGACGGTGGCTGGCAATGGAGACGCCGAACATCGACAAAGTGCGAGCCTCTCTGGACGATATCGAAAGCGCCGGGCATCGCGCAGGCGACATCATCAAGAATGTGCGTGCGCTGTTCAAAAGGGACACGCAAGACAGGGTTGCGGTCGACCTCAACAGGCTGATTCTGGAGGTTCTGGCGATCGCTCAAGGCGAGATCAAGAAGTACCAAATTGCGATCCAGACGCAGCTTGACCAGTCCCTGCCCTTCGTAATCGGCAATCCGGTTCAATTGCAGCAGGTTATTCTGAATCTCGTGCTGAATGCACTGGAAGCAATGCACTCCGTGGAGTTTCGCCTGCTGCGAGTGCGCTCCGAAATGAGCAAGCCTGATGTGGTGCGCCTATCGATCGAAGATTCCGGGACGGGTATCGACCCATCCAATCTCGACCGGATTTTCAACCCGTTGTTCACCACCAAGGCGCGCGGGATGGGAATGGGCCTTTCAATCTGCCGCTCCATAATCGAAAGCCACAACGGTCGGATTGGGGCAGGCGTTAGCCGCGAAGGCTCGACTTTTCAGTTCGAACTGCCCGCCAATGTGCCAGCACCCACCATGGTCGCGGCAGAGCCAGCGGCAATCACAAGCAATTCTTCCAGCCTACATCCGTAGGGATACGAATGCGCGCCCAACATTACAGGCGCATTTCCGGGACCTCGTCGGGCAGTGCCAATTTGGCCTCGGTCCCGGCGATGATCTGCTCCACGCTTACTCCGGGAGCTCTTTCCAGCAAGGTTGCGCGGCCTTCCGCAAATGCAATCACGGCCAATTCGCTCACGACCAGGTCCACTGGCCGCACCGATGTCAACGGCAGCGTGCATTTATTGACGATCTTCGGCTTGCCCTTGGCGGTGTGCTGCATCGCCACGATGACGCGTTTTGCGCCGGTAACGAGGTCCATGGCGCCGCCCATCCCCGGCACCATCTTGCCGGGGATCATCCAGTTCGCCAGGAGGCCATGGGCGTCGACTTGCAACGCTCCAAGGACGGTCATGTCGACGTGGCCGCCCCGGATGAGACCGAACGACATGGCGCTGTCGAACGTGCAAGCGCCCGGCAGCGCGGTGACCGGACGCCCGCCGGCGTCAGTCAGCGTGGGATGCGCCATACCCTGCTCGGGAATGGGCCCCGTTCCGATCAGACCGTTTTCCGACTGGAAGAACACCGACATTCCCGCTGGCACGAAGTTTGCGACCAGCGTCGGGATGCCGATGCCGAGATTGACCAACATGCCGGAGCGGAGCTCGCTCGCGATGCGCTTGGCGATGATCGACTGGGCATCCATGGCCTTCACGGATTGATGACGAGATAATCGACGAGCGGGGCGGGTGTGACCACGTGGTCGGGAGCGATGAGCCCCACTGGAACGATGTGCTCTGCCGTCACGATGGTCGTGTCCGCCGCCATCGCAACCACAGGGTTGAAATTGCGAGCGGTCAACGCGTAGGAGAGATTGCCGAGGTAGTCGGCGAGAAATGCATTGATGAGCGCAAAATCTGCGCGCAGCGCCGTCTCGAGCAGATAGGTCTTTCCATTCACTTCAATTCGCTGTTTGCCTTCCTGAACGACCGTGCCCACCCCGGTCGGCGTGAGCACTCCCCCGAGACCGCAGCCCCCGGCGCGGATGCGCTCGATCAGTGTTCCTTGAGGCACCAGGTCGACGCTCATCCTTCCCGCGATCATCTGTTTCTGCGTCTCGGGGTTGAGCCCGATATGACTTGCGACAGTGCGGCTCACGAGACCGGCGTCGACGAGCTTGCCGATGCCGCGGCCCGGCACCGCGGTGTCGTTGGCGATCACCGTGAGGCTGCGCTTGCCCTGGCGCACAAGCTCGTCGATCAAGCGCTCAGGCGTCCCCACGCCCATGAATCCGCCGATCATGAGGGACGCGCCTTCCGGGATCATGGCGACTGCGTCTTCGACAGATACAGTTTTCATGATCGCGCCTCGCGGTCCAGAACGAAACTGAAAATCTGACCTTTACACCTGATGTAGATCTACACCTGATGTAAATCCATCCGCACCGGGCCATTCCATCCGAGTAGCATGGGCGGATCGCCGGTCAAGGCACAACAAAGCACAACGTCCTAAACCTTGGTACAATATTCCGCCGATTTACCGCTATTTAAAATTCGGACAGGTCGAGATATCGTTTCCTGCAGATGCGCCCTGGAAAGAGGTCGCAGGTGCGGTGTTGCGCCAGTAGCGGTGTTGCGCCAGTAGCGGTGTCGCGCCAGTGATTGAGGGATGGTGGTCGTGACCTCGACCGGAGGCCGCCATCAGCTGCTGTCGGCTTCGCTGTCGCCGGTTTCCCGACGGTCGGCGAGCCGCGCCTGTGAGAGCAGATGCTCTGTTGCCGATACGGCCTCGTCCAAGTCGCTGCAGCGGCAGCTGTCGATGGCCACTCCAAGAACGTGGTCGTAGAGGTCGACCCAAAGCGGCGGCTCGCCATCATGAGTAGCTCTTGAGAATTCTATCAAACGAACCTCAAGGTCGCCACACCTTGCCAGTGAGACCATGCGTATCCCGGCATCTGATTCGGGAACAGAGGAGAGACTGACGTAGGCTTGCGTTACCCGCAAAGCGAGACTTGGACGGCTCGTTGAAGTGGACAAAATTCGACCTCGAATCCCACGTACCGATAACATGTTGATGCGCCTGCATAGACCCTGGGACGACCGCCGCTCCATACAGCGATCCGTCATCGGGATTTTACTTGCGACGATGGACAGATAAGGTGCTAGCCGGGCGCGCAACCTGCTGGACTGCGCCAAAGATTTGACTTTCCGAGCCAGATTCGGAGCACGAATCATGCACGGAGCAGAACATGTGACGGTCGGGAGACGCGACGCTGCCCACAGGCAACTCGGCACAATCCCGAGCGCCACAGGGGCTATCGCACGGCTTGCCTATGCTCGCGCGAAACAAGCCGGGATTGCGCTGCAGCCGTTACTGTCTCAATGCGGCCTGACCCCTGCGCAGATCGAGGATCGCCGTGTTCGCCTGAGAGTGAAGGACCAGATTGCGTTTCTCGCACTTGTCGCCGAGGCATTGCCGGACGATCTTCTCGGATTTCACCTCGCACGCGACTTCGACCTCAGAGAGGTCGGGCTGATCTACTACGTCATGGCGTCTTCCGAGATGCTGGAAGAGGCATTGCGGAGAGCCGAACGCTACAGCGGCCTTGTGAATGAAGGCGTTCGTATGGAACTGCGCTGTGGACGTACCACCGAGATCGCAGTGAGATATGTGGGAGTCGAACGTCAGGCCGACTGCCATCAGATGGAATTCCTGCTGACCACGGCGCTACGCCTCTGCCGGCAGCTGACGAGCCGGCGGCTCGTACCCTCCCGCGCCAGCGTTGTGCATCGGCGAAGCGGGAATCGTCCAGCTTTGGAATCGTTCTTTGGCTGCCAAATCGCGTTCGGCGCCAGCACCGATGCCCTCGTGTTTTCCCACTCGTTGAGTGAACTGCCGATAACCAGCGCCGATCCCTACCTCAATGAAATGCTGATCGGATACTGTGAGGAGGCCTTATCCCGTCGGAAGGCCAGGCGGGGTTCGTTGCGTCCGGATCTGGAGAACGCAATCGCGCCGCTGCTGCCGCACGGCAAGGCGCGTGCGGAAGAAATTTCTCGCAAGCTCGGCATGAGTGAACGGACGCTTGCGCGCAGGCTCTCATCCGAAGGGCTTACCTTCGCCCGGGTGCTCGACGAGCTGAAGATCGATCTCGCCAAGCGATACCTGCAGGAAGAAGACCTGCCGGTTTCCGAAGTTGCATGGCTCCTCGGGTATCGCGAGCCGAGTGCGTTGACGCACGCATGTAATCGCTGGTTCGGAAAATCGCCGAGAGAGATTCGGTCCGGCGGCGACCACCGTCCAAAAAGAGGGCCTGAACGGAAATCGCCACGGCTGTACTCGACCCGTGCTGTGCGATGATGAAGTCTGCGACGATGAGCCGCTCCGGAGCCCGCGTCTGGCTGATCCCGACCGCCTATGTGGCGACCAGCGTCGTCTGTGCATTCGCTCTCCCCAGAATCGAGCACGCATACTTTGGTTCCTACACGTTCGACCTGTCGATCAGCTCGACCCAGGCTTACCTTTCGGCGGCAGCTTCCGGAATGATGGCCCTCACTGCCATCGTATTCTCGGTAGCGTTCGTCATGGTGCAGTTCAGCGCGGTCGCCTATTCGCCGCGACTCGTGCTGCTTTTCGTGCGCGACCGCCTGTTGTTTCATACGCTTGGGGTATTCGTCGCCACGTTTGTCTATTCGCTCTGGACCCTCGCCTGGGTCGATCGTGGCGGATCGGGCGCCGTCCCCCTGTTCTCGGCGACACTCGTCGTGGTGATGGTCGTCGTCAGCATGGGTCTGTTTTCGGTGCTGGTACAGCGCGTCACCGACCTTCAGATCACCAACGTGCTTCGGTTGATAGGGGACAAGGGTCGCGAAGTCATTCGTGAACTGTTCCCGCGCCTGGACGCCAGGCAAGATGCCGATCATGGTAACCGAGCCGTGAGCAGCAGCCGTACCCTGCTGGGCCCGATCACCCAAACGGTGAAATATTCCGGTAATCCGCGATGCATAGCAAAGTACGACATCGCGGCCCTGGTTCGGCAGGCGCGGGCGGCTGGAGCGGTCATCGAGATGGTGTCCGCGGTCGGCGACACTCTTGTCGACGATTCGCTGATCTTGCGCGTCCGAGGCGGCAAAACAGCAGTTCCCGAACCGAGCCTGCTGCGTGCAATCAGACTTGAGACCGAGCGCACCTTCGAGCAGGATCCCAAATACCCCATCCGCCTGCTCGTCGATATCGGCATCAAGGCGCTGTCTCCGGCCATCAACGATCCGACAACTGCAGTGCAAACAATCGACCAGATAGAGGATCTGCTGCGTCGTCTCGGGCGACGCGAACTGGATACGGGATATGCGGCCGACGCCGATGGAAATCTGCGGCTGGTCTTCCCTACCCCGTCATGGGATGATTACCTCGCGCTTGCATTCGACGAAATTCGTCAATACGGCGCAACCTCGGTGCAGGTGATGCGGCGGTTGCGGTCGGCCTTGACCGGGCTCGAAGAATCGCTGACGAGCTCGGCTCGGATCGAGGCCGTGCAGAAATACCTCAGGCGGCTCGACTCGATGATCGAGCATTCCGCACTGGAGGCTGACGACCGGCTGTCGGCGCGACAGGAAGACCGCCAGGGTCTCGGCCTTTCACGGACCCGGGCCGAGGATCCTGGAGTTGCGGACACGCAGCGATCTTATGAACGATCCATAATGAAATAGCTTCGATGGATTCTGGAGAACGATCAAAAAGTTATTTTGCCGAAGAGCGGCTTAATACGGCTGCGGTCGAAATCGCGATCAGGCTCGCTGCTCTTGGCTTGCTCCTCTATTGGACCATAATATTGGTTCGTCCTTTTTTGACGATCCTGCTTTGGAGCGTCGTTCTCGCCGTTGCGCTCTATCCGGTATTCGATTGGGTCGCGGCGCGGCTGGGCGGACGCCGATCGCTCGCAGCCGCAATTATCACGGTTGCCGGGGTCTTGATCATTCTCGGACCGGCAGCATGGCTCGGCCTCGGCTTGATGGAAGGCGCTCGGTTTTTATCTGACAGACTGGGCTCGGGTGCCCTGAGCGTTCCCGAGCCTCCCGAAGGTGTGAGGCACTGGCCTTTGATCGGCGGGCAAGCCTATCGACTGTGGAGTCTTGCCTCGATGAATCTGAAGGAAGCCTTCGACGAAATCGCCCCCTACCTGAAACCGTACAGCAGCACTCTCCTTGGCGCGGCCGCCGGCGCGAGCACAGGTCTCCTCAAATTTTTCGTCTCGGTCATTGTTGCTGGATTCCTGTTTTCGCCCGGGCCGTCATTGGTCAATGCCGTCAAGGCATTTTCGCGCCATCTCGAATCGAGCCGGGGTGGAGAATTCGTAGACTTGGCCGGCGCGACAATCCGTTCGGTTTCGCGGGGAGTGATCGGCATCTCGCTGCTGCAGGCCTTCGCGGCCGGCGTCGGGCTGTGGCTCGCCGGAGTGCCCGGCGCCAGCGTGATCACGTTTGCGGTCTTGATCTTCGGAATCGTTCAAATCGGTCCCTCCCTCATCTTGATACCGGTCATCGTGTGGAGCTGGTTCAGGATGGAAACAATGACGGCTCTGATGTTCACGGCCTATATGGGGCCGGTCAATTTGCTGGATAACATTTTGCGGCCCATCGTGATGGGGCGGGGCCTCGCGACTCCGATGCCGGTGATATTTATCGGCGTCGTCGGCGGCACGCTCGTGCACGGATTGATCGGGCTGTTTATCGGCCCTATCGTGCTGGCCGTCGCCTGGGAGTTATTGCGTGCCTGGATCCGGGATGTTCGCTCCGGCGCTACCGAGAAGGCGGTCGAGAAAGTCTATGCAAGACCTGTAGAGACGGTCGAACCCGGTTGAGCGGCTGTGGACCTCTAAACCAAGATATAGGAACCGATACGTCTTGGCACGCGCACTGCGGTGGGCGACGTGCAATGATTCAACCAAAGGATGCGGATCGCTCGACCCGTTCGGATGCGGCCCTTCGTCAGCGCGGTCCCGAGTCGCGCCGAGACGCTGATTCTGGTAGGGTAAAACATAGCCCCACCTCGTTCCGGAACGGGATGCTGTGATGCGCGGACTTTGATGTGAGCCAAGGGAGGTAGCGCATGGCTGATTCAATTAACCCCGCCGCTACGCATCATCTGCCGTCCTTCATCACGGCTCCCGGGCAGACCGACGTTCTCATGGTCGTGATGGCTGTCGTCCTGTTGCTCGCGGTCCTGGGCTTCGGCGTCTTCTTTTTTCGCCTCCATACCCTGCCCGAACGGATCGCGCACAGGACGCACAAAATACAGTTTGAAATCGTCGCTATCCTGGGCCTGATCGCTCTGTTCACACACATGCATATATTTTGGATAGCCGGCCTGCTTCTCGCGTTCATCGAGCTGCCTGATTTCGGCACGTCGCTCAACCGGATCGCAGACTCGACTGAGACGATGGCTGGAATAAAGCCCGCGGAAAGCGCGGCGCGGCCGCACGAGATCGGAGCCGCTCTCGAACAGGGCGGCGAAGCACCAGGAGCCGCTGCCGAATCCCAGCGTTTCGGGCAAGTCCATGAAGCGGCAAAAGCGAGCGACACCCGAACCAGCAAAAAGGAGCTGAGCCATGCTTGAGCTTCTTTTCTGTTCTTTGCTGACGATCGTACCTGATTATCTCTACCGCCGATATGTGCAAGGCAAGCGCTTCGGCCGCGAAATAACGCTTTACTCTGTCTGGTTCGAATTGAGGTGGGGCATAACGGCCTGCCTCATTCTCACGGTATCGCTCATCACAGTGATCTTTTACAATCACCCCTCGACCACCAACGTGACCTTGTTCTTCAGAACCGTTCCGATCATTTCCGAGGCGACCGGTCGCGTGGCTGAGGTCTATGTCGGCTTCAGCGGCCCGGTGACCAAGGGACAGCCGCTCTTCAGGCTCGACAGCTCGACGCAGGAAGCAGCCGTGGAAGCGGCGCGGCGCAGGATCGCCGAGACCGAGGCGGAGATGGTTGTGGCCACCGCCGATGTCACCAAGGCTGACGGGCAGCTGCAGGAGGCACAGAGCGCCTATCAGCAGACGCAAGGCGAGCTGGAAACCAAGCAGGACCTGCAAAAACGCAATCCTGGCGGTGTAGCTTTCCGCGAAATCGAACGGCTCCAGGTCCGCCTTGAAGGCCAGTTAGGTTCGATAAATGCCGCCACCGCCGCAAAACAGGCGGCCGAGGACCGGGTTTCCCAACTTCTGCCGGCGCAAAAGGCCAGCGCCGAAGCGGCGCTGGCCCAGGCGCAAGTCGAGCTTGACAAAACGACCGTGCGCGCCGGCGTGAGCGGACGCGTGGAGCAGTTCGCGCTTCGGGTCGGCGATATCGTCACCCCGATCATGCGCCCTGCCGGAGTGCTCATTCCCGAGGAAGCTGGCCGGCGGACCCTGCAGGCGGGATTCAATCAGATCGAGGCGCAGATCATGAAGGTCGGAATGATCGCCGAGGTGACATGCGTTTCCAAGCCTTTCACCATCATCCCGATGGTGGTCACGGGCGTGCAGGACGCCATCGCGGCCGGCCAATTTCGCGGCGGTGACCAGCTTGTCGACCCGCAGCAGGTGGCGCGCCAGGGCACGCTGTTGGCGTTCCTCGAGCCCCTCTATGACGGCGGGCTCGACGACGTGACGCCCGGCAGCAGCTGCATCGCCAACGCCTATTCGAATAACCACGACGTGATCCAATCCAAAGAAACTGGTTTCCTGAAAGGCATCGCTCTCCACACTGTAGATGCGCTGGCGCTTGTGCATGCTTTGATTCTGCGACTCCAGGCGCTTGTGCTTCCGTTCAGCACGCTCGTGTTCAGCGGGCACTGACGCGACCTGGAGGCGCGCACAAATGGCCTTTGCGCGGCGGCCGCATTCGTGCCCGCGAGCCCTGCCGCCGGGTGTCCTTCACCGCTCGTTATAGAAGCCGGCACGTCTCATGCATCTGGCATACACGGTTTGCCGCGCTTCGACGGAGAGATGACCCGCCCCCGGCGCTGCTGACTTTGCATTTTCGGTGCACTTCTCCTTTGCCTCGTTAAAGGTGATTTTCTGCTTTGTCTCGTGAGAGGTGTTTTTGTTGGCAGCCGCAAACGTCAGCGTGGGCTCCGGGACGTTCGCCACCGCGGCGGCGCCGAGGATGAGGAGACAAAACCGTATTTTTTGATTTCTCATGATACAATCTTCCTCGACGAGAGTGATGCAGATATCAGTACTGCATCCGGTTCAATGTGGAAGTATCCTTTAGTTCAAACCCATTCCTCGGGCGGCTTGACGCACTATCCACCGCTCAAGCGGTACGGGTTTGACCGCAAGCCCCCGGATCGGCGTAGGATTCCGCTGATTCGGGGAGATCAAGGTCATGACGGCTGCATTGAAGCGAGTTGATACATCCTCCTTCGCCGCGGACATCATCGCGGATTTGAGCAAGGCCAGGGCGCGGCCGGATGCGCTGTTGCGGGACGCCGTTATCTGTGCCGCCGAGATTTCCCCGGCCATTATCGACCTCGTCGAGAAAGCGGCAATGGGAGCCAGCCTCGATCTAGACGAGAACCGGCTTTTGTTCTGGGGCATTCACGTCCTTGCCGGCGCAAAGCGAACAGAACTTTTCCAGCCGCTCATCCGGCTGATCAGGCATTGCCCGATCGACGATCTCAACCGGCTTGTTGGTGGTGCAAAGACTGAGACGCTCGCCAGGATTGTCATTTCAGTATTCGACGGCGATGCACCGGCGTTTATCGAGGCATGCGCCGACCGCAATTTGGATGGCTTCGTGCGCGGACCCCTGATCGGCGCGCTCGCCCGGCTGACCTTTGACGGTGCGGTGGCAACGGAGACCACGTTGGCGTTTCTCGATCGCTTCGATCGCGAATCGCTGGCCGACCCCGAGGATTGGGCATGGCAGGGCTGGCAGGATGCGATTTATATGCTGGGCCTTGAAGAGATGTGGGAAAGGCTTCTCGCGGCTTGCCGCGAGGGCCGTTTTGTACAGCCGCAAGCTGAGCTCGAATTCTGCCAGGAACAGCTTGCCGTCGCCTGCAATCTTGCTCCCGGCGACGCGCAACTGTTCGAGGAGGCACATTACGTTGCGATTGATGACCCGGTGGAGGCCCTACGATGGATTCGCGATGGCGAGGACGAACACAAGGCTCGCGATCCCGCTGCCAGAATTGTCCTCAATCAGGATGAGGTCGATTCGCTCGCCGGTTTTCTCAAGAGCGATGGCGTATCGGCCGATGCGATGACCATCGAGGAGATCGATGGGTTTTTCTGTGCCCTTGCGATCGAGCCCGACCGAAGCAAGGCGCGCAAATTGATGCCATTGATTTTCGGCTCCGCTCTGACGCCACCTTTCAAGACAGAGGACCAGCGAACCAGAATCGGCGAACTGATTGTTCGAATGTGGAACACGATCGTGGTTCGGCTCGACTCCGGCTTTGCGCACCGACCTTTATTGCTGCCGTGCGACAACCCAACAGGCCAACTTTGGGCCAATGCATTTTTCCAAGCTCTGGAATGGCTGGATTCAGATTGGGTGGAGGGCCTCGGGACCGATGAAGAGATGGTCAGGTTCGCCGACCCGATTGCGAGGCTGGGCCTCGACGGCGAGGATAAGACCCTCCCAATGACTGAGGATCGCGCGGAATGCATCGCCAGCTTGCCGTCCTGCCTTATCGGTCTATACGCGGTTGTTCGCCTCGAAGCTAGACGCCGGGAAGCCGAGAGCAATTGGAGCAGGCAGCCCGTACGCAGCACCAAAGTTGGGCGCAAC
>DATBHB010000098.1:0-20532 GCA_036557705.1 Xanthobacteraceae bacterium
GGGCCATGCGCGGTCATGCAGTTGTGCAGGCTGGCGCCGCCGGGGAGGAAGCCCTCTGCCTTGGCGTCGTAGGCGCCGTACAGCAGGCCCATGAACTCCATCATTACGTTGCGGTGGAACCACGGCGGGCGGAACGTATCCTCGCCGACCAGCCAACGCGGCGGGAAGATGACGAAATCGACGTTGGCGACGCCGGGCGTGTCGGAGGGCGCCGACAGCACGGTGTAGATCGACGGGTCGGGGTGATCGAAGCTCACCGTGCCGACGCACATGAAGCGCGCAAGGTCATATTTATATGGCGCGAAATTGCCGTGCCAGGCGACGACATTGAGCGGCGAGTGATCCATCTCGGCCGACCAGAGATTGCCCTGGAACTTGGCGATCAGCTGGCACGCACCGTGGGTGTCCTCGTAGGCCGCGACCGGCGCCTGGAAGTCGCGCGCGTTGGCGAGACCATTGGCGCCGAGCGGCCCGAGCTCCGGCAGGCGGAAGTGCTGCCCATAGTTCTCGCAGATGTAGCCGCGTGACGGACCGTCCGGCAGCTCGACCTTGAAGCGCAGGCCGCGTGGAATCACCGCGACTTCGCCGGGCGTGCATTCGAGGATGCCGAGCTCGGTGACGAAGCGCGCCCGTCCTTGTTGCGCGAGAATCAGCAGCTCGCCGTCCGCATTATAGAAATAGCGGTCGGTCATCGACTTGTTGGCAACATAGAGATGCGCCGCGATGCCAGCCTGCATCGCCACGTCGCCGTTGCCGCCGATGGTGACGATGCCGTCGATGAACTCGGTCGCCTTTTTCGGGATGGGAATCGGGCTCCAGCGCAGTTGCGACGGTGTCGCCTCAAGCTCGTTGAACGGGGCGCTGCGGATCAGTCCGTTCTTGATCCGGCCATACGGTCGATGCACGACCGAGGGCTGGATGCGGTAGGTCCAGCTGCGGCGGTTGAGGTGCCGCGGTGCGGTAAATGAGGTGCCGGAAATCTGCTCGGCATAGAGGCCGAGCGGTGCGCGTTGTGGGCTGTTGCGGCCGATCGGCAGCGCGCCGGGCACCGCCTCGGAGTGAAACTCGTTGCCGAAGCCGCTCTGGTAGGCGAGCGCGACCTCTTTGCGAGTGGTGCTCTGCTTGGTCCGCTCCAGCATGATGATCTCCAACTCGCGTTGTTGCTGTGCAGATGGGACAATGGTTCGCGGATTAGAATAGCTACAACAGTAGCGATTTCGAGTAGGAAGCGCCACCAACTTCGTTGCATAAGAAACTAATTCTGCGACTCACTTTGCCAGATTGCCGTTCGTGAAGTCATGGCGGTAGCCCGTATCGTCAAATTCATCAGGGAGGCTGGCTTGAGAGCTGCAAGGGCCGGAGCGGCAGCCTGGGGCATCGCGTTCGCGGCGATGCTGCTCACCGGCACGGCCGCCGTTCATGCGACGGACAAAGATGCAGCGAAGCGCGCCGAAGTCGCCGCAGAGCCGGCCGAGGAAGAGGACGCATTCGATAAGCCGTCGGTGCTGACCTCGAACGGCATCGATCCCGCTTGGCGCAAGGCGCTGCGCGAGTCCGGCGTGCGCGTGCGCGCGATCTACACCGGCGACCTCTTCACGACGCTGTCCGGCGGCTTCAGCCAGGGGACCACCTTCGGCGGAAGGCTCGATCTCGGCCTCGAAGCCGATCTGGAAAAGCTCGTGGGCTGGAAGGGCGCAACCTTCCACGTCAACGCTTTCCTGATCCACGGCCGCGGCCAGACCACGGACCACATCGGCAACTTGTTCACTATCACCAATGCAGAGGCGGTGCCTTCGGCGCGCCTGTTCGAACTTTGGCTAGAGCAGAAGATCGGCACGATCGGCTCGCTGCGCATCGGGCAACTCGCGGCGGATTCGGAATTCATCACCAGCGACCGCGCCGGTCTGTTCATCAACGGCATCTTCGGCTGGCCCGACATCACCGGGGTCGATCTGCCGAGCGGCGGCCCATCCTATCCTCTGGCGACCCCGGGCGTGCGGCTACAACTTGATTTCGGCGAGAGCACGAAATTCCGCCTTGGCGTGTTCAATGGCGACCCGGCGGGTCCTTTCCGCCCGGGGCTCGACCCCAACCCGCAGCGGCGTGATCCGGACGGTCTCGCGTTTCGGCTCAACGACGGCGTCTTCCTGATCGGGGAGCTGGAACACAAGTACAAGCTCGGGCCCGCCGGGCTTCCCGGTGCCGTGAAGGCCGGCGTCTGGTACAACAGCGAATCTTTCGACGATCAGCGCTTCGACACGATCGGCCGCTCGCTGGCTAATCCGTTCAGCACCGGGATTCCAGCGGGCCATCGCCCGAACTGGGGGCCCTATGTGATCATCGATCAGACGCTGATCAAGCTGCCGAGCAAAGCGAAAGAGGACCGCAACATCGGCGCGTTCGCGCGCATCTCCGGCAGCCCGGACGACCGCAACCTGATCAGCTTCTATGCAGACACCGGTATCGTGGTGAAAGGGCCGTTTCCTTCGCGGCCCGACGACGCGTTCGGTATCGGCGTTGCCTACGCAAAGGTTTCGGGCCGCGCCCGCGGTCTTGATTTCGATACGCAGCGGTTTGGCATACCGGGGTTCCCGATCCGCGACTACGAGGCCCTGATCGAGGTCTCGTACAAGTACCAGGTCATGGACGGATGGACGCTGCAGCCGGATTTTCAATATGTGATGCATCCGGGCGGCCGCATTCCGGACCCGCTCGCCCCGACGCCGACCATCGCGATCAAGAATGCCGCGGTGTTCGGCGTGCGGACGGTAGTGCAGTTCTGAGGCGATGTAGGACCCTTTCCCTGAACGCAAGGGAGTGCGTCGAGGCCCCCTCTATCGGTGCTGCGTGATCGTGTCGACCAGCGCGACGCGGCCCTTCTTGACCTCGGCGATGGCGCGCTTGAGCGCCGGGCCCACGTCCTTCGGGTTGTCGATCGGGCCTTCGCCCCAGCAGCCCATGCTACGCGCCAGCCCGGCGAAATCCGGCTCCGGCCCAAACAGATCCATGCCGATATGCGCCTTCGACTCGTCGGTGCCGCGCAGCTTCGCCATGCGGATCTGGTGCGCCCAGTCATTGTAGTAGGCGCGGTTGTTGTGCATCACGATCAGCATCGGGATTTCATACTTCGCCGCCACCCATAACGCGCCGGCGTCGAACATCAGGTCGCCGTCGGGCTGGATGTCGACGACGAGCCGCCCGCGCTTCTTGTGCGCGAGCGCAACCCCGATCGACATGCCGATCTGTGTCGCGGTGCCGAGTTCGACACCGGGGTGCCGGTACGGCCTGTCGAAGTCCCAATATTTGCGCACCGTCTGCTTCAGGTTGTTGGCGGCGAGCACCCAGTCCTCGTCCTTGATCGCGTCCCAGATTTCCAGCGACAGCCGCGCGAAGCTGATCGGCGAAGCGTCCCAATCCTTGCGCGCGTCTCCCTGCCACTTTGCCCACACCTCGTCGTGACGCTTGCCGATTGCCGCCTTGCGGTCGGCAATCTTGCGCTGGAGCGCCGGATCGGCATCGATGCGCTGCCGGCAGAGCCGGATCAGTTCCGGGATGCCCAGCACGGTGTCGCCGAGCGCGCGCACCGAGCACGGCTGCATCCGGCAATAGTCCATCGACCATTTGCTGATGCCGATCTCGCCGAAGCCGATCTCGACGGTGTCGCAGTGCGCCGGCAACAGGTTGGTGACGATGCGGTTGGCATTGTCGAGATCGGCGAACTGCTTCTCCCAATCCTGCACGTCGAGCCCGACCACCAGGTCGGTGTGCGCGAGCGAGGCCTTGTCCATGCTCAGGCAGAGGGGATGCTTGTTGGGGAAGTTGAGCGCGTTGTTGACGTCCCACACGGCCGAGCCGGTTAACTCGGCAAGCTCCACGATGTTCTCGAACCCACCCGTCCGCCGGCCGGCATATTCGGCGAGCAGCATCGGGTGCTCGGCCTTGCACAGACGGTCGGCAATCTCCGCGAGCGCCTTCGGGTCGGGCATCATCGGCGCCGGCGTCGGCACGGCGGCCATCGGCGGCAGCGTCACCTCCTCGGTGAGGCGTTCCTCCTGCAGCATCGCGTCGTAGCACATGTAGATCGGGCCTTGCGGCTCCGTCGTCATGATCGAATAGGCACGTGCAAAGCTCTCCGGCACGCCGTGGATCGAGGTCGGCTGGTAGTCCCATTTGACGAAGTCGCGCACCGCGTTGCCCTGCACCAGCGCCGAATGCGTCCAGTCGATGTGCGGACGCCGCTTGGCCTCGTCCATCGGGCCGGTGGCGCCCATGATGAAGATCGGGACGCGGTCGATATAGGCGTAGTAGATCGCCATCGTCGCGTGCAGCAGGCCGACGAGATCGTGCAGGATCACCGCCATCGGCCGCCCGCAGGCCTTGGCGTAGCCGTGTGCGATCTGCACCGCGATCTCCTCGTGCTGGCAGAGCAGCATCGGCGGCTGGTTGTCGCCGTAATTGATCAGCGAATCGTGCAGCCCGCGGAAGCTCGCGCCCGGGTTCATGGTGATATAGTCGAGGCGATAGCGCTTGATCAGATCGACGATGACGTCGGACTGCCAGCCGGTATAGTTCTGGATTTTGGCTTCCATCGTGTTCCCTTCCTGCGGTCTCTGTTGTAGGCGGGTTAGCGCGCGGCCGAGGCCGTCGGCATTTTCACCGTGCTGGCCCCTGCGCGCGTAACCCGCCGCTTCCCACCGAGATGGCGGGTTACGGCGCGCCTCGACCGAGGAGCATGCAACTATATCGCGAACGGCGCGCCTAACCCGCCCTACGGTCTTGGCCATGTGTGGAAAGAAAGCGCCGGCAGAGTCAAGAGGACGGACTATTCAATCACCTCAGTGGCGAGCGCGCGCACGGAGAGTGGAACGGCAAGCCCCAGGGCCTTTGCGGTCTTGAGATTGAGGACGAGTTCGACGTCTGTCGATTGCTGGACCGGCAGGTCAGCCGGTTTCTCCCCTTTGAGAATCCGACCGGCGTAGGTACCAGTCAGGCGCCAGGCGTCGGAGAAGCTCGCTGCATAACTCATGAGACCGCCGGCTGTGGCGATCTCGCGATTGCCATAGCTCGCCGGGATCGCGTAGCGAGCCGCCAAATCCGCGACCAAGGAGCGCTCGATGGAAAACAAAGGGTCCCCGTGTACAAGCAAGGCACCGATCCGCTGCCCGGCAAGGCTTGCAAACGCCGGCTCGATTTCCCTCGGCGTGCTTGCTTTTGCTATATTCAGATGCACTCCAAGTGTGCGCGCAGCATTCTCGATTTCTGCTATTTGAGCCGTCACGAACTGATGGCCGGCCTCTGGGTTGACGAGAAAACCAACCGATGCCGCGCCAGGCACCATTTCATGAAGCAGCTGAAGACGCTTCGCCAGCAGCGTTCCGACTAGGAAATTAACGCCTGTGATGTTGCCGCCCGGACGATTCAGGCTCGCAACAAGGCCAAGCTCGACGGGGTCGCGGCCGATCGCAAATACGATCGGAATTGTCGTTGTGGCCGACTTGGCGGCTACTGCCGTGAGAGTGCCGCTGGTCGCTACAATCACAGCAACTCCGTGATGCACCAAGTCGGCAGCGAGTTCCGGCAAGCGGTCGAAGTGCGCGTCCGCCCAGCGATACAAAATTTCGACATTCCGCCCCTCAACGTAGCCCTGTTCACCGAGGCCTTGGCGAAACGCCGCCACACGGTACTGATTTGCCGGAGTTTGTGCGAGGCCGCTGAGATATCCGATTACCGGCACTCCTGCGTGCTGCGCCCGTACGGAGAACGGACATGCGGCCGCGCCGCCGATCGCGCTCAGAAATAGCCGACGCCCGATGCTGAATCTCATGTGCCCTTCCTCGCGAGCAAACACAACGATAGCACATTAAGTCCCCCTCAGCCACGCTCACGCCTCTGATGGACTCGGATCCGACTGGCCTCCACGATCCACAGTTGCCCGTCGATGCTCTGGCTTTCAGGAATGCGGCTAGCTCTTTGATCCTCGCCAGAATAGCGGACGGCGAGAGCCGCCCACCGGCAGTCCAGGCAGCCGCGACGAGGCGGTTTACGACAGGTGGATCTGCTCCAGCGTCTCGCCGCTCGCGAGGAAGTCGAGGATGAGCGACACCCAAATACGGGTACCTTTGATGCACGGCTTGCCGGAGCAAATGTTCGGGTCGATGGAGATGCGGTCGAGGAGCGAGGGCATGATCTCAGTTTAGCAAAGCATCTGCATCAGGCGAGCGATTTCGCGGCTCGTAGCCCGGATTGGAGCTACGCTCCAATCCGGGAGTCCCGGGTTGAAGCGCGCCCGTGGCACGTCGCCGAGTTCTGCGCAGCTTAAGGGCGCGCGCTTCAACCCGGGCTACTTGAGTAGCTCGGCGGCTCTTTTCACGACGGCGGGCGGGCTCTGGTAGAGTTCGGCGACGAGCTTCTGGACGGCGGCGCCGTCAATCGGGGTGATTTCAAGTTGCGCCTTCTCGGCATCGGCGAGGAAATCCTTGTCGCGCATCGTATCCATGAAGGCCGTGCGCAGGGCTTCGGCGCGATCGGCCGGGATGCCCGGCGGAGCGAGGAACGGCCGGCCCAGAGCCTGGCGGGCAAAGATGAGCTTGAGGACGGCTCGCTGCTCGTCCGTCTTGGCGAGGTCCGTCACCAACGGCACGTCCGGCAGCTCGGGATGCTTGTGCAAAGCGAGCTGCACCAGGATGGTGATCTTCTTTTCGGTGAGCCATTGCGGCCGCGTGGATTTGACGCTCGACCATGACCAGCCGCAGCGTCCGTCGACCTCGCCCCGCTCCATGGCGAGGTTCACGTCGTTGCCGCCCGGATAGCCGGTGACGACCTTCATCTTGGTGCCGAGCACGCCGTTAAGCACCAGCGGAAACTGGTCGGTATCGGCGGCGGCCGAGGTGCCGCCGACGGTAAGCGGCGTGGTCAGGAGATCCTCGAACTTGGTGATCTTGGTGCGGCCGTTCCAGACCACGCAAACGCTGACCTCGTCGTTGGCGCTGCCGATCCAGGTGAATTTCGCGCCGTCGAACTGCGCGCCGCGGTGGCCGAACAGCGGGTCGAAGCCGGTGCCGCGGCCGATGGTGCCGAACGCGGTGCCGTCCTTCGGCGCCACATTATAGAGCCAGTTGGCGAGGCGAAGGCTGCCGGCGCCTTCCATGTTCTTGGGCACGATGGTCGGGCTGCCGGGGATGTGCTTGCCCATATGCGGCGCGATCATTCGCGCATAGACATCATAGCCGCCGCCGACGCTGTAGCCGATTTCGAGATCGACGGTCTTGCCGCGGTAGAAATTGGCGGCTTGGCCCCAGGCAATCGAACCGGCGGCAAGGCCAACGGCGACAGCGCCAATGCCCAATGCTGCAGTGCGCATAATAAACTCCGCGTTTCTCTGCGTTCGAAGCGAACGAAGCACGCAGCAATAATCGCCGGCCGTTAGCCTCTGTTCCGGGCGCCGGAGCGGCGCCCGCTAAAATCCGGGAGCGTTCTCCAGCTGGTCGTGCCAGTCGAAACCCATGTCCTTGATGATGCGGTTGCTCATCACGATGATGCGGGATTCTTCGTTGGCGAAGTTCTGGTGATTGGTGAAAGGCGGGACATAGATGTAATCGCCCTTCTTCCAATCGAAGCGCTTGGGCTCTTCCGCCCATTCCCAGATGAACTTGTCCTGGCAGTCGAACATCATGTCCCAATGCAGGTCGTAGCCGGAGCCTTCGACAACGAAGGCCAATTCCTCCCACATGTGCCGGTGCTTGCCTGAGCGCTCGCCGGCCTTGAGGAACAGCATATAGGCCTCGACGCACAGCTCCGGCGTCTTCATGTTGCGGTGGATGATATGCTTGATCAGGCCGTCGGGAGAGCGCTCCCAGGGCATGTCCTCGGCACGCACGACGTTCGGACGGCTCGCATATTCCTTGCGGAATTCCGCCGAGTGGACGATTTCGTCGGCACGCCAATTGCACGTCTTGTTGCCGGCGAGGGCCTGCTGCTTGTCTTCGATGGCGCTCATCAATGCGGCTCCCTCTCAAAGGTCTTTCGGCGGCGAATAGGGACCCATCTCCGGATCGAGATCAGGCGGCCATTCCACCATCTTCTGCAGCAGAAGATGCATGAAGAGAAACAGCGGCTTCGCCTTGAAGACGAGGTGGAGGCATTCCTCGCTCTCCGAATCGTTGAAATGCTGGTGCACGCAGCCGTTCTCGACCAGCATCACGTCGCCTGCTTTCCATTCGATGCGGCGGCCGTCATGGACGTCGTGGCCGTGGCCCTTGAGCACATAGAACACCGCGCTGTTGAGATGGCCGTGCTTCTGGCCGCCGGTCTTCGGCGCATAGGCCTCAATGTGGGATTCGATCGATTGAATGATCGAAGTCGCCTGCGGACTGATCACGCTCTTGCCGAACATCTGCGGCCCGCCCTTCCAGGGCACGTCGCTCGATGAATAGACCCGCTTCTCGTTGACCAGCGTCTTGTACAGATGGCTATAGGTGCCTTCGAGGGCGCGTACGAAGGTGCGTTTCTTGGCCCAGCGCTCCCACTTCTGGTTCTTCTTCTCCATTTCGTAAGGGTCGGGCTGGTTATGTCCGATCCCCGGGGCCTCGATAATGCCTGTCATTTGCGTCCTCCTGGCCGGCGGCGGCAGCCAAAACGGCTGCCACAGGCCTAACAAACGTCGATTGGTCATAGCGCGATTGCGCCAGCGCACGCAATGTCGCAGGCGGAACGCTAATTGCGTTCGTCCGGCAGCACGGGAAGCGGATGAAATGCGATCCCCTCCTCGTGCAGCTCCTTGGCCTCTTTCGGCGAAGCTTCGCCATAGATCGAGCGGTGATCGAGCTCGCCGTAATGCATCTTGCGCGCCACTTCGGGGAATTTCTGCCCGACATAATCGGCGTTTTTTGTGAGATGCTCGCGCAATTCCCTGAGCTTCTGGCGAAACTCGCGTTCCTGCGGCGACATCAACGCCACCGGGGCCTTCGGCTCCGGCTTCGAGTCCGGCTTCGAGTCCGGCTTGGCCTCGCCGCCTTCACTCGCCGGAGGAGCCGGCTTGCGGCGGTCGCCGCCGCTCGAAACCTTCGGACTCATGACCGCCTTCTCGACTTTGAGGTCGCCGCAAACCGGGCAGGTCACGAGGCCCCGCTTGGCCTGCTTGTCGAAGGCGGTGGAATTCTCAAACCAGCTTTCGAACGAATGGCCCTGCCCGCAGACCAGCGCATAGCGGATCATGCCGGACCCCGCACGGTCTCGAACATTATCGGCTCGGCCATGGGCTCGATTACCTCGAACCGGCGGCCATGCTGGAGCGAAGGGATGCGCGCGCGCGCGGCTGCGATCTCGGCCGGATCGATCGTAGCGACGACGATCCCAGGCTCCGTGCCGCCTTCGGCGAGGATGCGGCCCCAGGGATCGACAATCAACGAATGGCCGAAGGTCTCCCGCTTGTTCTCGTGCACGCCGCCTTGCGCTGCCGCCAGCACGAAAGAGCCGTTCTCGATGGCGCGCGAGCGGATGAGCACGTGCCAGTGCGCCTCTCCGGTCTGCCGGGTAAATGCCGCCGGTATCGCCAGGAAAGAGGCTCCGGCCTCAGCGAGCGCGCGATAGAGCGCCGGAAAGCGCAGATCGTAACAGATCGTCAGACCGAGCCGTCCCCAGGGCAGATCCGCGACAACGGCAAGCTCGCCGGGGCGGAAACTGCGCGATTCGCGATAGCTCTCCCCATCGGCGAGATCGACGTCGAACATGTGGATCTTGTCATAACGCGCCGCGATCTCGCCGTCGCGATCGATCAGAAATGAGCGGTTCGCAGCCCGTTCCGGGGACACCTTGACCGCGAGCGATCCGACATGGACGTAGATGCCGAGCTGCCGCGCAAGCTCGCGGAAGCGAGCAAGCGAGGCATCCTTCTCCTCGGCGACGACGGTGGCGAGCATGCGCTCGCGGCGCACGTCCATCACGTTCGTCATCTCGGGAGTTTGCACGTAATCGGCACCCGCGGCTCTCGCCTCCCGGATGAGCGGGACAACCGCATCGAGATTGGCCGCCGGTTCAAGACCCGAGCGCATTTGAATGAGAGCGGCGCGAAACGTCGCTGCGGCGGTCATGCGGGCAGCTCCGATTCGACCGCGACCGGCGCGATGCCTTCGGCGCGGAGCAGGGAATCGAGTCGGCCCGCGCGCTCGAGCGCGTGAAGCTCGTCGGCACCGCCGACATGGGTTGCGCCAATGAAGATTTGCGGCACCGTATAGCGCCCGCCCGCGCGCACGATCATCGCGCTCCGCGCCTGCGCATCGCCGCTCACGTCAATTTCGGTGAACGCCACACCCTTGCGCGTGAGCAGCGCCTTCGCGGCATGGCAATAACCGCAAAACCGGGTGGTGTAGATATCGATGCGAGCCATGGCGCTTCGTTCGTGATCGTCGCAGTCTATATGGGAGGGCGAACGGCCGCCACAACCCGCGCGAAAACCAGCACATCGACCTGTGCAGCGCCGGCGCGCAGCAGCGTCCGCGCGCAGGCGTCGAGCGTCGATCCGGTGGTGAGCACGTCATCCACGAGCAGCAGCCGGCGGCCGATCACCTCAACAGATCCGGACGACGGCACCCGGAAAGCGCCTTGCACGTTGAGCGCCCTCTCCGATTGCGAGAGACCGACTTGCTGGGGTGTCGCCTTGACGCGCTTGAGCGCGGAGCGCGCCACGCTTACTCCGCTTGCCTTGGCAATGACTCCGGCAAGCGCCTCCGATTGATTGAAACGCCGCGCCCAGTGGCGCCGCCAGTGCAAGGGCACCGGCACCATCGCATCCGCCTCTGCCAGGAGGTCGCGCCCTGCCGTGGCCATCCAGCGCCCCATGAGCGGCGCCAAGTCCAACCGATCGCCGTATTTCAAGGCGTGGACAAGCCTGCTGGATACCTCGCCGTAGCGGACGACAGCGCGGGCCCGCCGATAGGCCGGCGGATCGGCGATTGCTTCGATCGAAATTACGCCAGGGCCGGGATCATAGGGAAATGGGATGCCCAGCCGCTCACAATAGGGCGGAGCAATAAATGAGAGATTCGACCAGCAAACGGCGCAAAGACCTTCGGTCGTGATCGGGTCACGACAGGAAGCGCACAGCTGCGGCAAAGCCACGTCGAGGAGCCGACCGAACGTGGCCCGGAGCGCCCCCGCAAGGCGACCGAGGCGATCGGGTTGCGCGCAGCCGATCGGTGCCGAGACTCCCCCTTCCATCAAACCAGCATATCTTCTCCACACCAGCGGCTCAATGTGCCGAAACGGACCCCGTGGCATGGCGGACGAGAATTCCTTCATTTTCGATCGACGGCTGCTGCGCGCACGCCGCGCGCGCGCGGCGGCGCTTGGGCCTTCGACCTTCATCGTCGATCGCGTGGCCGAAGATCTTGCCGACCGGCTCGCCGCCGTACGGCGGCACTTCGATCGGGCGGTCGATCTCGATGCTCCGACCGATGCAGTGCGGCGCGTGCTGGCGGAAAGCGGGAAGGTCGGCAGCGTTCTCGCCGTCGCAGCCGATTCGGAAGCGCTGCCGTTCGCGGAGGCGTCGCTCGATCTCGTCGTGTCCATGCTGGCGTTGCAGCACGTCAACGATCTGCCCGGCACGCTCATTCAGATTCGGCGGGCGCTGCGCCCCGACGGGCTGTTTCTCGCGGCTCTGGCCGGAAGCAGCACGCTCACTGAGCTTCGCCAATCCTTCGCAATTGCCGAGTCGGAGGTGGAACATGGCATCTCGCCACGGGTGGCGCCGTTCGCCGATCTGCGCGACCTTGGAGGGTTGCTCCAGCGCGCGGGTTTCGCGCTGCCAGTCACCGATATCGATCGGCTCACCGTGCGCTACGCCGATCCGTTGGCCCTCATGCACGATCTCCGGCGCATGGGAGCAACGAACGTGCTGATTGAGCGTTCGCGGCGGCCGCTACGGCGAAGCACTTTGGCCCGGATGATGGAGGTCTACGGCTCGCGCTTTGCCGACGCCGACGGCCGCATCCGGGCCACCTTCGAAATCGTGTGGCTCTCAGGATGGGCCGCGCACCAGAGCCAGCAGAGGCCGTTGCGGCCCGGTTCGGCGCAGCGGCGGCTCGCCGATGCGCTCGGCACGAGGGAGATTTCTACGGGGGAGAAGGCGGGCGGATGACATCGCGACGCGCCTTTGCGTACCCTTGGGTCTCCGCGACCGCTTATCGGTTGAGCCGTGCATCGCATCGTCCGATAATGCGACGCTGAATGTCCCGGAGGACAACCATGAGTGCCACGCAGGCGCCGACGATGACCGGAGCGCGCGACAAATCCTACGAGGAGGTGCGCAGCGCCTGGCGCGCTGCGCATGTGCGGCCGCTCTGGGAATCCCCAGTTGCCCACAAACCCCGCGAAGGCGGGCCGAAGCCGCATCTTTGGCAATGGCGGCAGCTGCGCTCTTTCATAGACGAGGCCATGCGGGTGACGTCGCCAGCGGCGGTCGAGCGCCGGGTCCTGTCTCTCATCGATCCCGAATCCGACAGCCCGGCGGCCGGCACGACCACGAACCTTTCCGCCGCCCTCCAGGTGCTGCTGCCGGGGGAGTCGGCACGCCCGCACCGCCACACCATGAATGCGATCCGCTTTGTCATCGAAGGCAAGGGCGCCCATACGATCGTGGACGGCAAGAGCTGCCTGATGGAGGAGGGCGACCTCGTCATCACGCCAGGCTGGACCTGGCACGAGCACGTCCACAACGGCAGCGGCCCGATCGTGTGGATGGACGCGCTCGATGCGCCGCTGCACCGCTATCTCGGTACCGACATGTTCGAGCCCGGGCCGGCGCATGATCTTCCCGAGTATCCCGAAGACGCCGCCTTCGCGGTCGCCAACATCGTGCCTGAGGGGAACGGCCGCCCGTACTCGCCGGTGTTCCGCTATCCGTGGGCGCAGGCTGCCGCCGCCGTAAGCGCGGCGCCCAGAGGCCGGGACGGCGCCCGCCGCGTGCACTACGTCAATCCCATGTCCGGCGGCTCGGCCATGCCGCTTCTCGACTGTTATCTCGTGCAAATCGACCGGACCGAGACCGTGCCGTTTCGCACCACCAGCAATGCGGTCTGCCATGTGGTCGAGGGGAGAGGCGTAAGCCGCGTTGGCGACGATACGATCCGCTGGAGCGCGAAGGACATTTTCAGCCTGCCCCACGGCAACTGGATCTCGCATGCGGCCGAGACCGAGACGGCAACGATGTTCCTGGTTACGGATCGCGACGCGCTCCGGCGTCTTGATTTGCTCAAGGAGCAGTACGGCAACGATCCGCGCTAGTGTCCCGGTTCCGACGCTTGTATCCATTTGCAGCACGCGCTCTTACAAGCGTCGGAACCAAAGGGACACTAGCAACTCATTGGTTCTAGTGTGGCTTTGGATTTGACGTTCCTACGAAGGATTCGCGGCAAGGCTGGTAGGAACGTCAAATCCGCCACACTAGCATGGCGAGAGGTTTGTCATGCGCAAAGTTTCTGGTGCGATCATTGCGGCCGTTCTGATCTGCACTTCAATACCGGCGATCGCCGATCCGGTGGCCGACTTCTACAAGGGTAAACAGATCCGCTTCGTGATCAGGACGACGCCCGGCGGCGATTACGATCAGTACACGCGCATTCTTGCCCGCTTCATGGGCAAACACATTCCGGGAAATCCTTCGCTCATTCCGGTCAACATGCCCGGCGGCGGAGGCATCACGGCCGCCAATTACATGGCCCAGATCGCCCCGCGCGACGGCACTGTCATCGGTATCGTCAGCCAAGGGCTTGCAGCCGACCAGGCATTGGGGATTTCGAGCGGCCTCAAGGCCGATCTGCGCGAATTCAACTGGATCGCGAATGTGGCCCATTCGAACCAACTGCTGGCGGTGTGGCACACCTCGCCGACGAAAACGCTCGAAGACGCGAAGAGGCGGGTGACCACGATCGGCACGACCGGCGCCGGCTCGGCGTCGGTGCAGTATCCGATCTTCTACAACAACGTGCTCGGCACGAAATTCAAGATCATCTTCGGCTATGCGGGCGGCCAGCTGATCGATCTGGCGATGGAGCGCGGCGAAGTCGAAGGCCGGGGCACCAATCCCTATTCGGGCTATATGGCGTCCACCCCCACCTGGATCCCGCAGAAGCTTATCATTCCGCTCATTCAGGCAGGGCTGGAGAAGGAGCCGGCGTTGCCGGACGTGCCGCTGATCGTGGATCAGCCGGTCAAGACCGAGGATAAGCCACTGTTGGAGTTCATGGCACGCGGGGCGTCCGTGGGACGGCCGCTTGCGACCACTCCCGGCGTCCCCGCGGAACGCGTGACGGCGCTGCGGAGAGCCTTTGAGACGACGATGAAGGACCCCGAATTCATCGCCGAGGCGGCGCGCGAGCATCTGGAATTCCAGCCGATGTCGGGAGAGCGGTTGGCACAAGTGATTTTCGGCCTGCTCAACGCGCCCGCGGATGTACGCGAGAGAATGAAAATCGCGCTCACTCCCAAGGACAAGCTCGACACCGCGCCGGGACAGCCGTAGGACATCGGCGGCAGGACTGGGCTCTATGCCTTCAAGGGTAGTTTCACTCCGCGGTGGCCTTGGAGTAGGGATTATTGTTATTGGGATTGCGCTTCTGGTCAGACCCGCGGTTGCGCAGCAATCGGCATCGGCGGCCGGCCCTCAAGACGTCGAGAAGATACCGCCGATCAGCTTGCGGACCCGCATTCCGCTACCAGGTGTGTATGGGCGTATCGATCACTACGGTTGGGATAGCAAGCGCGGCATTTTGATTGTCTCTGCTCTCGGCAACAATACGGTGGAAATTGTAGACCAGTGGAAGCGCGGGCACACAATTACTGGCTTGGAGCACCCGCAAGCTTCGGTCTACGTGCCCGGCGTCGATAGGATCGCAGTGTCAAGTCGATCGGGCAAGCTGCGATTCTACGATGCCGCAACTTACGATCTGCTCAAAACGCTGGATTTTGGAGCCGCCGCGAACACCGACAACATGCGATATGATGCTGCAACGAGGCTCCTCTATGTCGGATACGGTGAACGAGACCGTGGAGCGCTTGCCACCCTGGACCCGGCAGCCATGGAGCGTCGTGAGGAGTTCCGGCTCGGAAGCCATCCTGAATCGTTCCAGCTGGAAAGTCACGGTTCGAAGATTTTTGTAAATCTTCCCGATCAGGAAGCCTTTGGTGTCGTCGATCGCAAGAGCGGCGTCGTGACGAAATGGAAGGTGCCCGGCAACGCGAACGGCCATACCCTCGCATTCGATGAAATCAATCATCGATTGTTTACCGCAGCGCTTCAGCCGGGGCGATTTACCGTAGTGGACAGCGAGTCGGGTAGGCTCATTGCCGAGCTTCCATCGGTGCTCGGCGTAGACGATCTGTGGTTCGATGCTCTCCGGAAGCGGATTTACGCCACCGGAGCAGGCGCAATTGATGTGTTTCAACAGGTGAGTCCTGATCAATACAATCGGCTCGCGCGGATCCCGGTCGGAGCTGGTTCAGGCAGCACGAGTCTGTACTTGAAAACTCGTACTCAAGACGGCCTGTTCATGTCCTGGCCAAATATGCTGCCCCAGGGCGGTTCAGAGGTGCTGCTCTTTTACGTTAATGACTGACCGGAACCCCAACGGCGGGGGTTCCGGCCTATTCGGGTGAGAGCAGGCCGCGATACCATTGCGTGCCGGAAACTGCTGCGGTAAAGGATGGGATGCGGGGCCTGCGACGGTCGCCCCGCCCTTCAGGCTTGCGGGCCCAAGCACCGTTTCCTTCGCGAGGAGGGAACGATGTCTGCTGGGCTCTAAATTTTTCATCGCTGACAGACGTTGAATAGCAGGGGATGTCGCGGCCTCCCCTTAAGATGGATTTCGCCATCCAAGAGCTGCTCGCCTCATAGCATCGGAGCGAGCCATGGATGGCATTGCTCTCGGACTGTTTCTTACTGCCGCGTTCATGGGAGGTTTCGCATCCGGCTTGGCCGGTTTTGCGATGGGTTTCGTCGTTTCCGGCATATGGTTGCACATCCTAACTCCGGTCCAGACGACGACTTTGATAGTTGGATATGGCGTTTTGACCCAAGGCTATGGCGTCTGGAAACTCAGGCACGCGTTGACCTGGAAAACGCTTGCGCCCTTCATCATTGGCGGCGCGATTGGCGTTCCGGTCGGAACGATGCTGCTCACCTATATCGACCCGATCTACCTGCGTACCGGTGTCGGTCTTTTGTTGGTGATATACGGCGGCTACGGCCTCAGCCAACCGAAGCTCAAGGCGTTACCGGGCAACGCATCTGTCGATGCTGCTATTGGACTTCTCAATGGTGTACTTGCAGGAATGACCGGGCTTCCGGGCTTCATCATTACCGTTTGGTCTCAGCTACGCGGCTGGACAAAGGACTTGCAACGCGCCGTATTTCAACCTGTCATGCTGGCGGCCATCGTGATGAATGTCATAGCGTTGAGCATTGTTGGCGCCATCACCAGTGACATCGTGCGCTTATATTTGCTCGGCCTTCCGGCCATGATTGTGGGCCTTTGGGTTGGGTTCAAGCTGTATGGAAAGCTCGACGATGTGGCATTCCGCAAGTTGATGCTGCTGCTCTTGTTGGTCTCGGGCCTGGCGCTGATTGCAGCACAAGGATGGCCGATCCTGCGGTCCGGCGCCTAGCGAGTGCTTCGGTGGCGCCGGACTGCCTGCAGGCACGATCCACGTTGTCCTTGAAAGTCGGCGGACCCGGCTGGAGGCTCGCTGTGGACTGCTGCGGTGGTTCCAATCCATTGCGGGGCGTCCGATCCAGGTATAGCGTGTGGAGCGGGGAAACGCAGACTCCCCGTCAGACGGCCGACCGTCCAAGCTCTGTGCAACACTCGATTGCCGAGGCGATTGCGCATGGACGAAGAGCGCCGTTTGAATTCGCAAGACCAACTTTACGCAAGGCTTGGGACGGCACCGGCCCCGCTGGTCCCGAAGCGGTATCGGGTCGCGATCGTTTGGCGTGGCGATCAGCAAACGCGGCGCGCCGCGACGGCGTATAACAACCGCTATCGCCCGGTCTTCGAAGAATTGCTTTCGCTCGATATAGACGTCGTGCCCGTGGTCTATGCCGACGACGTCGCGGACGAAGTCCGCGAGCAGCTTCTGACGTGTGACGGTGTCCTCGTCTGGGTCAATCCGATCGACGAAGGCCGCACGAGGCACCAACTTGACGCCGTGTTGCGCGACGCGGCGGCAAGAGGGCCATGGGTCAGCGCACATCCGGACGTCATCCTCAAGATGGGTGTCAAAGAAGTTTTGCACCGCACCAAACATCTCGGGTGGGGCACTAACACACGTCTGTACAGGACTGTGAAGGATTTCCACGCCGCTTTCCCGAAAACGCTGCGGTCAAGCGGACCACGCGTGCTAAAACGAAATCGGGGCAATGGCGGTCAGGGAATCTGGAAAGTCGAGCCGGCCAGCACGGCGGGCGGGATAGAAATCGTCACGGTGTTGCAGGCGCTTCGCGGTAGCGCGCCAGAACAATTGCCGCTCGACGAGTTCATGGCGCGCTGCGAGCCTTACTTTGCATCCGACGGATGCATCATCGACCAGCCATTTCAGCCGCGCCTGCCTGATGGCATGATCCGTTGTTACATGGCGGCCGACAAGGTCGTCGGCTTCGGCCATCAGTTCATCAAAGCGCTCGTCCCGCCGCCGCCTGAAGGTCCCGATTCGCCGAGCGCGCGGCCCGGCCCGCGCATCATGCATGGCGCCGATGCGGCGCCGTTCCATGCGCTCCGCACCAAAATGGAAGCAGAGTGGACGCCGCAGATGATGGCGATGCTTGGAATCGATGCGGCGTCGCTTCCCATCATCTGGGACGCCGATTTTCTCTATGGGCCACGCACAGCCTCAGGCGAGGACACCTATGTCCTGTGCGAAATCAACGTCAGTTCGGTGTTTGCCATTCCCGATCAAGCGCCGGCAGCAATTGCGCGGTTGACGTTGCAGAGGTTGGAGGCGAAGGCCGAACTCGGCGCGAGGAGAGATGCGGGACTGCGCAACTGAGTGGATGAGCTTCGGCTCGGAAGAGAATTTGCCCGCGGGGATATGCCTTGAGCGTCGACTCGTCCCAGTTGTCGCGCGACTACAATTTGCGAGACCGGGGGCAACGCTGCGGGGTCTGTTGGCCGGTCAAGAAAAGGGGTAGCATCCGCACAACGCGGTATTGAACCGGATTTCCGTTGCAGGAGCACATTGCAAGCTCAAGGGAGGCCATGATGCGCGAGATATTGTCAGGCTCAATTATCCTGGTCGCGGCCGCGGCTGCCGCTGCGACGATTTCGGCGACGGTCGAGCAAACATCGGCGCAGACCGAAGCGAGTTCTGCCGTGGCGCTGAAAACGCCCTGGGGCGACCCCGATCTGCAGGGCATCTGGACTGATGAAACAGACACGCCCTTGCAGCGGCCCGCGAAATATGCCGACCAGGAATTTTTTACGCCCGAGCAACGGTCCGGACTCGATCGAGCGCGCGCGGACCTTCTCGGCACCGAGAGAGACCGTTACCAGCGCGGGACCGCCCGCGATGTCGCCGGCGCCTACAACTCGGCCTTCGCGTCGTTTCGGCGCACCGGGCTTCGGACCTCGCTGATCGTCGATCCGCCGAATGGCCGCTTACCGCCGCTGACGCCGCAAGCGCAGAAGGTCGCCGCAGAGGACCATGAATTTCGTCTCATGCTGTTGCAGGCGACCGACACCTGCATGAACAAGGAGCCGGCCTGCGCGGGCGGGAAATACGATCCGACGCCATCTTCCCGATACGAGGAAACCGCACCGCGCTACAACTCCGAACGCATGAATCGTCATAACGGCCCGGAGGACGCGTCGCTCGCGGACCGCTGCCTCACCGTCGGGTTGCTCGAATTTGGCAACCGGACCGGCGGCACCTTTCGCCGCATCGTGCAAACGCCTGGCGGCATCACGATGGCTTACGACGTGGGACAAGGTCAGGGTTTTCAACGCAACATCGTCATGAACGGTGGACCGCATCTGCCCGCCAACATCCGCCAATGGCACGGGGATTCGCGCGGCCATTGGGAGGGCGACACGCTCGTGATCGATGTGACCAATTTCAGTCGTAAGAGCGATTTTCGCGGCTCACGCGAGAATTTGCATGTAATCGAGCGCTGGACGCGAACCGGGCCCAACACGCTCCAGTACCAAGTCACGATCCAAGACCCGACGGTGTGGACGAAGCCGTGGACCGTCAGGGAAGAACTCACCAAACAGAGCGATGAGGAGAACAGGTTCTACACCGAACCGCGCTGCGTCGATTCGAACTACGGGCTGGCAGGATTGCTGCATGCAAGGCGCGTTGACGACCGCGCCTTTGCGGAGGGGAGAGGGCCCGATCAGAGAACGATCGACAACATCAAATCCGGTTTTGTCGTTGGTGCGGACCCGGTGCGGTAAGGGAGAGCAATGGCCCCCTTCAGCTAAGCTGAAGGGGGCTGCTGAAGTGGCGAATTACGTAGTTATCACGCCGCCATTTTAACGCTCGTCAATGGCGGCGTTGCACGAAAGGCGATCGCCGCCCGGTTCCAGCCATTGATCGCTATCACCGCGGCAGTGAGATCGATAAGCTCCTTTTCGGAAAAGTGGCGGCGTGCCTCGTCGTACACCTCCTCCGGGACGTGACCTTCGCTGATCTTCGTCACCGCTTCAGTCCAGACGAGTGCAGCCCGCTCGCGTGCGCTGTAAATCGGCGCCTCGCGCCAAGCATTGAGCAGATGCATCCACTCGTCGCTTTCGCCGTGCTTGCGTGCATCATTGGTATGCATGACGATACAGTAGGCGCAGCCGTTGATCTGTGAGGCGCGTATTTTGACGAGGTCGAGCAGCTTTCGCTCCAAGCCGCTGGTCTCGACATAGTTCTCCAGGCTCCTCATCACTTTAATAAGGTCGGGGCTCACCTTTGTTACATCCAGTCTCGGTTGCGTGGACCTGTTTGCCATTTTGTCCTCCTGTCCACCCCGTGCCCCGTCAATGTGGTGACGTGGTATGCCTCCGTGCCAAACGGGAGCGCCAAAGCGACGCAGGAACCATCCGAACGGCCAAGCGTGCGGTCAGGTGACTGTCCATTACCCGCAGCGCAACCGAGTTCGTCTATTCCGCAGCGGTCTGTCTTTCGCCCTGGCCGAAGCGGCGCTCGATATAGTCGAGCACCAGCCGCTTGAAATCGGCCGCCACGGTCGCGCCGCGCAGCGTCACCGCCTTCTTGCCGTCGATGAAAACCGGGGCGGCCGGTGCCTCGCCGGTGCCGGGGAGCGAAATGCCGATGTCGGCGTGTTTGCTCTCGCCGGGGCCGTTGACGATGCAGCCCATGACGGCGACGTTGAGCGCTTCCACGCCGGGATAGCGCCGGCGCCATTCCGGCATGCTTTCGTGGATGAAGCCCTGGATGTCGCGGGCGAGCTCCTGGAACGTTGTCGACGTGGTGCGCCCACAGCCGGGGCAGGCGGCAACGAGCGGCACGAACACCCGAAAGCCCATGGTCTGCAGG
>DATBHB010000099.1:0-13660 GCA_036557705.1 Xanthobacteraceae bacterium
AACCGGCCGATATCCTCAAGACAACAGACGTCGTGGCCGGCGGCCTTGCCGTCGAATCCGCCAAGGATTTCCTGATCCGCCTTACCCTCGACATGCTCGGCGTACCCTATCGCTACGTCACCGGCTATCGCAGCAGCGCCACGGCGCGGCTTGCGCTTGAGCGCGGCGAGATCAATCTGCACGCTGAATCCACGCCTTCGTTCTTCGCCGTGGTCGAGCCCGGCCTGGTGCAGACCGGCAAGGTGATCCCGCTCTATTACGATCCCGATTGCAACGGCGAGACGTTCAGCACCCCGAGGGTGATGCAGGGCTCGTCGATTGCGCCGTTTCCCGAGTTCTATCGGTCGCTCAAGGGCAGGCTGCCTTCCGGCCTGCGATGGGACGCCTATCGGACCAATCTGGCCGTCGATGCGGCCATGCTGCGCACCATCGTGATGCCGCCCGGCTCGCCGCCGGCTGCCGTCGCTGCGCTGCGCACGGCGCTGGCGCGGCTCAATAACGACAAGGAATACGGGGAGGAAGCGTTGCGGACGATCCAGTTCGTGCCGCATTACGTGACCGGCCCCGATGTCAACGAGCGGGTGCGCCCGGCGCTCACCATCTCCCCGTCAATCAGAAATTTCGTCCTCAACTATATGAAGAGACCGGCGAAGTAATCACTGCGTCAGGTCAGGTTTTGTAGGGTGGGCAAAGGCGAGCGCTTTGCGCGAGCCGTGCCCACGCGGGGAGCCGTGTGACGCGCCGTTGCACACCTACGAAGCGCTTCTGATGGGGGGTTACACGAATTGGCAAAGTAGAATAGAGTACGCCATCGGCGAACACGTGAACTGTCGTGGACTGAACTTACGAACATCCCATAATGGAGGAAACCCTATGACCACCGTGCGCAGCGTTCTACTCGCCAGCGCGGCAAGCCTCGTGGCAGCAAGCCTCGCAGCACCGACGATTGCCCGCGCCGACGATCAATTGCTGACCGGCAGCATTACTTCAGCGTCGGGAGAAAAGCTCGGCGGCGTGACCGTCTCGGCCAAGCAGGACGGAAGCACGATCAGCACCCACGTCTATACCGACGAGAGCGGGAATTATTATTTCCCGCCGCTGCCCTCGGGCAAGTATCGCGTCTGGGCGCAGGCGCTTTCGTTCGACATCGCCAAGAGCGACGTCGACCTCTCGGGGACGAAGCACCAGGATCTGGTCCTCCAGCCGATAACCGATCCGGAGCGGCTCATCCGGCAGATGCCGAGCGAAATGCTGGTCGAGGCGCTGCCCGAAGACACTGAAGCGGATGCGCGGATCAAGAAGGTCTTCACCAACCAGTGCACCGGCTGTCACGAACCCGGTTATCCGTTGCAATTCAAATACGACGAGGCCGGGTGGAACAAAATCATCAACCTGATGAAGGTGATCCAGGGGAACGGCGTGGTGCCGCAAAATGCGAAGGCCAACGCCATCATCGAGCACAGCCAGAAGGAGCTGGCCGCTTATCTGGCACGCGCGCGCGGCCCAGGCGAAACCTCGATGAAATTCAAGCCGCACCCGCGGCCGACGGGCGAAGCCGCTCGTGCTGCCTGGAAGCTTTATGATCTTCCGTTAAACCCGGATGCCGGGATCTCCGCCATGGGCGGCGCCAAGTACAATCCCAATGACGGCAGCGACTGGACGCTGGGAACGACTTCGAAGATCGGCCAGTTGCCGCATGACGGCGGCATGGGCCTCGACGGCAACCTCTATTACACCGTCAACAACCCCAACAAATACGTCACCATCGGCAAGGTCGACACCAAAACCGGCGAGGTCAAGTACCTGAAGGTGAACAATACCCAGGGCAATGCTGCCACCGCCCACGGGCTCACCCGCGACGGCGAGGGCAATTTCTGGTTCGACGTCAATCCGGGCCGGCGCAGCCTCGGCAAGCTCGACGTCAAGGCCGAGCGGATCACCGTCTATCAGACCCCGCAGAACATGTCGCCGCTCGGCGGCGCCGTGACCATGGACGTCGACGGCAAGGGCAAAATCTGGGCTTCGGCGCCCGACGGCGTGCTCCAGTTCGATCCGGTCAGCGAGACCTTCACCCAGTTCAAGTCGACGCTGCCGTACAACAACGCCAAGGGCACCAATATGACCTATGGCGCTGCCGGCGACCGTGATGGGAATGGCTACTGGGCCCAAATGGCGTTCGATACCATCGGCAAGGCCGATATGAAGACCGGCAAGGTGACGGAGATTAAGCTGCCGGAACTCAAGGCGGAACTTGACCGCGCTTCGCCGGCGGACCGCGCCTTCTACGACAAGTTCGATGACCTCACGGTCAATCGGCCGCTGCCGTGGTCGCAAGGCCCGCGCCGCATGGGCACCGACAAGAACGGCGACGTGCTCTGGGTCGGCAATTCGTGGGGCTCCTCGCTCGCGCGCATCGACACCAAGACGCTCGACACCAAGATCATTCCGTTCCCGAGTCCCACAATGCAGCCCTACCACATTGCGGTCGATCAGCACCACAATGTGTGGGGGAACCTCTGGACCGCCGACGAACTCGCCCGCTACAACCCGGCCGACAACAAGTGGACGACTTTCCCGCTCCCGGTGCACGGGACGGAAATCCGACACATCTCGCTTATGGAGCATGACGGCAGGACCCAGGTGATCGTCCCGGTCTACCGGTCGAGTCACATGGGCGTGATGACGCTGCGGAGCGAGGCCGACATCGATGCCCTGAAGGCGAAGGTGCAGTAGGGTGGGTTAAGCGCGCCGTTTGCGACGCGCGATTACTCGAGCGGGCGGCCCTCGGGCCGCCCGCTCTGTTATCTGGTCTAAGTTTCGCCGGAAACCTCTTTTCCTTGGGGTCCGCCCGGGGTAGGGTGGCGCAAAACGAATCCAGCGAGGAGGAAAAACCCAATGAAGCGTGGTACTGCATTGCTGCTGTTCGCATTGGCCGGATGGCCCCTGGCGGCGGCGGCCCAGGAACAGGGCAATCTCAACGAGACGCAACGTCACGGCCAGCAGCTCCTGGCGCAGACTTGCGGGGTCTGCCACCTCAAGGGCGCTCCCAATGCCACGACCTACGGACCGCCGCTGAACAAGGCGGCTGCCAATGGCGACGATGAGATCATGCGCGATTACATCATGAACGGCACGCCGCGCATGCCCGGTTTCAAGAACTATCTCAAGAACGACGAAATCAGCGCCATCATCTCATATGTGCGCACCATACCGGTATCGGCGGCGCCTGCCCGGTAACACTTTGTCACTACCCGATTTCGAGTTGTGCACTAGCGGAAGACTGCGATCGACCCCAACTGTCGCAAATTGACCTGCGACGACCTTACAATGGAGGAAACCATATGATCACCGTGCGCAGCGTTCTACTCGCCAGCGCGGCAAGCCTCGTGGCCGCAAGCCTTGCAGCACCGACGATTGCCCGCGCCGAAGATCAGTTCCTGACCGGCACGATCAAATCGGCGTCGGGGGAGAAACTCGGCGGCGTGACCGTCTCGGCCAAGCAGGAAGGAAGCACGATCAGCACTCACGTCTATACCGATGAAAGCGGCAATTATTATTTCCCGCCGCTGCCGGCCGGAAAATATCAGGTCTGGGCGCAGGCGCTCTCGTTCGAGCCCGCCAAGGCCGCAGTCGACCTCTCCGGCACGAAGCATGAGGACCTGGTGCTCAGCCCGATCACCGATCCGGAGCGGCTCGTCCGGCAGATGCCGAGCCAGATGCTGGCCGATGCGCTGCCCGAGGACACCGAGGCCGATGCCAAGATCAAGAAGCTCTTCGAGAATCAATGCACGGGGTGCCATTCACCCGGCTACCCGCTCCAGTTCAAGTTTGATGAAGCCGGCTGGAACAAGATCATCAACCTGATGAAGGTCGTGCAGAATACCGGCGTGATGCCCGCCACTCCGCACGCCAACGCCATCATCGAGCGCGAGCAAAAGGAGCTTGCGGCCTATCTCGCCCGCGCCCGCGGCCCGGGCCAAACCTCGATGAAGTTCAAGCCGCAGCCGCGGCCGACCGGCGAAGCGGCTCGTGTCGTGTGGAAGCTTTACGACCTTCCGCTCAACCCGGATACCGGCATCTCCGCCATCAGCGGGGTCAAGTACAATCCCAACGAAGGCTTCGACTGGACGCTGGGGACCCCCTCGAAAATCGGCCAGTTGCCGCATGACGGCGGCATGGGGCTCGACGGCAACCTCTATTACACCGTCAACAACCCCAACAAATACGTCACCATCGGCAAGGTCGACACCAAGACCGGCGAGGTCAAATACCTCAAGGTGAACAATACCCAGGGCAACGCCGCCACCGCCCACGGGCTCACCCGCGATGGCGAAGGCAATTTCTGGTTCGACGTCAATCCGGGCCGGCGCAGCCTCGGCAAGCTTGACGTCAAGACGGACAAGATCACCGTCTATCAGACGCCGCAGAACATGTCGCCGCTGGGCGGCGCCGTGACCATGGACGTTGACGGCAAGGGCAAGATCTGGGCCTCGGCTCCCGATGGCGTCCTGCAGTTCGATCCGGTGACCGAGAAGTTCACCGACTTCAAGTCGACCCTGCCGTTCAAGAACGCCAAGGGCACCAACAGCACCTACGGGGCCGCGGGCGACCGCGACGGGAACGGCTGGTGGGCCCAAATGGCGTTTGATATGATCGGCAAAGCCGATATGAAGACCGGCAAGGTCACCGAAATCAAGCTGCCGGAACTCAAGTCAGAACTCGACCGCGCCACTCCGGACGATCGAAGTTTCTACGAGAACTACAACGATCGGGCCAACGGGCGGCCGCTGCCGTGGTCGCAAGGCCCGCGCCGCATGGGCACCGACAAGAACGGCGACGTGCTCTGGGTCGGTAACTCCTGGGGCGCGACGCTGGCGCGCATCGACACCAAGACGCTCGAGACCAAGATCATCCCGTTCCCGAGCAAGACGATGCAGCCCTATCACATCGCGGTCGATCAGAACCACAATGTGTGGGGCAATCTGTGGACGTCGGACTACGTCGTCCGCTACAACCCGGCGACCAATCAGTGGACGACATTCGATCTGCCGGTGCGCGGCACCGAAATCCGCCACATTTCGCTCCTGCAGCGCGACGGCAAGACCCAGGTGATCGTGCCGGTCTACCGCTCGAGCCACATGGGCGTGATGACGCTGCGGAGCGAGGCCGACATCGACGCGCTGAAGGCGAAGGTGCAGTAGCCCTATCGCCGGCCGCCACAACCGGCCTTACGACGTTGCTGGAGCGGGCGGCCATCGAGCCGCCCGCTTCCTTTTCCCGACTGCGCTGGCGCCGGAGAGATCGGCCCATCGGCCCAGTCCATCAGGTCAGCGGCCGGCTCTTTCAAAATCCCGGCCGGGCATTATCTCTGCGATGAGCCGACCAGCCCCATTCCAGCGCTTTCCGAGGTCTCGATGAGCAAAGCCCAAGCGACCGTAAGCCATGGCTTCGATCTCCTTCGCGAGCAGAGCCTGCCTGAAATCAACTCGACGGCTCGCCATTACCGTCACCGCAAGACCGGGGCCGAGCTGCTCTCGCTGATCAACGGCGACGAAAACAAGGTTTTTGGAGTGAGCTTCGCCACGCCGCCCTCGGATTCCACCGGCGTGGCCCATATTCTGGAACACTCGGTGCTGTGCGGGTCGCGCAAATATCCGATCAAGGAGCCGTTCGTCGAACTGATGAAAAGCTCGCTCAACACCTTTCTCAATGCCATGACGTTTCCTGACAAGACCTGTTATCCGGTGGCCAGCCAGAACGTCCGGGATTTCTACAATCTGATCGATGTCTATCTCGACGCAGTATTCTTTCCGCGATTGACGCCGCAGATTTTCCAGCAGGAGGGCTGGCATTACGAGCTTGACAAGCCCGATGCGCCCCTGACGTACAAAGGAGTCGTGTTCAACGAGATGAAAGGGAACTACTCATCGCCCGATTCGTTGCTGAGCGAGTTCTCGCAGCGCTCGCTCTATCCCGACATCACTTACGGGGTCGATTCCGGCGGCGACCCGAAACATATCCCCTATTTGAACTTTGAGCAGCTCAAGGCTTTTCACGAGCGTTATTATCATCCATCGAACGCCAAGCTGTTCTTCTACGGCGACGACGATCCGGACGAGCGTCTGCGTCTCATCGATGCGCGGCTCAATGAATTCGATCGCATCGAGGTCGATGCGCGGATTCCGCTGCAGCCGCGCTTTCGGGCACCCAAGCACTTGACGCACAGCTTTCCGGCCGGCCAGCCGGAGCGAGCGCCGGGCGGGGCCGCCAGGGAGGCGATGCTCACCGTCAACTGGATGCTCGACGAGCCGGCCGACATCGAGAGCGCGCTGGCCTTGAACATTCTGGAAGAAATTCTCATCGGCACGCCGGCGGCCCCGCTCTACAAGGCACTCATCGATTCCGGGTTGGGCGAGGCGCTTGCCGGCAGGGGCCTCGACGACGGGCTGCGGCAGCCGATGTTCTCGATCGGCCTCAAGGGGATCGACCTTGCCGACGCGGAGAAGATCGAGCGCCTGATTGCCGATACGCTTGGCGCGCTGGCGAAGGATGGAATCGATCCGCTGACGGTCGAAGCCGCGCTCAATACCGTCGAATTCCGGCTGCGCGAGAACAATACCGGCGCGTTTCCGCGCGGGATCGCCTTCATGCTGCGGGCTCTGCAGCTGTGGCTGCACGGGCGCGATCCGCTGCTGCCGCTTGCATTCGAGCGGCCGCTCGCCGCCGTCAAGGCAAAACTCGCAGGCGACAAGCGCTATTTCGAAGCGCTGCTTCAGCGAAATCTGATCGAGAACCTGCATCGCACCGTGTTGCTCCTCAAGCCCGACCGGCAGCTTGGGGAACGCGATGCGCAGGAGGAACGCGCTCGGTTGGAGGCGGTTCGCGCCGGCCTCGGGGAGGAGGAACGCCGGGCGCTGGCCGAAGCCACGGCGACGCTGCGGCGCATGCAGGAAGAGCCCGATCCGCCCGAAGCGCTCGCGACAATTCCGACGCTCAAACTCTCCGACCTGCCGCGCCGGAACAAAGTGATTCCATGTGAGGTCACGAGCGTCGCACACACGCGCGTGCTCTATCACGACTTGCCTACCAACGGCGTCGTTTATCTCGACCTCGGTTTCGACCTGCATGGCTTGGCGCCCGAGCTGCTTGCCTATGTGACGCTGTTTAGCCGGGCGCTGCTCGAAACCGGCGCCGGCAATGATGATTTCGTGCGGCTCTCGCAGCGGATCGGCCGCTCCACCGGCGGCATCCGGCCGCAGCGCTGGAGTTCAACCGTGAAAGGTCGAGAGACCGCGACGGCCTGGCTCACTCTGCGGGGCAAAGCCCTGCCGGGCCAGACTGCCGAACTGCTGGCGATTCTGCGCGATGTCCTCGAACGGGCAAGGCTCGACGACCGCGCCCGGCTGCAACAGCTGGTGCTGGAAGAAAAGGCGTCGCTTGAATCGCGGCTGGTGCCGGCGGGATCGAGCTACGTCGATCGACGCCTGCGCGCGGCTCTCCATGAGTCCGACTGGGCCGAAGAGCAGATGGGCGGAGTGAGTTATCTGCTCTTTCTGCGCCGGCTCGCCGACGAGTTCACGAGCGGATGGGAGAAACTGCACGGCGCGCTCGAACGCATCCGTTCAACGCTCCTCAACCGCGCCGCCATGATCTGCAATGTCACCGCCGAGGCGGCGCATTGGGCGCAGATCAAGCCCGAACTTGCCGATTTTCTCGCCGCGCTGCCGCAGGCTGCCGTCGAGCCGGCGCCGTGGCGGCTCGCCAATGGCGTACGTTCGGAAGGACTCATCATGCCGACCACGGTCAATTACGTCGGCAAAGGCGCCGACCTCTATCGCGAAGGCGTCCGGCCGAGCGGCACGCACCTCGTGACGCGCCGCTATCTGCGCACCACATGGCTGTGGGAGAAAATTCGCGTCCAGGGCGGCGCCTACGGCGGTCAATGCATGTTCGACCGCTATTCGGGCGGCTTCACTTTCGTGTCCTATCGCGACCCGAACCTGATCGCGACTCTGGATACCTATGACCGCACGGCGGATTTCCTGCGCAATGCCGATCTCAACGAGACGGAGCTTACTCGAAACATCATCGGGACCATCGGCGAGGTCGATTTCTATCGGCTTCCGGACGCCAAGGGCTTCGCTTCCATGCAGCGCTACCTAATCGGCGACACCGACGAGGCCCGCCAGCGCATGCGCGAGGAGATCCTCTCGACGACCGCGGCCGACGTCCGCCAGTTCGGCGATGCCATGGCGGCTGTCGCCGCTCATGGCCGGGTCGTCGTGCTCGGTTCCGAGCAGGCGATCGAAGCCGCCAACACGGAGCGGCCGGGCCTCTTGAGCGTGTCGCGGCTGATGTGACGGCTCAAGCACTGATCCGTAGCCCGCATTTCGCAGTTGGGTCGCGCCGTAGCCGCTCCCCAATGGCGATACGACCCGCGCTGCGATACTGTGGGTTCGCGCCCAACCGAAGCGTGCCGGGTGTCCCGCGTCGCCTTGAAGGAGCGGTGCCATGGACGATGATTTCGAGAGGCGACGCTCGCACATGAGCGCCGTGACAGAGTTCGCGGCAAAAACGGGACCAGCATGGGTCGACGAGTTCAAATTTGAATTGTCGAAGCTGCCAAGGGGCACGGTGGTCGCCATCAACTGTGTGACGGGCGAGTATGTGACCGGAACGGGGCTCGCGGAGGCGAGCGATGCATTCGAAAGGCGATTCGGCAAGACGGTCGGCTGGATTCACGAGATCGGCGGCGGGTTCTTCGTAGGGGGTGGGATTGTCTGAACTCGTCGGCCATGTGGACGGCCGCGAGCGTCCGCTCATTCGCGTACCAATTCCCGACCAGGACCGTAGCTTCCTCGCGCTCGTCGATACCGGCTTCAACGGATGGCTATTGATGGAGGCTGTGGATGCGGCGAGCTTAGGATTCGTGCTGAGCGAACTGGCCCTTTCCGTCGAGTTCGCCGGACGGGGCCACAACCACCTCGGAGTCGCTCATGGCTACATTGTGTGGTTCGGGCGACGCCACCGCGTCGAGGTGTTGGTGAGCACAGCGCGAGCCGGACGCCCCGCGTTACCTGACGAGCCGGTGGCGCTACTCGGGACGAGGCTTCTGCGTCCGCACCAGCTCACGGTGGATTTTGGAGCTCATACGGTGTCGATTGAATCGCGTGAGTAACGGCTCGTTCAAAGCTGACGAGCTGAAAGCAACGCAAGCACTGGCCTGCAGGCGCTATCATTTTTGCCGTCGTAATTGGCAGCACCCGACAGAACAGGAGACATAAGCCCCGCCACTGGACTCGGTTGGATGCGCCGTTATGACCCGACTCGAACCTAAACAGGGCCTGACCGAACTTTTGCGGTGCAGCAGCCTATCGCGGCCTGATGTGCTATCATTTGGGAAAGGAGGGGGCTAACAGCGCGCTACCGAAGCTCATGCTCGGCATCCAGGCGGCGCGAATTACGCTTCTCGGCGGGATGCGTCCGCTCACATCGCCAAATCAAAATTGATGTTTTCCTGCTTTATGATCTGAACTTTAATTACCATCGCGAGCATCACCTTTATCCACGCGTGCCAAGCTGTCATCTCCCGGAATTGCATCGCCGCCTCGTCTCGCAGCAACCAGATGAGTTTGCATTGGCTTCGGGCATGTTCTCGACGATCTGGCCCGTCTAGTGGCTGAGATTCACGATTACACCGCGCGAGATCGCGCATGAAAGTGCGCCGCGTCTACTTCAACAGTGCCTGTCCTGTCTGCCGCGCGGGTATCGCCGTTCAACGCGAACGAATGAACACGACGGGCACGGGCTGCGAGATAGAATGGCGCGATATTACCAAAGAGCCTGACGCCCTTATTCAGCGCGGCATTACTGTCGACGATGTGCGCCGGAAACTCTACGTCGAGGACGAACAGGGTGACCTCTGCGCCGGTGCAGAGGCATTCGCAGCTCTATGGCAGGAGACGCCCGGCTGGCGATGGCTTGGACGGAGGGTATGCCGCCTACCGCTTTCGAATGCGAAACGTGAGCACCTTCTCGTGCTCCGTCGTATCCTCCAGTGTGTCGCCGGTCTGGTTCACGAGATTGGGGATGTCTACCGCCGCAAGCGGATCGGTGCATTCGATGACGAGCACGTCCCCCTTGGCCATGCCGCCCAGCGCCTTTCTGGTCCGCAGCGCAGGGAGCGGACATTTGAGGCCGCGGAGATTCATCGTTTTTTCCGCCATCGCATCCGGGTGCTTCGTTATTGTTTCGCGTGATCATACTATCCGCCCGGGCCCGCAGAAACTCATTGACAGGACATGACCGCGAAAACCGATGCTCAGCGCATCACCCGGCTTATCCCGGTCGAGGAGGTGCTTGCGCACATCGAAAGGCTCGTCGAGCCGGTTGAACCGCACGAGGTCGCGCTTGCCGCCGCGCACGGAGTGCTCGGCGGCGTGCTCGCCAGCGACGTCTTGGCAGGACCGCGCCCATTGCAGCCTGTCGCGTTGCGAGACGGCTGGGCAGTCGTGGCTGGCCTTACGGCCGATGCCGGTTCTTACTCACCGGTGCGTCTCGATCCGGCAATAAGGATCGCCAGCGGCGAGCCGTTGCCGCCAGGCGCCGACGCCGTCGCTCCCCCCGATGCTGTGGTCGTGCGCGGCGGCGGGGCGGAGATAATCGATCCGGTGACCGCGGGTGACGGCGTGTTGCCGGCTGGTGCCGATTGCGGACCGCAGCGCCCGCTGCTGCGGGCGGGCGCCCGCATGAACATGGTCAACGCAGCTGTTCTCGCCGCCGCAGGAGTTACTCGCGTCTGCGTCCGTGCACCGCGCATTTTTGTGGCTCAGGCACGGCCCGGACACGATGAGGTTCTCGCCGCAGCCTGTGTCTTGATCAGTCGCGGGGTCGCGGCTGAGGGCGCGGTGCCGTCCGAAGCTTTGGCCGGCGATGTAGCGGCCGCACTGGGCGATGCCGCCGTGGGTGCGTTCATCATCGTCGGCGGCACCGGCTGCGGGCGCAACGATGCAAGCGTGCGCACGCTATCGACCATCGGACGCGTTGAAACACATGGGATCGCGCTTTCGCCGGGCGAAACCGCGGCCTTTGGAATGATAGGCGCACGGCCGGTATTGATGATTCCGGGCCGTCTCGATGCCGCGCTCGCGGCCTGGCTGGTGCTTGGCCGGCGATTGCTGGCGCGGCTCATCGGCGCGGCCGAAAAGCAGGAGCAGGAGGAGGAGAAGACGGCGGTTCTTGCGCGCAAGATCGCTTCGCCGCTCGGGATGACCGAGGTGGTGCCGGTAAGATGTCGCGGCGGCGAGGCAGAGCCGCTCGCCAGCGGCTATTGGCCGTTGCAGGCGATCGCGGATGCCAATGGGTGGATCGAAGTGCCGCCCGGCAGCGAGGGATATCCGGCCGGCGCCGCGGTCGTGGTAAGAGCGTGGCCGTGATGTCGGCCGGGGCGCAGGGCGGCCGTACCCGGCAGCGATGTTGCCCAACGGCCATCTTCATGAAAAAGCTCGCAAGGATGTGGCGTGGGCTTCTCTCGCGCGTTAAGTAATTCAGCGACGTGTCAATACGTTGAGCATAGAGGTGTCATCGTGGCGGGCCGCAAGATAAAGGTTCCATACCAAAACCGGGTGGTCGAAGGGACCGAGGTCGAGGTTGAGGAATCTATCGAGCGATGGTCCGACGTAAAGCTGGAAGACGGAGTGCACCTTCGTCTCAAGTCGACCGTCCTGACGGCGGTTCGGCTTGACGGCGAATGGGACCAAGAAGGCAACCCTGTGTACGTTCTCAATGCGACGCCGGTAATGACCCTCGCTGAGATACCAGAGCAATATAAGAGGAAAAGAAATTGAAAGATGGAACGGATGGCCTATCGGTTCGAGCCGATTACTCCTGAGAAGATAAACGCCATTGTCAGTATCGACGTGCTCCGGCTTGCCGGGGGCGGGCAAGAGCACTATTTTTACGCGGACGACAGTAGTCCTCCATCCGGCATTTTCTATATCTCGGGTTATCCACTCATTGCAGGCAATGCCCACATGGTCGCGGAGACGAGCATGCTGGTATCAACACCGGAGTTTCAGGACATAGTAGATAAGCTCGAATTTCACGAATATTATCAAGAATGGCAAAAGACGCGCAATACTGCTTTTTCTATTGCGGGCGACGTAACGCGCAATCCCGCATATTTTCGTATTGTCGGCATGGGTAGACGGGCGCTTCGCTCTATTTTTGAGCATCTTAAGAGCGAAACCGAGTATGGCGAACCGGACCATTGGTTTGTCGCCCTCTGGGCCATCACGGGAGGAGAAAATCCGGTTCCATCGGAAGACCAGGGAAAAATACGCCAAATGGCTCATGCATGGCTTGAGTGGGGAAAACGTGAGGGGTACTTAAATGCCGAAAGCGTGGGAGGCTCTTTTCCCGAATCTCGTTAATTGGACGGAGACAAGCTGCGCCACAAGGAATTATAACTGTTTTGCTTTTGCTGTAGGAGAGGAAACCAGACGTTGGGAGCCATTTCCGCCCGGTGTGTATTATTGGCCGGATAATGTAAGGCGGGGTTATGACCTGGACAGCTTCATCAGCGCCTATGAAACAGAAGGTTTCCGGCCATGCGCCGACGGCTCTCTCATTCAAGGCCGCGAGAAAATAGCCATTTATCTTAATAAATTCGGCTACGTCGAACATGCTGCACGACAGGAAGCAAATGGGTTATGGAAAAGCAAATTAGGTGACGAAGAAGATATAGAACACCAAACTCCTGAATGCTTAAGCAGCGATTCATATGGCCACCCACGGCATTTTATGGAACGCGCCCGTAACGCGAAACACGACGAAAAAACCGATGACGCTAAGCCAGCAGCTTCATCCGACAGCCAACAGGACTGTTGATGTTGACGCAATTACAGGCTGCGGATGATAGCGCGCTCCGAATTAATGGCACCAGGACACACCACGGCCTATCTGAGCCCCTATGCCGCCGACGCCGGACACATCCGATCTATTGGCCGCGATCCGCCGCGCCGCGCGCCAGGAGCAGTTCCTGGAGGTCGTATCAGCCGAGGCCGCGCGCGAAAAATTCGCCCACCGCCTGCGGCTTGCGGCGCTTTCCGCCGAGACCGTTCCGCTCGCGGCGGCGCTCGGCCGCGTGCTTGCGGCCGAGGTCAGTGCACCGCTCGACGTGCCCGCCTTCGACCGCTCGAATGTGGACGGGTTTGCGGTGCGGGCCGCCGATACGGCTGGCGCCAGCGACGGCGCCCCGAAACGGCTGCGGCTTAACGGCGAAGTCGTCGTGTGCGGTCACGCGCCGGCGCTCGAAGTCGAGAGAGGTTCGGCGACCACGATTGCGACCGGCGGCATGATCCCGCGCGGCGCTGATGCGGTCGTGATGGTCGAGGCGACTGATCTGGTCGAGAGCGATACTTGGCCTGCGATCGATCTCCGCCGGCCCGCAGCGTCCGGCCAGTTCATCTCGTACGCCGGATCCGACATCGCGCGCGGCGAGGTGGTGCTGCGGCGCGCGACCCGCATCGGGGCACGCGAAATCGGAATGCTGGCTGCTTGCGGCATAGCAGAAATTCCCGTGGTGCGCCGGCCCAAGGTCGCGGTGCTCTCGACGGGCGATGAGCTGATTGCGCCCGGCGCGCCGCACCGGCCCGCGGCC
>DATBHB010000100.1:0-4889 GCA_036557705.1 Xanthobacteraceae bacterium
CTGGCGGAGAGGGAGGGATTCGAACCCCCGATACGGTTGCCCGTATGCCGCATTTCGAGTGCGGTGCATTCAACCACTCTGCCACCTCTCCGCAGCCGAGCGCGGATATGGAAATGATCCGCGTCGCTGCCGCAGTCTTAACGGCGCGGAGTCGGAGGCACAAGGGTGCGGACCATTTGCCGCCCGCGGACACGGAGGAGCGGCCGCGGATCGGGTTCGATGCGCAGGCGCGCAGGCGCGCAGGCACGCGCGCGGCTGCCGGCCGGGTGCGCGGCCTGCGGCCTACAGCTCCTTGCCGAGCTTGCGGTCGAGCGAATACGGGCCGCCGCCGCGCAGCGCGATGGCGAAGCAGATCAAGCCCCACAGCAGCGTGTACTCGTAGCCGCGCTGCAGCCAGCTGAACCCGGTCTTCCAATAGACCGTGGTGATGATCAGCAGTTCGATCGCCGCGGCGGCCGCGAAGAAGCGGGTGAACAGGCCGAGGATCAGCGCAATGCCGGCGAGCGTTTCAAGCACCAGCGCGGTCCAGAACCAGATCTCCGGTGGCGTGAAGCCGAGATCGACAAACGCCTTGAGAAACCCGGCCGTCGGCCCGATCTTGATCTTGCCGTAGCCGTGGACGAGAAGATTCCATCCGACTGCGACGCGGATGACGAGCCACGATAGCGGAATGACGGCGTCATAGAACGGTCGCAGCGCCGGCAGCAGTAGTCTCGGTTCGGATTGCGCGTCAGCCATGAGAACCCCCCTTCGCTTGTGGTCGATAGTCTAGGCTCGCGGTGCCGCCACGCAAGAGCGTGCAAACGCGCGTGCCCCGGCGGCCGACCTTGTTGCCGCCGGCGCTGCACTGGCATACTGCGGACAGCACAGGGAGAACGCCGCATGGCCGAATGGTTCGTCGCCAAGGCCGCCGAGATGCCGGACGGCGACCGGCGGATCGTGCGCGCCGGTCCGCAGGAGATCGGCGTATTCCACCACGGCGGCGCGTTCCATGCCTACAGCAATTATTGCGTCCATTCGGGCGGGCCGGCCTGCGAGGGACTGATCATCAACAAGGTGCTGGACATCATCGCCGCCGACCGCACCTATCAGGGCCAGACCTTCTCCGAGGAGGTGCATTTCGTCTGCCCATGGCACGGCTACGAGTACGAGCTCAAGACCGGGATCTGCGTCGGCGACCGCAAGCTCAGGCTGAAGAAATTCGAGGTGGTGCGCCGCGGCGACGACATCTACGTCGTCGCCTGAGGAGAGCAAACATGGATACCGTCCCCAGCGACGTCCGCAGGCTGAATTTCGACGACTACTCGACCGCCAAGCATCTGGCGCACGCCGCCGAGCAGGCGCGCGCCAACAACTACCAGGATTTTCTGATCGTCGACGTCGATGCCCACCACTACGAGAACGAGTCCTACAAGGAGGTGTTCCAGTACATCGAAAGCCCGGTGATCCGCCGCGACGCGATCGATTCGGCGCGCCGCCCCGGCCGCTCCGGCATGCTCAACAGCCAGGTCGGCAACCAGGGCCTCGGCGGCCGCATCACCCGCCACAACCTGCGCAGCCTGCAGCAGGCGACGGGCGACAAGCACCGCGACGTGGAGATGACGCTCGACTGGATGGACGCGATGGGCGTCGACTATTGCTGCCTGTTCCCGACCCCGATGCTGTTCCTCGGCCTGCACCCGCAGGTCGAGATCGAGACCGCGATGTGCCGCGCCTACAACCGCTGGCTCTGCGAGCGCATCCTGGCGGTGGAGCCGCGCATCGTCTCGATGCTCTACATCCCGTTCAACGATCCGGAAGCGGCCTACCGCACGGTGAAGGAGTTCGGCGACAAGAAGGGCGTGGTCGGCTTCATGGTGACGTCGCCGCGCTACAAGCCGGTGCACGACAACGCCTACATGAAGACCTACGCGCTGCTCGAAGAGATGGGCAAGCCGATCTCGTTCCACGCCGCCTATTCGTGGGAAGATCGCGCGCTGCAGATGACCAATCGCTTCATCTCGGTGCACTCGCTCGGCTTCATGTGGTTCAACATGATCCACATGACCAACTGGGTGGTGAACGGCCTGTCCGAGCGTTTCCCGAAGCTGAAGGTGCTGTGGATCGAGAGCGGGCTCACCTGGGCCTATTCGCTGATGCAGCGGCTTGACCATTCCTACATGATGCGCACGTCGGACTGCCCGTCGCTCAAGCGCAAGCCGAGCGAATACATGCGCGAAATGTATTTCTCGTCGCAACCGATGGAGAAGCCGGACGATCCGTCGATCCTCGAAGCCACCTTCAAGATGATCAACGCCGAGACGCAGCTTTTGTGGTCGTCCGACTATCCGCACTGGGATTTCGACCTGCCCGGCGTGATCTACGACCTGCCGTTTCTCAGCGAAAAGGCCAAGCGCAACATTCTGGGCGCCAACGCCGCGCGCGTCTTCGGGCTGGGCACCAAAGTGGTGAAGCGGGTTCCGTAGCGCCGTACCGTCGCTCGGATTGAGCGAACCGAAATATTTTTGAGATACGCGGTGCGACGGTCTGAGACGCCGTAACGGCATCCATGAAAGCCGAGTTGACCGACGCCGGCGTCCGCGCCTATCAGCCGTGCACCGCCAGTCAGCGCGCACGATGTGTCGGTGCAGCCGGCTAGGGCGTCAGTGCAGCGAGCGTTGCCCGAAGGGATAAATCGCCTGCGCGATTTGAGTAGCAAGTTCGTCCGCAAACCTGCCAACTTCAGTCCGCGCATTTCGATTGTTCCTCGCTCCTCTGAAGACTAGCCTCGCATCCAGCGGGGCTTTTTCTGCGCGACTTCTCGAGAACGTCGTCGGAAAAAAGCGATCACTCACCTAGATCAAAAAATAAGCCGAATATACGAGAGGCCATAGTGCAGATGGTGCCGAGCCGGCGTTAGCCTGTCCATCTTCCCGCGTACGGTACGTTGGCTCGGCATCACCGCCGAAACGCCATCGGATGTGCGACATTCGTCAGGAGGACGTCATGGTTCGTTACGATCTGATCGGCTTCGCAGCGGTCACTGTCCTGGCTGCCAGCTTGGTTACCGGCGACGCATTTGCCCGCGGTGGGCGCGGTGGAGGAGGTGGCGGATTTCGCGGCGGCGGAGGATTTAGCGCCGGCGGTATGCGTGCGGGCGGTTTTAACGGCGGCGGCATGCGCATGGCCGGAGGAGCTCGGCCTTCGCATCCCATAGCGGGTCGCCCAGGAGGCCGGCCCGGTTATCCGGGGCGCCCGATCGCTGGCCGGCCGGGCTACGGTTACGGCAACGGTTGGCGCGGTGCAGCCTGGGGCGCCGCCGCCGGTGCCGCGGCGACCGGCTTGTACGGTTATTACAACAACTACAACAACAACGGCTGCTACTACGACACCGGCGGCAATTGGGTCTGCCCCAATCAGTACTACGGGTCGGGTCAGTACTACGGGTATTGAGGTTGAGCGAGCGCGGACGGTGGCGGCCAGGCCGTCGCCGTCCGCGGCTCCACGCCGCTTTCTGCAATCGGATATCGGTGTCGCACCTCGGGACATTTGCTCGTGCTTTCGGCGTAATGGGTGAATGATCCAAGCGGCGCGACTGTCCTTGCCGCCGGCTTTTTTAGAAGGAAGGTCTGTCATGCGTTCTGCAATCCTGATTTTCGTTGCCATTCTGGCCTTTGCTGCGAGTCCGGCACGCGCTCAAAACATCAGAGCGGTTTGCAGCAGCAAGGCAACGCCTGCTGTCAGCACCGATCGTCTGGCGAAACGGCTAAGGCTTACCGATGCTCAAAAAGCGACGCTGAAAGATTTCATTGATGCTTCTGCGTCTGCCGATGCTTCTACAAAAAAGGCACTATGCGCTGACAAGCCCGATTTTTCCACGGCCCCTGGCCGCATGGCGTTTGCCGAAAAGACGGCGGAGACCAGAGTCGCCAGCCTCAAGGCTGTCGAGCCCAAGCTCCAAGCCTTTTATGACAGCTTGAACGCTAGGCAAAAGAAAGCCTTCGACACTGGCGGGCGCGTTGGCGGGATATTCGACTGGTGGGACAAGAAATAAGTGCCGATTGGGAGCCGGATACGCCAAATCAAGCAGGCGATACCATCAAGAAATACCTGTATCCTCCAAAATGGAGGAGGACAGCGGCTACTGGAGATGCTTGATCGGCTTTTCCGAAAGCATGGAGAACGAAATGCGCTACGCGCTCTTTCTCCTCGTTCTCGCTGCTGTGTGCGCGCTCGAATATGCGTTTAGCAGCACGTCTGGAGGGAACCACAAGATTCCGCTGCAGCGCGAAAGTGAATTTCTAGGTATGGCGATATTCTATCTGCTCGCGTCGCTGATTCCGACGTATCTGATGACCCGATTTCCAGAACTTGGCGTCCAAATTGCGGAACTTGACCAATTCTGATTCCCCACAACGCGGCGCAGCCGCCCCGGATTTCGCTGCGCTCATCCGGGCTACAACCCGGCTTTACGTCCCGGTAAACACCGGCTTGCGTTTTTCCATGAACGCGCTGCGGCCTTCGTTGTAGTCGCGGCTGACGAAGCAGGCTTCGACCAGTTCGGTGGTGCGCGCGACGTTGCGCTTGCCCTCGTCCTTGAGGATTTCGCCGACCGTGACCTTCACCGCCTTGATGGTGAGCGGGGCGTTGGCGCAGATCATGTCGGTGATGGCTTTCACCGCATTCTCCAGCTCGGCCGACGGCACCGCGCGGTTGATCAGGCCCATCGCCAGCGCCTCCTGGGCATCGAACTGACGCGCGGTATAAAAAATCTCCTTGGCGAACGACGGCCCGACGATGTCGACCAGGCGCTTGAGCCCCACATAGCCGTAGCCGATGCCGAGCTTGGCGGCCGGCACCGCGAAGCGCGAATTGTCCGAGGCGATGCGCAGGTCGCAGCAGGTGGCGAG
>DATBHB010000101.1:0-7693 GCA_036557705.1 Xanthobacteraceae bacterium
GTTGATCGCGTCGCGCGCGTAGCCGAGCCGCCAGCCGGGATCGCCGAAGCGCACTTCCTTGACGCCGTCCCTGACCTTGAAATGCCAGGCATCCGACGCGTTGCGCGGGAATTGCCGCTCCACGCCGTTTTCGTCCGGCGCCGGCCGCTGCACGATCTCGAGCTCCGGATGCGCGGCCAGCACCTGATAATGCACGCGGCTGATCCAGTGCCGGCGCGGCCCGACCTCGCCGTCCGGCATGGCGGCGAGATATTGGCCCAGCGGCGCGCCGAAGGTCTCAAAAACCTCCTGCGGCGTATCCAGCGGAATGCTGCCGACGAGATGAAGCTGTCCGGGCACGTGGTGTCCTTTATGTATCGTCTCGGCTGAGTGCATCGCCGGGCAACCGTAGCCCGGATTGAGCGCCGGCGAAATCCGGGGCAGCGGGCGATGAAAGACGATTGACGCTGCGGGAGTTGATCGCTGCGCACGGAAATTTTCCTAAAATGCGCGTCTAACCTTTAGCGAACGCACACAACTGCAAAGCTAGTATCTGTCCGTTCACCGCACGCGCGAAAGGAAAGCGGGATGCTGCCGAATTTGTCTACGCAGTCCCACCCCTGGCTGTTGCTGCTGATGCCCCTCTTGGCATTCGTGTTCGCCCTGCTTTTATGGGTTCTGCTGGTTTATGCGGTCAGCAAATGTTTTCGTGACGATGATCCGCGTCGTTTGAAAACGGCGATCGCGCTCACGATTGTTGCTGCCATGTTTCCTGGCCTGTGGGTGCGGGGCTGGAATGACTTGCTGTTGTTCGGCGCTATGGGCGTGATGATCGCATCCTTGACGTTCGGCCTTGTTTACGTGTTGCCGCGGGCGCGGGCGGCTCGGCCGGCTGAACGTGAACGATTCGATGGCCTAAAGGAGATTTGCCTGGCTAGCGTCACCGCTGGGTTCGCGCTCAGCCTGGCAAGCGCCGTTGCAAACATCCTGCGTTTCGACGCGCAGCCAAGAAACCTGGCGCTCAACCTCGGCGTGGCCGCCCTGATGCTCTGGCAATCCGGCTTCTGGCTCGGCCGCGCGAGCTTGCACCTGCGAGGGCGAATCGATGACGGCGCCTCTCTGCGCCGCGAAGCATGGGAACGATGAGCTCCGCCTTTACAGGAGCGAGCGACAGTCGCAGACACGGAGCGTAGCCAGTGCAGTGGAATGACGTCCTCTTGATGACTGGAGTCTGTGCGGTGGTCTGCGGCGGAATAGCTTCTATTCTTTACCGATCCCGCGGGTGGCGGCTGCGGCAGCCAACCACACATCTGACCATCACGAGCCGCCTCGAGAGTCTGCGCGAGCTTGGTGCCGTGGCGCTCTTCTGGGCTGGCATGGTCTTGACGGAAATGGGCACCATCGCCAATCAGATAGAACGTGGCGCATCATCCCAAAGACTTGCATTCAGCCTGGCCGCCGCCGCCGTTTCGCTCCTGGTCTGCGGCGGCGCTCTCGGTCGCCTCAGCCTGCGCTTGCAGCTGCAGCTTACGTCCGCGACCGCCCGCCTCATAAACGGTAGCAACGTCGGCAGCTCAACGTAGGCGGATCACTGCGGCTTGATGTTCGCGAATTTTATCACCTTCGCCCATTTGTCGGTCTCATCGGCAATGAACTTGCCGAACTTGCTGGGCGCCATCGCTTGCGGTTCGACATCGAGGCCGAGCAGCTTCGCCTTGACATCGGGATCGCCGATGGCGGCGTTGATGCAGGTATTGAGTTTCTCGACAATCGCGGCCGGCGTTCCCTGCGGCGCGCTGATTCCGAGCCAGCCGCTCGCCTCGTAGCCCGGCACGAATTCATCGATCGCCGGAACCGCCGGCAGCCGGCTGGAGCGCGCTTTTGTGGTCAGCCCAAGGGCGCGCAGTTTTCCGGTCTGGATGTAGTCGCCGAGCGAAGCGACCGCGGCGAATGTGAGGTGCACCTGTCCGCCGAGCAAATCGGGCAGATAGCTTTGCCGATAGGGCACGTGAACAAAGCTGGCCCCGGTCATCATCTTGAACAGCTCGCCGGCGAGGTGGGCCGGACTGCCAATTCCGGGCGACGCCAAATAGACTTTGCCGGGATTGGCTTTGCTGTAGGCGATGAACTCCGGAACGGTCTGCGCCGGGACCGCGGGATTGAGCGCCATGATCCACGACGTCGAACCGACGAACGCGACCGGCACGAGATCGCGGGCCAGGCTGAACGAGAGATTCGGGTAGAACGTCGTGTTGATCGCATTGCCGGCAAGCAGCAAGAGCAGCGTATAGCCATCCGGCGGCGCCTTCACCACGAACTCGGTGCCGATGTTGCTGTTGGCGCCCGGCCGGTTCTCGATCACGACCGATTGCCCGAGCCGCTGCGCCAATGGTTGCGCAATCAGCCGCGCATCGATGTCAGGAGCGAGACCGGCAGGCAAGCTGACGACGATGCGCACCGGGCGCGACGGATAATCGAGCGCGCTCGCCGTGCGCGCGGCCAAAGACAGCACGCCCAAAGACAGCACGCCCACAGGCAGCGCAGCGGTCCCCAGCGCCAGCCGCAGCAATTCCCTGCGCGCGAAATCCACCATGGCTCGCCCTCCCCCGCGATTTTGTCCGCTTTACGCTATCCCACGATCGCGCGCGCGAGAAAGCGACGCGATGTCGGCAAGCGGCGCATCGTCGCCGAATCCGGATACGGTCAAACCGGCCGCGGATTGAGAACGAGCTTTGCGGCTTGCTTTGGATTGAAAAGCAGGCTGCCCATCATGGCGCAATTATGCGTGCAGTGGCATTCGCCGCGCTCGATTGAAGCGACTTGATCGCGGTAAGCTTGGCTGCGCATGATGTCTGCCCAGCTCTGCGTCTTCACGTTGCCGACGGCGTCGAGCATCTCGCAGGACGACACCCGCCCGTCGCCCATGACCACCATGTGGAACTTGCCGGCGTAGCAGGGCGTAACTTGCCGCTGCTCTCTGAGCGTGCGCAGCGACGTCGACCACAGCAGCCTGTGATAGTTGCGTAGAATGCGGGCTGCCAGGACATTCTGACCGTAATCGTAGGTCGAGAGAATTTCGAACATGTCCGGCGCCATGCGCTCCAGCGCATCCAGCGGCGGCAGGCTCACCGACCCATCCATCGGATCGCCGCGCAAAAGAATGATCGAGTGAAAGTCGACGCCTCGTTCCCGGACCAATCGCATCAACGGGATGATTTCGTGGATGTTGTGGTTCGTGACGCAGGTATTGATCTTGACCGCGATGCCGCCGACCGCGCGCACCTTGGCGTAGCAGTCCCACACCTCATGCCAATTGTCCGGTGCCCCGCGCACCCTGGCGTGAGTTTCCGGCAGGCCGTCGAGGCTGAAGGAGACTGCGATCTCCGCCCGGGTTTCGGCCTTTATTCGTTCGAGTGCCGGGATCAGCAGGTCAGGCAGCGATCCGTTGCTGGGGATTTGCACCACCTTGGCATCGAAAGCCGCAACGATGTCGGCGAGATCCTTGCGCAACGACGGCTCGCCGCCGCCGATGTCGAGCCAGAACAACGGCCCGATCTGGCGGGCGATCTCCTGGAATTGCGCCAGCTTCAGGTCGCGCTTGGGAGAGAAATCGATGAAACAGTGCTCGCAACGGAAATTGCAATGGTTGGTCACATGAATGATCAGGTGCTGCAAGTTTCGCCGCAGCAGATAGGCTCCGAAGGCGCGCGCAAAATCCAAGCCGGGTGCCATAGACCATTCCCAGATGTGACCTGTGCCATCGGGCCAGCAGAGTTGCCCCGTTGCGGCGGTTATTCTACCATAATCCCACGCGGGGGGGCTTGCCAGTGTTTGAATCGACCGCGTGGCGGGGAACTTATCAGTCGAGCGCGGTCATCGTTCCGTTCAAGGACGGTTTCGACGCGCTCGCTCGCTGTCTTGCATCCGTGTTTGCCGGACTGCCTGACGGCGCACGCGTGATCGCGGTCGATGACGGAAGCCGCAGCGATACTGCCTCGGCTCCCGTGCTCGCACCGCTCTTGAAGCATCCCGCGTTGATGCTGATCCGCCACGACCGCAATCGGGGCCCAGCCGCGGCACGCAATTCCGGCCTGCAATGGTGTCGCGAGAACGGCGTGGATACCGTCATCCTGCTCGATGCAGACTGCGTTGCGCCGGCGGATTTCGTGCAATGCCACCTTGCGCATCATCATGCTTACCGCGAGGCATTGGCCGTAGCCGGCGCGATCGAAGGATGCGGGGATGGGATTTGGTCCGACCTCGACGCAATCCTCTCCTGGTTCACCTCGGTGCCGAGGGGCGACTGCGAAATCCGTTTTCCGTATCACCCGCCGACCACGAACCTGAGCTTCAAGCTGCACGCGCACAGTCGCCGGCTGCTGCGCTTTCAGGAACGACTGCGCACCGGCGAGGACGTGGCCTTGTTCCGAAACATTCGAAACGCAAACGAGATCGTGCGATTCACATCGGCGCCTTGCGTCCGGCATTTCGACCGCAAAGCGTTTGCGGCTGTGCTGCGCCATCAATATCGCTGGGGTCTCCACACCTTCGCGGTGCGGTCCGGCAGCCTCGATGCGCCGATCCCGGCGCGGTTCGCGTTCGCGCTGGCATTCATTCCGTTGGCGCCCTTTTACGCTGCGCTCGGCACGTGGTTGACCATGCGGCCCTGGCTTCGCCATCGGCGCAGCGACTGGCCCTTCGTGCCGCTCGTCTATCTCGCTTACCTGATGAAGGCGGTTGCCGTGGTCCACGGCACGATCGTGCCGGCCGCAGCTCTATATCCGCAGGATAACGCCGCCCTCGGATTACCCCGACGGCGACGGCTTTGGCCAAACGCCACCGCGGACCTGTGACCCAAGGCGGCCGTGACAGCGGCGGCCGTGCGCGTCGCGCAAATCGTCTCTAACGACATTCTTGTCGACACATTGAATGGCTCTATCGGCCCGTCGGGGCCGGGGCGGCGCTGTGCCGCGCCCGGACGGGACCGGGCGCGGTTATAAAGCGGATCCTCGACCACTGTAGCCTGGGGGGAATATGAACAGCCGGCCGCAGGTTTCAAAGCATGACGAGAAAATACAGGAGGTAGTGCGCCACCAGAGCGCCGGGCAGATTGCAGACGCCGAACGGGTTTGCCGCAGCATCTTGCGTGCGCGTCCCAGTCATCCGAAAGCGAATTTGCTGCTGGGCATGCTCCTCAAGGATCAAGGCCGGGCTGCTGACGCCGAGGCCGCGTTCCGCAGGGTGGTCACGGTCGCGCCCGAGGCAATCGAGGGGCACAATGGTCTCGGCGTGGTCCTCTACAACCAAGGCAAATTCCAACAAGCTGAAGCAGCCTTCCGGCGCGCCCTGTCGCTCGATCCGGACTCGCCCGACACGCTGGGCGGACTTGGCGGGGCGCTGTTCGATCAAGGCCGTTTCGCCGAAAGCATTCCCTACTATCGCAAATCGGCGTCGCTGACCTACGGCAATGCGGATTCTGCAGCACGACGCGGGCCTGCCGCCCCGCAGAAGGCGCGGCACGACAAGGAGCAGCGCGATTATTTGAACGGCGGCAATTCGAGTGCGGTCGCGGCCCCCGCGTTCAATCTCGAGGCCGGCGAACGGATTCCCGGCGCTGCGGTCAATCCCGACAGATCCGGCGGCGAGATCGCCGCCCAATGGCGCACCAGCTCGCCGCAAGTCGCTGTCCTCGACAACCTGCTGACCGACGAGGCACTCGCCCAACTCCGTCAATTTTGCTGGCGCTCGACAATCTGGAACCGGGTTTATGAGAACGGCTATCTCGGCTCAATGCCGGAGGACGGTTTTGCCTGCCCCCTTCTCGTACAAATAGCCGACGAGCTGCGCGCCGCGTATCCCGCCATCCTCGGCGATCACCTGCTCACACGCTGTTGGGCCTTCAAATATGACAGCACGCTGACGGGCATCAACATTCATGCCGATTTCGCGGCGGTGAACGTCAATTTCTGGATCACGCCCGACGACGCAAACCTCGACCCCGAAAGCGGCGGGCTGGTCGTCTGGGACAAGCCGGCACCGCTTGATTGGAGCTTCGACGAATACAACAACCAGGATTCCATGATACGCAAATTTCTCGATCAGAACGGAGCGAAGTCGGTGACCATTCCGCACCGCGCCAACCGCGCCGCCATCTTCGATTCCGATCTGTTTCACGAAACAGATCGCATCTCGTTCAAGGAGGGCTATCTCAACCGTCGCATCAACATCACAATGCTGTACGGCCTCCGCGAGAACGCAGGCTGAGGCTTCACCGCACACGCTGGTCGAACAGAATGGCGTGCACGCTGGGAACGCGCGACCCTGACGTGGCCTTGAGCCTTTGGGGGAAACCCCTTGCCCGCCAGGCGATAGCCTTGGATCATGCCCCCGACCGTCGGCGGGTCGGGTTCTTTCGGGGACTGCACAAATGTCAGAGCGGGAAGGACGCAAGTTCTTTTTTTGCTTCAGGCGTTCCTGGCGGCGTTGTTCCTCATCGTTGGCGTCGCTCTTGCCATCGAAGCTGCGTCCGGCGGGTACGGCATAGGGCTCATCATTGTTACGGTGATGGTCAATGGGCCCGGCTTAGCGTTCTTTATCTTGGCAGCGCTCTCCGCCGCGACAGCGGTGCATTTGCGGCCGTGAAGCCCGTGACCCGGGACACGGCATGACGCTCCGTCCGGCGGCACGTTTGGAGTGCCCACAAGCGGCTCGGCTCAGGCGCGCGCAGGTGCGCGGCGGCGTGAGGCGATGCTAGGCCATTACGGGCACCACCGCTGGCGACACCATCGCTACTGATTTGCCGACAACGGCTCGGGCCTGATCTGGGTTGGCCCCAAGCCGGACAAAAGCCATCGCGGACGTTCTGATCCCAACCATCTCAGGCCAAAAAGCCTCGTCTCAAGGGCGAAATTGCAAGCCAATCACCGGCCTTTGAGCACGCCTCCTCCGATCGGAGGAGGCGTTGCCGTTTAACGGGGCGCAATAATACGACCAATGGGAGGCGCCGATGCGTGTTCATCATGTTGTCGCCGTCGCTGCTGCGGTTGTTATCGCGGTAGCGGCAAAGCTGGTGTTTTCCTCGCCTACGAAGGCGGACGCGGACGTCAACCCCAAGGCCCGCCTGAATGTACTCCAAATGCAAACCGATGAACGGCACATGGCAGTTCAGAAAATACACGACATGACGTTCGTCTTTGCCGACGGGGATTGAGTGCGGAGGCCGGGTCGATCGTCGGTCTGCTCCCGCGTTTTCCGCGCGATCATCGCGGTCGCACGACAGTCCCTGCCGGCGCGCCAGGGTTGGGTCCGGGACTCGGCGTCCTGCCGCGGCTTTTTCCAACAGCAACGCGTCCGCAACGGATTACGCCAACGGATCAGGGCTCGAGGAATCCGTGGTGTGACACTGAACCTATCGAGTCAACGCACACTCGGCAAGCGGTGATCGAGCAAGGGAAGGAGCCTTACCATGCCTTCGGTGAACGACGTTTATAATCAGCTTCTGGCGGCGAATACCAACCTGACGTCCCTGATCAACGCGGTCAATAATCTCACGTCGGCGGTGGTCACGATCGGTAATTATACCAACCAGGCGCTCTATCTGAACGACCAGCAGAACGTCACCATCATCTGCGCGCTGGAGCACATCTCGAAGAACACCTGCGCGTTGCTGAACGAGTCCGTGCTTCAGACGGCGTTGCAGACCGACATGGCGCAC
>DATBHB010000102.1:0-39752 GCA_036557705.1 Xanthobacteraceae bacterium
ATCCCGGGTCTCTACGCCGGTGGCGAAGCCAGTGGAGCTCACTTGATGCATGGCCTCGGCAAAGCCTGCACTCATGGCTACATTGCCGCCTCCAACGCCGTGAACGAGCGCGCCTGATAGTCGCCTGTTTTGATGAGCTGGGATGGTGGGCGCGTAAGGCGCAAAGTCCAGCAGACACGTCGGTCAGTCATCTGTGCCCATCTCATCCTTCGAGACGGTGCGCGCTAAGAACGCGCGTCTCCTCAGGATGAGGTGGAGACAGACAATCGCCGTTAGCGACACACTCGAACGGGCTTCACTTTGGCCGAAGCAAGTGACTGGCCTCGAACGACGCGCGAGAATCCGCCATCCCATCTCTCCCAAACGTGTTAATGTTTGCGCCTCCGCCGGGCTCTTGCTGAAAAATAAGTGGGCGCCAGTTTGGTCCACTGTGGCGGGTTCGGTGCTGAATTTCAAGGAGCATAGCGGTGACGGAGCATTTCACTCTTGAAGTCGATGGCCGGCTTCACCAGATCGAGGTCGACGATCCAGACATGCCCTTGCTTTACGCGCTCCGCGACGAGATCGGTCTGAACAATCCTCATTTCGGTTGTGGGCTGGGCCAATGCGGCGCCTGCACCGTTCACATCGATGGCGAGCCGGCGCGGTCCTGCACGACGGCGCTTTCCTCGGTCAGGAATGCACGGATCACCACCATCGCCGGCCTTGGCACGCCGGAAAACCCGCATCCGCTGCAGGCCGCCTGGATCGCGGAGGACGCCATGCAATGCGGCTACTGCATGAACGGCTGGATCATGACCGCCGCGGCGCTGCTGCGGAAAAACCCGCATCCGAGCGACGCCGAAATCCGTGAAAGCTTTTCCGGTCTCAAATGCCGCTGCGGAACGCACGTCGCAATCATGCGCGCTGTCAAGCGCGCGGCCCAGGCCGCGTAAAGGGAGGCTCAAAGATGACGCACCCCGAACAAACGGACCGAAATTTGACCCGCCGCGCCTTCTTTGGCGCCTCCGGAGCTCTCGTCGTCACGCTCGCTGCGCCTGCCGGCTGGTCTGAGCAGGCGTTCGCGCAGGCAGACGGCAGGCCTCCCCTCACACCGGACCAGCTCGACAGCTGGATCGCCATCAACCCGGACGGCAGCGCCACGGCATTCTTCGGCAAGATCGACTGCGGCCAGGGCACGGACGTGGCGATTCGGATGATCGTCGCCGAGGAACTGGACCTTCCTTACGAGCGAGTTTCGCTGGTGATGGGCGATACCGAGAAGACGATCAACCAGGGCGGCGCCAGCGGTTCGACCGGGGTCAAGAAGGGCGGCGCTACGCTGCGCAACACGGCAGCCGAGGCGCGCCGCGTGCTCCTCGAACTGGCCAGCCGCAAGCTGGACGTACCGGCCGATAAGCTCACTGTCGCCGACGGTGCGATCAGCGCCAGCTCCGAACCGTCCAAACGCACGTCCTATGCCGAGCTCATCGGCGGCCGTTTTTTCAACACCACCATCGAGTGGAACAAGCAGATTGGTAATCCCCTCGTTGCCAAGGGGCGGTCGAGGCCGAAGTCCTGGAAGGACTACAAACTCGTCGGCCGTCCGCTGCCCCGCAGCGATATCCCGGCCAAGGCCTACGGCCAGTACGATTACGTTACCGACGTTCGCGTGCCAGGTATGCTGCACGGCCGGATGATCCGACCGCCTGTTGCCGGCGCAGTGCCGATTGCGGTCGATGAGAATTCGATCAGGGGCATTCCCGGAGCGCAAGTCGTCCACGTAAAGGACCTGATCGGTGTCGTCGCGCCTAAGGAATGGAATGCTGTGCGCGCCGGCCGGGCGCTGAAGGTGACGTGGTCGGATACTCATCCTGAGTTTCCCGGGCACGATCAGATCTACAACGTCATCCGCAAGACCGCAGCAGAGGAGCGGCAGATCGAGGTGCAGGTTGGCAACGTCGACGATGTGTTCGCGACCGCGCAGGCGAGCGGGCTGAAAATTATCGAGGCCGACTATCAATGGCCGTTTCAGTCGCATGCGAGCCTCGGCCCCGGATGCGCCGTGGTCGATGTCAGGCGGGATGCTGCAACGATATGGACCGGAACGCAGAAGCCCCATTATTGCCGCGACGGTGTCGCCGCAATCCTTGGCCTCAAGCCCGAGCGAGTCGTTGCCCATTGGCTCATGGGGCCCGGCTCATATGGCCGCAACGATGCCGGCGACGTGGCGATGGATGCCGCGGTGTTATCCAAGGCGGTCGGCAAGCCGGTGCGCGTGCAATATATGCGCAACGAGGGCACCGGCTGGGATCCGAAGGCACCGGCCTCGATCCATCGCGGCCGCGCTGCCGTCGATGCGCGGGGCAACGTCGTTGCCTACGAATTCATGAGCAAGGGATTTTCCCGCCTTGAAATGTATTCGAACGAGTCCTATCCGGGCGATACGCTCGCTGGTCAGTTGCTCGGATTTCCCCCCAAGCCGCAGTCAGCTTTTGCAGTCCCGGGCGAATCCTACGCATTCGCGAACAAGCGGGCCGGCTGGGAGACAATCCCGGCTCTGCTGAGGATCGGCTCGCCGCTGCGCACCTCGCACATGCGCGACCCTGCCGGGCCGCAGACGCATTTCGCCAGCGAACAGTTCATCGATGAGCTGGCGGTCGCGACCAACAGTGACCCGGTCGAGTTCCGTTTGCGCTATCTCAAGGATGCTCGCGACATCGGCGTTCTTAAGGCGGTCGCTGAGAGGGCAGGCTGGAAACCGCGCGCGGCGCTGCGCATCGATCAGGCGGGAGCCGACGTGGTGAGCGGCCGAGGCCTCGCGATTGCATCCCACAGCGAGACGACCGCGGCCATAGTGGCCGAGATCACCGTCGATCGTCGCACCGGCACAATCACGCCGATACGTTACGTGGTGGCGCATGATTGCGGACTCATCATCAACCCGCGCGGGCTGATGCGAACGATTGAGGGTAACTGCATTCAAGCTGCGAGCCGGACGCTGTGGGAGGAAGTCACGTTCGATCCGAACACAGTGACCTCGGTCGATTGGAAGAGTTATCCAATCAGCGACATCGCTGTCGCTCCGCAAGAAATCGAAATTGTCTTGATCGAGGACAAGAATATGCCGGCCTTAGGGGCCGGTGAAGGTGCCACCCGGCCGATGGCCGCTGCACTTGCCAATGCCGTGTTCGACGCAACAGGAATTCGCATCCGCCGCGCGCCGCTAACCCCTGAGCGCGTGAAGGCGGCACTTAACGGCGCGTAGGATTATCGCAGCATAAGAGTTTCCGCGGCTGGAGAGGGGCAGGGGCAGCCTTGAACCCTTGCCCTCGGCCGGCCTCTTCGTCAGGGCGAGGCTCGATCGTGTTGCAACGCAGCAAAGCTTGCGGCGTTTGCGGCTTATCTTGCCTGACCGATTGTAGTGGGTGAGCCGGCGACGCTTGGGCTGGTGTTATTAAATTCCCAGCCGAAAGGACCCAAGGCAAGACCGACGATCAGCAGTATTGCCCCAATGCCAAGAATAGCAAATGCCCAGGCTCTGCCTTCATGTGTCTGATTGAATTTGGTGCGTCCAATAGGAGTCCCATATCGATCGACGATTGACGGATCGCGAAAACAGGGATCGTCGATGTAGGGATCTGTGCAGTGCGGCATGGCCTCCTCCCTGTGTCTCCAATGGAAATAATGTTGCCGCGAAAAAGAGGTTCCACTCTACGGGAACTTTCCTGGGAGGAGCCTACTAAAAGCCGGTGCCTTTGAGAAGCGTGGACACATTGGAGGGAGCGAGGTGAACCACAGCCGCGGTCAGCGCCTTCCCAAATGCCTGTTCCAGATTCCATTGAGCCGATCGATTACTTCCGCCGGCGCGTACCCATAGGATACCAGCTTGGTATCGTCCGTGAAGTAAGGATGCTTCAGCGCGATCGGCCCCCGCAGCCGGCTTGCAAGGTAGGCTTGGCTCTCCTCGCTCATCAGCCAATCCGCGAACAATGCCGCAGCATACGGATAGGGCGTATTCCGGTTTATGACGAGGTCCAAAGCGGTAATCGTTACAGGGGCATCGAAATCCGCCCCAAAGGGCAGGGCCGGGAACTTCCGTTTCTGCGCAATGCCGTCGTATATGTACTGATCGGGCGAGATGGCATGGTCACCCGCGAGCATCAGCCGCTGCCGCTGTGTGTGTCCGCGCTGCAAAATGGGCTGGTTGCGAGCGATGCATCCGACCCAGTCGTCGAGTTTCTTAAAACTGTTGTCGAAGATGGCGAACATGCCTTCCAGGAACCGCGTCTCAAACGGTTCGAAAGAAGTTGTCCGCCTGAATCTCGGGTCGCACAGTTCCTCGTAGGTCTTCGGCGGCCTCGCCACGAGGTCGGTATTGTAAGTGATGCCGTGTTCATCGACAGCAAAGGGAACCCAGCGATTTTCCCGGTCAATGAGAGATTTGTATTGCCGGAGCACGCGACCGATTTCCGGCGAGCTATAGTGAGCGGCAATATCCCGCCGCAACAGCTCGGTCAGATCGGGCGTTTCTGCCACGACCGCATCGGTGATGTGGCGCCCAGCCGCTTCTTCGGTCACCAGCCGCTCGGCTGCATCCTGTGAACCCAGCTCGCTTTGCTCGACTGTCATGAACGGATAGCGTTTCAAAAACAGAGCCGCGTGATCACGACCAAGATCGCCACGGAGGCTGTGCACGAAGCGCAGCTTTCCTTCCTTCGTCGCTCCTTCGATGATCTTGATATGACGCTCATCCGGTGACATCTGCGTGAGATGAGCGAAAAGTTGCTCCGCTGCATTCAGGTCGCGCGCATTTGCCGGCTGTCCAGTCCAGAGCGCAAGCGAGGTGGCGAGCAGCAACAGGCAGCGCCGCATTGGCGTCATCGCCGGCTTCATCACCGTCTCCCTCCGCAGCTATGTTGGCCTTTCGATCCGCTTACGGCGTCGCCTGCACGTGTCCGCGGGAGGCGAGATACTTTGCCTTGCGATGGTCTCCCGAGATGCAAGGCGCAAATTTCGGCTCTTCGCCAGGCTTGATGCACGTCTTAAGGGCTTCGACCGGCGTCTCGTAGGCATGGTCGTAGAAGAGCACAATCGAATAGCGGTCGCTGCCCGCCCGATTGTTCATCACGCGATGTAGACTCGAATGGTAAAGACCGTTCGACCAATTGACGACAAGGTCGCCAAGATTGACGACAAACGTGCCGGGGATGGGATCCACGCGTACCCAATTGCCTGACGCGGTCTCGACCTCCAGCCCGCCTTGCTTGTCCTGCGCGAGAAGGGTGATCCACCCCCAATCGGTATGGGCACCGGCGCCGAGTTGATTGAATTTTGCGTTTGCAGGCTGCGGAGGATAGCGCAGCAGGCGCAGCGCAGCCTTCTGGTTCTCGAAGGTAGGATCGAAAAACGTGTACGGCATACCAAGCGAGAGGGCGATCAGTCCCGAAACATGACGCCCCAGGGCTCGTATCTTCTGGTGATAGGATTCGAGAGCTTCACGAAATCCGGGAAGGTCGTGCGGCCAGATGTTGAGCACGTGGTCTGGTGTTCCTGGCTTGGCTAGGGCTGAGAAATTGAACGACTCCTTGAGGTCGGGCGGTGATTCGCTGTCGAGCCGTTGCGTTTCCATCGGCTCATAGCCGTTCGTTCCCGGGCGCTTGCTGCATCTGCACTTCGCAATGTCGGATTGCGCGAAAAAGCGCTTCGATTCTGCGAAGGCGCGCTCCACCAGCGATTGCTCTATGCCGTGACGGGCAACATAGAAAAAGCCGATGTTGCGGCAAGCCGCTCCGATGTCGGCCGCCGCCTTTTGCCGAGCTGCTTCGCCGCCCGCAAAGGTCGCCGAGAGATCGATTGTCGGAATCGCGTCTGTTATCCTCGGTTCGGAATAGAGAACCATAGGACCTCCTTACAGGTCATTTGCCCCCCGGCAATGCCCGCCTGATCTCCATGGAACGCTAGTGTCCCGATTCCGAAGTTCGCTTCATTGTGCGCCACCCTCGTTTGCGAACTTCGGAATCGAAGGACACTAGCAACATATTGATCTAGTGTGGCTTTGGTTCAGAAGTCCGCATGTTGGACTCGCCGCCAGAATGATGCGGGCTTCTGAACCGCCACACTAGCACGTCACCTTCGCTGTTGCACTATGGCGCATGCCCATGCTGTACCGCGCCGGGACACGCGGGTCGCGCAGCTTACCGTTGCAGGGAGAGCATTGAAGATGATCGTACGCACAAATGCCGACGGGTCCCTCGTTTTGATTGCCCAGACCAATCATGCCGAGCTGTCCGGCATGTTCGCGGCGCATTGGGGCAATGAAACATTCGCGCGTCCGCAGCCGTACCACTCGGTAGTCCGCGGCACGATCTATCACGACGCCGGCTGGTACCGTTATGAAGCGCGCCCGGCTTACGACGTAGCGGCCAAGAGGACGCCGTCTTTCGGCCAGGTCCCGCCCGATCCGGCGCAGCTTGCCGCCTATCAATGGGCGATCGATTGGATGAGCGGTATCGATCCCTATGCCGGCCTCTTGATCAGTCGTCACCGTACCGGACTGTGGCGAGGCCGCTACGGCAGGATCAGGAATCCGCCGCCGCGGCAAGCTTCGCCGGGCGACCTGGTGGCGGCCTTCGTCGAAGTCAACGAAGCGAGGCAGGAGCAGGCGCTGGCGAAGCTCGACCGCGATGCTTTCCTGACCAACTATCACAACCTTCAGATCTGGGATCTGCTGTCGCTGCATCTATGCCTGGCGCAGGAGCCGCAGGGTCAGACTTTCGAGCCCGTCCTGACAGACTACGATCCCGCTGTGCGGAAGGATGTTCGCATGAAGCTTACGCCGCTTAGCGGCGGTCGCTTCGAACTCGATCCCTATCCGTTCGACGTTCGTCCGCTCGACGTGCATTATCTTTACAAGCATCTTCCGACGCACGTCTTCCCGGCCGAAGATGCGTTTCTTGAAGCCTACTACGCCGCCGTTCCGCAGCTGCGCCAGTTCCAATTTTGTTAGAGTTACTATGTCAGCAGTTTCCGTGGGGTGGGCCTAAAGCGCGTCAACGCGCGTCTTCGACGCGCTACGGGCGCGGTCCACACGGACGAGCCGCGCCACATATAGAAAACCGCGCCGTGCCCACGCGACGCGTCCGCGTGGGCATGGCGCAACGCGCTGAAAGCACGTTGCGCCTTTGCCCACCCTACGAGCTTTGTGACGCAGTAAAGACTAAACGCTCGGCACGCGCTTGCCGGCGAGGACAGTCGCGGCGGGAAACAACCGCTGCCGACCGGTGCGCACGCCTTTGTAATTGTCGAGGAATTCGAATGCGCCTTGCCTCAGTTCCAGGATTGCCACGTCGGCCGGCGCGCCGATATTGAGCGTGCCGCGGTCGTCGAAGGACGGAAACACGCGCGCCGCGTTGACGGTCGCGCAGGCGACGACCTGATTGAGCGGCATGCCAAGCATGAGGAACTTCGACATCACGTTCGGGAAATCGACGACACCGCTGGTCTTTGAGTTCACGTTCCAGTCGGTGGAGAAAGTATCTGGCCAAAACCCCTGATTCGTCGCTTTCTCCAGCGTGTCCCAGTCGAAATGGCCGGCCACTCCATTGCCGAAATCGAAGAGAACGCCGCGGCGGCGCGCTGCCGTCACCTCCGGAAACAAGCGTCCTTTCTCGTCGAGAATCCCGTTCGGCGCCGGCGCGTACATGTGCGTGACAATGTCGCCGCGCTTGAGGAGCGCGAGTATGGACCGCATCGGCGAGTAGTTCTGGCCGACATGGATCATCACCGGCAGGTTGAAAGGCGCAGCCGCTTCCTGCGCGCGCCGCAGCGCTTCGAGATCGTTCGCGCCGGCGACATTGTTCGACAGCCGCGCCTTGACGCCGACCACGACACCGCGATGGCGCGCGATCGCTCCCCGCGCCAGAGCGACATTGGCGGCGTTGAGATCGTGCAGTTCGCCGCCGGACGTGACGCCGGTGCGCGCGATGTTGACCAGGAGGCGGCCGATCTGGGGCGCGCCGCGCGCGACGGCAGCCATGGCATCGATATTGTCGGCGCCGCCGGAGCCCGCATCGACCCAGCCGGTCACCCCGTCGAGAAGCGCAAGCGGCGGGCCTTCCTTGCTGCGGGCTGCATGAGTGTGAATATCGATAAGTCCCGGTACGACGATCTTGCCGCGCGCATCGATCGTGTCACTGGCGTCAGCCGCCATGTCGGCTTCGACCGCTCCGATTCGTCCTGCCGCGATCGCAATGTCGCGGACTGCATCGAGCCCAAGCGAGGGATCGATGACGCGTCCACCCTTGATGATCAGGTCGTAGCTGGCGGCGGCCGCGCTGCGCGCGCCGAAAACGAGAGCTGCACCGGCAGCGCCGGTGCAGAGAAACTCGCGTCGATTCATCATGGCGAATGGCCTCCCTGGCTGATTGGTCGGAGATTATAGCCCTTGCGCGCTTCTCTGTGTCCACCGCATTCCTTTGGCCGAACCGGACTGCTCATGCCGCCTTCCGCTTTAGGGAATAACCACGTACGTTGTGACGAGAGCCGCCCAGCGGGATGCGTGGAAATGGCCGGGCCAGTGGAGGATCAGTCTATGAATCTCATCCGCCGCAAATTTCTGGAGTTGGCCGCGGGTGCTGGCGCGCTGCCTGCCGCAGCGCGCCTCGCCCGCGCGCAAGCCTATCCATCACGGCCGGTGCACCTGATTTCGACTTATGCGCCGGGCGGAATCAACGATCTGTTCGCCCGCCTCATTGGGCAATGGCTCTCGCAGCATCTCGGCCAGCAGTTCATTGTCGACAACAGGTCGGGCGCCGGCGGCACGATCGGCACCGAAGCCGTGGTGAGGTCAGCGCCTGACGGCTACACGCTGCTCCTCGTCGACACGTCGAATACGTTCAACGTGACGCTCTATGAGCACCTCAACTTCAATTTCATCCGCGATATTGCTCCGGTTGCCGGCATCTTTCGCGGTGCCAGCCTCCTGGTGCGGCATCCGTCGTTCCCAGCTGCCTCTGTCCCCGAGCTCATCTCCTACGCCAAAGCCAATCCCGGAAAAGTGACCATGGCGTCAGCTGGCATTGGCAGCATCCCACACGTCGCCGGCGAGCTTTTCAAAATACTCGCGGGTGTCGATATCGTTCAGGTGCAATATCGCGGTTCTGGACCGGCGCTCGTCGACATGCTGGGCGGTCAGACGCAGGTGACATTTGCCACCGTGCCCTCCTCGATCGAGTACGTCAGGGCGGGCAGGCTGCTCCCGCTCGCGGTCACGTCGGCAAGGCGACTGGACATCCTGCCTGATGTTCCAACAGTGTCGGAGTTCGTTCGCGGTTACGAAATCACCGCCTGGACGGGTCTCGGCGCGCCGAAGGGGACGCCTGCCGGGATTATTGACAGGCTCAACAAGGAAACCAATGCGGCGCTCGCCGACGCGAAGATGAAGGCCCGTTTCGCGGAGCTGGGTGGAGTGGCGATTCCAGGTCCGCCGGCCGATTTCGCACGCTTTATCGCCGGCGAAGCCGAGAGATGGGGAAAGGTAATCCGCACCGCCAACATCAAGCCGGAATAGGTCCGCACTCGGTAGTCCGGATTGCGTGATCGCGCCGGGGGTCTGGACCCGCAAAGACAACTTCAGCGCGCGACTGGGGTAACCTGGATTGCAACTTGCGCTTAAGCGCAAGTTGCAATCCAGGCTACGACTTCCGACCTGCCGCCTCGCAGCAGCCCAGCGCGATGAGCACCGCCGCCACCGGGATCCAGCCTACGATGGGCAGGAAGGCGGCGATGAGCAGTCCGGCCAGCACTGCGCCAAAGCCGTAAGCGAGGAAGATTCCGATCTGACGTTTGGTGTCCGCGGTCAGCTCGCCATTCGCGGATCGCCGCGTGAGCAGTTCGGCGAGCGAAATCACGATGCTGATGAGCGTGCTCGTGAAGACGATCGTGTTGATCCCGGGTGAATGGATGTAACGCGCGGTTATGCCTTGGATTCCCATGGCGACCGCCGAGACGAGGATGAGCCAAAAGACAGCCGTGCTTTCTCCAGGCGGTCCGACGATCGTCAGCATCACGCCTACGGCGACCAGGCACAGGGTTTCAATCGCCAGCAGCGCTCGAATGAGGTTTTCCGGCCGTTGTGCCTGCAGCCGAAACCCAATAATGGCCGCAAGCGCCGCCCCGACGATAAAGCCGATCAGCGCCGAGAACGAATGCGCCGCGGACAGAAGATTGCCTTGGCTCAAGGCGAAGCCCAACAGCGCCGTGTTTCCGGTCATTGCCGACGTGAACACATTGCCGAGCATGAGAAAGCTCGCGACGTCCATCGTGCCGGAGCACAACGCAAGCGCCGCGAGCGCAAGCGCGGTGAGTGCTGCGCCGTTGTCCGGACGCTCACCCCGCATAGAACCAGAAGTCGGCCATGACCGTTGCGCCGGGAGCAGCGAGCTTGGGCGTGACCACGCAGGCGAAGGGATGCGGAGCATTGCCGTAGCGTCCCGCCCAGGCGAGGGCCACTCCAGGGAATTCGCGAATATCGCTCACCCAGTAATCGATGCGCACAACATTGCGCATGCTGGTGCCGGCAGCTTTCGCGATAGCTTCGGCATGCTCGTAGATGGTGTTCGCCTGCAACTGGCTGCGCAGTGCGAGCCCCTGGAACTTGTCGCCCTGCGCGAGACCTGCGACTGCTCCCTCGCGTGTGATCGGCAGCAGGCCCGGGGAAAACACCAATTCCCCGGCGCGAATCGCCGGCGAATACGAGGCGAGTTCCGGGATATCGGCGCGCACGATCTCCTTCCTGCGTCGCGCGCCGTCCTTGAGCAGGATGTAATTGATTTCGAGTATCATCTCGACCGATGCGAAGCCCGTGGCCGGCGTCACCGTGAGCGCCGCGGGAGAGGCACCGACCGCTTCATTCCAGATATCGAGAAAATCCGGAAAGTTCTCCTCGCCGGCGATATGAACCTGCGCCTTGACGCAATTGGCGAGGCTCGTTCCCGCGGCTTTCAGCGTGCCTTCGATGCGTTTGAGCGCGGATTGCGCCTGCCGGCGGATCGGCAGTTCCGATCCCCAGCGACGGTGCGGCCCAGGCGGCGGATTGGTATCGAGCATATCCTTGTCGTCGGGTCCCGCTCCTGCCGCGAACACGAAATCGTTTGCCGCTACCGCGGGCGCGTACCCCGAAAACGCCGAGACCCGGGCGGTCTCCGGATAGACGCCTTTGATCTCCCATTGCGGATCGGGCAGAAGCGCAACGAGCGAGGTCGTCATGTTGCTGTTGGCGCCGAAGCAGCTTTCGGTAAGGATCGAGGTGCTGGGCGGCACGTATTTTCCGAAGGCGGCAAAGCGCGCCAAGTGATAGGCACGCACCGCATTGGCTTCCTTGTAGTATTGATCGAGCCGCACGCTGTGCGCGAGGTCGGTGCCGAAGGATTTCAAGATCCGGCTCATGCGCTCGAACATGAAATCGGCCTCGCGGCGCAACGGCGGCTTTCCGTGTTCGGGAAAAGCCGGCGCGCCGGCGACCGCAGGAGTGATGCCGGCTTCGAAATCGTAGCCCTCGTGTCCGTTGAGGAACACGAAGGGTCCGGCCTTCACCGCATAGGCATAATTGACGGCGCTGCCGAGGAGGTGCGCCGCCGTGCGCTGCTCGATCGCGCCGCCGGACGCCGGCGCCGAGGCTGGCGCCTGGCCGAGCGCAACGCGCGGTGCGAGCGCCGACGCCGCGCCTGCCGAGGCTGCGCCCTGCAAAAACATCCGCCGCTCAATTCCCGACGAGTTGCGATTCGTCATGATGCCTTCCTCTCCCGTTTTGTGACCGATTCCGGACATCCTCCCTCAGCCGGAATTGTTTATCAATCGTCCTGCGGGAACGGATCAGCCGGTTGCAAATTCTAATGACGGAGGGTCTCCATGTATTGGCGCGAGCGACTCCGGCGCTCCCTTCCTGTATTGGCGGCGGCGCTGGGGATTTGCCTGTCTCCCATGGCGCAAGCGCGCCCCCAGCACGGCGCGAGCGGCGAGCCGCAGGGGCGTCAAGCCAAAGGCGAGCAGCAGGAGCGCCGGGGCAAAGCTGCAGGCTTCGCTTCGGCGCTCGGTGCGATGGTTCAAGCGTGCCGGCAAGAAGCCGTCGATCTGAAAGCGATGCGGCTCGACGTCGTGGAGCGAGTCGTTCACCTCGATGCCGAGCAGCGCAGCCATCTGGAACGGGTGCGAAGCGCCGGCCAGGCGGCGGCGGACGCCCTCAACGCCAACTGTCCGAACGATGTCGGAACTCGGCTGAGCGAAAAAATCTCGACGTTGGATCATACGCTCCAGCTGATGGCGGATTCGCTCAAATCTTTGCATCCCGCTCTCGCCAGCTTCTACAGTTTGCTGGGCGACGAGCCAAAGGCTCAGCTTGTCGCCATGACCCTCGCGCATGACCATCCGCCTCCGCCCCAGCGAAGATCGACTGGAAAGCAAGGCGCTGCGGATGACCAATCCGACGCCAGGCAGAAGTCGCAGTGCCTGCCATGGGCAAGTAATCTGAAGAGCTGGCCGGTGCGGCAAATCGAGTCGGCGACGGCGCTGTCGGATTTCCAACGCGCGAGTTTATACGAATTGACCGCCGCAATTTACCGCTCCGCCGGCGATTTGGCCCAAGCCTGTCCTGCCGCAAACCCGCTCACTCCGCTCGGCCGTTTGGAGGTGAGGGAGAGTCAACTTCGAGCCCTGCAGCAGGATATGCAGGCTATTGAGCCGTTTGCCGCTGCCTTCGAAAACGGCTTGAACGATGACCAACAGAAAGAGCTCTACGCGGCGATAGGGATCTCGACGCGACCCCCGCAGACCGTAGGCTCTGCGGTCGTACGCCCGCGCCCGAAACAATCCTTACCGCGCCGATGAGCTGACAGGCCTGGAAATCAAGGCGTTCGATTTTCCATCGCGGCGCGCACGCGGGCCACGACGTCGGCGGGCGTGCGGTAGAGCTGGGCGATCAGGTCGGTAACCTGCTCGCCGGTGAGCGGATCGACATCGATCTTGAGCTTCTCCGCCTCGGCGAGGAATTCCTTGTCGGCCATCGTGGCGTCGAAGGCGCGCCGCACGGCGGCAACGCGCTCCTGCGGAACATTGGGCGGCATGAAGAACGGGCGGCCGAATTCGAGCCGCGCAATAGCGAGCAGCAGCGCCTGGCGATCGGCCTCGCTCCTGGCGACATCGAGAAACATCGGCACCCCCGGTAGTTCGGGATGGGGCTTGAGGCCAAATTGCGCGAGCATCCTGATCTTCCTGTCGCGAATCCAGTCGGCGGCGATCGCTTTCATCGTGGACCAGTTGGCTAACGTGCCGTGTACCTCGCCGCGCTCCATCGCGAGGTGAATTTTGGGTGTGCTCTCGTAACCGGTGATGACCTTGAATTTCATGCCGAAGATATGGCTGGCGAGCATCGGGTAGTCATACTGGGTGGACCCCGGCGCCTGCGCGCCTACGATTATTTGCTTGCTGCGCAGATCGTCGAGGCTCTGGAATGGCGAGCCGTGCCAGACATAAAGAACGTTTGTTTCGCGGTTGGTGCTGCCGATCCAGTTGAGCTTCGTCGCATCGAAACGGACGCTCGCCGGTTGGAGCAGTGGCGCCATCGGGGTCCCGCTGAAGCAGGCGCCGATCACGGTCCCGTCGAACGGGCCCGACGCGTAGAGCTGATTGGTCATCGTCACACTTCCGGCGCCGGGCTGATTCTGGACGATTACGTTCGGATGCCCCGGCAGATGCGCCGCGATGTGACGCGCGAGCACGCGCGCATTGATGTCGAAGCCGGACCCGACGCCGATTCCGACTATGATCCGGATCGTCTTGCCGGAGTAGAAGCTGGCCGCATCCTCGGCTTTCGCCGAAACAGCGAGGCTCGCGAGGACGCACAGGATGGCGAATGCTTTCCTCATTGGCGATCTCCAGAGTGCTCCTTCACCATCATTTTGTACGCGGGGTTGGTTCGCAGGCACGACCGCTATGCCGCAAGCGCTTTGAATGCGGCCTTCGGATTCTTGGCAACGATAGTCATTAGTGAGCGAGCAGCGGGGTCCGGCAGCACGCGCCCCTGTTCCCAATTGCGCAGTGTGGACAATGGAATGCGCAATGCTCTTGCAAATTCCTCCTGGGTCATCCCAAGCCGTTTGCGCAGCAATTGGGGAGGAATGACGGGTGCGAAGCCGGCAAGGTCGCTGTCACCTTGACCGTCCTCACGCATATAACGTCGGATATCAGCTTCGGTCGTCGCATTGATCTTGGCACGATTGATGCGCGGCTTCAGCCGCCGGATCTCTTCCATTGTTCGGCGAACGATTGCCATGACTTGCGTTCCTTCCTACTGGCGGGCCGAGCCGATATGATATGGCGTGTATCGCCGCGATCGGTGTAGACGACGAAGAGAATATCCGGGCCGGCTTGGCCGATCGCTTGCATCCGAACTTCGCCGTAATCTCGACGCTCATCTCGGTTCTCGAGAGTGGGACCCAAAAAGATACGCGAAGCGTAATCGAAGTCGAAACCACGCTCGCTCAACGTGCGTTGGCTCTTGGCCTTGTCCCACCCGAAGAGCATTGCTGGGCTAAATATACGCTTTAAGCGTACACGCCGTCAATCGGAGTTTCCGACATGGAAAGGGCCGGCCCGCTGGGCCGGCCCTCGCAACCCCACAGGGCGGCGTTCGTTACGACATCGACTGCTTCACACGATCGGGCGTGAACGGCGCCCGGCGAATGCGCACGCCGGTTGCGTCGAAGATGGCGTTGGCAATGGCCGCCGCGATCGGCCGGCTCGAGGCTTCGCCGGCGCCGCTCGGCGCCACTTCCGGCCGGTTGATCAACACGATGTCAATCGTCTGCGGCGCTTCGGTGATGTCGAGGATCGGGTAGGTAAGCCAATCCACGCTGGTCACCGCATTGCGGTCGAAGCGCACCTCTTCCCAAAGCGTGCGGCTCGCGCTCTGCACTACGTTGCCTTCGATCGTGTGCAGCAGCCCGTTGGGATTGATGATGAGGCCGCAGTCGTGGGCGACCGTGAACTTGCGCGCCCAGACTTTGCCGCTCGCACGATCGACGTCCACCTCGGCGACGATTGCGGCGCGCGTGCCGTTGCGCGTGGCATAAGCCATGCCGCGGCCCGTCACCGTGCTGCCGGTCTGGTCTCGGCGCGGCGAGGCCCGCCTCTCCCAGCCCGACCGGTCAGCGGCTGCCTTCACCACATCGCGATCGCGCGTGTCGCGAATATGCCGCAACCGCAATTCGACCGGATCGGCATTGAGCGCCGCCGCGATCTCATCCATGAAGGATTCGCTCGCGAAATTGATCTGCGGCCCGACCGGATCGCGCAGATGCGAAGTTCGCAACGGCGAGCCGCGCTCCAGGAGCGGCGCGATCGTCTCCCAGGCCATTCGCTTATTGGCGAAGCCGTAGGATTCCCCGGGCACGTTGAAGGCATCCACCGGCTTGAGCGGCACGTCGAGAAGCTGGCCGGCGAGCGTGTCATGCGGCTTACTCTCGTTCGAGTTGACTTCGAGCCGGGAGAAGCCCTTCGAAAGGAACTCGTAGGCGATCACGTTGCCTGAGCTGTCGATCGCCGCGCGGGCGCGGTGAATGGAGGCGGGCCCCTTCGGGTCCCAGCCGGTGCCCTGATCGCGCATGTACTGGACGCGTACCGGCCGGCCGACCGCCTTCGCCAGGACGGCGGCATCCATCGACGCGTCTCCGGCATCGTTGCGGCCATAGGCGCCGGCGCCGGGCTTCCAGATTCCGTGCACCTTGTCCGGCGAGAGGCCGAGAATCGCGGCCACGCCGTCGCGCCCGTAATGCGGCTTGGCCGACCCGGTCCACAGCGTCGCTTCGCCATCCTTGACCTCGACGATGGCGCAACCCGGCCCCATGCTGGCGTGGGACTGGAATGGCCACTCGTATTCGGCTTCGACCGAGCGCGCTGCGCCGCGGAAGGCGTCATCGACATTGCCGGTGGTTGCATTGGCCGGCACTTCACGGTGGCGCACCGGCGCGGTGCGGATGTGGTCGTAGAGCGAAGCCGCATCGGGGAAGGGGCTTGCCGTATTCGACCATTCGACCTTGAGTGTCTTTGCGGCCTTGATGGCATCCCATTCGTTCTCGGCGACGACGCCAAGGACACCCTTTTCCCGGACCACCCGGGCGCCTGGAATGTCCTTGATCGAGCTTTCGTCGACCTTGACCGGGAGCGCGCCTGCGACCGCGGGGCGGATCATGCGGCCGTGAAGCATGCCCGGCACTTTCACGTCGGTGACGAAGTCCTGCTGGGCGTAGACTTTGGGCGCGATGTCCTCGCGCGGGAGCGGCTTGCCGACGACCTTGTAGTCCTTCGGCGGCTTGGGCGCGGCCTTGCCGGGTGCATAGAGCGGGTTGCCGATCTTCTTGTTCCAATTGAGCTCGACATTGAAATAGCGCCCGCCGATCAGTTCGGCATAGGAGACGCTGCGCGTCCCGTCGCTGACGATGCCGTCGCTTACGGTCAGCTTGTCGCCCGGCACGCCGAGCCGCTGCGCCGCCATGTCGACGAGCACGCGGCGTGCTTCGGCCGCGGCTGCGCGCATCTGTTTGCCGCCATCCATGATGCCGGTCGAGCCGGAGGCGCCGCCCTGGTTCACACTGGTCGCGGTGTCGCCCATGATCACCTTGACGCGGTTGAATGGGACATCGAGTTCCTCGGCTACGATCTGGCCGATCGCAGTGAACAGGCCTTGCGCCGTATCGGTCTTGCCGAAGAATGCCGAGACGCTGCCGTCGGCATTGATCGCGATATAGGACGATAACTGATCGGGCGTGAGCGGCGGTTTGGTCCCCTGAGCCAATGCGCCATCTATTGCAAAAACGGTATCGAACCCGACCGGCATGCCGACGGATACGACCAGGGCGCCGCCGGCCTTGAGCAGCGAACGGCGGGAAACGTCGAAGTGCGAGAGCTTTTCCATTACGGTCATGACGAACCTCCTTCAGCCCATCATTTCCGCGGCGCGGTGCACCGCGCGCAGGATGGCCATATGGGTTCCGCACCGGCATTTGAGGCCGGAGAGTGCATTCTTGATCTCGGCATCGGTCGGCTTCTTGTTCCGATTGAGCAGCGCCGCCGCCGTCATGATCCAGCCGTTGATGCAGTAGCCGCACTGCGGCACCTGCTCGTCCACATAGGCTTTCTGGATCGGGTGGGGCTTTTCGGGTGTGCCCAGCCCGGCCAGCGTCACCACTTTGCCGGTACCGACAGCCGAGACGGGCGTCACGCAGGAGCGGATCGGCTGGCCGTCAATATGGACGGTGCAGGCGCCGCACTGAGCAAGCCCGCAGCCGAAATGCGGGTTGTTGAGCCCGATGTCGTTGCGCAGCGCGTAGAGCAGCGGCATGTCGGGATCGGCATCGATCGTGTGGACCGTGCCGTTAACGTCGAGGTTTATGCGGGCCATGGGTGCATGTCTCCCTGATCTGGCTCGGTGAGATCGGATCGGCGCGCCCTCGCGCCCCGTCCACGAAATTTAGGACCATTCCAACGTGAGCCTAGTCGATTGCGGCCGCGGATTGAATAGCCTCGCGGCGAATTGACCCTCAAGGGCTTCTTCGGGCGCGGTTCACATTGCCCGGCGATTTTCGACCGAGCGGTCGTGGAACTGCTCGTTTCGTCCTGCTGCGTTTTCTCCGCGCATCAGACGCCTTGAAATCGGCTTTGAGCCTGGCCAAGCTTCCATTTGGTCTCGCAAAATCCCCGAATAGGACGTAGGAGTGGCAATCATAATTCCGCGCCGCCTCTTTGGCGGTTGAGTAAGTGCCGATATGAAACGGGGTACCATACCACATAATTCGCGCCACGAATTTGCCGGATGGCACGCGACGGACGCCTTTATATCCCGTTGCGTTTCGTCGTCCTCGGCGGTTCCAGTGGTTTTCCGGGCCTCGACAAGGCCGCAGGTTCGCGATGCGATTGTCGCCAGGTATCCCGTTGCGATGATCGATAGGCCCGGTCGGATGCTCACCATGCACGTAGAGCCAGGCGAGCCGATGGGCGAAATAGTGCCGTCTGCTGATGTTGATACGAATATACCCATTGCCCTGTATCGTCCCCGCCTCGTTTCGGCGGCAGTTACCTCCACGCGACTTGCGCCAGTAAAAACGCCCCGTCTTCCTAGAGTAGGTGAGCAGTTCCTTTAGCTGCGCCTGTGTCACCAATTGGGCCATGCAAAGGTGCGCCTCGCAAAAAGCCGGCAACCATGAGGGTGCTCTGACTATTTTCCTAAATAGTTTGAGCTGTCCGGCTTGTCAAGTTTTTTTTCCTAGAAACGGATAATCTTGGGAATATTTACACCCCTTCCGCGATGTTGCCTGCTCTCGGGGTTTCCGCCGAATCGTGCGGGGGCCGATCGCTACAAAAACGGCAGGCCTGCTGAGAATCGCGGCGGCCGGGCTTAAACAAAAAGGAGCCAGCGAGCGAGGTCATCCAAGTTCGAAGGACGTGACGCCAAACACACGCTGGAGCGCCACAGAACGGATCGGGCCGGTGTACATGCGGGCCGTCTCGAACACCGGCTGGAGCCCATGCGCTTTGGCCAGCGCAACCGCGTAAGGATTGAGCTGCGGCACGTCGATAAACAGCTCTTCTCCACCGGCGCACTTTGCCAGCGCAGCGAAAACGGCTTCCGCGTCCGGACGACTATCGGCGACGAGCGGCCCGATCTTGTATCCCCTGCGGCATCGGCGGATCACGCCCCAGGCGGCGAGCCGGTCATCGCGCACGAGTGCGCGCCCGCAGTGGCTGGGCGCAGCAATCCAGGCGCGCAGAAAGGCCGGCCGCGGTGCGGGAAAGACCGTGGCGTCGTCTGCTTCTATCGCTGAAAAGGGGACATCCTCGATCGGGACGGCATCCCGCGGCGGTGTTTCAACCTGGGAGGGAATGCCGCCAAAGCGGATGTTCCGATGCGCGAGCGAAAAGCCCGATTTCCTGTAGTTGTCCTGCTGCGCCACGACCCCATCGAGCCCGATGGTGCGCGCGTCCGCGTGGGCAATAGCCGCGCGCCAGATGCGCAGCCCGTAGCCGCGCCCTCGCAGATCGGGGCGCACAATGTAGAATCCGAGAAAAGCGAACCGATCATCGTAGTTGACAACCGAAATCATTGCCGCCGCGGCTCCGCCGAGTTCACCGACAAAGAAGCCGATCGGATCGACCGTTGCAAAGCACATGGCATCGTCGAGTCCGGGATTCCAACCCTCAGCGGCCGCCCAATCCGCAGCAAGGGTGATCTCGCTGGCGGCCATCGAACGAATCCTGAAATGGTCGTCAACCATAGTGCTTCGATGAGAGCTTGTGGCCTGCGGCGCTACGCTGTTATCTCGTTTACCTTGCTAATGCCGCAACCGCGGCAAGCAAATCCCGGACTTGCCGTTCGCATATTCCGCGGGTGATGAACACCAAACGCGTTCCCCGTTCTCCATCGGGCCACGACGCAAGCTCCACCGGCGGATGCGCCAAGTGCTGCACGAACTGCACCAGCACCGGCCCGCGGCAGCCCGCGACATCGAGAAATCCCTTGACCCGCAGCAGATCGGGACCGCGCAGGGCGATGAGGGTCTCCATGGCGCGGGCGAACGGTTCCCAGCTGAGCGCGGCGTCCTCGGCCATAACGAAGCTCGCGATGCCGTCGCTATGGGCGGCCTCCGCGACGAAGCCCAGCGCGGCCCCGCGCCGCGCCGGCTGCTCGATGAAACACGACGGATCGATTTCGCCATGTATCGCTCGCTCGATCGAGGCGTGAGGGTTGAGTTCACGCAGCCTCGCGCACAGTTGCTCGCTCGATGCCGGTTTGGCGAGATCGGTTTTCGAGATCACCAGCCGGTCGGCAAGGATCACCTGTTTGCGCGCCTCCGGCGACCATTCCAACGTCTCCAACCCGGTTGCCGCATCGACCACTGCAAGCACCACCTCGATGAAGAATTCACCGCCGAGCGCGCGGTCGGTCGAGAAGGTCTGCAAGACCGGTCCGGGATCGGCAAGCCCGCTGGTCTCGATCACGATCCGATCGAATTGCCGGACATCGCCGCGCTCGCGCTCGCCGATGAGGCGGCGCAGCGCGATCTGGAGATCGGTGCGGGTGATGCAGCACATGCAGCCGTTGCCCAGGAGCGTCACCTCGTCGGTGCTCCCGCGCACCAGTGCATCGTCGATCCCGACCGCGCCGAATTCGTTGATGACCACGGCGGTGTTGCGCCCCTGCGGTGTGTTCAGGAAATGCCGCAGCAGCGTTGTTTTGCCGGCTCCGAGAAATCCGGTAACGACCGTCACTGGGATGCGGGCGCCGCGCGGCCGCTTCTGCCGGCGCCCGAAGCGCCCGGCCTCAGGAGATTGAAAGAGGTTGAGCATCGCAGGGTGAGCAAAAGCGCCCGCTCGTCTCTCGTAGGGTGGGCAAAATCGAGTCCCCAACTTGTTCCACGCGCATGGTTATACCCGCGATTTTGCCCACGCGGTCGACTGCCGAGGGACGGGACCGCGTGGGCAAACGCGCGCGACAGAGCAGTGCGTTCCGTGAGGCATGGCAGCGCGCGTTTGCCCACCCTACAAATCAAACTCAGAAATCCATCTCGAGGATATAGAGCCCGCCGGTGAAGCGGTCGACCGTATAGACGATCTCGCGTTCATCGACGAAGACGTCGTTGAGCTGGATGCTGTCGAGCTTGCTCATACGCGGGGCCGGCGGCACGAAGGTCGCAACTTCTTTCGGCTGATACGGATTGGAAATATCGTAGGCGCGCAGTCCCCCATTAAAGAAGGTGCCGAGCACGATCTGGTCCGACTGCCATGACGTCGGCCGCGGCGTGTTCTCATGAATGTTGTGGGCGCCGAACCGGCCGTCGCGACTGGCATAGGCATCGGGGCTCGGCAACGGGCAGGTCGCGATGGGCACGGGATTGCGTTCGTCGCGGCCGTCGAGGATCCAGATCAGCTTTGGCCAGTCGGCGGCGCCGTCGGAGGTCGACTCGTCCGTCATGATCAGGAGATTGCGCTCGAACAGCGGCACGACCGTGTGGGTGAAACCGGCATAGGGCGGGGAATTGTCGAAGCGAGAGATCGGCTTGGGTCTTGCCTTGTCGGAAATGTCCATGATGAACATGCCGGCATCGATATAAGCGAGATAGAGCCGGTCAGGCCGCTGCGGATAGACGTTCGTGTTGTGCGCGCGGTTGCCCTTGTCGAGGGCGGGCTTGGCGTGCCGTGCGGGCGGCGGCTCGTTGTCGCCCGCGCGCGTCCCGGGAAGCCACCAGCGGCCGACCTCGACCGGCTTTGCCGGATTGCGCACGTCGAAGCAGCGGTAGAACTGGTCATCGAGCGGATGAGTCGGCCGAAAGTCGGGCGCGCCGGCGGCCATGTGCACGTATTCGCCGTCGCAGAACCAGAGCTGATGCACGCCGCGCGAATGCTCGCCCGAGCAATCGACGAAGGCGACCGATCGCGGTTGCTCCGGCACGGCGATGTCGAAAAGTTCGAAGCCCGCGGGCTTCTGGCCGGCCTTCTGGCACTGGTAGGCCACCGCCATGAGATTGTCGGTCACTTCGAGTGAGTTCGAGCGCATGTAGGGCTGCGGCAGGTCGGTCTGGACCACCACCTTGGGCCTTCGCGGGTCGGAGACATCGACAGCAGTAAAATTTTTCGGCGCGCTCTCGTGGGCGAGCCAGATGACCCGGCGGCCATCAGGAGCAATCTGCACCGACATGCCTTCGCCCATCCCGCCGAAACCCTCCAGCTCGTGCTGGGCGAGCAGCTTGAAATTCCAGCAGACCGGCTCACGGCTGGTCTGCAAGGGCCTCTTTTCGGTAATGGACATGGCATGCTCCCTGGCTGGTCGAGGCGAGCACTTACCGCGTTTTCCGGGAATGAGGAAACCGGCGACATCACTTCGACGTTTCGCGGTAGTCCCTGGAAATATCGAAAGATTTTTGGGCGAATGCCGGTCACGATTTGTTCGGCTACACTGTCGGGGCGTACGCGATAACGAGTCGGCCGTGGGGAATTTTTGTGCCAGGCTCTTGGAATTGTGCGTGACAACGTGTACGCTCTCACGTAATCTTGAACGATCGGCCACAGGCCGGACACGAAGGCAAAGACCAACGACCCGAATATGGGAGATTTCGCATGGGACGGCATTCACTTGCGGCAGTTTTGGCTGGCGGACTTTTCGCGATCAGCGGCGCGGTTCTCGCGCACCACTCGTTCGCGATGTTCGATCAGGAGCACCCGATCGAACTCAACGGGACAGTAACTGAGTTCAAGTTCACTAGCCCGCACACCTTCATCCTGCTCAAGGCAAAGGGCCCAGACGGCAACGAGCAGGTCTGGAACCTTGAAGGCGGCAGCCCGAGCGCTCTGGTCCGTGACGGCTGGACGAGCAAGTCGCTCAAGTCCGGCGACCAGCTCAAGATGACGATCGATCCGCTGCGCAGCGGCGCTCCCGGTGGTGCTTGGACTGTTCCCAAGACCCACTTCGAGAACGGCAAGGCAATCGTGGAGAAAGAGAAAGCCGCCACCAACTAGTTCGACCGGCTCATCCTTGTTGATCGGCGTTTCGTCGGCCGCTCGGTGAGGGTCTGGTCCGACGGGCAGAACGGCGCGGGGGCGCTTGGTGGCGCTCCCGCGTATCTATTTGGGGCGGGCTTATGCCCCCACTTCGGCGCGTATTGCGTCTGCTTCGCCAAGCCTCGACCCGCGCCTGTCGTTTTCCTTGAGCCATTTGCTCGATTGCCGTGGAGGGCGTCCCGTTTGAGGTGGCGCGCCGCCCTGATTCAGGAGAGCCCGTTACTCGGCCGGTATTTTCCCGTGCCGCCTACGGCAGTCAGCGGGCAAGCATTCGATGTTGATCGGCAGCGGGAATAAATTTTGAATAAAGCCGGACATCTGCTGACCTCGGCCGTCGCCATACACCGGACCATCCGGAAGATGACTCGCCCTCGGCTCCCACAAGTATCGGGCGTTGTTGTGCAGGCTGCGACGCCGCGCACGCTGGCCATCGACTCGCAGCCGTGCCAAGCTTCGCCTCGATTTAATTGTAGCGTTCGGCATCACCTGTGTTATGTCTGCAAAACGAGCGCGCGCGTCGTGATCGGAAAGCGAAAACCACAACGAGGGCATGCAATTACCCCATGCTGAGAAAAGCGGACGGAGCCGCTCGCTGAATTCAGAAGGCTCGCTGAATTCAGAAGATGAGAAAAACCAAATGAAGCGCCGGGATCGGCGCCAGGGAGAGACGGCCGTTCCATGTGTGAGCGGACCAATACTAAAGGGAGGGTAGCTATGCTGGAGCGGTGTTCCATTGGCGCGATTGCGCTCGCAGCAGCGTTGAGCGCGACCATCGCCGGGGCTTTCGCCCATGACGAATCGCAATATCCGGACCTCAAAGGTCAGTGGGTCGCAGCCGACAGCAGTGCGGACGCGCGATGGGATCCGAGCAAGGCTCCCGGTCGCGGGCAGCAGGCCCCGTTGACTCCCGAATATCAGAAGGTGTTCGAGGCCAGCCTTGCCGCCAAGGCGCAGGGGGCGCTCAATCCGAACATCTGTCTGCCGCCGGGAATGCCGCGGTCGATGATCGCCTCGCAGCCGATGGAGATCATCGTCATGCCGGACACGACTTACATCATGCTCTCACACATGAGCGAGTTCCGGCGAATCTACACGGATGGCCGCAAATGGCCCGCCGACATCGAGCCCGCCTATGCCGGATTTTCGATCGGCCACTGGGAAGACACCGACCACGATGGACGCTACGACACGCTGTTGGTCGAAACCCGCGGGATGAAAGGCCCGCGCACGTTCGACGCGAGCGGGATTCCGCTCGATGAGGACAACGAGACCGTTGTGAAGGAGAGGATCTACCTGGACAAGTCCGATCCCAACCTCCTGCACGACGAGGTCACGACAATCGACCACGCACTCACCGAGCCGTGGACGGTGACGAGAAGCTACCGCCGCGACCGCAACGCCGAATGGCCCGAGTTCGTCTGCTCGGAGGACAACCACTATGTGGCGATCGGCAAGGAAGTCTACTCGATCAGCGATGACGGGTATCTCTCCCCCACCCGAAGGGGTCAGCCGGCGCCCGACTTGCGCTATTTTCATCTGAAGAAGTAGACGTGAAGAAGTAGAAGTAGACGTGAAGAAGCAGACGTAATGCAAAAGTTGCAGCTTCGCTTCGATAACCACGCCTCGGCTGCCCGAGCAAAGACTCGCTAGGAAACGTTCATGCATCTAATCCCGCAATCCTGGTCGCATCTCCACATCCTCGTGAGCGTATTCCCGTCGGTCGGGCTGGTATTCACGCTCGGCCTCTACGTCGTCGCAATGATCACGAAGAATGCGGCCATGACGCGAACGTGCCTCGCCGTCTTCGTCATCTTGGGTCTGTTGGCCATTCCGACGTATTTCAGCGGCAACGGCTCGTACGACGTGTTGTCCCAGGATACGAAGTTTGCCCTGGATACGGCGGATGATCATTACGGCTGGGGCATTGCCGCGCTTGGCGCTCTCGTCCTCACGGGCATTGTCGCCCTGATCGAGCTGGTGCGCTCGCTGCGCGTGGGCAAGTTCTCCGACAACGCGCTCAATCTGGTGCTGGGGCTTGGCATCGTCACTCTCGGGCTGATGGTCATCGTGGATGAGCTCGGCTGGGACATCAGCCATCGCGAGTTGGCGTTGCCGACGCAGAAGACGCCGCAGATCTGGTCACACGTCCACATGATCCTCAATCATTTCCCGACCGTGGGGTTCGTGTTCGCGCTTGGCTTCTATATTGTGGCGCTGATCAAGGACAGCGTCGTGATGAAGCGCGCCAGCCTTGTTCTGATCGTCATCTGCGCCATATTGACCGTTCCGACCTATGTGACGGGCAACGCTTCGATGTGGGCATTGACCGATCCGCCCGTGCAGGGAGTTTCCAAGGCGGTCATCAATGCCCATCGCGATATGGCACTGTGGACGCTCTTTGCCATGGCGTTTACCGGCGTCGCCGCCTGGATCGAGCTGTTCCGGTTTCGCTATCGCGGGCGCTTCACTAATGGATCGCTCTATCTGATCCTTGGCTTCGCTATTGTGGCGCTGCTGGTAATGGCGGAGACCGGCCACCGGGGCGGGCAGATCAACCACCCGGAAATCCACGTGGCCGGGGATATCCTGCCGACGGATCCGAAGACGGGTATCACCGCCAATGTCGAACTCCTGATCAACCACGTCATCTGGTTCACGCCGTGGCAGACCCTGCATTTCTTCGGGTTCTCCTTGATCTTTGCAACGGCGTTCGCGGTCTCGCTGCGCGTCCTCGGTTTCTGGAAATCAATGCCGTTTTCGGCGATCCACCGCCTGCTGCCGTTGGGCGTGTTCGGCGTGGTGATGAATGTGTTCAGCGGGATGCTGATCTTGCAGGCCGACTCGTCGCGTTATTTGAACGAGATCACCTTCGTGCCCAAAATAATTTTCATCACCATCGGGGCAATCGCGGTTCTTTATTTCTCGGTGTCCGACCGGCTCTGGAACGTCAAGGCCGGAGAGGACGCCCCAATGGCCGCCAAGTGGGTTGCCGCCGTGGTTCTCGTGTCGTGGGCGGGCGTCATCATGGGCGGCCGGCTCCTGCCGTATGTGTGAAAGCGAGAGTAGCGCCGATGTCTGGAAATCTTATCGTAATCCTGATGGTGCTGTGCGTGGTGATTGTTGGCCTCGGTATTGCTTTTACCGGGATCTATTTCCTGGACAAATCCGTGGACCAGCCCGGCGTCACGCCGGATCAAAATCCGGCGGAATGAGAATCGCGAGAATCGAAGGAGTGTGACAGTGCTCGAATGGCTGGCCAATTCGCCCTATGCGCTCTGGGTCAATCAGTCATTTGGTTGGCCGCTTGCCCTGACCGTCCACGCGTTCGGGAACGCGATCGTCGTCGGCCTCATGGCAATCATCGGCCTGCGGCTCTACGGGTTTTTTCCAGGCATTCCGTACAACTCGCTGCGAAGCCTCATTCCCTATATCTGGGTCGCCGTTTTCTTCCAGGTCATCAGCGGTTTTACGCTTTGGATGACCAAACCGGCGCAATATCTGGCCGATGGCATGTTTGAGATGAAGTTCACCCTTGTGGTTGTAGCCGCGATCGTCATGGTATTCTTCCAAAGGACGTTGAGAGAGGAGGCGATTAAATGGGATGCGGCGGGGACCGTCTCTTCGCGCGGTCTCAAGATCGGCACCGCAAGCTGCCTCCTGTGGGCCGCCGTTCTCATCGGCGGCCGGCTGACCGCCTATCTGGGCTCGCTCTATCTGCAGTGACGGTGCTTGCGGGTTGATACGATGAACAAAAAAGCCGCATCTCGTTTCGTGTTGCCGGCGGTCATGGGCGCCGGCCTGCTCGCCGCCGTTGCCGGCGCGCAGCAGCCTGCGCCGCGTGAACCGGAGGAGGAATATGGCGAGTGGCTGGCGGCGCCGGCAGAACTGGCGACGGTCCCGGTCAATCGCATCGCGCGGTCGCTGCGGCTTAACGGGCAGGCGATGATGCTGGGCCGACGGGTTTTCGCGGACCACTGTGCCGGGTGTCACGGCGATGATCTCAAAGGGCTCTCCGTCCAACACACGCCGGATCTGACGGACGACCAATGGCGCTTCGGCGGCGACGATCTCCCCTCCGGCGGAGAGACGAAATATCCTTCCGATGTGGAATGGACCGTCCGTTACGGCGTCCGCTCCGGGGATCCGAACACGCGCGGCGCGGAAGTGAGCATGCTGGCTTTCGACCCGCAGTACCGCACCAAGGACGACACCGAGGACTTCGGCGACCGGGCGTATATCAACCTCGATGAAATCGATGACGTGGTCGAATACGTGCTCCAGATCAGCGGCCGTCCGGCCGACAAGGCCAAGGCCGCGCGCGGCAACACTCTGTTCCATGACGGCGCCAAGGGCAATTGCTACGACTGCCACGGCGAGGATGGCGCCGGCATCGACACCTTCGGATCGACGAATCTGACCCGGCCGGATCTGTATCTCTACGGGTCGGATCGCGCCTCGATCCGCGAATCCATCGTCAAGGGGCGGCACGGCGTCATGCCGGCATTCGAGGGCGTGCTCAAGCCGGAAGAACTCAAGGCGGTGTCGGTCTACGTCTTCTCCCAAGCCAAGCAGAAAGAAACAATCGGCGATAGGGCGACGCCAGCCCAGGCGTCCCGGCCCTGAGGGTACGCTCAAAAATTGAAGCCGACACGTATCTTGGCCTGATAGCGCTCGAAGTTTACCAAATCGAGCGAACCCGGGATTCCTACTGCGCCCCCCCAGACTTGAACCCCAAAGGCTGCAGAGGCCCACAGCTTTTGGGTCAAGGGTACATGGATGGTGGGGCCCAGATAAATCGCCTGTCCGGAAAAGACGTTGAGCGCGTCACCTTCGTAGTTGCGCAGGTAGCGGACTTCTGCGCCGAGCCAGACTCCGGGCATGAGCTGTCGGGCTAGAGCAACACCCGCTTCCACTGTGGACTCCCGCTGCACGCCGTCAGAGGCCAGGAGACGCGTCCGGTCGTTGGCGAAAGACAGGTTTACCGCGCCAACCAACCGGTCTGGAATAAGCTCCCGGTCGAGAAGCAGAACGCCTTCGAGCCCGAAATGAGTATTGGGCATGCCGCTTGTTTCATCGAGAAGACCCCAATGCGGTTCGATGCTCAAAGTGAGCCCCACGGGCGCAGACTCGCGATCGAGAAGGTGCAGCCGGGCATCGACGAACGCCGATTGCACGCCGGCGCGGTCGGCATTGGCGATTCCGGGGACGCCGACCGCCTCGTAGTAGGCGAGGATGCCCCCTGCGGAAAATCGCAACCAGGACAAGGCCGTGTATTTGGCCTCGAACTCCGATGCGACGTTGGCATAGGAGCCGGATGCCTTGCCGGCGCGCAATGTGGAATCGTTCACCAACTCCTTTTCGCCTGGCGCGCCGATATCGGCCCCTTCGACGAATCCGAACAGGTGCTCGGTGTCGAGTTCCTGCTGCTGAGCGGCGCTCTTGCTGGCGTCGGCACGCAGCGGTGCAGGTGCGAGGGCTCCAATCACGATCCCTGTTATCGCCGCGATACCCTTGAACGGCGCGCCCAACCGGCGTGCCCGCCTCGCGCAAAGCGAGGACCAAACGTCCGTAGGCATTCGAAGCTCCGGTTGCCGAATCCAATGTTCCACCGGGGCCGAGTTGGCCCCGCGCGCATCTAGACGGGCAACGAGAGCTTTGGCGGTCGATCCAGGCGGGTTGCGTCGGTTCCGGCGAGCTGACTGAGTGCGCGTCGGGGGATTGGCGCTCCTAAAGTGTCACTTCGATTTGCTGCGCTTTCGATCGGCACCACTGCGGTGAGAAGAAGGTGAACTGCGCAGCACTGATCAGGCCGGTCGGTGTCCGTGTTGTGATGGTGTCCGGCGCTGCCGCCATGGCGGTCGTGGCCATCGATGGCCGTAGCGTGCGCCCCGGCGAAGTGCTCGCCAATTAGGACATGCTGCATGTGGGTGCCGAGCAACGGCACGACCCCGGTCAAGTGGGCAATGACGAACAGCCCCAAAAGCCAGGGTCCAAGGCGCCGCAGCTTGTTGAATGAGACCATCCCCCGATCTCTCGCCCGCGTTACTGATATCAGGACGGGCGTCGGTCAGTCAACGCCGGGCTTACTCAGTTCGAAAGGCGCTTCTATTAGAGCGATTAAATTCGGAGCGAGCTGAAACAATATAACGAAACATTATCTCGGCCGGGACGCAGACCGTCTCAACGTTTTGCGATTAGGTTGAATCAACTCAACATGCTCAGCCGTCGCCCACCAACCTCGGGTTTACCCGAGATTGGATTGACACTGCGCAAGTCGGCCAGGGCCGACTTGCGATGGCTCGCCGGCCAAAGAGGCCGGCGAGCGCCTCAGGGTGACGGTGAAGTGAGTCGTTTGCGGCGATGATGTTTGCAAGGCCGTATCGAAAACCCTCCAGGGCCCTGGCGGCCGTATTGTCGAGGACGTCAGGGCGTAGGGGGCTGTTCGACGTGCATGTACTGCGCGTGGCAGCCGTCGCAGGCGGCGCGAAGCTTTTTCGCTTGATCTCGGAATCCGGCGACGTTGTCGGCCTGCCCGGCGTCAAAGGCAATCGCTGCGGCCGCCTGAACCTTGGCATAGAAATCGTCAAAATTCTGCCAGATCTTGGGGTCGGCTGCCGTATTGGGGCTGGCGTCGGCGGAAGCGGCAGGTTTCGTCTGCGGCGGAAACAGATGCGGGAACGCCATTAGCAGCGTGTTGATGCGAAATGCGCTCGTCTTGAGATCGCTCAAGGCGGTTTCCTTCCCCGCGGGAGCAACCTCGATCGTCATCATCTCGTCTTCGAGCCCATCCATGAGGGTCTGACGCGCCATGATGACGTCGTCCCTGTGATCGACCCCGGTCAGGCCGGGAATCCTGTCCTGGGCGCGCAAGCTTTGAGGTCCGGCGGCCGCAATCACTGCGCAAACCGCCATCAATACCACCGTCAATCCCCTGACCATTTTCATGTAGCCTCCCTGACCAACGCGCCCTCACACGGTTCACGGCTTCAACGGTATCGGCCGGAACTCAACGTGCAGGTAGAAGCGTATTCGATAGGCGAAGATAGCGCAATCACAACCCCAAGCCTGGATTACATATCATACTCCCCGATACTATCTTTAACTCATCGGCAACAACAGCGAGCGTCCTCACTGCTGATGCAACGATTAATCAGCGCCGGCCTGTATCGAGGATAATCAGGTCGCGGTTGTTGTCGCCTCGCGGCGCCTCCTTCGGTGCACCAAATCTGCGCGCCGCCGTGGCCTGTTGCCTCGCCAGGAAGCGAAACAACACCACGAGATCGTTACGTATGCGGCGGATCGCGAGGTAGACCCCGGTCGCGCTGACAGCGATGCCGCCAATCATTAGCCCGATCAGAACGATGTCCCAGGCCGGCCGCACGCGAATCCAAGCGGCGAAATCCAGACGGTGGATCGCGGCGAACAGCCAGCGGTGCCAGCGGCGCTTTGAATCGGCGCGCTGCACCAGCGCGCCCGAGGCCGGATCGATATAGTACCGCGTGCTCTCGGCGTCATTGGCGACGACCCGGTAAACCGGCAGCCCGGCTGAGGCACGGTCGCCGATATAGTAGGCGTCCCCGTTCTCGATCAGGCCTTGCGCCGCAATGCCGGCACTGCCGACAAGGCGCGCCGCTGCCTCAAGAAGATCACGCTCGCCCAACGGCGCGATGTTGCCGGAGGCGTCCAACCGCGTGACGGTGCCGTCCTCGCCGGTAGCGAACCAGAAGAGCCTGCCGTCGTAGAGCGCAAGCGACAGGTTGACCGCCGCCACCGAACGCGCTCGCAATGCCTCGATTGAGGTCCTCACGTCCGCCCAGCGCGGTGGCGGACCTTCGAGGCGCGCCCGCTCGCCGGTACCGCGGCTGTCGAGAAAGCCCCAAGGGTTCATCGACACCAGCCCGCTCAATACGAAGGCGAGCGCGACGATTCCAAATACAAGTCCGGCAAGATGATGCCAATAGAACAGGCCTCGATAAGGCGATACCCGCCCGTTTTTTCCGCGCTTGAATTGTGCAACGCCGAGAATGAGCCCGACAATTGTGAGAAAGCCGCCGAGGATCGAGGTCCAGATCACGGTCCGGGTCCACAAAAGCGGATCGGTCCGCAACGGTTCGAGGTAGAGCCAGTGCGGAATGGCGCCGAGCCAGTTCCAGAAGCGTTGGGTTGCCGTCGTGCGCAGCACGACACGGCCGGAGGCGCCGGATACATAAAGGACGGAGCGGTCAGGATCCTCGAAGGCAAAACGGAAAATCGGCTGCTCCTGGTGATAACGGTTGAGTGTCCACTGGTCTTCGTCGATCTCATCGGCGTCAGCAAGCGAAGGCGCCTGCCCATTGACGCGCGGCGCAGCCGCCGTCGCGATGGTCCTCGCCTCGTCCATATCAAGGTGGATATCGCCTCCATCCGTCAGGTTGATGGTTTGAACCGGCACCAGCACGCGCGGAAGGCGCAGCACCGGGGAGCCCAAAAGCATCTCGATCTCGGCTCGACTTACCGGCTGGGTGTCGGGCATGCCGACCGCATCGACGCGGCAGCAATTCGCCCAGGCAATCATGGGCAACCCGCGCAGACGTTCGCTGCCGGCCGGCTGCGGAAAGCCGACATACATCATGACGATGCCGGAAAAGAACCACGTGACCATCAGCAGCCCGACCGCTATTCCCAAGTAGCGGTGGGTGATCACCATCAATCGCCATAACGCGTTCGCCACGTCTGCCGCCTCCCCAATGCTCGATGGCCGGCTGCCCGTAGCATGCGCAGCAGAATTGCACTAACTAACAGGGACTGCCAAGAAGCACCCGCCGTCGCGGCGGGGTGTTGCAAGCCTCTAGTCGAGTGCCCATCTCTCTCCGCAACGAGTGGCCCAACGAGTTTTCCGGTTGGTTGGAGAAGCTATTCCATCTTTCACGAGGGTGTCGCCGCCCGCGGTGTGGGATGACCAGACACGAATTTTTTCATTATCTTTTAGCACGACGACGTCGAGCACCATCGCCTCGTCGGTTGTAAGCACTTGGCGCATCGACAGCTTATCGGAACCAATCCTTTCGGCTTCCACGATGCGATAGACCATGCCGTCATAATACGGCCCGACATTATTGAGGACCCAAATGGCACCAGACGAAGCGAGCGCAAAAAGCGAGTGTTCGTTCGCAGGGCTGGGCGGCCGACTGCATTCACTGGCCCATTCCCCGAGCAGTCCAAAATCCCGGACCACGGCGGACTGCGCGTTTGCGCAGGTGACCAGAAGCATGGATTGAAGAAAACAGGCGAAACCTTTTCTCATTGTTACCTCGGCTGCCAGTTGTTCGGATATCGCGGCTCAGTGCAAGAGCGCGCATCGCTTGCAAGGACGAGCATATCGTGTGCCTCGGCATCCCAAAGGTCAATGCAAAGTCCTTACAGAAACCGCGTGATAGTATCCGATACTATCCTATACCTGGCAGATGATTCTTGATATTAGTTTTACTTGAGGGAGCATATGCAGAGCTGCGCGACATCGCACATTTGGGTCAGGCGGGTGCTTCTGACGCAGTAATATTAGCGCGACTGATCTGCATTATCGTGCGAAGATAGCTCTGCAGGTCGTTCCGGAGTGGCGCGGATGGCGAACTTGCAACAAGGACGGGCGGCGAGACATGCGGTCGGCGAATCCTCGAAACCTTATCTGGCAGGCGCTGGTCGTTCTCCACCGCTATCTCGGGGTGGCTGTGGGCCTTCTGATGGTGATGTGGTTCGTGTCCGGAATCGTCATGATGTATGTCGATCTGCCTCGCGTTACCGACGAACAGCGGGCGCGAACGCTGGAGCCGATCGCCTGGCAGGCCTGCTGTCGGTACCCGCCGCGATTGGCGCCGGATGACGCCCAGCTGTTCGGAGCGCAAGTTGAGAATGTCGCCGGAGTCCCGGTGATGCGTCTGCGTCCTGCTGGAAGAGCGGGCTTCGTCCTGGATCTGGAGCAAGGCGCAGTCGTGCGAATCGATGCGGAGGCAGCGCGGGAGATCGCGCTTGAAGCAGCCCCGCGCATTATTGGCCATCCAGCCAAGGCGGTCGCAGCCGCAGAGATCGAAAGCGACCAGTGGACTCTTGGCCGCCTGCGGCGCGAACGGCCGCTGTTTCGCTTTGCTTTCGATGATCCCGAGAAGACGAACATCTACGTTTCCGGCTCGAACGCGCAGGTCGTGCATTGGACGACCGCCACCCAACGTTTCTGGAGTTGGCTCGGCACAATCCCGCATTGGCTTTATTTCGCCCGGTTGCGCAGCAACGTCGTACTGTGGACCGAGATCATGATCTGGACCTCGGTCCTTGGCACGTTCCTGACGGTGCTCGGACTCTATCTCGGCATCAGCCAGTTCAAGGCGCGGGCAAGGTTCTCCCCTTACCGGGGCTGGTTCTACTGGCATCACATGGCCGGGCTGGTATTCGGGATCACCACGCTCACTTTCGTGGCCAGCGGTCTGATTTCAATGAATCCATGGGGGTTTTTGGAGGACCGACGCGGCGGCGGCGAGCAGGGTCGGGTCGAAGGCGGGCTTCTGAAATGGGGTGAGGTGCGCGCCTCAGTCGACGCCATTCGCGCAAAACCCGAGCTGGCCAATTATGTGAGCCTCGCCACGGTGCCATTTGCGGGGAAGCTCTACTGGCTGGGGACGCGGCAGGATGGCACGGCCGCACGCCTTGATGCGCAGGGCGGCAACGCTCCGATGCGCGGGATTGATCTCGCCGAAGCGGCAAAACGGATCGCCGGCGACGTCGAGATTGCGCAACAGGCCCTGATCAGCGAAGAGGATGCGTATTATTTTCAGGAGAGCGAGCGTTTCGTTCTGCCGGCTTACCGGGTCATACTGAAAGACGATGAGAGCACGCGCTACTATATCGATCCGCAAAGTGGCGCGCTGCTGCAACGCAGCGACGCCACCGCGCGCTGGTATCGCTGGCTTTTTGGCGGCCTGCATCGGATCGATTTCACGCGCTGGATGCGTGCGCGGCCGGCCTGGGACATCATCATGCTCACACTGATGCTCGGCGGCCTTGCTTTGACTACTACCGGCTTCTATCTGGCACTGCGGCGTCTCCGGAACGACATCGTGCTGCTGTCCCGCTTTATTGGCAGGCGCAAGCCAGCGCTCGCCGAAATAAGCAATCGCCTAGAGGCGATCGACTGACACTGCTGCGTCAGAAACTCCGTAGGGGTATGCGCCGGTGCGGGCCTGGCGTGGATGAAATAGTGTAGCCTCCTACGCCATGCGATGCTTGGCACATGAGTTTTCGCCGGGCCGCACAAAAATGCAGTTCAGGATTCTATTGATCTTGGGCAGGTCTCGGTTATGTAATCAGGTCTTCTGACCGCAGACCAAGTCAAAGACCAACGAAACGTGGAGAGTTGCATCATGAGACAGCATTCACTTGCCGCACTACTCGCCGGCGGCGCCTTATTGGGCGTCGGCGGCGCGGTTCTCGCGCCCGAGGTGTTGCCATGACCGGAGATCTTGACCTTTCCAAGCGACAGTTGGTGCAGACGGGCCTGACGATGGTCGGCGGGCTGGTCGCGGCAACCGGCGGCTTGATTTTGGCGGCAAACGCCGAGGGTGCAAAGCCCGGCGCCCGTGCGGCAGACGAAATCACCCCGCCTGAAGACCTGATGCGCGAGCACGGCGTCCTTGACCGCGTGATGCTCGTTTACGAGGCGGGTATCAACAAGTTTGCCGCCAACGAGGACTTCGATCCCTACGTGCTGCTCGATGGCGCCCAGGTGGTGAAGGAATTCATCGAGGACTACCACGAGCGGGCGGAGGAGAAAGAGCTGTTCCCGCGCTTCCGTCGCGCCAACAAGCTGGTTCCCCTGATCGATGTGCTCTTCCGCCAGCACGAGGCAGGCCGAATGCTCACCCGCACCATCATGCAGACCGCGCCCGGCAGTCGGAAGGACGGCGACGACCGTCACAAATTGACCGTGGCGATGGCGGCTTTCATCAGGATGTATCGCCCGCATGCGGCGCGCGAGGACACCGAACTGTTCCCGAGGCTGCGCGGACTCGTGTCGGCCAACGAGTTTGACGCCATCGCCGAGCAGTTCGAGCATGACGAGCGCGATCGGTTCGGCGAGGACGGTTTCGAGAAGATGGTCGACCGCGTGGCGCGGCTGGAGCGCATGATCGGCATCAACGATCTCAACCAGTTCACACCGCCGAGTTGAGACGCGCGATCGGCGTCGCGCGCGACCGCGCCTAGGCGTGCGATCCGCCTTCATGGTGAGTTCCCCAGCGGCTGGGCGGACGGGTTGCGCCTTGAAGCCAATGCTGTCGTCCCGGCTAAGCGAGCCCGGATCAATCCGGGCGAGCGCGAGCCGGGCCCCATTTATCCGCAAGGGTTCGTTGTCATATGGGTCCCGGCTCTCGCGTCTACAGCGGCGCACGCTGCCGCTGTAGAGCGCTCGGCCGGGACGACAGCAACTTTCGCATTAGGCGTTGTAGGGCGGGCTTCAAACCCGCCCTACAAAATTACTGGAACCAGCGGGTAGCTGAACTGGTTTCTTCGTGCATGACGTTTCCAACCGCTGCGAACGCGGGCGGAACCCATGCTTCAGGAGAGAATGGTCATGAAAACTGCTGTGTCTGCACTGGCGATCGGGATGTTGGCTCTGTCGGGGCCAGCCCTGGCACACCACCCATTTGCGTCGGAGTTTGACGCGCAAGCACCGCTCACCCTGTCGGGAACTATCACCAAAGTGGATTGGGTGGATCCGCACGTCCTCCTGCAAATGGACGTGAAGGATCCAAATGGACAAACGCGAAACTGGACTTTGGATCTCGCAAGCCCGGCGATGCTGCAACGAAAGGGATGGACGAAAGACAGCGTGAAGCAAGGCGAGTCGATCACCGTAAAGGGATATCGCGCCAAGTCAGAACCGTTCACGGCTGCCGCGCGGATGGTCGAGATTCAGGGCAAGCAGATGTCTGCGGCTGATGACGACGACGGCGGCCCGAAACAATAATCAGCCGCAGCGGCTTACGAACTCCTCATGTCGAGGCTAGCCGGCGCGTGCCGCCCGAGCCGATCGGGCGGCGCCGCAGTGTTGCGCGAACCGCGCGGTTGCAAAGCATCTTGAACCCGGTGACGGCAAGAAAACAAAGGCATAGGGCGCAAACGGCCCAGAGCGTCCTTGTTGCTGCGCCGCCGATCGCGCCGGTGTGGGCCAGGTAAAGCCATTCGAGAACGGGCTCTCCGGCGCTTCCAAGGAGATGCGTGAACGCAGCCGGAATGGCCAGGCACGCCCCAGTCACCCCCCAGACGGCTGCGAAAATGCACATCCAGCGGCCGGCAAGTCCATGATATCCTGAGATAGTGGGGCTGGGGCGCGAACGCGCCTGGCTCCGTCGTGCTGCGAATCCGGTGACCGAAACAGCCAGAAGTATCAGCGCTCCTCCCAGGTTGATGGCCCGCCCATATGTTCCCGCCATCATGGAGACGTGCAGGCGACGCAGAGCCTCGATGAGGCGGAGAGCAGGCGGACTGGCGTTACCCAAATCCTGGCCGGTTTCCGGATGAACGAGGCGGCGCTCGATTCCGCTCGCTCGTTTCAACCATATTTCAGCGGCCATTCCGGCCGAGAGCCGGCGATCCCATATGCCTACGATCGCATCGCGCGGATGCTGGGCCGCCACGATGGACATCAGCGCGCCCTTGTCCGCAGGTGCACCGCTCGTCAGCGCGAACGGAGGATCAGGGGAAAGAAAGCGATAGAGCTCCTGCTCGAATATGATGGCGCAGCCGCTCAGGCTTATGAAAACAATATAGACCAGCGCAACTGCTCCCAGCCAGAAATGGAGCCGTCGAATCCATCGGCGCAACAGCATCGACGGGAGTGCGCCGTTGTTCGAGCTATAATACGACGCAGACACGTGGATTAGCCCCCATGCGACCGATGTTATATTAAATCCAGAAGCCGAGGCTGCGGCAACTCCATTCGCCTGCCTTGTACACTGCATTCGGAAGCTGAAAGGAAGCTGTACCAAGTGATGCCGGATCGGATTGCCGGCAACAACGGGCTCAATCGAGCCGATGCGCCACCGGCAGCTTCAGCGTCGCTCTCAAGCCACCCCGAACGGATTTATCGAGATCAATTCGGCCCCCGTAGAGATGCGCGAGATCGCGAACGATCGGCAATCCCAAACCGGATCCGGGGACCTGGTCATCCAGGCGTTCGCCGATCTTGAACACCCGATCGAACGCTTCTGCCGGGAGTCCCGGCCCATCATCTTCGATCTCAATGACAATCTGTGCCTTGCTTTGGTCCACGAAGCCGCGGACCGCAACCACGTTGGCGCCCCACTTGCAGGCGTTGTCCATCAGGTTGGCGAGCATCTCATTAAGATCCATCGGATCGCACAACGCGACGCATTGTGGCTCAACATCCGCGCGGATGTGCAGATTCTTGTTCTCATAGAGCCTTGTCATGGCGCTTATGATGTTGCTCAGGATCGGGCCCACGGCAGCAAGGACCCCAGGCACCGAACGGGACGCGGCGGCACGGGCTCGTGCAATTTGGTAGTCGATCTGACGCTGCATCCGTTGCGACTGCTGCAGAATGACTTCGGCCGATGCCTGCTCGCCGCGACGCTTGAGCCGGTCGGCCTCATCGATGAGTATCGCGAGCGGCGTTTTCAGTCCATGTGCGAGGTTCCCGGCCTGCGCCCGCGCGCGTACCAGAATTTGTGAATTGATCTCCATGAGGTTGTTGAGATCGTCGACCAGCGGCTGAACTTCGGAAGGAAAGTCGGAGGGCAGCTTCTCTGCCTGTCCGGCGCCCACCGCGCCAAGAGCCCGCCGCAACCGGGACATCGGTCGCAGGCCAAATGAAACTTGCAGCATCGCCGCGGTGATAAGCGCCAGCGCCAGGAGCACAAGCGAAGCCGTGAGCGGTCTGTTGAAGGTGGGTGCCATTTCATCGATCACCGCCAATTCGGCGGCCATTTGAATGCGCAAAGGCTGTGCACCTTCCTCCGGCACAAACAGGCGCTCGTAGACGATCATCGGCCCTCGCGGACCTTGGAGCGTGAGCTTTCGCGCTTCGTTTGTGGCAGGCGCAAATCCGGCTAACGGCAATTCGGCGGTGGCGGCCGAAAGTGACTTGATCAGGCTCTTGCCCCCTCGACTGACTTGCCACACGAAACCGGAGCCGTCCTGCCCAAACCGGGGATCGCTGAGCGGACGCGCCAGATGGGGAAAACCCGCGCCGTCAACGTCGATCAGCGTCATCAGTTCTTCCATGTCCGTGCGCAACTCGCCTTCCACGAGACTCGTAGCGAAGTGCCGGAACAATTCGTCAATGAAGATACCGGCTGCGTAAATGCCGATCGCGATCCCGATGGCCGCTCCGATGATGAGCCGCGCCCGGAGACTGCGGAAAAATGATGCCGTCATCCGAACCGATATCCGAGGCCGCGCAATGTCTTGATCGAGTCCCGCCCGAGTTTGCGGCGAAGGCGCGCCACATAGACCTCGATGGTGTTGGGATCGCGTTCGCTGTCCATCGCGTAGAGATGCTCGAGCAATTGCGATTGCGAAATGATCCGCCCCTGTCGGTGCATGAAGAAATTGAGGATGCGGAATTCCTGTGCCGTCAATTCTACGGGCTTGCCATCGACCGTCACGCTTCCCGAAGACGGCGCCAGTTCGATATTGTTGTAGACCAGGGTCGGCGAGGACCGTCCGGCGGCGCGACGCATCAGAGCGCGCAGGCGCGCGACGATTTCCTGGATGTGAGACGGCTTGGTAATGTAGTCGTCGGCCCCCGCATTGAGACCTTCGACCTTTTCGGACCAGCTCCCGCGCGCTGTCAGAATCAGCACCGGCATCGCCCGCCCGATCGCCCGCCAACGCTTGAGGATATCGACGCCCTGCATGCCCGGAAGGCCAAGGTCCAGGATGACGGCATCGAAGTTCTCGGAAGCGCCCCGGCTATAACCCTCTTCTCCGTCTGCGGCATGGTCGGCAACGAAGCCTTCGGCCTGCAACCCCTCCGCCATGCGTCGCGCCAGATCAAGATTGTCCTCAATCAACAGGATACGTATGGGAACCTCCCGTACCGCCGACGATATGCAAGGGCAGTCAAGGTCCGCGCAGGGGCGACAGCGCCTGAGCTGCATTAAGCTGCATGCAGCTTACTGTCAGCTTTCGGTGGCACACTGCTCGGGTATGCTCCTATATCTGGCAGATTTAGCCCATTGAGGACCTTGCCGGGAGACCACAATGAAAGCCAAACTGCTTGCGCTCGCCGGCATCATTGTCGCAGTGCCCATGACCCCGGTAAAGGCCCACCACGCCTTTGCCAGGTTCGACTCTGACAGAGAGGTGACGCTGCGAGGGACCGTCAAGGAATTCCAGTGGACCAGCCCGCATGCGTGGATCCTGCTGACGGTGGACAGAGAGGGACGTCCGGAGCAGTGGGCGATCGAGATGAGCGCATCGAGCGGCTTGGCGCGCGAGGGTTGGCAGCCGAGGACCCTCACTCCGGGGATGGCGGTCACGGCCACCATTCGTCCGCTGCGGGACGGGACGAATGGCGGCCAGTTCCTGGGAGTCACCCTTCCTGACGGAACAGTATTGGGCCGAGCGGCGGCTCCCTCGAAATAACCCGCGCAGCAAGCTGCGCGTGACCTCGTACAGCTTCCTTTCAGGTTGGCTTCAGCTGGCTTTCAGCTAGCCGTGATTTTCTGTCACTGAACATGCGCGGGAAACCTGCGCGGCAGGGAGGCGTCGGTGCTCGATACAACCCGACAGAAGACAAAGCTGCTCAATCGCGTGCGGCGGATGCGCGGACAATTCGAAGCCATAGAGCGCGCACTCGAAAATGACGTGGCTTGCTCCGACGTGCTGCAGCTCATTGCCGGGGTCCGCGGTGCCCTCAACGGACTCATGGCTGAGGTGGTGGAGGATCATGTTCGGGCGCGACTTGTTGATCCCCTGCGTGAGCCTGATGCGGATCGGGCCAGAGCGGCTGAAGAGTTGATCGACGTCGTTCAGTCATACCTAAGGTAGCGATAGTGCCCGCCTGGGAGGGAATCTGGTGAACAAAGCGGTATTCGTTTTCGTTCCGGGGATTGCCGTGGGCGCCGCCTTGCTCGTTGCCGTCGCTGCCGCCCAGCAGCCTGCGCCGCGCGAACCGG
>DATBHB010000103.1:0-44175 GCA_036557705.1 Xanthobacteraceae bacterium
GCGGAGATGACCGCAACGGCATTTAGCTGCCTCCTGCCCCCGCGCGGTATTGGCCTACGCAACTGATATGGGTGTTAAGACAAGCGCGTCCAGGGCGCCCGAACGGCCCAGCACACGCGCGGTCTTCACCGTAGGGATACGCAGAAATTGTAGTGCGCCACGTAGAAAGCGACGGCCGCAATGTGGTTCTCCAGCTTCTTGCTAAAAGCGTTGGTCAAGCGCGTAAAGCGCCGGCATGACATGCGAAGCGACAAGTTTCCGCGCTCCGCATAGCTGGTCGAAATCTCGGCGGGAACACCGCTTACTACGTCGCGGGCTACAGAGATTACGGAAGCCGGGCTGTAGCGTCGGGAAGCCTCGTTTACGTTCAGGTGAACTACGCTATAGGTCTTATTCACGACGCCATGCGCCACGCGACTGCCGAAGGCGTCGCGGATCGCCGGCAAGTAGGGCCGGAAACCATCGCTGGAAATCTCGGGCAGGCCCAAGACCCGCGACCGAAGATCTTGAACGAATAGGTCCGTATTCTCGCCATCGCGCTTGCCCACGCGATAACTGATGATGGCCTTCTGTGTGCCAGCCATGCCGATGAAAACATACTGATCGCCCTTGGCGAAGATTTCGTTGTGCTTCACGCGGGCCTGCTTCTTGCCGACGAAGCTCCACAGTTCGTCCAATTCGATCCGGTTGACCCGAAGGCCGTTCATGATCCGATCGTGGAACTCTGCGCAGCCCTTGCCGACATCAAGGGCGAGCTTGGCGACGGTCTTGCGGTTGACGCCGGTAAGGCGCGCCGTCGCACGAACGCCGACGCCTTCAGAGAGGGCGGCGATAACCTCGATCTGCTTTTCGCGAGGAAGGATGTTCATGGGGCCAATCCATGTTGCGGATGGCCCTGACCCGACGCTGGAACATCGGGGCGATTCGCGCTATATGATCCGCTAGGGTCATTAGCTCAGGGGCCAATCCTGGGTTTCTGACTCCGGGGCTGGGGTCGCTGGAACGACCCCGGCCCACTGTTCGATCCTGGTCGCCCCGCCGGGATTCGGACCCGGATTTCTCGGCCTGTAAGAGCGAGCGTCCTGCCATTAGACGAAGGGGCATAGTGAAAGAACCCGATTAGGGGCCGCGTGTACTACATGGGGTAGGGCGCGGCCCCGCCTATTCTTCCTCGCCCCGCACGCCGGTCGGAAGCGCCGGGGCTCAATACCCTCCTGGTCATGATGGTCTCCTATCTGGGGGGAACTTGTCAGGAGGCGGCCTTAACGTCCGCTTCCAAGCCTAATTCGAGTTCCTCGGGGGAGGCGTCTTCGGTCCTGTCCGGTTCTTCGACCTCGTTAACGCTTTGCGGCTTTGCCTTCTTCACAATCCCGTACCAGGAACAGAGCCCATAAGTGCCGTTCGGCAGCTTCTGAAATGTTGCCGAACTCTTTCGAAGCATATTCCGCAAGCTGATGATGGCCACACCATCATCCTTGGTTTCGAAGACAAACCCGCCGGTCTTTAGGGCCTCCAAAATCTCCTTCGGCTTGGCAGGATTGCTGTCACCAATTAGGGCATATCGCATCTCAAGGTACTGGCGGGCGGCGGTACCCATCTTCTTGCCAAAGAAGGTGTCGTGCTTGATCGAGGATGGGGTGCCGTTGGAGCTGTCGCTCTTGCCTGATGACGACCCGCCACCACCTCCGAACGGCTGACGGGGTGGGAGACCAGCCTTTTCTCGGAGAACGTTCACGGCGGTCAAAACCGTGTTCACCTGGCGTTCCAGGTCGTCTAAATCTTTCTCTAGGGCGTCGATGGCTGGCTGAAATGGGCTGGATTGGTTCGTCATATGAAACCTCCGAGCGGTACATCCCCGCCGCAGGTTTCATACATGCCACAGAATGAAACCACAATCAAGCATAGGTTTTAAAAAAAGAAACCTATGTTTCATCCCCGATATTCACAAGCTTGAGAGGTCACAAAAAAATCAAGATGGGCCACTCGTCAGGTCAAAACGGGCTACCGGGGATGGAATGGGGCCAGTGCCCTTTTCCGGAAAAGAACATATTGCGAACCTGGAACAAATAGTGTACATTGCTCCGCATGACGGAACTGGCAGGGCGGCGTTGCCGCGTTGTCGGGCATCCGAATCCCGGTCATAAGGAGCGACCCAATGTCGATTGCCGCACTACGTCTCGTCGAAGGTTCGTCAATGGATAAGTCGAAGGCCCTTGATGCCGCGCTGTCGCAGATCGAACGGAGCTTCGGCAAGGGTTCGATCATGCGGCTCGGCAAGAACAACCGGTCGATGGATGTGGAGACCATCTCCACGGGCTCGCTAGGGCTCGATATCGCGCTCGGCGTCGGCGGGCTGCCGCGCGGGCGGGTCGTCGAAATCTATGGGCCGGAATCCTCCGGCAAGACCACGCTTGCGCTCCATTGCGTGGCGGAAGCTCAGAAAAAGGGCGGCATTTGCGCGTTCATCGATGCCGAGCACGCGCTCGACCCGGTCTATGCCCGCAAACTCGGCGTCAATGTCGACGACCTCCTGATCTCGCAGCCGGACGCCGGCGAGCAGGCTCTCGAAATCGCCGACACACTCGTGCGCTCCGGAGCAATCGACGTGCTGGTGATCGATTCGGTCGCGGCCCTCGTACCGCGCGCCGAGCTTGAAGGCGAGATGGGCGACAACCAGCCTGGTCTTCAGGCGCGGCTGATGTCGCAGGCGCTGCGCAAACTCACCGCCTCGATCAACCGCTCCAATACGATGGTGATCTTCATCAATCAGATCCGGATGAAGATCGGCGTGATGTACGGCTCGCCGGAGACCACAACCGGCGGTAACGCGCTGAAATTCTATGCCTCGGTGCGCCTCGATATTCGCCGAATCGGCGCGATCAAGGATCGCGACGAGGTGGTCGGCAACCAGACCCGGGTGAAGGTCGTCAAGAACAAGCTTGCGCCGCCGTTCAAGACCGTCGAATTCGACATCATGTATGGCGAAGGGGTATCGAAGGCCGGCGAGCTGATTGACCTCGGCGTGAAGGCAGGCGTGATCGAGAAATCCGGCGCCTGGTTCTCCCACGACAGCCAGCGAATCGGCCAAGGCCGCGAGAATGCCAAGGCGTTCCTGCGGCAAAATCCCGATATTGCCGCGCGGGTCGAAGCTGCAATCCGCCAGAATGCCGGGCTCATCGCTGAGAAGATCATGACCGGCGAGGTCGGCAGCGAGGACGAGGAAGCGGCCGAAGAGTAGCCTGGGTAGGTCGCCCCACAAGCGTGACTCTGCCATTCGTAGGGTTGTCAAGGAGCCCTATCCGGCCTACTTGGCGGGAAGAGGGATTCGCAAGAAATGGCCGATGCGACAGCGTCAACCGATCCACTCGATATTCGCGAGAAGATTGCGCATATCGACCGGATGCTTGCCGACCATGATCGCACGCGTCAGGAAATTCGTTACGCCCCATGGCAGATTGCGGTCACCTTCATGACCGCAGGAGCCGCATTGTTCGCCGCAGGTGCGGCTTTCTTTAAGCTTTTGGGAAGTTAGCGCCGGATTTCGTTCACTCGGATCACTCTCTCGATTGTCATCCCGGTCAAGCTCTCCGCGGGTCTGGCCGGCGGGGAGCGCGAGCCGGGGTCGATCTCCGTGTTGTGAATTGGATCCGGATTGGTCGGCGCGGGTCTTTGATCCACGCCGCCGCCCGGGATGACAGGAAAAAGCGCTACAGTGAGAGTTATTCTGCCAGAACAGACTGCCGCGCAGCCGGAAGCCGCTGGCGCGCCTCGGCGATGATCGGCGGCACCGCCGCTTCATTGGCGGGTGCCATGACGTGGACGCCCGCGACGCCCTCGATGCTGGCAAGCTCCTCGATGAGATCGAGGCAGATGCGGCTGCCCTCGGCCGCCGGGTTCGACGCCGCTTCGAGGCGGCTGATGAGCCGATCGGGAATAATAGTGCCGGGTAGATGATGGAGCATCCAGCGCGCCGATTTTGCCGAGCGCAGCGGCGCAATCCCGATCAATAGCGCAAGCCCCCGAACAGTATCGTTTTCGGCAAGGCGCCGCGCATAGCGGCGGACGAGGTCGGCGTCCATGCAGAACTGGGTCTGGGCGAATTGGGCGCCGGCAGCCACCTTGGCTGCGAGCTTTTCCGGCCGCCAGCCCGGCGGCGGATCGATCGGCACGTCGGCCGCACCAAGAAAGAATGGAGCAGTGCCCGCCACCTTGCGGCCCGAAGGAAGCTCGCCGTGATCGCGGATCTTGCGTGCGAGTTCGGTCAGCCTTTTCGAATCGAGATCGAATACCGGTTTGGCCCGCGGCTCGTCGCCTGCGCTCGGAGCGTCGCCGGTAAGGAGCAGGAGGTTGTGAATTCCGCATGCCGCCGCCCCCATGAGATCCGCAGCAAGCGCAATGCGGTTGCGGTCGCGGCAGGTGACCTGGAGGACCGGTTCAATTCCGTTGCGCGCCAGAATAGCCGCCGCCGCGAGCGCGCTCATGTGCGTGCGCGCGCTCGCCCCATCAGTGACGTTGACGGCATCGGCGAGCCCGCCGAGCGGCAGCGCCTTGCGCAGGAGGTCGTCCGCCGCACAGGAGACCGGCGGCGCGATTTCTGCGGTGAACACAAAGCGGCCCGCCCGCAGCGATGCCTCCAGCCGCGAGGCGGGCTCGTGCGCAAGGGACGTGATCATCGATTCTCCGGAACCGAGCAATGGGATGTAATTTGCGAGTTTATAAGCAGTCGCCAATGGTGCTGTAAGGGCGCTGCACCTGTGTCCGGCAAGCTTTCTGGACAGGCTGAGAACCCATCGGTAAAAATCGCGGCGGCAGCATGGACCGGCGATGAGCGGCGTCAACGAGATCAGATCGAGCTTCCTCGATTATTTTGCGAAGAACGGCCACCAAATCGTGCCGTCGTCTCCGCTCGTGCCCCGCAACGATCCTACCTTGATGTTCACCAATGCCGGGATGGTGCAGTTCAAGAACGTTTTCACCGGCCTTGAAAAGCGTCCCTACGTGCGGGCGGCGACGGCGCAGAAATGCGTGCGTGCGGGCGGCAAGCACAACGATCTCGATAACGTCGGCTATACGGCCCGCCATCACACGTTTTTCGAGATGCTCGGCAATTTTTCCTTTGGCGATTATTTCAAGGACCGTGCGATCGAGCTTGCCTGGAACCTCGTCACCAAAGAATTCGATCTCCCCACCGACCGGCTCACGGTGACAGTTTATGTAGACGACGACGTCGCCTTCAATCTCTGGCGCAAAATCGCCGGCCTTCCGGAGCAGAGGGTCGTCCGCATCGCAGGTTCCGACAATTTCTGGCAGATGGGGGATCTCGGCCCCTGCGGGCCGTGCTCCGAAATCTTCTATGACCACGGACCGCAGATTCCGGGGGGACCGCCCGGCTCGGCCGAGTCGGAAGGTGATCGTTTCGTCGAGATCTGGAATCTCGTGTTCATGCAATACGAGCAGCTCCCGGGCGGCAAGCGCGTGGATCTGCCGAAGCCCTCGATCGATACCGGGATGGGGCTTGAGCGAATCGCCGCCGTGCTCCAGGGCACTCACGACAATTACAAGATCGATCTATTCGGAGCGATTATCCTCCACGTCGCCGACCTCACCGGCGTCGAGCCGGAGGGCCCGCAGGGCGCTTCCCATCGCGTCATTGCCGATCACCTGCGCGCATGCTCGTTCCTGATCGCCGATGGCGTGCTGCCTTCCAACGAAGGCCGCGGCTATGTGCTGCGGCGCATCATGCGTCGTGCCATGCGTCACGGGGAGCTTCTCGGCGCCAAGGAGCCGCTGATGTGGCGGCTCGTGCCCACGCTGGTGCGGCAGATGGGCCAGGCCTATCCGGAGCTGCAGCGTGCCGAAGCACTGATCACGGAAACGTTGAGGCTTGAAGAGACGCGCTTCCGCAAGACCCTGGAACGGGGACTGTCGCTTCTGGATGAGGCGACGCACGACCTGCGAAACGGCGACAGGCTCGCGGGCGAGACCGCGTTCACGCTCTACGACACCTACGGATTTCCGCTCGACCTCACCCAGGACGCGTTGCGGCCGCGAGGCATTACGGTTGACACGGGCGCTTTCAACGCCGCGATGGAGCGCCAGCGCGAGAAGGCGCGTGCCTCATGGGCCGGATCGGGCGAGGCAGCGACCGAAGCGCTCTGGTTCTCTTTGCGCGAGAAGATCGGCGCGACCGAATTCCTTGGCTACGAGACCGAAGAAGCCGAAGGCGTCGTTGCTGCCTTGGTTAAGGACGGCAAGGAAGTCACGACGCTCAATGCCGGCGAGATCGGCGCGGTGGTCCTCAACCAGACGCCGTTCTATGGCGAATCCGGCGGGCAGGTCGGCGACACCGGCTCGATGATCGCGGACAGCCTGCGTTTCCGGGTGACCGACACGCAGAAGCGTGCCGGCGACCTGTTCGTTCATTCCGGGATTGTCGAGGAGGGGACCCTCAAGGCCGGCGCCGCGCTTTCGCTCGAAGTGGATCATCAGCGAAGGCGCGCCATTCGCCAGAATCATTCGGCAACGCATCTCCTGCACGAGGCGCTCCGCCAAGTGCTCGGCGATCACGTGGCGCAGAAAGGCTCGCTCGTCGCGCCTGATCGCCTGCGCTTCGACTTCTCGCACCCCAAGGCGATGAATGAGGACGAAGTCGAGCGGGTTGAGGATATCGCCAACGAAATCGTGCTGCAGAATTCGCCGGTGACGACGCGGCTGATGGCGGTCGATGACGCGATTGCCTCCGGCGCTCGGGCCTTGTTCGGCGAGAAATACGGCGAGGAGGTGCGCGTCGTCGCCATGGGTGAGGGCGGCAACGCCATGGGCTGGTCGGTCGAGCTCTGCGGCGGCACCCATGTGCGCCGCACCGGGGATATCGGGCTGATTTCAGTGATTGCTGATAGTGCGGTTGGCGCTGGCGTCCGGCGTATCGAGGCCCTGACCGGCACGGCAGCACGCAAGGCGCTGCGGCATTCGGGCGAGCTCGCCAAGGCAGCGGCCGCGGAAATCCGAACGCCGGTCGGAGAGCTTCCGGCGCGGCTGGGGCAGATGCTGGACGAGCGAAGGCGTCTGGAGCGGGATCTATCTGAGGCGAAGAAGAAGCTCGCGATGGGTGGCGGGCACCGCGATGGCGCCGACGGCGCGCGCATGGTCGGGGATGTGAAACTTCTGGCGCGTGCCGTCGAGGGGATCGATCTCAAGGACCTGCGCAGTCTTGCGGACGAGGGCAAGAAGCAGGTCGGCTCCGGCGTGGTGGCAATCGTTGGCGTGACCGAAGAAGGCAAAGCTGGAGTGGTGGTGGGCGTCACGGCGGATCTCACAGCGCGTTTCTCGGCCGTCGATCTCGTGCGCAAGGGCGCCGAGGCGCTTGGAGGGAAGGGCGGCGGCGGCCGTCCCGATATGGCGCAGGCGGGCGGTCCCGATGGTGCCAAGGCCGAGGCAGCGTTGGCCGCCATCGCTGCCGCGATTGGCGGGGGGTGACGCCGCGTCGTCAAGCCACCTCCGTCATGCGCGTTCTCATCGATCCGCACTCCGCGATGGCGAATTTGCTTTTGTTGTAGTCGTTCTGCTCACGGTACGTTGCTTGCCGACGCCCAGATGTCTTCCAGATAACGCTGGTTCGTTACAAGTCCAGTGAGCCAGGCGTGGCCGTCAGCCGCCGTGGTGCCAGTCCGCTGCTGGAACAAGCCGATAAATGCCTGCCGAACGTCGGGCGCCATGCGGGAAGCCTCGCCGCAGACGAAGACTGCCGCCCCGTGCTGAAGTAATTCCCAGACCTCCTTGCCATGCGCTCTAATCGAGTCTTGCACATAGACTCTCGGTTTGCCGGGCTCGCGCGAGAAGGCTGGGAACAGTCGTGTGACTCCAGCGGTCTCGAACCCCCGCAGCTCATCCTCGTAAAGGAAATCCTGCAGCGGATCGCGGCAGCCAAAGAACAATATGGACTCGCCCACCGGGACGCCTCGCTCTTTCAGGGCTGCGCGCTCCTGGAGGAAGCCGCGGAACGGCGCGACGCCGGTCCCGGGGCCGACCATGATCATCGGCACGTGCGGATTGTCCGGTGGGCGGAACGGAATCGTGGGTTTGCGCACGAAGCCATACACCGTGCCATCAATCGGCTGCGCGGCGAGATGGTTCGAGCAGACGCCCTTGAAGATTCCCGGGCCGCTGCGCGCCGGTTCCTCCACCACGCCCACGGTGATGCTGCAGGTCTCGGAAGAGAACAGCGGCGATGACGAAATCGAATAGTAGCGCGGCCGCAGCGGCGGAAGCAGGCCAAGAAATGTTTCGAAGGGCAACTCGCAAGACGGGACCTCGTCGAGCAGATACAAAATCGACTTGCGTGCCTTGAACACCTGCTCGCGGTAGTTCATCCGACTGGCGTCGTCGTCGCCGGCGAGACCCAACAGCTTCTCCCGCTGGTCGGCATCGCGGGTGTGCTCGGCGAGCCCAGCGAGCTGTGCCCGCGTTACCACGTCCTGCAGCTCGACGCGATTTGCCAGCAGCCCGAGCAGCGGCAGTGGCTCGTTGATCGGCAGATGAGTGCTGGCGTTCGCGTGCGGTGTAATAGTCACGTAGAGCCCGGGATCGAGCTTGAAACGCAACAGGACGCGCCGGATGTGATCGAGGCCGTTGCGCGGGACGATGCCCAGGTGGTCGCCGGCATTGTAGGTCGTGCCCGGAGGGAGGGCGATTTCCAGGTGCCGTGTCGAGCGCCGGGATGGCCGCTCACATTCGCGACGCTGGAGCTCGCGGTTGGCGCGAACCGTCATGCCCACGGCGTTATATGATCGGATGATCGGGTTGGCAGCCTGCTTGTTGACGAAGACCACGGAGAAGCGCGGGCCCGGGGCCTGCGTTTGAGCGACGCTGTGCGGCAGGTGCAGCGCCGCCGTCACCGATGGCCACAATCCGCCGTACCACGCGCGATAATCGCTATCGAAGTCACCGCGCGCGTCGCCTTCGCCGCGCTTGTACATCGGCTTTGCGCCGTGCTTCTCGAGCTGGACATCGATCAATGTCGGGACGGCCTGATACGTCGCCGCCCAGTCACGGTTCCCGCAGCCAAAGACGCTATACTCCACCCCGGCAAAGGCATCCGCCGGCAGCGCCGGATCCGCAAGCCACTTGCAGAACTTTGCGGCGTTATCGGGCGGCTGGCCGTTATACGATGCCGAGACGATAACCACGCCCCCCTCTTTCGGCAGCGAACCGACGTAATCGTCGAGCGAGCCGACCGTGGCGACGAAGCCGCGGTTCGTCGCGTCACTGGCGATGGCATGCGCCAAGCCCTCCGCGGTGCCCAGATTGGAGCCATAGAGCACCAGCAAACGTGTTTGATGCGCATCTGCGCTGGGCGTCGGCATCGGGGCAGGAGGGAATGCGGTCTTCGACCGCGGCGTGATCACCGGCGCGGGTGCTGCGCGCTTGGCCCGCAACTTCACCCTGATGTGGAAATTATCGGGCTTGATGGTAAGCGTCTGCTTGGTTTTGAGCTGGTAATCGGCGAAGTCGACAAACTCGAACCGCTGCAGCAGCATGCCCATCACCAGTATCGCCTCCTGCATTGCGAACTGCCGGCCGATGCAGGCGCGTTGCCCAGTTCCGAAAGGCTTATAAGCATTCGGCGGTATCCTGGCCCGGTTCTCGGGATTGAAACGATCCGGATCGAATGCCTCGGGATTGTCGCCCCATATCTGCTGGTCGCGATGGAGCATCGCGATGAGGACCGTCGCGGCGGTGTCCTTCTGCATCCGGTATTTGCCGCCAATCACCGTATCTTCGTAGGGGTGTCGCGTGAACGCCGGTGCTGTGGGCCATAGCCGCAGCGTTTCCTCGAGAATCTGGTTGAGATAGGGCAGTTGGTGGACCTGCGCGTAGGTAGGCAGCATGCTCAGGTCCGTGCCCAGCACCCGGTCGACTTCGTCGTAGGCGCGCGCCAGCACGGCAGGGTGCTTGAGCAAGGCATAGAGCGCGAACGAGAGCAACCCACTGGTTGTTTCATGGCCGGCGATGAGGAATGTGATGCACTGTGCGATGATGTTTGTATCGTCCAGCTTCTCGCCGGACTGTCGGTCCGCCACCGTCAGCATCCGGTCGAGCAGGTCGCCGACGGTGCCCACCGCGCCGGACGTGCGTCGATTCTGGATGATCTGGTTTACCGTGCGCACCATGAACTGCTGATCGGTCCGAAGCTTCGAAGCCCGCTTGCGATGCAATCTGCTCTGGATCGGCAGTTCCCTCGCTGTTGCTTGTGCCGCTTCGAGGGTGCCGAGCATGGCAATCACGAACGGGTGTGGCGTCTCGCGATAGAGGGAGTTGAATCGATAATTGAACCCGCAGAGGGCAATCGTGTCCAGCGTGAGCCGCGTCATTTCGGCGGGCACATCCATTGTGTCGTCATGGTTCAGCCGCTCCAACTTTTGCGTCAACTGCACCGCGACATCGAGCATCCCGGGATAGTAGCTGCGCATCGCATCCATGCTGAAGGCGGGCAGCAGAACGTTGTGGGCCTTGCGCCAATTCGGATCCGAGGTTTCAGCAGTAAACAACCCCGCACCCGTCGGTCCCTGAGCCAGGGTTTTCAGCCCCGGGCCTCGCGCCTTATCGAAGCGGTTCTCGTCGCATAGCTCGTTGGCCAACTCGTAGCCGGAAACAACGACGGATGAGCCGCGGCCAGGCAGATCTATCTGGAAAATGGGCCCATACTGGCGGGCCAGGTCCATGAGGCTTTCGATCGGGTGGCTGGCGTCCACGTCGAACAGGTTGCCCACGAACAGATGGCCCGGTGGGCGCGGAATCGACTGCGGGTGAGGCGCCATGTCCATGTGGCAGACCCATTTCACGTCAGGCAGCAGGCACGCTCATTGCGGCCTTGAGATTCTCGTTGATTTTGTCGAGGAAGCCCGTCGTCGATAGCCATTTCTGATCGGCGCCCACGAGCAGCGCCAGATCCTTGGTCATGAACCCCTGCTCGACAGCGCCGACGGTCACCTTCTCCAGCGTGCCGGCGAATTTCGCGAGCGCGTCGTTGCCGTCGAGCTTGGCTCGGTGGGAGAGACCGCGCGTCCAGGCAAAGATCGACGCCACCGAGTTGGTCGAAGTCTCACGGCCTTTCTGATGCTCGCGGTAATGCCGGGTAACGGTGCCGTGTGCCGCCTCGGCCTCGACGGTCTTGCCGTCCGGCGTCATCAGCACCGATGTCATCAGGCCGAGCGAACCATAGCCCTGGGCCACCGTATCGGACTGCACGTCGCCGTCGTAATTCTTGCAGGCCCACACGTAGCCGCCCGACCATTTGAGCGCCGCGGCCACCATGTCGTCGATCAGCCGGTGCTCGTAAAAGATATTCTTTTTTTCAAACTCAGCCTTGAATTCCTTGTCGTAGATGTCCTGAAATATATCCTTGAACCGTCCGTCATAGATTTTGACGATGGTGTTCTTGGTCGAGAGATAGACCGGGTAGCCGCGGCTCAAACCATAGTTGAGCGAGGCGCGGGCGAAATCGCGAATTGAGTCGTCGAGATTGTACATCGACATCGCCACCCCGGGACCGGGGAATTGAAACACCTCGCGCTCGATCTTGGTCCCGTCCTCGCCGATGAAATTCAGATAGAGCTTGCCGCGGCCGGGGACCTTGTAATCGGTTGCGCGGTACTGGTCGCCGTAGGCGTGGCGGCCGATGATGATCGGCTTGGTCCAGCCCGGCACCAGGCGCGGCACATTGCGGCAGATGATCGGCTCGCGGAAGATCACGCCGCCCAGAATGTTGCGGATGGTGCCGTTCGGCGACCGGTACATTTCGTGCAAATGGAATTCCTTGACCCGTCCCTCGTCGGGCGTGATCGTCGCGCATTTGACACCGACGCCGACCTTCTTGATGGCTTCGGCCGCATCGACGGTGATCTGGTCGCGGGTTTCGTCGCGCTTCTGAATGCTCAAATCGTAATAAACGAGATCGATATCGAGATAAGGATGGATCAATTTCTCTTTGATGTAGTGCCAGATAATCCGCGTCATCTCATCGCCGTCGAGTTCGACGACGGGATTCTTCACTTTGATTTTCGCCATTGTGCTTTAGAGCCTTTTCGCGCCGGGCAGCTGAGGGGAAAGACCGGGCGGGCGCCCGGGCGCGGTCCTTATGGCGCGGCGCAGCCGCTCCGGCAAGGCATCGGCCGTTGATCTTACCTCCAGGATGTTGCTAGCGCCCAGGCAATGCCAGGGTCAGGAACCGACAAGACCAAGCGCTGGGTCGAAACGCCGGCGCCTATCGTTGTCCTGGTCGAGCCGCAGCTCGCGGACAATATCGGCGCGACCGCGCGCGCAATGGCAAACTTTGGGCTCTCACGGCTGCGGCTCATCAAGCCGCGCGACGGCTGGCCCAACCGGCGCGCCTATATCGCCGCTTCCGGCGCCGACCGCATTCTCGACCAAGCGGTGCTGTTCGACACCATCGAAGCCGCCATTGCGGATTTGACCCTCGTACTGGCGACGACGGCGCGTGCGCACGACCAGGCCAAGCCGGTCATCGGCCCCGAGGAAGCAGCGCGAATGATGGCGGTGCGCGTTGCCTCCGGCGAGAGCGCCGGCGTGCTGTTCGGTCGCGAGCGCTACGGCCTCGAGAACACGGAAATCGCGCTTGCCGACAGTATCGTGACTTTTCCGGTCAACCCGGCATTCGCGTCGCTCAACCTGGCGCAGGCGGTGCTGGTGATCGCTTATGAGTGGTTCAAGCTCGCCTCAGGCGGGAGCTTGCCGTTTTCGATGCCGCGCAAATCGGAGCCGGCGCCGAAGGAACAGCTGCTCGCATTCTTCGAGAACGTGGAGCGTGAGCTGCACAAAGTCGAGTTCTTTCGGCCGCCCGAGAAGCACGAGACGATGACCATTAACCTGCGGAACATTTTCAATCGCATGCAGCCGACCCGTCAGGATATCCAGACGCTCAACGGCGTGATCATGGCGATTGCGGAAGGCCGCAAGGGGCCGGCGAGCGGCGGAGTGCTCGACGGCGAGGAGGCCGAAATACTCCGCGCGCTGCTCGCCGAACACCCGCAGGCGAGCGCGCCCTCGGCGCGGGCACCGGTACGCGGGCTTGCCCGCTTCCTGCGCCGTAATCCGACCAAGGCCGAACGGCGCCTGTGGGATGCCCTGACCAAGGACCGACGGTTTGCCAGCATGGGCTTTAGGCGCCAGACCCCCGTCGGACGGCACATGACCGATCTGGTATCCTTTCCGCTGCGGTTCGTGGTCGATATTGCGCCTGCCGAGGAGACCGAAGCCGCCCGCAAGGCGCGCGACCAACGGCGCAAATGGCTTCTCGACCGCGGCTATCGCGTCTTCGAAATTGGGGCGGGCGAAATCGAGGCCGATACCCAGGGCGTTCTCGACCGTGTTGAACAGAGCATCAGCCGCCCCTGAGCGCGTTCAGTTGCCTCGCGGCGAAACCGCGCGTCAGCGGCCGGCTTTGATCTGGATGAGCGCCTGCGCCAGCAGCTCATCCATGTGGCGGCGAATCTGGTGATCGGATTGGACGACGCCTTTGGCGTCGAAATCGGCGCGCAGCTTGCCGAAAACGTCCTCATTCCCCGCCGGCTGGAATTCGGCCATGACCAAGTCCTTGGCGTAGCTTTCGGCGTCTGCTCCAGTGAGGCCGAGCTTTGCGGCGGCCCACAGTCCCAAGAGCTTGTTGCGCCGGGCGATGGCCTTGAACCGGAGTTCCTCGTCGTGCGCGAATTGCTTTTCGAAATCCTCCTCGCGCTTGTTGAACGTGGTGGTCATCATCGGCCCCTTGTGCGTTGACCTCCCGCACGCAAATAGAATGTCACCGGCGAAAGATCAATGTGACGAGCGTCGCACCGGCAGGGGGCGCGAATCGCTGCCGCGGGCGCTCGACTGCGATGCCCGTTCGGGCGAGTCAAGCCGAATTTGTGCTTGAAAGTCCGTCGATTGTGCTGCTTCCCATGATGCGGTAGGTTGCACTCATGGACGCGCCAGCACATCTTCCATTGCGGCGGCGCGCCCGCCGCGGATGAACAGTAAGGCGCACTTCACGGCATCAGATGGATTTTCACAAACCACGGTACACCCCCATGAGCCGCCGCCGCCGCATCTACGAGGGCAAGGCGAAGGTCCTCTATGAAGGACCCGAGCCCGGAACGCTGATCCAGCACTTCAAGGACGACGCGACTGCTTTCAACGCGAAAAAACATGAGGTGATGGAAGGCAAAGGCGTCCTCAATAACCGGATTTCCGAGTACGTGTTTCAGCACCTCAACGACATCGGGGTGCCCACCCATTTCATCCGCCGGCTCAACATGCGCGAGCAGTTGGTGCGGGAAGTCGAGATCATTCCGCTCGAAGTAGTGGTGCGCAACGTCGCCGCCGGCTCGCTGTCGCAGCGTTTAGGTATCGAAGAAGGCACGCAGCTGCCGCGCTCGATCATCGAGTTTTATTACAAGAACGACAAGCTCAACGACCCGATGGTGTCGGAGGAGCACATCACCGCCTTCGGCTGGGCGACGCCGCAGGAGATCGACGACATCATGGCGCTGGCGATTCGCGTCAATGATTTCCTCTCCGGCCTTTTCCTCGGCGTCGGCATTCGCCTCGTCGATTTCAAGATGGAGACGGGCCGGCTCTGGGAGAACGATCTGATGCGAATCGTGGTGGCGGACGAGATATCCCCCGATTCGTGCCGGCTCTGGGACATCAAGTCGAACGAGAAGCTCGACAAGGACCGCTTCCGGCGCGACCTCGGCGGACTCCTCGAAGCCTATACCGAGGTCGCCAAGCGTCTCGGCATCATGAGCGAGGGTGAGCGCCCGCAGGGCGCCGGACCGGTCCTGGTAAAGGGCTAACATCGGCCATGAAGGCCCGCGTCACGGTGACGCTCAAATCCGGTATTCTCGATCCTCAGGGCAAGGCGATCGAAGGCGCGCTGAAATCGCTCGGAATCGAAGGAATCGGCAGCGTGCGGCAAGGCAAGGTCTTCGACATCGAGATCCAGGCCACCGATCGCGGCGAGGCTGAAGCAGCGCTTAAATCGGCCGCCGACAGGCTCCTGGCGAATACAGTAATCGAAAATTACACCGTGAAGCTGCTGCGCTGAGGTCGGCGGGGGAATGAAAACGGCGATCATCATCTTTCCCGGTCTTAATCGCGAGCGCGACATGGCGCGCGCGCTCCGGCTCGTCACCGGCACGGAGCCGGTCATGGTGTGGCACGCTGAGACCGCGCTGCCAGGAAGCGACCTCGTGGTCATTCCGGGCGGCTTCTCCTACGGCGACTATCTGCGCTGCGGCGCCATCGCCGCGCGTGCTCCGATCATGGATGCGGTACGCCTGCACGCCGCCCGCGGCGCCCTTCTCCTTGGTGTATGCAACGGATTTCAGATTCTGTGCGAGGCGGGACTGCTGCCCGGAGTCCTCATGCGCAATGCGCAGCTCAAGTTCATTTGCCGCGACGTGCATCTGCGCATCGAGCGCTCGGACACGCCGTTCACCCGCGGCTACAATGCCGGCCAGGTCATTCGCGTGCCGGTCGCCCATGGCGAGGGTAATTACGTGGCCGATGGCGATACGCTGCTCAGGCTCGAACGCGAGGGGAGGGTGCTGTTCCGCTATGCGCGACCAGACGGTACGCTCGACCCAAATTGGAACGTCAACGGTTCGACCAATGCCATTGCCGGAATCATGAACGAGCGCGGCAATGTGCTCGGCCTGATGCCGCATCCCGAGAATCACGTTGAGGCCGCGCTCGGCTCGACGGACGGGCGCGGATTGTTCGCCGGGATTGCAGATCATCTTAAGCGGGCTGCGTGACGGGGGATCGCTCGCGAGCATCGCGGCAAGGTGCAATCCGTGGATTATGCGTGGATATTACTGTTGTCGACGGCAATAATCCTCGGCCCGGTGGCGGCATACAATTTTCTCCATTACACGCTCTTTCTGTTCGTTACCCATCCGAAAGATGCAAGCGGGATCGGCCATGGTCTGAACGAATTCGAACGGCGCCAGCTCGTCGAATGGCGTCCGCGGCCGGACGACGTGCTCAAACACGACGATGAGGATCGCACGTATGATGACGTCTTCGGTAAATATCGAGACGAAGAGGCCAACTACAGTACCTGCATTTTTCCACGCGCTACATTCACAAAGCCATATGAAGCCGAACACGTTCTCCTTAAGCTGAAACCAGGCGAAAGAGTCTTGGATCTCGGATGCGGATCAGGCGCCGCGGCGTACTACCTCGCGGAGCGATCCAGCATCGAAATGGTCTGCGTCACCAATTCCTCCGTGCAGGCGGAAATATGCCGGCGCAAATTTGTGAAGCTTGGAGCGCGAGCGCACGTGATTGTCACCGACTTCGACAGTCTCGCTCTCGAAGACGAAAGCTTCGATGCAATTTATTCACTCGAGTCGATTGGTTATACCAAGGACCTTGACGCCTGGCTGGGGCGGTGTTGGGCGATGCTCAAGCCGGGAGGACGCCTTTTGATCCGCTCGCCCGGGTCGCTCGATCACTGTCGTCATGAGCGGGATTACCGCAACGTAACCGCCTTTTTCCACAATTGGCGCTACAACTTCGTCGGCGCCAACCTTCTCGTGTACAAGACCCGCCGCCTGGGCTTCGATCCAATATTTTATCGCCGACTGCCGTTCTGGGCTTGGGGGCTCACCTGGAATTTCATTCAACACCTGCTCTTGTGGAAGTACCAACTCAAGATGCGCACATTCGTGGAATTGGAATCCATTATTTGGCGCACGTCGAAAGTGTTCGTCTTCGGCAACCCCTATAGCACTGTGCTTGCCATCAAGCCCGCTGCCGCCCCTGGCGCGGGTTCGGAACGAGGCAAGCCGGAAGGCGAAGGCCGTAGGCGATAATAGGTTTGCGTGTTCCGCGCGCGGTCACCCTCTCTCTCGCATGATGCGCTCGATAAAGGCTTTCAGCGGCGGCAGGTCACGTTCGGCGATTTGCCAAAGCAGGTTCGCCTCGATGCGATGATAGGCATGTCGCAGACGGTTCCCAAAGTCCACCATTCCTTGCCAGTCGATCTCAGGCTCACCGGCCTTCACATTGACGGGAATGTGGCGTGACGCTTCGCAGATAATCTCGAAGGACCGCTCGACGAAAATCCGGCGGAACTTGTCACCCGCGAACCTTTCGACCGTGGTTTCGGACAAAACGGCCTGAATATCATTAATCGCCTCCAGGATGTGGACCAGTCGATCGGCAAGTGTTGGAGGCATGGTCAGAACACTTCGATGACATCATCGGAAATTCGCTTCGCAAACCTCGGCTCCAGCGATCGACGCATTTCCGCCTGCGTGGAGATTCCCGTAGCCTCCTTGATGGCGCGCTCAACACCAACCAGGTCGAGCCCCGAGAACTTTGCGTCCGGATCGACATCGATCAGCACATCGAGATCGCTGTCGTCGCGGGCATCCCCCCGGGCGCGAGAGCCGAAGATGGCAAGCCGGGTTACGCCTTTCCCGCGCAGCACCGGGGCAGTCTCGCGCAGCTTGGCGATGATCTCGTCGCGGGTCATGTGCCTATATAGTCGCCCCACCAACATCTTGTGAATAACGGACTTTCGGCGCCTGCACGCGTTGCCTAAAACCCCGCTCGGCAAGGCTTGCTTCCGATATGGCATCCGAAGAACCGATGGTTACCGAGGCGCTGGCCGCCGCTCACGGCCTCACGCGCGAGGAATACGAGCGCATCAGGCGGCTGATCGGCCGCACGCCGACATTCACCGAGCTCGGCATTTTCTCGGCGATGTGGAACGAGCATTGCTCCTACAAGTCGTCGAAAATCCACCTGCGCACGCTGCCCACGAAGGCGCCCTGGGTGATCCAGGGGCCGGGTGAGAATGCCGGCGTCGTCGATATCGGCGACGGGTTCGCAGTGGTGTTCAAGATGGAGAGCCACAATCACCCGAGCTACATCGAGCCTTATCAGGGGGCAGCGACGGGCGTGGGCGGTATCCTGCGCGACGTTTTCACCATGGGTGCGCGGCCGATCGCGTGCCTCGATGCGCTCTCATTCGGGGCGCCGTCGCACCCGAAAACCCGCCATCTCGTTGCCGGGGTGGTCGCGGGCATCGGCGGCTATGGCAATTCGTTCGGCGTGCCGACCGTCGGCGGCTCTGTCCGCTTCCATACCCGCTATGACGGAAATTGCTTGGTCAACGTGATGGCGGTCGGGCTCGCTGAAGCCGACAGGATTTTCTACGCCGCGGCGAGCGGCGTCGGCATGCCGATTGTCTACCTCGGTTCGAAGACCGGACGCGACGGCATTCACGGCGCCGCGATGGCGTCGGCCGAGTTCGGGGAAGATTCCGAAGGGAAACGGCCAACCGTGCAGGTCGGCGATCCGTTCTCCGAGAAGCTCCTGCTCGAGGCCTGCCTCGAGATCATGGCAAAGGGCTGTGTCATTGCGATCCAGGACATGGGCGCCGCCGGGCTCACCTGCTCGGCCGTCGAAATGGGCGCCAAAGGCGATCTTGGGGTTGCGCTCGACCTCGACAAGGTACCATGCCGGGAAACCGGCATGACCGCCTACGAGATGATGCTCTCCGAAAGCCAGGAGCGCATGCTCATGGTGCTTAAGCCCGAGACGGAGAGGCAAGCCGAGGCGATCTTCCGCAAATGGGGCCTCGACTTCGCCATCGTCGGCGAGACTACCGAGACGAAGCGTTTCGTCGTGCGTCATGGCGCAAAAGCCATGGCCGATTTGCCGATCAAAGAGCTTGGAGACGAGGCACCTGTCTACGACCGCCCGCACGTGGAAACGCCGAAGCCGCCGATCGTGAAATCTGCCGATGTGGTGCCGCCGCTATCGACCGGCGAGGCGTTGTTGCGGCTCCTCGGCTCGCCCGACCTATGCGACAAACGCTGGGTGTGGGAGCAATACGATCACGTCATTCTCGGCAACACCTTGCAGCGTCCGGGCGGCGATGCCGCGGTCGTGCGCGTCAACGAGGGTCCGAAGGCGCTGGCGCTGACGACGGACGTGACGCCGCGCTATTGCGAGGCCGATCCTTTCGAGGGGGGCAAGCAGGCGGTCGCTGAGGCCTGGCGCAACCTGACCGCGGTCGGGGCACGGCCGCTGGCGATTACGGATAATCTCAATTTCGGCAATCCGGAGCGGCCGGAAATCATGGGCCAACTCATCGGCTGCATTCGTGGAATCGTGGCTGCCGCAACCGCGCTCGACTTTCCAATCGTCTCCGGCAATGTGTCGCTCTACAACGAAACGAATGGCCGCGCGATCCTGCCGACGCCCTCGATCGGCGGCGTCGGCCTGCTCGACGATTTCACGAAATCCGCAACCATCGCCTTCAAGGCCGCGGAAGAAGCCATCCTTCTCATCGGCGATACCCAGGGCTGGCTCGGACAATCGCTCTATCTGCGGGAGGTTTGCGAGCGGGAGGAGGGCGCCCCGCCCCCCGTCGATCTTGCGGGCGAGCGCCGCAACGGCGATCTCATCCGCGCGCTGATCCGGGAGGGCGCTGTCACTGCCGTCCACGACGTCTCCGACGGCGGGCTCCTGCCGGCGCTGGCCGAGATGGCGATGGCATCGGGCATCGGCGCCGATCTCGACGCCGCGCCGATTGCAGCGCATGCCTTCTGGTTCGGAGAAGATCAGGGCCGTTATGTTGTCACGGCGGCTTTGCGAGATCTCGAACGGATCGTGGAGAGTGCCCTCTCGGCGGGAGTTCCCATCCGACAACTGGGCGTCACCGGCGGTGACGCATTGACGCTCCGGGCCGAGCGCCCCATCTTGGTGTCGCGGCTGCGCGAATCGTTCGAAAGCTGGCTTCCCGCCTATATGGCCGGCAGAATGGCGTGAGGCTGGGCACGGGAGAACAAGCATGGCCATGAACGCAAACGAGATCGAGCGGCTGATCAAGCTGCGGCTGCCGGATGCCGAAGTGACCATCCGCGATCTCGCCGGCGACGGCGACCATTATGCTGCGACTGTCATAGCCGAGGCGTTCCGGGGCAAGTCACGGGTGCAGCAGCATCAGATCGTCTATGACGCGCTCAAGGAACAGATGGGCGGAAAGCTGCACGCGCTGGCATTGCAGACCGGCATTCCGGAGCGGTAATTGGAAACTTAACCCGCGCTGCCCGGCAAGGCCACGGCGCACCACACAGGATGAACCATGAGCATCGATCAATTCATACAAAACGAGATCAAGGGCAACGACGTCGTGCTGTTCATGAAAGGAACGCCGCAATTTCCGATGTGCGGCTTTTCCGGCCAGATCGTGCAGATCCTCGATCACCTTGGCGTGACCTACAGGGGACTCAACGTGCTCGAGTCCGATGACCTGCGTAACGGCATCAAAACATATTCGAACTGGCCGACGATTCCGCAGCTCTATGTCAAGGGCGAGTTCGTTGGCGGCTGCGATATCGTGCGCGAAATGTTCCAGGCCGGCGAGCTACAGTCATTTCTGCAGGAAAAGGGCGTCCTGCCGGCCAAGGCCGAGAGCACGGCATAAATCCTCGCGGCCCAGATTGGGGCTTATGCCGAAAGCGCAAGCGCGAATCCGGGAACAGCGCACCGTGAAGGCGGATCAGAGCCGCTACTTCGTCCTGTAGCCGATCAGAAATACCAGTGCGAGCACGATGGCGATCCCGACGAGGCTTTGCGCCGGAATGCCGTTCGCGAATTCGAGCACGTTATCGGAGATCGACGTGATGAAGATCCCCGAACTCGGCCCAAGGACAAGATGAATGAGAATGAGCGATAAAACGGCAAGAAAACCGATTTCAACGAACATCCAGAGAAACTGTTTCGTCCTCACCAGGATGTCCAGCATGACCCCCCTCCCGGAAGGTTGGGTGGACGGCACTGCTGCGCATCCACCCAACGGCTTGGGCACATCCCCCCTCCGTGCCCGCCGCACGTGCCCAATGCGGCTGGTCGGGTCTACGTCTCGAAGCGCCTGGCTATGCCACCTTTCGAGGTGCGAGCAGCCATAGGATGATGCCGAGCGCGATCAAGCCGGCCAAACCTCCATCGCCAAGTGTCTTGACGAAGCTCATGATGTTGCCTGTGACATCGCCAAAGAATGGCAAATGCTGCCCCACCAAGAGCGCCGCAACGATCGCGAATGCCAACAACATTAGCATGACGTCCGTCAACGCTCCGATCCAGTTCTTTACCGTTTCGACCGCGTCCATGTGCGTTCTCCCCCATTTAGGTTAGCAGGAACGAGCGGTACAATGATACTAAACTCGGATCAGGGTACAAGATCTTGTCGCTTAAATCAACATTTGCACTATAACTAGGCATGGTAAGCCACAGAAATAATCATAGGGAGATGGATGGCGCATTCGGCCATTCTCATGGAATCGCTGCGGCATTGGCAATAAACGTCTGGATCTGCTTGACCGCGTTCTCGACTTTCATGTGTAGGTATAATTTGCCGAGCTCCGTCGATGCGAGTGCCGGGGTACCGCTCACGCCGTTCTCCCGGTTGGCCGCTTTAATTTGATCGTTGCGAATCCACTGGCCCGCCGCGCTTTCGAGATAGAGCAGCTCGGACGTATCCGGAATGCCGGCATGCTCCTCCTTCGCGGGCAAGCCGCGTGCGGCGAGCAGCGCGCGAAATTCGGCTTCGGTTTTCGTGTAAAGGTCGCCGACATACAAAACGCGCGCGCCTTGCGGCCGAGACTGCGCATCGAGCTCCTTGGCCGCAAGCGCAAGCTCCGCCTGGCCGCCGCCGTGGTCACCCATTACAGCGACGAACTTGAACCCTGCTGTCAGTGCACTCTGAGCGATGGCGCGCACCACGCCGAAAAAAATCTCCGGCGGCAAGGACACGGTGCCGGGGAAGCGCATGTGGCCCGTCCGCGCGATGGCGTTGCCAGCCACCGCGTAGGGCAGCGTCGGATAGACGAGCGCATCGCCGAGTTCTTCGGCGATGTGCTGGGCGACGTAGTGGGCGACATAATTGTGTTTGCCGATCACCATGTGCGGCCCGTTCTGCTCGCTGCTTCCGGTGTAGATGATTGCCGTGGTTTTTCCGCCGGCTATGGCGTCGCGTATTTCGGGCCAAGTATGATCTTCAATCCACACAGACTGAGCCTGGCCGAAGGCAGGCAAGGCGACGATCAGCATCACAAAACAAAATCCGAGTCTTTTCATGGGAAGCGCTCCTTTTGGTTCGCGCAGCCAATCCGCGAGATATCCGCCACTGTCGATACACGCTAGCATGCGTGCAACTCTTTGGTCCATTGAAGCGGGGCCGATGGAGATCCGGCTTCTGGCCGGCATTGCCTTCTCCCTGCATTGCTTTTTGCAGACTCATTCGGTCGCGCCGCTTAGCTCCTCGCGACGACGAGAGAATAAATCGCTGAAAGATGATGAGCGGCAGGATTGTGAGGAGGCTGAGAACCGTCGCTGCGCCGAAAAGCGGCGGATTTTCCTTGTCCCGGACCGAGCCTCGCCGCGCTGCGGCGGGGCCAGGTCCTCAGCAGGAGGAACGCCACGAACGCCCAATACTCGTATTTTTCTGGGCGCGGAACCGTAACGCGGGCGTGGCGGAGTTGGTTGCGTTGTGTTTCCGACTCCGGCGATTCGGTCGGGCCTTGGCTATGTCGCCCGCTCAATAATCGTCGATTTGTTGGAAGACGCGAGCTCAGGGACGGCAGCCCGATTGACAAACTCGTGGAAATCGTCGAGCTCGCCATCGGGTCCGGCATCTCTGTAGACGAATGCAAGATCGGCTCTTTCGAACTCAGCAAAGAACTCGTCCCAGCTGATTTCAACAAGATCTGAACTCGGGCCGAAGCTGAATTTCAGAGGCCATGGACGCTCCGTCCCCTGGAAGGTCGCGGGAACTGCCCCGCGGCGCCGGGCCCATTGCGTAATCACGTCATGATCAATCGTGATCTGGAGCAGCATCGTCAATCGGTCGAGAGGTTAAGCGCCTTTACGATCGGTCCCCATTTGGCGAGATCGGATTCGATCGTCCTGGTCAGCTCCTGCGGCGGGCCGCCGAGGGGGTTGCCGGCAAGCTTGTCAAGTGACGCCTTCATTTCAGCGGCACGCAGAGCGGCGTTTACTGCGCCGTTAAGCTTGGCGATGATCTGTGGCGGCGTTCCGTGCGGCGCCAGCAACCCCGTCCACGCGGTAGCCTGGAAATCGGGAAAACCGGCCTCGATCATCGTCGGAAGCTCTGGAAGCAAGGGGCTGCGGTTCGGGCTGGTAACGGCGAGACCGCGCAGGAGACCCTCCCGGATAAGCGGCAACAGAACCGAAATCCCCTCGAACGTGAACTGGATGTTCCCGGCGACCACGTCCTGGATCGACGGACCGCCGCCGCGATAGGGCACGTGCACCACATCGATGCCGGCGCGCGCCTTGAAATACTCGCCGATCAGGTGAGGCAAAGTGCCGATGCCGCCGGACGAGAAATTGATCTTGCCCGGATTGGCCTTGGCGTAGGCCACAAGCTCCTGCACGGAGCGCGCCGGCACCGACGGATGCACCACCAGTACATTCGACGTGGCCGCGATCAGCGCGACCGGATCGTAGCTCTTGATCGGATCGTAGCCGGCATTCTTCTGGAGCATGGGCGCGATCACGAGACCGCTGGAGCTGGAATAGAGAAGCGTATAGCCGTCCGGCGCGGCACGGGCGGCTTCAGCCGAACCCAGCGTGTTTGCGGCGCCGCCGCGATTGTCGATAATGATGCTTTGCCCGATCAGCGGCGCGGTCTGGTTGGCAACGAGGCGCGCCATCACATCTACCGGCCCCCCTGGCGGGGTCGGCACGATGATCTTCACCGGCCGGTTTGGGTAGGTTTGCGCTTGCGCCGCGAGCGGCACGGCGTGGAGGAGCAGGAAGGCTGCTGCAACCGCGCCAAGGCGGATCGAGTCGGCGAGCCGCATTTGAATTAATTTCCTCCTTATGCAGGGCACGTCAGGTTTTCCGGCCGCTCGCCGGCTCCAGCACTTTCACGATATCGGTGTAGCCGCGGGCGCGCGCATGATCGAGCGCGGTCAGCCCTCCACGGTCCTTGATCTGCGTGTCGGCGCCGGCTTTGACCAAGGCTTCGACGGTGTCGAGGTAATTCTTATCGCCATTGCCCAGCACGACTGCGGTAATCAATGCGGTCCAACCCAGCAGATCGACGTGGTCGAGCGGAGCCTTGGCCTCGATCAGCGATTTGACCATATCGACATGGCCGAGGTGAGCAGCCGAGATCAACGCGGTGCCGTCGTATGGACCGGTGACGGCTCGCGGATCGGCGCCGCCCGCGAGCGCTATCTTGAACATCTCCATGTCGTTTTGCGTCACCGCAATGGCGAGCATATCGAAGCGGTCGCTGTCCCGTGCATTCGGATTGGCGCCGAGCCGAAGCAGCGCCTGCGCTGCCTGGTACTGGCGGCGGTAGGTCGCGACAATCAGCGGAGTGCGACTGTGGGAGTCCTGAATGTCCGGCTTTTCCCCGTCCGCGATCAGTCGCTCGATCTCGCCGACATCGCCGCTCGCGGCCGCAGCGTGCAGGCCGGCGTAAATCTGCAATTCATGCTCGGTCGGCGGGTTCTGTGCCCGCGTTGAATTTGGCGCGACAGCCTGGATAAATCCGACTGCGGCGGCGGCCGCAATGACCAATTTCACACGACCGTGCATGGCGTCAGAGCCCCGGGCGAATGACCGTCGCAACGATAGCACGTCGGCGCTCCTGTTGCGAATTGGCCGGGCGGGCTGCTGGGCACCCTTGCTGCTGAGCAGGTGGCGGGTTAGAGCCTATTTCCCATGCCTCGAATCGCGCTGTTTCCGGGTTCATTCGACCCGGTCACGAACGGCCACCTCGATGTGGTGCGCCAAGCGGCGCGGCTCTCCGATCGGTTGGTGCTCGCGATCGGAACGCACCCCGGCAAGACACCCCTGTTCACCGCCGAGGAGCGCCGCGCGATGATTGAGGAGAGTTGCGGGCCGATCGTGCGGGCGGCCGGGAGCAAACTTGCCTGCATAACCTTCGCCGACCTCGTCGTTGCGGCAGCCAAGCGCGAGGGTGCGACGCTGCTGATCCGCGGACTGCGCAGCGCGGCTGATTTCGACTACGAGATGGAGATGGCCGGCATGAACGCGACCATGGCCCCCGATCTCCAGACTGTCTTCATTCCCGCCTCGGCCGCTGTGCGCCCGATCACCGGCACGCTGGTGCGGCAAATTGCAGCCATGGGAGGAGATGTGTCGGCATTCGTACCGGCTGTCGCCGCGGCGCGCCTGAAGAAGAGATTTGCCGGTCCGTAGCCCGGATTGCGTGATCGCGCGCACGTGCGGACGTGCCCGAGAATCAAAGGCCAGTCTGGAGCGCGATCGCGCAATCCGGGGCCGAGCGTACGAGGTGCCCCGGATTGGAGTTTGCCCCTTCGAAGTCGAAGACGCGCGTGAGGCGCGTGCCAGCAAGCTCCAATCCGGGCTACGGGAATATCCATGGGGCTTTACCCCGCATCGGCTTTGACTTACGACCACGGCCATCGCAACTCCGGCATTGAGCCACACCTGTAAAACCGGCATTGAGCCACACCTGTAAAAGGAGTGTCATGAGAATTCGTTTTTCATCGCTGCTCATCGGCCCTGCTCTGTTGCTGGGCGTCGTGGCTGTGCCTGCGCTCGGCCAATCGACAAAGCTTGCCAATCCTGCGGCTCTTAACGAGACCGCACCCGCGACCTACAAGGCCCGCTTCGATACCAGCAAGGGCGCTTTCGTGGTCGAGGTGCATCGCGATTATGCACCGTTTGGCGCCGATCGTTTCTTTAACCTGGTGAAGAACGGGTTCTACGACAACGATCGCTTCTTCCGGGTGATCAGCGGATTCATGGTGCAATTCGGAATAAACGGCGATCCGAAGATTGCGGCGGCTTGGCGCAACGCGCAGATCAAGGACGATCCGGTCAAGCAGAGCAACAAGCGCGGCTTCATTACTTTCGCGACCTCTGGGCCGAATTCCCGCACCACGCAGGTGTTCATCAACTTCGCGGACCGAAACGCTTTTCTCGACCAGATGGGATTCGCGCCGTTCGGCCAAGTCACATCGGGAATGGATGTGGTGGACGCCCTCTACAGCGGATACGGAGAAGGAGCGCCACGGGGGCGAGGTCCCGATCAGGGCCGTGTTCAATTCGAAGGAAACGATTATCTGTCGAAGAACTTTCCGAATATGGACTTCATCAAAAAAGCGACCGTCGAATAATGAGGCGCCGCTGCCTCACCTCCAACAGCGTTTAAAGGTAACCGGTGATGCGTAGCGTAGGTATGATGGCCCTTGTCGCCGGTGCTGGTTTCGGAGCTCTGGTATATGCGTGGCAGGTGACACCGGCGGGCGCGTGCAGCGTGTTCGACCGGCATCCATGCCCGCAGACCCTGTGCAGCGTGTTCCAGCGGTACCCTTGTTTCCCGGACATGCTGCCCCCGATCGGCGAAAATCTGCAGCTGACGATCGAAACGCGGGTCTCCGCAAGCCCGGCATCAGGTGAGCCAGCAACGACCGCACAGGGCGATCATGACCGGGAGCCGAAGGGGTCGGAGAGGGTCGACAATATCCGGGAGCTGTTCGATCTGCTGCGATCGTGCTGGATTCCGCCGCCCCTGGACGAGGCGCATCCGGGGATGCAGATGTCGGTGCGCTTCAGCTTCAAGAGCGATGGGGAAATCATCGGCACGCCGCGTCTGACCTATGTGACTCCCGATTCTTCGCCGCAGGATCGCGGCACGTATCGGCGCGCCATCGACGCCTCCCTCGATCGCTGTACGCCGATTCCATTCACGCATGAGATGGGTGGCGCGATTGCCGGACAGCCGATCGCGATCCGGTTCGTCGACAACCGCAGCAAGTCGTGATCGGCGCGCGCCTCGCATCTGCGAGGTGCAATCATGATCAGCAATCAAAAGAACAGGATGCGATTGGCCATGACCGACAGCGAAAATACCATGGTGCTTGAAACCACGAAGGGAAAGGTCGTCATCCGGATGCGGCCGGACTTGGCGCCTCAACACGTAACGCGCATCAAGGAATTGGTCCGCGAAGGTTTCTATGACGGCATAACGTTTCATCGCGTCATCGAGGGTTTCATGGCGCAAACCGGCTGCCCGCACGGCACCGGAACCGGAGGATCGGGCAGAAGGCTCAAGGCCGAATTCAACCGCCAGCCGCATCGACGTGGCACTGTATCCATGGCAAGGGCGCAAAATCCCGATTCGGCGGACAGTCAATTCTTCATCTGTTTCGATGAAGCGTCTTTTCTCGACGGCCAATACACGGTCTGGGGAGAGGTGACGGAAGGGATGGAAAACGTCGATCGGATCAGGCGCGGCGAGCCGGTGCAAAATCCCGACCGGATCGTTACTGCCCGGATGCTTGCCGATGCGGGGTGACTCAAGCAGGTACCGCAGGTTCTCGCGGCGGCGGAAAATCGGCTTCGCATACCCAGGCGTTCTGGGCGAACCATTCGTGCTGCTTTCGGCAGAGCGGACAGAGGACCCGTGCGAAGAATACCGGCATCTGTTGAAAAGTTTCGCGATCCGCCACCATCCCGGTTGAAATAGCGCGCCCCGTCTCCGGACACTTTATCATGACAGAGCCCATCCATGCCTCCTCTGTGAAGGTCGTCCGATAGCCGATGGATGCGACAGCGGTTTGACGCTAGCGCGGTGAGATGGCGACGTCGATCAAATTCGTTCTTGCGGTGCACGCGGATATTGCAATGCATTACACTTTTGCGTCATTTCCAAAATTTATCGCAAATAAATCTGCGCTGCTGGAACCGCCGCTCCTCGGCTGCGTTGTCGTTTTCCCCACCTAGAAGAGTAAAGTCATGCCGCGAACGCTTCATCGGGATACGCTTGCCCCGGCATTCGCGTCGGGCCATCCGCATACTCGTTACCTCGTAGTGCGTCATGGCAATGCTTGGCTCATCAAGTTCGAAGGCGAGGAATTCGGGCCGTACGAAAGCGAACGGGAAGCCCTGCTTTTCGCTATCGACGCCGCGCACAGGCTCGGGGAGCAGAAGGAGCCGACGCAAGTACTGTTGATCGACGAAAGCGGGGAGGCGAAGCCGGTGTGGAGCTATGGACATGACCCCTATCCACCGGTGCTGTGAAACAGCAAATAGCGAACAGTGAATGTAGTCCGGATTGGAGCTTGTCCGAAGGGCAAGCGTAAATCCGGGCTACGACACAACTTGCTATTCACTATTCGCCTCCTATTCACTATTCGCTGGGCATGCGGACCGATTTGTTCGATTTCGATCTGCCGCCGGAGCGGATTGCGTTGCGCCCGATATCGCCGCGGGACGCGGCGCGGATGCTGGTGGTCCGGCCGGGACGCGAGCCGGAATTCGCGGATCGGGCGGTGCCCGATCTTGCCGATTTCCTCCGTTCCGGTGACGCCCTCGTGGTCAACGACACGCGCGTGATTCCCGCGCGTTTGCGAGGGCGGCGGATCGGCAGAGGGACGGAGCCGGCGGTCGAGGCGACGCTTCACAAACGGATCGACGGGTCGCGCTGGCGCGCCTTTGTCAAGCCCGCCAAACGGCTGGCGCCGGGCGACGTGGTGCGCTTTGGCGAGGAAGGCAAGGTCTGCTTCCTAGGCCAGCTCGACGCCACGGTCGAAGAAAAGCACGAAGGCGGAGAGGCGATTTTGGCATTCGCATTTCACGGAGCGGTGCTCGACGAGGCGGTGGAAGAACGCGGCGCGATGCCGCTGCCGCCTTATATCGCCTCCCGCCGCCCGCCGGATGAACAAGACCGGGCCGATTACCAGACCATGTTCGCGCATGTGGAGGGTTCGATCGCGGCACCCACCGCAGGCTTGCATTTTACGCCAGCGCTGGTGGCGCGGCTCGCCGAAGCCGGGATCGCCATGCACACGGTCACGCTTCACGTCGGGGCTGGCACCTTCCTTCCGGTGAAAACACAAGATACAGCGGACCACCGGATGCATGCGGAGACGGGCAGCGTGAGCGAGGAGACCGCCGCCGTGCTTAATCGAGTGCACCGTAACAGCGGCCGGATCGTTGCCGTCGGCTCGACTTCGCTCCGGCTGATCGAGAGTGCAACGGGCGATGACGGCATCATTCGTCCGTTCGACGGCGAGACCGCGCTCTTCATCACGCCGGGCTATCGGTTCCGCGCTGTCGACATGATGATGACAAATTTTCATCTGCCGCGTTCGACCTTGTTCATGCTGGTGGCGGCGTTTTCCGGCCTCGACCTTATGAAACGAGCCTATGCCCACGCGATCGCGGCAGGTTACCGGTTCTACTCCTACGGCGATGCCTGCTTGCTGTTTCGCGAGCAAGGGAGCGAATAGTGAGTAGCGAATAGCGAATAGATTAAGTAGACATCCGCTCACTACTCACTATTCGCTATTCGCTCTCCCATGCGTTTCGCTTTCCGCCTGATCGCCGTTGACGGCTCCGCCCGCTGCGCTGAGATGACGACGCCGCATGGCACGGTCGCGACGCCCGCCTTCATGCCGGTCGGCACGCAAGCGACGGTCAAGGGGCTTTCGCCGGCAACTCTGCGGGAGGCCGGCGCCGAGATCGTGCTTGCGAACACCTATCATCTGATGCTGCGTCCGGGCGCCGAGCGCATTGCTGCATTGGGCGGTTTGCACGCATTCATGAACTGGCCGCGAGCGATCCTCACCGATTCCGGCGGATTCCAGGTCATGTCACTCTCGCAGCTTCGAAAGATCGACGAAAAGGGAGTGACCTTCCGCTCGCACCTTGATGGCGCGATCGTCGAGCTTGGCCCGGAGCGAGCCGTCGAGATTCAGGAACTCCTCGGCTCGGACATCGCCATGCAGCTCGACGAGTGCATCAGGCTTCCAGCGCCCCATAAGGAAATCGATCGCGCGATGCGGCTGTCGCTGCGCTGGGCCGAGCGAGGCAAACGTGCCTTCGAGGCGGCGGGACGCGCCCGCGAAGGGTATGCCTTGTTTGGCATCATGCAGGGTGGTGACGATCCGTCGCTGCGCGCCGAGAGTGCGCAGGGCCTCATCGACATCGGTTTCGACGGCTACGCGATCGGTGGGCTCGCGGTAGGAGAATCGGTGGAAATCACCGCACGGATGGTGGCGGAATCGGTGCCGCTCCTGCCGCACGATCGTCCGCGCTACCTGATGGGAGTGGGCCGGCCGCGGGACATTCTGGATGCGATCGGGCGCGGCATCGACATGTTCGACTGCGTGCTGCCGACTCGCAATGGCCGCCATGGCGTTGCGTTCAGCCGCTACGGGGAGATCACGCTGAAAAATGCGCGGCACGCCGACGATCCGCGCCCGCTAGACGAACACAGCTCATGCGCTGCGGCGCGGACGTTTTCGCGCGCCTATCTCCATCATCTTATGAAGGCGGGCGAAATGCTCGGCGCGCTCCTGCTTTCGCAAATCAATGTGGCTTATTACCAGGAGTTGATGCGTTCCGTGCGTGCCGCCATTACGGATGGCCGTTTCGCTCAATTCCGCGCCGAGACCGAGGCCGGCTGGGCGCGGGGGGATATTCTGCCGAGGTGAGATGTAGCCCGGATTGGAGCTTGCGCAAGCGCAAGCGCAAATCCGGGAGCCGGTGCGGACCCGGATTGCGCGATCAGAAGTCTTTGCAAGCGGCAACCGGTGCGATTTCGCGCAATCCGGGCTACAGAGCTCAATCCGGCAGCTTGAATGCGAGGTACTCGCCTGAGTAACTCCCGCCGCTGATCGCAACGACGATATACTGCTTGCCATCCACCATGTAGGTCATTGGCGAGCCGCTCTGCGGCGCCGGCATCCACACAGCGCCCGCCTGCCGGCCGGTTGCCTTGTCATAGGCGCGGAGCATGGCGCCGCGCGGATGCTCCGGTGTCGTGGTCGCGAGCGGATCGCCCATGACGGCGAGGGTCTTCGTCACCAATAGCCCAACGCCCGAGGTCTGCGCCTGACCCGTTTTGGGAATATCGAGGCCTTTGAGCGCGGCGTTATTGCGGACGTTGTCGGGCGTGTCGCCGTGTGGCGTCTGCCATTTCAACTCGCCTTTATCGAGATCGACGGCGGCGAGGAGGCCATAAGGCGGTCTGGAGATCGGCAGCCCGTCGACGTTGATCGCTGCAAACCCTCCACCTGCGGGCGGGCGTCCGGTTCGCGCCTGGCGGGCGCGCTCGGCCGTCTGCGGCGCGTCTGCGGCACAGCAATCACCGGGACCGAGCACCACACGGAATTGCCGGCCGGTTGTGCCCAGGACGTAACGAATATCCGAGAATTCGCCTGGGGGCTCGGTCAGCGAGCGCACGCCCGGAACGTTTCCTGCCGGCATGAAGGCTGTATGGGTCTCCGGGTCGTAGGCACCGCCGGGCCAGTTTGTCGCGGTGCCGGCGACGATTGCGCCGAGAATGCCCTTGTCGTTGCCGAGCGCAGGCGGCGCGAACGGCGAGTATTCCACTTTGTAGCGCTTGAGGAGATCGAGCGCCTTGCTGCGCAGCTGCGGGGTGAAATCAATGAGATCGCCGGGCCCCGTGAGATAATTGTTCGCATAGCGGAGCTTGTCAGGCGGGAACGGCTGGGTTTTGGCCGTCTTCTCGCCCGGCACGTCGGATTGGGGCACCGGGCGTTCCTCGATCGGCCACACCGGCTGGCCGGTCGCGCGATCGAAGACGTAGAGCCAGCCCTGCTTGGTAGGAACTGCGACCGCCTTGATCGGGCGGCCGTTGACATTGATATCGGCGAGAATTGGCGCCGACGACATGTCCCAGTTCCAGATCGGATGATGGACAAGCTGGAAGTGCCACTTTGGCACGCCGGTCTTGACATCAACCGCGACCAGGGTTTCGGCATACAAATTATCGCCGGGCCGGTGTCCGCCGTAGTAATCGGAGCTTGGCGTTTCGACCGGCAGATAGACGAGGCCAAGCTCCGGATCCGCACTGATGTGAGTCCACACACCGGTGTTGCCGTTGATCGCCCAGGACCCGTTTTCCCAAGTCTCGTTTCCGGGCTGTCCTGGCCGCGGGATGGTGTCGAACCGCCAAAGCTGCTTCCCGCTGCGCACATCGAAGGCACGCACCAGGCCTTTGGTATTGTCGTGGCTGACAACAGTCGCGCCCTCCTTCATGGCGGATCCCACGATCACCACGTCGCCCACGACCGTCGGCGCAGTGTGGACGCCGATCTCGCCGGTCTCAAGATCGATCTGCTCGCCGACGCCCTTCACCGCGCCGACCTTGAGGTCGAGGATACCGTCGCTGGCGAAGGAACCGATCATCGCGCCGGTCCGGGCATTGAGCTCGACGAGCCGGTAGCCCGTAGTCACGTAGATGATGCGCTCATCGCCGGTGCCGTCGGTCCAGTAGGAGAGCCCGCGCCCCGACAATTGCCGCGGCGCGACGACCGCGCGATTGCCTTCGCGCAGGCTGTGCGACCAGATCAGCTCCCCGGTCTTGGCGTCGAGCGCCACCACCGAGCGCCGCGTGCCGGCGGTCGCATAGAGCACGCCTCTGACCATGATCGGCGTGCCTTCCAGCTTGTATTCCGGATAAGGGCCGAAATTGTCGGTCTTGAATCGCCAGGCAATCTCAAGCTTATCGAAATTGGAGGCGTTGATCTGGTCGAGGGGCGAATAGCGGGTGAAGCTCAGGTCGCCGCCGTTGCTCGGCCATTCCCCATTTTTCGTCGATGGTTGGCCATGGCTTGTGAACTGCGGCGGCGCCGACGTGCCGACAAAAACCTGGGCCGAGATCGGCGGTGTGGTCCACAGCAGACCGCCAGCGATCAAGGCAGACATCGATACCAGCGGGAAACACTGTCGCGGCATTGCTTCCTCCCCGGGATTGCAAGCCACTGACGCGTGGCTCCCGTTTATGGAGGGCAATTCTAGGCCAAAAAGCTCCGGGGATGTAGCCGGATTCGAGCGCCATAAGGTTATCAAGCAGGGGCGGGTTTCAACCGCCCCTCCCAAGCCAACTGCTCAGGTGGAGATCAGCAGGCACCCAGCTTGCCCAGCCGCGGCCTCAGTACCACCAATAGGGACGGCAGACCCAGACGCGGTGCGGGACTGGCCACCACCTCCATCGCCAGCAGGAGCCGCCATACCATCCGCCGACAAAGAACCGACGGCCGACGAAGAAACGGCGGTGCCCGACGAAGAAGCGACGGTGCCCCACGAAGAAGCGGCGGTGGCCGTAGAAGACGCGGTGGCCGTAGAACGGCCCCCGGGCAACGTGGAACGAACGTACGCCCAACGGACGCCCAAACCCGACGCGTCCAAAGTGCATTCCGCCCACGTGCATTGCGCCGACGTGCCCTCCACCGAAGTGCCCTCCACCGCCGAAACCGCCATGACCACCGCGGGCATCGGATTGGGTCGCAGGTATCGCCAGCATTGCTGCAAGCGCCGCGACCAACGAGATTTTGCGGAGCATGATTTGATCCTCCTAACTGTCACCCCTTGCGCGGCATCTTGCTACAAGCCTTGTGAACCACGGCTGAACGTACGCGTGGTCAGAGACTGTCAATTAATCCAAACTCAAATAAATTATTTGTTAGGCGCTGCCGTAGAGCCAAGCGACGCCTTCATAGGATTGCTCAGGCGTGCGCGGCCTGAGCATCTGGTTGCGCAGTTCCGCCGCCGGCCCGCGGGCGTGATAGAAATCGCCGTATACGCGCGCCATGATTTGCACGCGCGCAGTGCGTAGATAACGTTCCTGCACATAGGCCTGGAATGCCGCGGGCACGTCGTCGGGATGTTCGGCGACTTTTTCGGCGAGGCAAACTGCGTCTTCCGTGGCCATGCAGGCGCCCTGCGCGAGATATTGCAGCATGGGATGGGCGGCGTCGCCCAGGAGTGTGACGCGTCCCTTGCTCCACTCCTTCACCGGCTCTCTGTCGCAGAGCACCCACATGCGCCAAGTCTCAATGCGCTCGAGCATGCGCAGGACTTCTGGTCGCTGTCCTTTGAAATGCGCCCACAATTCGCCGGGGTCCGCTTCAGTGTTCCAGCCTTCCTCGTAGCGGTCGGAATGGAACACCGCGACCAGATTGTAGAGTTCGCCGCGGCGCAACGGATAATGCACGAGATGGGTGCGCGGCCCAGCCCAAAGGACGACATCCGGTCGCCAGAGATCCTGCGGCACCTCGGCCTTTTCGAGCACGGCCCGATAGGCGATGTGGCCGGATACCCGCGGCTTGCCGTCGCCGACAATGCGATCGCGAATCTTCGACCACATGCCGTCGCAGCCGATCAGCGCGCGTCCTTTGATGCGTTCGCCCGAGTGCAGGATGAGGGTGACGCCTTGGTCATCCTCCTCGTAGCCTTCGACGCTGCGGTGGGTTTCGAGCGTCACGAGGTTGTTGTCCCGGCATGCTTTCAGGAACGCGCCCTGGATGTCGGCACGATGAGTGACCGCATAGGGTTGCGCAAAGCGCGCAATAAAGCGGTCGTCGAGCGGGATACGTGTGACCAGTTCGCCCGAAAGCGCACAGCGCATCTCCATGCCCGGCGGCCTGTGTGCATCGGCGAGGACCGCCTCCTTGAGGCCGATCCGCTCAAGGGCCCGAAAAATGTTAGGCCCCAGCTGGATGCCGGCGCCGACTTCCTTGAATTCCGGCGCCTGTTCGAGCACCCGGACCGGAAGTCCCTTGCGCGCGAGTGCATAGGCGGCGGCAAGCCCGCCGATGCCGCCGCCGGCGACAAGGATGGGCAGGTCGTGGCCGTTTCCGTGCGTCATGAGAATCTCACCGTAATGCACGGATATTTAGAGTGCGTTTGGCTCATGTCGAGGCGCGCACGCGTCCTCCCGCCCAGGCGCGCGCCCGCGGCGGAGCGCCTTTGCGCACGCGGTCCCATATCGAGAGTTGACCGCGTGGGCAAAATCGCTCAAGCGCCGTGCCATACTTCCAGCACCTCACAGGCGATTTGCCCACCCTACCGGATCACCCCGCGTCAGCGCGGCCGATCGCGGGTGCAGATGTCGAGTGCGATGAGAGCGTAGATCTGCGCAGCCTTGAGCATGACGTCGATCTCGATCTCTTCGTTCCTGGCGCTGATCCGGCGGCCGCGCGGACCGATCTTGATCGCCGGTATCCCAACCTCGTTGTAGGCATTCGTATCGGTCCAGATGCTGGCGCGGTCCGGCGATTCCGGCTTGATCTTTTCGCCGAAGAGATACTGATGGACTTCTTCCGCCGCCCTGACTAAGGGATCGACGTTTCTGCCCTCGTGACCGAGCAGCGAGCGGTAAACATCGATTTCGTAAGCGAGCCCGAGGCCGTTAAGTACCTGCTCCAGTTCATGTGAGACAGCGACCGGACGAACCTGCGGCGGCATGCGAATATCGACATAGATCGAGCACACGCCCGGAAAATAATTCGGCCGGTACGGCGCGCCGCCCTCGATCGCGCCGATATTGACCTTCGGCCACAACGGACCCGTCGGCGACTGATAGATATATTTCTGCTCGAACTCGGTTCCCCACTGCTCGATTGCGGCCACAATCTTCATCATCTTTACGATCGCATTCCTCTCTTCCATTGAGTACTGCGAGCGTTTCGTTCCCCAGGCCGCTTCCGGCTGGCCGAAGGTTGTGATCTTCGCCTGCACGACCCCGGTCTGCGTCCACACAATATTGAGATCAGAGCCGTCACAGCATACCGCGTAGTCGGTGTGCATTCCATGCGACAGCAGATGGCGCGTACCGATGCCTTCGCCGCGATATTCCTGCGATTGCCAGGGCCCAACGGGGGTCCGCGAAATCTCGCCGACGACCGCCGCCAGGACCACGTCGCCCTTAAGCTTGACGCCGCTTTTCTTGAGCGCCTTGCCGGCCATCATGAATGCAGCCAGGCCGCCTTTCATGTTGGAGATACCGAGCCCCTGGACCTTGCTGCCAACGATCCGGCCCTTGAGCTCCGCCTCGGGCTCGATATTGGCGACCATGCGCAGATCGGCGCTGGTGCCGGTGTAACTGGTATCGGTGTGGCCGTTGAATCCAAGGCTCAATCCCGTTCCGTCGCCTTTCAGAATGCCCACCGCATTCGGCCGGTCGGGCTCGACCTCCTGGCGGACAGCCTTGAGGCCATTCGCCTCGAACCAGGCCAGGATGAATTCCGCGATTGCCTTCTCCTGTCCGGTCGGGCTCGGAATGCTGGTGAGGTCGCAGCCGAGTTGAGCCAGTTCGTTGCGGTCGATGCAGGCGAGAATTTTCTTCGCGGCTTCTTGATCGAGTGCCATCGAGCCCCCGGCGGTTCGTTGACCGTGTCCTTGCCCGGATGTTAGAGCACGTCTGAGCCTACCGAACCACACCTCTAATCATGAAATTGCCGCCGCTCGAATATGCCTGTCCGGCCACGCTCGACGAAGCCGTGGCGCTGCTGGCCTCCCACGACGGGAACGCCAAGGCGATCGCGGGCGGGCAGAGTCTGATGCCGATGTTGGCGTTCCGGCTCGCCGCGCCGAGCCTCCTCGTCGACCTCCGCAAGCTCGCTCATCTGCGCGAGATCAAGGTTTCAGGCGATGGGGTGCGGCTCGGCGCACTGGTCCGTTGGCGCGACATCGAGGGCGACGAGCGGCTAAGCCGCGCCCAGCCGCTGCTCAAGGCCGCGGTCACGCACGTTGCGCATTATCAGATCCGCAATCGCGGTACCGTCGGCGGCAGCATCGCGCATGCCGATCCCGCCGCGGAAATGCCCGGCATCGCGGTCACCTGCGAGGCCGAGATCACGGCAGTGGGGAAGGGCGGCACGCGGATCGTTCGCGCGGCTGATTTCTTCCTCGGCGCGCTCACCACCGCGCTCGAGAGCGATGAGATCGTAACCGAGATCCGGCTTCCTTCGTGGCCGGCTGCCCGCCGCTGGGGCTTTCAGGAATTCGCCCGGCGCCGTGGCGATTTCGCGATGGCGGGCGCCGCGGTGTTTTATGACCTGGACGGCCATGGGAAGGTCACCAACGCTCACGTCGGCATCATCGGGGTCGGCGACCGCCCTCATCGCCTCGGCGAAGTCGAAAGGGAGATCAACGGCCGCATCCTCGATGAGGCGACGATTGCGCGCGCGGCCGAAATCACCTCCGCGGTCGTCGATGCCCAAGAGGACATTCACGCGAGCGCTGCGTACCGACGATCGCTTGCCGGGACCATGGTCGAACGCGCATTGCAAAGCGCCGCCACGAGATCGGGTTGATTATGTCCATCAAATTCGAAGTCAACGGCAAACCGGTGAGCGTCGATGTCGAGGCGCGCACGACCCTTGCAGATTGCCTGCGCCACCATCTGCGCCTCACCGGCACGCATGTGGGCTGCGAGCACGGCATCTGCGGCGCCTGCACGGTGATCGTGGACGGCGATGCAGTGCGCTCCTGTCTCATGCTGGCGGCGCAGGCCGAAGGCAGCAAGGTGGTGACCGTCGAAGGATTATCGAACGACGAGGCGCTGACCCCATTGCAGGCCTCGTTCCGGCGCCATCACGCTCTGCAATGCGGTTTTTGTACGCCCGGAATGATCACAACCGCACACGTTCTCCTTACGGAAGAACCCGACTGCGATGTCGATCGGGTGCGCGAAGTGCTTTCCGGCAACCTCTGCCGCTGTACCGGATATATTCCGATCGTCGAGGCAGTGCTGGACGCGCGGTCAGCCTATAAGAAGCCCGCCGGCTAGTGCCGCCGATTTGAAGTTCCTATGGTAGTTGCCGCACGCTCGGTTAGGAACTTCAAATCGAAAAGCGGCACTGGAATCGTACAGTCGCTGGTGTCCCTTTGGTGCCGACGCTTGTAAAAGCGCGTGCTGCAATGGGATACAAGCGTCGGAACCGGGACACCAGTCATGAAAAACGCGTACATCGGCAGTGCCGTCGAGCGCCGCGAGGATTGGCGTTTTCTGCGCGGCCGCGGGGAATATGTCGATGACCTTCGGCCCGAGGGCCTGCTGCATGCGGTGATCCTTCGCAGCTCCCTGGCGCATGGGAGCATCATTTCAATCGATGCTTCGGCTGCGCTGAGAATCCCCGGCGTGCACGCGGTGATCACCGCGAAAGACATCCCCGGGGGACCGCCTATCATTCCGATGCGGCTGCAGCCGTTGCCGGAGTTCAAACCGTTCGAACAGCCGGTCATCGCCGACAAGAAGGTGCGCTATGTCGGCGAGCCGATTGCGGTCGTGCTGGCAGCGAGCGTTGCGACCGGCGAGGACGCTCTCGAGGCGATCACGACCGAAATCGAGCCGCTTGCGGCGGTTGCTGATTGGCGCGCCGCGGCGCGCGCGGACAGCCTTCTGTTCCCCGCGACCGAGAGCAACCGCGCACTCACCTTTGATGCGGTGTGTGGCGATGCAGACGCCGCTTTCGGCAAGGCTCCCTATACCCGGCGCGAGAATTTCCGGGTGCAGCGCCATTACGGGCTCACCATGGAGCCACGGGGCGTCGTGGCGGAGTGGGACGCCGAGAGCGGCCGTCTCACCATCTCGGGTGCCGCCAAGGTTCCATTTTTTAATCGCCGTATTCTGGCGAAGCAGATCGATCTGCCCGAGCACGCGATCGAGATGGTGGAGAACGATGTCGGCGGCGGCTTCGGCGCCCGCGGTGAATTCTATCCCGAAGATTTTTTGATTCCTTTTGCAGCGCGCCATGTTGGACGGCCGGTGAAATGGACGGAGGATCGGCGCGAAAACCTCATGGCGATGAACCACGCGCGCGAGGCGGAGGTCGAGGTGGAGATTGCCTGCGAGCGCGACGGCACGATTCTCGCGCTGCGCGGCCACGCCCACGCCGATATGGGCGCCTATATGCGGACCAACGGTGCTGTGGGGGCGCGTAACATCGCGCAGTTCATGGCTGGTCCTTACCAAATCCCCAATGTCAAGCTCGACGTATCGCTGTGGATGACCAACAAAACACCGGTCGGCACCTATCGTGGTCCGGGCCGGTTCGAGACTGATTTCTTTCGCGAGCGGCTGTTCGACATGGTGGCGCGCGATCTCGGGCTCGACCGGGTCGAGTTTCGCCGGCGCAATCTCGTCTCCGTTTCGCAGATGCCCTATTCGATCGCGACGATTACGCCGTTCGAAAGCAAGGATCAGTACGACAGCGGGGATTACCGGCTTACGCTCGATCGGTGCCTCGAGGAAATTGGCTGGGCCGAGAAATCAAAGATCGCTGGCCAACTCATCGACGGCCGTTACCACGGGCTCGCGGTCGGCTGCTTCGTCGAGGGAGGCGCGGCGGGACCCAAGGAAACTGCGCGACTAGCGATCAATGAGGAGGGCGCGGTTTCGGTGTTCATCGGCTCGTCAGCCGTCGGACAGGGGGTCGAAACGGTATTTGCGCAGATCGCGGCCGATGCGCTGGAACTGCCGATGGACCGTATCGAAGGCGTCCATCACGGCTCGACCGCTTATGTCAGCGACGGCTACGGCGCCTATCATTCGCGCTCGGTGGTGATGGGCGGGTCGGCGCTCCTCGATGCGACGGAAAAATTCCGCTCTGCGCTGCGCATCGAAGCGGGAAAACGCATCGGTTGTGCTGCCGACGAAATCAGCATTGATGAAGGCAAGCTGAGCGGCCCGAATGGAAAGTCGCTGCCGTTTGCGGCTTTTGCCGGTCTTTCCGCCGAGGGCGCATTCCTCAATCATAAACATACCTATACGTACGGCGCCCAGGCCGCGCATGTCGCGGTTGATCCCAAGCTCGGCCGGGTCGAGATCGTCGATTATGTTGTGGTTGCAGACTGCGGCCGGATTATCAATCCGGCGACGCTGCGCGGCCAGGTAATCGGGGCTCTGGTACAGGGGCTCGGCGGCGCGCTGCTTGAGCATCTTGTCTACGACGAAGACGGCCAGTTGCTGACCGGCTCACTGGCCGATTACCTGCTGCCGACCGCCAGCGACTTCCCCAGGCTGCGCGCAGTGCTCATGGAACGCCATCCTTCACCTAACAATCCGCTCGGCGCCAAGGGCGCAGGCGAGGGCGGCATTATCGGCCCCGGCGGGGTAATCGCTAATGCGGTAGCGAACGCCCTGCAAAGTTTTGGCGCCGAGCCGCGCGAATTGCCGCTTACCCCCGCGCGCGTCTGGGCGATGGCGCAAGCTGAGACTCCGTAGGGCGGGTTAGCGGCCCGCCGTGCAACGATACGAGGCATTTTGCCATGGCGACGGGCAGCGTAACCCGCCGTTGCGCGCAGAATAGGCGGGTTACGCCGCGCCTCGCCAGTGGACAACCGACAAAGACCTTGTGGCGCGGCTAACCCGCCCTACCATTTGGCCCGAGCGTTTGACCTCTCGGCGACTGAGTGAATAAATTGCTGGAAGAACCTCCCGCCTCGTTTCCCGGAAGGAGTTTTCCCATGAGCGTTGCCCGGCATCCGCGTCCGCCGGAACTCGTCGGCGTGCCCATCGAAGACATCATGCAGAAATATGTCGGCCGTTTCCGCGAGAAGAGGCCCGATTGGGCCGCCTTCGAGGACGCCAAGATCGAGGGCTACAAGCGTGCCCAGCACCGCTTCATCGGCGCGGGCGGCTCGGGCAAGCACGAGGATCCAACCGTAATCCCGGCCAAGAATTTTACGCTTTCAATCATGTACGTGGAGCCGGGCCAGGGTAATGCCGCTCACACTCACGAGGTCGAGGAATGCTTCTTCGTGCTGCAAGGCTTTCTCGATGTGTTCGTCGAGGACGAAAGCGGAAGGCGGCTGACGACTCGACTAGGCCCCTGGGAATGCATCTCGTGTCCGGCCGGAGTGATCCACGGTTATGAGAATACGAGCCTTGGACCGGTATATTTCCAGGTCATGCTGGGACGCGCCAAGCCCGACACCATGGGTTATGCCGACGAGGAACTCTACAATCGCCGCGACGCCCACCTGAAGGCGGTGTAAGCCTCAATCGGCAGGTGGAGGGCCAAGAAGGCCCCGCCGGAGCGGGGCCAGTAAGGCCAACAACGGTTACGGTCTCAGGGATTCCGAGACCGAGCACAGGACTTTTCGCGCAAGCCGCCGATCATTGACTTGGTCAAAACTGATTATTACGGGGATTCTGCCGACTTCGGGTGCCGATCTTTCCGCGCCCAATCGACGGGTTCCAACGGGCCGGGAAACTCCGCCTCCGCCTGCTTCTGCAGCTCGGCTTCATGCATGCGGATGTAGCGCAGTGCCAGCACGATAACGATGACGGCCGGTATCAGCAATGCCAGCGCCAGCGAGCCGCGCACGTGGAACACAGCCCTGCCGAACATATAAGTCGGGAACCCGAAGAGGACGGCCCACAGGATTGCACCGGCCGCATTGGCGATGAAGAAGCCTCGCCAATCCATCCGGTTGACGCCCGCGAGAATGGCGGCCACTACACGTAACACCGCGACAAATCGGCCGAAGAACACCACCTTCCCGCCGTGGCGCTTGAACAGGTATTGGCCCAATTTGATGCGCGCATGCGACATGCCGATGTGCGGCCCGAACCGGACCAGCAGCGGATAACCGAACTCGCGCCCGATCCAGTACCCGACGTTGGGACCGAGAACGGCGCCGATAGCCGCAGCGCCGATCACCCCCCAGATGTTCAACTCGGGATGCCGGCTGGCATAGAGCGCTCCGAAGAGGAGCACGGTCTCGCCGGGCAAAGGCAGGCCCATGCCTTCAAGCGCGACAATGGTGCCGACGGCAAGATATCCGTAGGTTGAAATCAGTTGTGCGATCGAATGGACGTGAAACCAGGTCACGCAATTTCACCTTTTCTGAAAGTGAATTATCTAGATTGCTTCCGTCTTGACGCCGCAGCTTGCTTTTACATCAACCAAGTCTCTGATGGGCTCGTTCCGTCAGTGAGTTTTGGGTCGTAATGTGCCACCGCCCTTAGACCGGAACTCCTTCAAACCCGGTTATTCCGCGCCTCGAAGTCTGAGCCGCAGCCGCGGCGAGACCCCGCGCCCCCGCGATGGGAGCATACCGACCGTCTCTCAGGCACGACGCCATCCTGCGGGATGCGGGGTGGAAGGATGCTGTTCTTCTTGTACGCCTTGCAGCATACACGGATTGAGACCCCGCTGAAAGGGAGCAAGTTCCCAGGGTAGCGTCCCATTGCGTCCGCGGGCGGCGCGAACCATGACCGGAATCATGCGTGGCCCAAATATGGGCGTGGTTTTCACGGTTGTCTGCGGACTTCTATCGCATCCTGCCCTCGGCAAGGTGACAACCGCATTCGCTATTGAATTGCCGGACACGAAATAGGAGTGTTATTTTCGCAAGCTACGAACAGCGGGGCGGTAACGCGAGAGGAGGCCTCGCATGACTGCACGGGGAAGGTGCACGCCTGATCGGCAGGGGCGTGCGTCGCTGTCGAAGTCCTGGCCGGGTATTCTGATCGCCGCCGGCGCTTGGCTGGGCTCGACAGGTCTCGGGTTTGCCCAGCCCGCGGAGGGCGCCATGGGACGCGTGGAGGGCGGCGAGGTCCTGTCGCTCGGCACTTCCGCGACGGGAACGATCGCCGAGATGCCGGTTTCCGCCGGAGACCGCGTCAAGGCGGGTCAGCGCCTGGTGCAGATCGAATGCAGCGCCGTCGAGCGCGAAGTGGAGGCTCGGAAATCAGACCTTGCCGCGGCTGAGGCTGCCTATCTGCGGATCCAGCACGGACCTCGGCCGGAGGAAATCAGCGTCGGGATTGCCAATGTCAATCTTGCCGACGCCCGCTTGCATGAGGCGCAAAGGGCGTATGAGCGCGTTCAGTCCCTGCGCGAGGGCGTAACCGTAACGCGCGTCCAGATCGATCAGGCCGAGCGCGATGCCCACATGGCGGCTGCCATGCTCGAAGAAAATCGCGCCAAGCTCCACCTGCTCCAGGCCGGCTCCCGCGAAGAAGACATCGCCGAGGCGCGGGCCCGGCGCGACGCCGCCAAGGCGCGGGTGGACGAAGCGGCGGCGCGCCTGTCCTACTGCGCGGTTGTTGCTCCGATCGACGGCATCGTTCTGAGCACCCATGTGAGCCCCGGACAGCTGGTCAGCACGATGGCCCCGGTGACGTTGCTCACCATGATCGACGACAGCAGGCGGCGCGTGCGCGCCTTCGTTGACGAACGCGAGATTTCCAAGGTCTGTCCAGGCGAACACGCCCGCATTGCAGCAGACGGCGTGCCCGGAATGCAATTCGACGGCGTGGTGGAGAGCGTCGGCGCGGTGGTCGTCGATAATCCGCTCGTCAACAATGCATCGCGCCAGTTCCGTCAGGTGATGCTGGCGGTAGCGGCCAATCCGGAGCCGACGATCGGGCTTCGCGTGTCGGTGCAATTTTTGCCCTGCACGGCGAGTCAGAGGGGGCCGAGGTAGCCATCACGATCAGGACTGGTTCATTGCCGCGACGACTCGGTCGGCTGTCCTGGCTATTTGCAGCTTCGACAACAGCCAATGAGGATCAAACGGTTCTCGCTCGAATGGGGAGCCAATTGGCATTCGAATCCACTGGGAAGCGCCAGCGAACGGTGTTGATTGATCGACCAGGATGTAAGTCTCGCTCGCTCCAACGGAAGGCATGATGCGCAAATCAATTCGCCCGTTCGCGCTGGGGACGGTTGCCGCCGCCGTTCTGCAAGCGGGTGTTGCGCGCGCCGAAATCAAGACGCAGTGGATCGATTACAAGCAGGGCAACACCGAGTTGCAGGGCTACTTGGCTTATGACGACAGCGTCAGCGGCAGGCGCCCGGCCGTCCTGATGGCGCCCGATCGCTCCGGCATGTCGAGCGTCACTACCAAGGACGCCGAGATGATCGCTCGGCTCGGATATGTCGTCTTCGCTGAAGATATCTACGGCAAGACAGTGCGGCCGAAGACGATCCCCGAAATGAGCGAGCAAAGCGCTTTGTACAACAAGGATCGCCCGCTCATGCGGGCGCGCGCTCAGGCCGGGCGCGATGTGTTGCGCCAGAACCCGATGGTCGATCCGGCGAAGATCGCTCTGGTCGGCTATTGCTTTGGAGGGACGGTTGCGGTCGAGTTGATCGAGACCGGAGCCCCGTTGGCGGCAAGCGTTGCGCCGGAGCCCACATGTCGCGCGTGAAATCAGATCAGATTGATCCTGCCGAACGGGATGCTTACGACGCAACCATTTTGCGCCTCGGTCTTGAGGGGATCAAAAAGCAAAGTGTTCCGGGGATTCAGAGTGGTGAGCCCGGTTGGGATCGAACCAACGACCTACTGATTAAAAGT
>DATBHB010000104.1:0-7981 GCA_036557705.1 Xanthobacteraceae bacterium
GATGAAATGGGTGCTAAGCTGGAAGGTCGCCAGCACGGAGGTCGATCGTCGCCATGGTGTTTTGAGCCCGGGAGTGAGTTGGACCGGGGGTACTTTGAGCGCCCTTGATTGTGCCATGGCCTGCACGGCCTGGACGCCTGATCCCTCTCGACTTCATCTCCTTAAAAGTGCAGATTGAAACTTCAGCCAGGGCGTTTGGGCTTTCCATTCCGAAGCATTGAAGGGACCCCTTTGAACGCCCCAAGCGAATCGACACCGCGGCGGCCGATCATCAGCGGGATGCCCAAGCTTGCAAACTGAAGCCGAGTCTTGGAATGCGTCGAAATGCGCCGTGCGCTTGGTAAACGAGAGGGAAATGAAGGAGCACGTTCTCGGCTGACACATTCATCAGACGCTGGAGGCGGTTTTCATGACCGAGGTTCGGCTCAACGCGCTCAAGGGTGGAACGATTGCGCTTTCGAAGGGCATCCTGACGGCTCTGCGGTCTGGGCTCCAAGGCAGCCTCTGCTTGCCGAATGAAGCCGGTTACGATGAGGCGCGGACGATCTGGAACGCGATGATCGATAGGCGACCGGGCGCCGTCGTCCGTTGCCGGGTCGCGAACGATGTGATCAGTACCGTGCGCATTGCGCGCGACAACGGCCTGCTCGTGGCAGTGCGCGGCGGCGGTCACAACATCGCCGGCAACGCGGTCTGCGATGGCGGGCTGTTGATCGACCTGTCGCCAATGCGGTCCGTGCGTATCGACTCGAAAGAGCACATCGCGCGTGTAGAGCCGGGAGTGACGCTCGGCGAATTCGACAAGGAGGCGCAGTCATTCGGACTCGCCACACCGCTCGGGATCAACTCGACCACCGGTGTAGCCGGCCTCACCCTTGGCGGCGGCTTCGGCTGGCTCAGTCGCAAATTCGGCCTCGCTGCCGACAATCTGAACTCCGCCGATGTGGTCACCGCCGACGGCGAGCTTCTCCACGCAAGCGCGACGCAGAACCGCGACCTGTTCTGGGCCATCCGCGGCGGCGGCGGCAATTTCGGTGTGGTTACATCGTTTGAGTTCAAACTGCATCCGGTCGGCCCCGAACTGGTATCGGGGCTGATCGTCTACCCGTTCGCCAGCGCCCGGGAACTGCTTGCCGGTTATCGTGAGATCGCGGCCGCCGCGCCTGACGAACTCACGATCTGGGTGGTAATGCGCAAGGCGCCTCCGCTGCCGTTCCTGTCCAGCGACGTACACGGCAAGGAGATCCTCGTCTTCGCTGTTTGCTATTGCGGCGCGCCATCAGATGCTGAAGGGGCAGTGGCGCCGCTTCGCGCGCTCGGAAAGCCGCTCGCCGACGTGATCGGTTTACAGCCCTTCACCGCCTGGCAGGCCGCGTTCGACCCCCTCCTTACGCCTGGCGCCTTCAACTACTGGAAATCGCACAATTTCACGGCGCTCAGCAACGGGCTGCTCGACACCCTGGTGAACTATGTCGGCACGCTTCCGACTTCGGAATGCGAGATCTTCATTGGCCAACTCGGGGGTGCCATCAACCGGGTTCCCGCCGATGCGACCGCTTATCCACACCGCGATGCAAATTTCGTGATGAATGTACACACGCGGTGGCGCGAGCGCGGCGATGAAAAGACTTCAATCGGATGGACGCGCGAACTCTTTGCGGCGACCGCTCCACACGCTACCGGCGGCGTCTATGTGAACTTCATGCCTGAGGACGAGACGGATCGCGTAGCGGGAGCCTATGGCGGCAACTTCGCGCGGCTGGCTGCGCTGAAGGCGAGGTACGATCCAGGGAATCTGTTCCGGCTGAACCAGAATGTCCGACCGAAGGCGTAACGGGCTCGCGCAGCGGACCGCAGCCGGGAACCGAAGGGAGCCCGCGCGGAGGCGATGTGGACATCGGACAATGGCTGCGTGGCCTCGGCCTGCAGTCCTACGAGCAGGCGTTTCGCGACAACGGCATTGACTTCAAAGTCTTGCCTCGTCTGACAGCCGACGATCTAAAGGAAATCGGAGTCCTGGCTGTCGGCCATCGCCGAAAAATCCTCGATGCCATTAGCGAGCTCTCAGCCAGGGCGCCGGCGGACGACGCTGGCACAGAGATGCCGCATCACGCGGAACGGCGGCAGCTCACGGTGATGTTCTGCGACCTCGTAGGCTCGACAGCTCTCTCCGGCCGGCTTGATCCGGAGGATCTGCAGGAAATCCTGCGGGCCTACCGGTTGCAGGTGGAGGATGTGGTCCGCGCTTGCGGCGGTTATGTCGCCAGATATATGGGCGACGGCGCGCTCGTCTATTTTGGCTATCCACAGGCGCACGAAGATGACGCCGAACGCGCGGTCAGGGCCGGCTTGGCGCTGGTCAAGAGCATAGGCCGGCTCAACACGGCCAAAGGCGAGCCACTCAACGCGCGCGTTGGAATCGCCACGGGGTTGGTGGTGGTGGGCGATCTTATTGGCTCCGGCGAGGCGCAGCAGCGTGGGATAGCAGGAGAGACACCGAACCTGGCGGCCCGGCTGCAGGAGCGCGCGGAAGCCGGCACGGTGGTGCTATCAGGTGCAACGCGACGCCTGCTGGGGGATCTGTTCGAGCTGATGAAACTTGCGCCGTCCACGCTCAAGGGCTTCCCCGAGCCGGTGCAGGCATGGCGCGCCCTCGGGGAAGGCCATGCCGAGAGCCGGTTTGAGGCGCTGCACGGCACACGGTTGATACCTCTTGTCGGACGGGGTGAGGAACTCGAGCTCGTACTCTCGCGCTGGCGGCAGGCGAAGGAAGGAGGCGGACAGGTCGTCCTCATTTCCGGCGAACCCGGAATTGGCAAGTCAAGGCTGGTACTGGCGTTGCGTGAACGGCTGCATGGCGAGCCGAAAGCCACCGTCAACTATGCTTGCTCGCCCCACCATGTCCACAGCGCCCTCTCTCCGTTTGTCGCGCAACTTGAGCGGTCTGCCGGATTGTCGTCAATGCATTCCGGGGAAGCGCGACTCAATCGGCTTGAGTCACTCCTGCGGGAAATCATGACGGAGCCCGGCGACGCGGTGGTGGCGATCTTTGCCGAGTTACTTGGCATTCCGACTGCCATACCGGAAGCAATTGCAGCGATGTCGCCGGTGCAAAAAAAGGGACTGCTATTCCGGACACTTCTCGCGCAAGTCGAAGGGCTCGCCGCCCGGGGGACGGTACTGATCGTGCTCGAGGATGCTCATTGGCTCGATCCGACATCCCGGGAACTCTTCGACCAGATTGTCGATCGCCTTCAGCGCCTTCCGGTGCTCTTGGTCGTAACGTTCCGGCCGGATCTCTCTCCGCCATGGATCGGCTTTCCTCATGTGACGCTGCTCACACTAAACCGCCTCGGCAAGGCGCAGGCGCGGTCATTGGTCGAGCGGCTCACCGCGGGTAAGGCCCTGCCCTCCGAAGTGCTAGAGCAAATTCTGGGGCGGACGGAGGGCGTGCCGCTCTTCATGGAGGAACTCACCAAAACCGTACTCGAATCGGGGTTCCTCGGCGACGCCGGGGACCACTACGTCCTCGCCGGGCCGCTCCCGCCTTTGGCGATCCCATCAACCCTGCATGATTCGCTGATGGCGCGTCTCGACCGCCTCGCGCCATTCAAGGAGGTTGCACAGATCGGCGCCTGTATCGGCAGGGAGTTTGATCACGAATTGCTTGCCGCCGTCGTTTCACTCCCGGAGGCCGATCTACAAGCAGCGCTCGATCGATTGGTCGCCGCAGAGCTCGTCTTCCGGCGTGGCGTTGCCCCGTCAACCACCTACATGTTCAAGCACGCGATGGTCCGAGATGCGGCTTATGAAAGCCTGCTGAGGAAGCGTCGGCAGGACCTACACGCCCGCATAGCTAGCGCCATCGAGACGCGATTTCCGCAAATCATCGAAGCGCAGCCGGAGCTGGTCGCGCGCCACTTCGCCGAAGCGGGACTTACAGAGAAGGCGATCGGATACTGGCTGCAGGCTGGCCGGCTGGCGGCCGCGCGCTCCGCCAATGTGGAGGCCATCGCGCATCTCAGGGCAGGACTCGTGGCCATCAACGACCTTCCCGGCTCTTCACGGTCGCGATGGGAGCTGTCGCTGCAACTGGCACTCGGCGGTCCGCTGCTGGCCACGAAAGGTTTTGCTTCAAGTGAGGTAGAGACGGCCTATCTGCGCGCCCAGCATTTAAGCCGGGAACTCGGTCATGACACAGATTTGTTCACGGCGTTGCGGGGTCTTGGATATGTCCATCACGTGCGCGGGGACCTTCGCCAATCGATGCGGGAATTCCCCGAAGCAATCGACCTGGCGCGTCGGATCGGCGAAGCGGCATTACTTGTGCAGGCTTATCATTTTGCTGGAGTTTCGACATTTCATGTTGCCGCCTTCCGCACAGCTCGCGATTGGCTTCAGCGAAGTTTGGAATCGGGCGACTCCCGCGATCGCTCCCACTCCGAAGTCTACGGCATCAACATGACAGTCTTCTGCCATGCCTATATCGGGCATTGCGATTGGCATCTCGGCTATCCGGATCGGGCACTGAACTCGGCTAAGCACGCGCTACTGGTTGCCCGCCAAGTCTCGCACCCTTTCAGTATCGCGCTTGCGCTTGCTTACCTCGCCATGCTCCATCAGTTCCGACGTGAGCCGGAGGCGGCGCTCAAAGCGGCGGCGGAGGCGCACGGCCTCTGCCAGGAATACCGGTTCGACTATTACGATGCGTGGAGCGCACTCGTGCGGGCCTGGGCGATTGCAGAGCAAGGCCGAACGGAAGAGGGAGGTTCGGCCTACGATGCGGCCTTAAAGGAATTCAAAAAAACGGGCGCCGGGCTGCGGATGCCGCACTATCTTGGCTTGCGCGCCGGCATCCATCGCAAAGCCGAACAGCGTGCGGCTGGGCTCAAGCTCCTGACGGAAGCGAACCAAATTGTGGAGAGGAACCAGGAGACCTGGTGTAGCGCCATGCTCGAGCTGGAGCGCGGCAAACTGCTGCTGCTCGACGCGTCCGAGGAGGCCGGAGGAGAAGCTGACGCGGCCTTCAAGCAGGCTATCGACATTGCTGCCGATCAGGGCGCGAAGACGCTTGAACTGCGTGCCAGCGTCGCTCGCGCCTGCCATTGCGCCAAAAAGGGCGAAGGTCAAAAGGCGTTGGACATGCTCTCGCCGATCCACGGCTGGTTTTCCGAGGGCTTTGAGACGCCTGACCTCGCGCACGCGAAGATGCTGCTTGCCGAGTTGCGATAATTACGGCACGCGACCTCTGCACTTTGACGCGGCACCGGTAGAGCTCGTTAGCCGCAATGGCAGGGTTGGTCTCAGGCCCGGCGCCCTCGATTCAGAACAATTCAGGCCCGCCCCAAGGATCTCCCGGCACTTCCGCGGCAACCTGAGCGTACGGTAAGCTGGCACAGCGGGTTCCGGAGGGGAGCCCATGGTCCACGTCAAAAGGCGCCAATTCATCACGCTGCTTGGCGGCGCGGCGGCGGCGTGGCCGCTCGTGGCGCTCGCGCAGCAACCCGCAGTGCCGGCGATTGGCTTCCTCAGCGGGGTGTCGCCTGGGCCGTTCGCTCAGCGGCTCGCTGCATTTCGCCAAGGCCTGAACGAAACCGGCACAATCGAGGGCCGGAATCTTGCAATCGAATATCGCTGGGCGGAGGGCCAATATGATCGATTGCCGGCGCTCGCCACCGATCTGGCTGGCCGCCAGGTAATGGTGATCGTTGCCTACACCGACCGCGCGGCACTCGCGGCCAAGGCGGCGACGACGACAATTCCCATCGTTTTCCTTATCGGCAATGATCCCATCAGGCTCGGTCTCGTCGCAAGCATCGCTCGGCCGGGAAAGAACATCACCGGGGTAAGCTGGTTCGGCGTCGACTTGGTGGCGAAACAGCTCTCGCTGCTGCATGAATTTGTCCCCAACGCGGTTGTCATCGCTCTGCTCGTGGACCTCAACGTTCCGAATGCCACCTCGCGGGTAAGCCAAGTGCAGGCGGCCGCGCATGCTCTTGGACTGCAGCTAGTTGTGCTGAATGCCCGCACTGCGAGTGATATCGAATTGGCGTTTGGACGCCTTGTGCAGGAGCGGGCCAGGGCGCTCCTCGTCGGCGCAGGCGCTTTTCTCCTCAGCCGGCGCGCTCAAATCATTGCGCTCGCGGCGCGCCATGCGATTCCCGCAATGTATGGATTTCATGAGTATTCCGCCGACGGCGGCTTGATCAGTTACGGCAACGACATCCCGGATGCCTTTCACCGAGCGGGCATCTATACCGGGCGGATTCTCAAGGGCGAGAAGCCGGCCGACCTGCCGGTCGAGCGGACCACCAAATTCGAGCTGGTTATCAACCTCAAGACCGCCAAAACGCTCAACCTTGACATTCCCTTAAAGCTTCAGCAGCTCGCCGACGAGGTGATCGAGTAATGAAACGCCGCAAGTTCATCAAGCTCATCGGCGGCGCAGCGGTCGCGTGGCCGCTCATTTCGCGGAGGCAGCAGGCGGGGAGGATTATGACGTCCTTTGAGCTTGATCTCGCTATCAGTGCATTTGTACTTTTGGCCATCGTAAACCCGTGTGGTTCAGTAGTCGCTGGATAGTTGGTCGGGACCACTCCCTTCAAGCAATTTGATGCAACGACGCATGAATGAGCATGAAGAAATCGCAAAGGCGCTAACGGCGCGCCTTTCAGAACTGCGGACGCATCTTGCAAAGGTCGACCGCTCATTACGCAAACCGCTCCCTGCTGATTCGGAGGACCAAGCCATTGAACTTGAAAATCAAGAAGCACTCGAAATTATAAAAAAGACCGAGACTACGGAAATGTATCAAATTGAAGCCGCCCTGAAGCGAATATCTGAGGGCACGTATGGTACTTGCGCCAAGTGTGGAGAGTCTATCGATCCAAGACGCCTGAAGGCGCTGCCAACAGCAGCTACGTGCATTGCCTGTTCGGCTTGATCTTCAAGGATGAGGCGACCATCGAGCAAGGGCATGATCTCAGGGTCCCAATGACACGGCTCGCCCGCGCCAACGAGGTGATCGAGTAATGAAGCGCCGCGATTTCATCACGCTGCTTGGCGGCGCGGCGGCGTGGCCGCTGGCGGCGCGAGCGGAGCAGGCGGGGATGCCGGTGATAGGGTTTCTGCGCAGTGCGACGCTCGCTGACGTACCGCACTGGGTGACCGCGTTCCGCCAAGGTCTGAAGGACGCAGGCTTTGTCGAGGGGCGGAACGTAACAATCGAATACCGTTCTGCGGACAATCAGCCGGATCGATTGCCAGCACTCGTGACGGATTTGATTCGCCAGCCGGTGGCCGTGATCGTCGGGAACACCCCTGCGGCACTTGCGGCCAAGGCCGTAACCACGACGGTCCCGATTGTGTTCGCTGGCGGAGGCGATCCCGTCAGGGAGGGCCTCGTGGCCAGCCTCAACCGGCCGGGCGGCAACGTCACCGGGGTGTCCTATTTCGCCGCCGTGCTCGGGGCGAAACGACTGGAGCTGCTGCGTCAGGTCGTGCCCACGGCGACGACCATTGCCATGCTCGTGAACCCGAACACGTCTCTGACGGAGGCCGAGCGAAGTGACGTGCAGACCGCGGCGCAGGCGATCGGGCAGCAACTTGAAATTTTTGATGTCAGCAGCGGGCGCGACATCGAGACCGCCTTTGCAACCTTCGTCCAGCACGGGGCTGGTGCGCTGCTCGTCGGCACCGGCGGGTTTCTTAACTCCGAGCGGAAGCGCATCGTTGCCTTGGCGGATCGCTATGCGCTACCGGCGAGCTATAGCCAGCGCGAGGGGGTCGTGACCGGCGGCCTGATGAGCTACGGAACAAGCATTACCAATGCGTACCGCCAAGCCGGCACCTATGCCGGACAGATTCTCAAGGGCGAGAAGCCGGGAGACCTTCCAGTAATTCAGTCCACCAAATTCGAGTTCATCATCAACCTCCGGACGGCGAAGGCACTCGGTCTCAATATCCCAGACAAGTTGCTCGC
>DATBHB010000105.1:0-7401 GCA_036557705.1 Xanthobacteraceae bacterium
GTTCGTAGCCCGGATTGCGCGATTGAATGTCTCCAGGCGCGTATGCATCCCCCTGACAATCGCGCAATCCGGGGCGGCCGGAGCGGTCCCGGATTTCGCGGCGCGCGAGATCCTTGCCCGTGGCGAAAGCGTGCACGCGCCACTCAATCCATGCTACGCGCTTGTAATTAATGCACTTCATGCAACCCCGCCTGTAACCGGTGCAGCTGCGCGTAGCGGCCGTCGCGGTAGATGAGTTCGTCGTGGTTGCCATCCTCGACCAATCGGCCGCGCTCGATGGTGATGATGCGGTCGGTGCGCCGCACCGTAGAGAGCCGGTGGGCGATGATGAGCACGGTCCGCGCCCGCGCGATCTTCGCCATGTTGTCCTGGATCACGCGCTCGCTCTCGTAATCGAGCGCCGAGGTCGCCTCGTCGAAGATCAGGATGCGCGGATTGCCGATCAGGGCGCGGGCAATCGCGATGCGCTGGCGCTGTCCACCGGAAAGGCTGGTGCCGCGTTCTCCAACAATCGTGTCGTAGCCGCGGGGCAGTTCGAGGATGAAGTCGTGGGCTCCGGCGAGCTGGGCAGCGGCGATCACCGGCTCCATCGGCATGCCGGGATCGGCGAGAGCGATGTTCTCCCGGATCGTGCGGTTGAACAGCGTGTTTTCCTGGAGCACCACGCCGATCTGCCGGCGCAGCCAGGTCACATCCACCACTGCGAGGTCGACACCATCGACCAGCACGCGTCCGCTTTCCGGCACGTGAAGCCGCTGAATGAGCTTGGTCAAAGTCGATTTTCCGGAACCGGACGGTCCCACGATGCCGACCACTTGGCCTGGCTCGATCTTGAGGCAGATGTCATGCAATACTTCCGGACTATCCGGTGAATAGCGGAAACCGACGTGATCGAAGACGATCGCCCCGCGAATGGCCGGCAGCGCGGCGCGGCCTGCCGTGAAAGCCGGCTCGGGTACCGTATTGAGAATGTCGCCAAGCCGCGCGATCGAGAGCCGCGCCTGGTGAAAGTCCTGCCAGATCTGGGCAAGCCGCAGCACCGGCTGGGCTACGCGCCCACTGAGCATGTTGAAGGCGACAAGCTCGCCGACCGTCAGCTTGCCCTCGATGACCAGATAGGCGCCGAAATAGAGCGTCAGCGCAGTCACGACCTTGCTGATCAGCTGCACGGCCTGGCTCGCCCAGTTGCCGAGCGAAAGCACCCGGAAGCTTGCCTGAACATATCCCGCGAGCTGCTCTTCCCAGCGCCGCTGCATCTGCGGCTCGATGGCCATGGCCTTGAGCGTTGCCACGCCGGAAACGCTTTCGACCAGAAAGGCCTGGCTCTCTGCCCCGCGATTGAACTTCTCGTCGAGGCGGCGCTGGCGTGAGCGGCAGTTCGTGCGGCTCGACGCCAAGCGACGCAAGCGCGGAGGCAACCGCATTCGCGAGAGCCCGCCCACAGGAATGACGCCGCCTTCGCCGGCCCCTTGGCGCCGAGCGGGTTCGTGCTACTGCGTGGCCCCCTGCCCGCCCGTCAGTGTGTTTGCAAGTTTTCCAGATGAATGACCCGATCAGATAGGTGGGCATGCTTGCGTACGACATCGTGGAAACGCCTATCGGCGGTGATCACGGGATAGTGTTCCTCCACGGCGAGGGCGAGGTAGAAACAATCATAGGTTGGATGATCGAGATCGACTGCCAGCCGTGATGCCGAAGCGGCGAGCTGCCGCATAGAGACGGGAAACGCAATCGGTGCTCCTTTGAGGACATCCACCGCGCTTGCGAAGTCCGCTTTGGTGATGTCGCCACGCCGGCACATGGCCCATAGTGCATTCGTAACTCGGCGAACAGAAGCTCCGGCGCGATGAGCATCAGATCCGCATCGAGGAGCTGTTCCGCCCGATCCGAAAAAGGCTCAGTGACGAGCCACTTCACCGCGACACTAGCGTCGACGACATAGCCGGTCATGCGGCCGTGTCGCGATCACGATCGGAGCGGATGACCTCAGTACTGTCGACCGTGGATCGCAGACGTCGGCGCAGGGCTTCGGCGCGGGTGACGAAATCTTCGTCTCCCTCTAAAAGAGCTTGGCGAAGAATCTCCGTGTGCTCGGCCTCGACCGAGCGCCCATGTGCCGCCGCCCTTTGCTTCAGCATGCGAACCAGTTGCGCGCTGACGTTTCGAACGATCAATTCAGCCATCGGGGGTGCCTGTTAAAGAAGCTTTTCGCGTGGAATATGCGATTGATACGGTCAATAGGCAATGACCGATCGTTTGAGGTAATGCTGACCGCCTGTTGCGTTTGTTGCCCTGCGCTACGACGTTTTCCGGCTCTCCTGAATCAGCCTCCAAACCCGCGCCGGCGTAAGCGGCAGTTCGTGCGGCTCTACTCCAAGCGAGGCGAGCGCGGAGGCAACCGCATTCGACAGCGCGCCGCCCACGGGAATGACACCGCCCTCGCCGGCCCCCTTGGCGCCGAGCGGGTTGGTGGGCGAGGGGTATTGCTCGAGCGAGATTGCCGTGACTTGCGGGTAGTCGGTAGCGACGGGGATCATGTAATCGGCGAGCGAACCGACGAGCAGCTGACCGTTGTCGTCGTAGACAATCTCTTCGCTGAACACTCCGCCGAGCCCCTGGACTGCGGCGCCGACCACCTGTCCGTGCAAGGTGATGGGATTGATGATGCGGCCCACATCATCCACCACGGTATAGTCGAGCACGTCCACCTTCCCGATTTTCGGATCGACCGCAACGTGAGCGACTGCGGTGCCGTAGGTGTAGGTCGCATTGTCATTCGCGAACACCCCGTCGGCCGTCAGCCCCTCGCCGGCAAGATCAGCAAGTGTCACCTTGCGGCCATCGGCTGCGACGGCGACGCCCTCTGCGATCTTCAACTCATCGGCGGCGACTCCGAGCCGCTTTGCCGCCGCGGCGCGGAATTTCTCGATCAGCGCATTGGCGGCAAGCACGATGGCGCAGCCGCCCATCACGGTCGATCGCGAGCCGAACGAGCCGACGCCGGCGGGAAGATAATTCGTCGAGCCGTGGAGGACGCGCACACGATCGAGCGGCACTTCGAGCGCGTCGGCAGCAATCTGCGCCATGATGGTCTCGATCCCCTGCCCCACAGAAGATGAGCCGACCAGGACCGCGAGCGCGCCGTCGGGCTCGACCGCGATGCGCGCATGTTCGCGCGGGCCCGACGCGCCGCCCTCGATGAAGGAGGCGATCCCGAGGCCGTGGTAGCGGCCCTCGATCAGCCGGCCTTCGAGCTTCGCCTTCTCGGCCCATTTCGCCTCAACGAGACAGCGCTCGAACGTGTCCGCATAATCGCCGCTGTCGCATTGCGACCTGCCGAAGGTTTCGCCAGGCTCCACGTCGGGAAGCCGATAGGGCATTTCTGCGAGCGCGATCAGATTGCGCCGGCGCATTTCGACGCGGTCGAGCCCGAGGTCGCGCGCCGCCATGTCGATGAGCCGCTCGATGAAGAAGCAGCCCTCAAAACGTCCCGGCCCCCGATAGGTGCCCGAGGGCGTCTTGTTAGTGATCATGGCGTAGGCGCTGAGGAGCAGGTTGGGAACGCGATACGGGCCGGATGTGAACTGGGCGACATTGCGCACCGGCGTCGTTCCGTTCGGGCGCATATAGGCGCCGATGTCGACCCAGATATCGCCCCGCAAGCCGACGATCTTCCCGTCGCGATCGCAGGCAATCGCGATCTCTCCCTCGGTCTCGCGCGAATGCGCGATCGCCATGAAATGCTCGCGGCGGTCTTCGACCCATCGCACCGGATGGTTGAATTTTCGGGCCGAAAAGGCGACCAGGAAATCCTCGGGATAAAACTCGCCTCGGGCGCCGAATCCCCCGCCGACGTCGTATTCGACGTAATCGACGGCTTCCTCAGGCAGGTTGAGCATCGCGGCCAAGGCCCGCCGGTTGAAAAACGGCAGCTTGGCAGCACCGGACACGCGAATGCGCCCGCTCTCCGCATCCCACTCGGCAAGCAGCCCGCGCGTTTCCATCGGCATCGCGGTCAGGCGCTGCACCCGAAATGTCTCGCGGCGCGTATACGCGGCGTCCCGGAATGCCGACTGGGCATCGCCTTTGCGGGCGGTGAACATGGCGGCGCGATTGGTGCTGGTGCCCGGAAACAGCAGGACATCGCCGTTCCTGGAAGCCTGCCAGTTTGTCACCGGAGGCAAATGCTCGATATCGACGGAAACCGCCGCGGCCGCGTCCTCGGCCAGTTCCGGATTGTCCGCAAGCACAAAGGCGACGGGCTCGCCGACATAGCGCACCAGGTCGCGGGCGATCACCGGCTGAGCATAGGCCTCGACCATCGGATTGCGCCGGCGCATCGGAATCGTGGGAATGGAAGGCCCTACATCCTGCGCAGTCAGGACTGCCCGCACGCCCGGCATTGCCATCGCGGCTGCGGAATCGATCGCGCGGATCCGCCCATGTGCGACCGGACTGCGCACGATGGCGGCGTGCCACTGGCCCTCGCGGTCGAGGTCGTCCACGTATTGCCCGCGGCCGCGGAGAAAGCGCAGGTCCTCGACCCGCTCGATTGGACTGCCGATGAACGTATTTACGCTGCGCATGGGTCGGCTCTGGCTCGATGGCTCAATCGTAGGGTGGGCAAAATCGCTTGGTACGGCGCCGAGGGTTGTTGACGCGCCAGCGCGATTTTGCCCACGCGGTCAACCTCTGCGGCTGACGACCGCGTGGGCAAAGGCGCGCCACGTTCCTCGATTGGGATTGATGCATTGTAACGCGCCTTTGCCCACCCTACGGAATGCTTGCGAAACACTGATACTTGAACCAAATCCCAATAGGGCTAAGCTCCGCGTCCGAAAAGAACCGTTTGTGTATCGGAGCAATCGGAAATGGTCCATCGTGCCTTCGCCCTCGTGATCCTGCTGGTTGGTTTATCGCATGAAGCGGCCGCGGCGGAAGATCATCTCGACGCGCAGCAGGCGCTGGGGCGGCGGCTCTACGAGCAGTCGTGCGCGGTCTGTCATACGCGACCGACCCTCGTCTCCGGCATGTACGGTCCGGAATTGTCGAAGAACAGCGCCGGCGGCAGCGAGGCGGCGATGCGCGAGGTCATCACCAATGGCGGGCCGCGAATGCCGGCCTTCAAATACACCTATGACGGAACCCAGATCGCCGCGATCGCGTCGTATCTGATGACGCTGTCACCGGGACACGAACAGACCACGCCTGCGCAACGGTAGCACCACTTGAAACATTGGCTCTCGCAAGCGGCATGCTCCGTTACCCTCTCCCCTTGCGGGAGAGGGTCGCCGCGCGTCTTCGCGCGGCGGGGTGAGGGGGCCGACGCGCGCGACCAACAAGAGGCCCCTCACCCCCACCCTCTCCATGAGCGCGTCGAAGACGCGCGTAAACGCGCTTATGGCGCGCCAGAGTTTGGGGCACGAGAGTCGATGCGCGCGGGGAGAGGGAGCGCACCGAGTTTGCAGCAATTGCAGTGCTCAATCCGACCGAAAACTGTTCCGACGTGATCACTTTGACCAAACTTCCCGATCGCGACAATCCAAGGAGATACCCATGAAATACTCACGAAGCCTCGCCACCGTGAGCTTGCTCGCGCTTACGGCCGCAATTGCCGGCAGTCATTCCGCCCATGCTGATGCTCTGCTCGCCGGCTCGATCGCCTCAGCGGCGGGCGAAAAAATGGGCGGCGTGGCCGTATCGGCCAGAGCCGAAGGCTCGCCGATTACCACCAGCGTCTACACCGACGAGGCCGGCGCCTATTACTTCCCGCCGCTCCCGGACGGCAAATACCGGGTCTGGGCGCAGGCGATAAAATTCCAGACCGCAAAAGCGAACGTCGAGCTCAACAAGACGAGCCGGCAGGATTTCGTCCTTCAAGGCATGGCGAAGCAGGAAGATTGGATCCGGCAATTGCCCGGCGATGAATTCCTGGCGGCGCTGCCGGGCGATACCCCGGATGATGCGCGCATGAAGGTGCAGGTGCGCAAGAACTGCACCGGCTGCCACAGCGCCAGCTATCCGCTCCAGCACCGTTTCGATGAGGCCGGCTGGAGCAAGGTTCTCGACCTCATGAAGAACGTGAACGTGTACGGTTCCTATCCGCGCCCGGACAAGACGCCCACACCCAATATCGAATTCCATCAGCAGCAGCTCGCGGCCTATCTGGCACGCGCCCGAGGGCCGGGCGAAAGCTCGATGAAGTTCAACCTGCGCCCGCGGCCAGCCGGCGAAGCGGCGCGCGTCGTGTTTCGGGAATACGATTTCCCGATCGAAGACGGCCGCACGCTTTCGAATAACGGCAGCGACTGGTCGCTCGGAACGCCGTCCCGGCTCAATCACGTTCCGAGCCTCCACGATGCGCAGATGGATTTCGACGGCAATGTCTGGATCACCTTCGACCAGCCGAATTTCGAGGCGACGGTCGCGCGGCTCGACACGAAGACGGGCACGGTAAAGAATTTCAAGCTCGACGACGCGCGCAACTTTGCCGTCGGCAGCCACGGCATCACGCGCGACGAGAAGGGCATCCTCTGGTTCAATACCCGCTCGAACGTGCAGCGAGGGCTCGGCGGGCTCGGCAGGATCGATCCGAAGGCCGAGAAGATCACCGTCTACCTGCCGCCGCGCACGAGCACCGGAACAGCCGGGACGCTCGATGCCGACCTCAACGGCGGCGTGTGGGTCACGGCGCCCGACGGCGCCTTCCGTTTCGACACCAGCAAGGAGACATTCACCGAATTCAAGTCGCGCACCTACAAGAATGAGCACGGCACCGCGACAGTCTACGGTCTAGCCGCCGATCGCACCGGCAACGGCTGGTGGTTGCTGATGACTCAGGATCTTATCGACTACAGCGACATCAACACCGGAAAAACCGGCGAGTTCAAATTGCCGCCGGACAAGACGGCGATGGACACGCTCTCGCCCGCAGAGCGCAAGTTCTACGACAGCTTCGTGCCGCCGGATTTCAACACCCCGTTTGCCTGGGCGCAGGCGCCGCGGCGCATGGGTGCCGACAAGAATGGCGACTTTGTCTGGATTGGCGATTCATTCGGCGGCAACTTGGCGCGTGTGAATATTCACACGAAGGAGACCACGATCGTGCCGCTGCCGAATCCGGAATCACAGCAGCCCTATGAGGTTGCCGTCGACAGCGGTCACAATGTGTGGACCAACCTGTGGAGCACCGACGCTATCGCGAAATATGATCCGAGCGCCGGCAAATGGACGTTGTTCGATCTCCCGACGAGAGGAACCGAATCGCGCTATGTCTCGCTCCTTGAGCGGCCCGGCCAGCCGATGCAGGTCGTCATTCCATACTATCGCACGCATAAGCTTGCGGTGATGACGCCCCGCAGCGAAACGGAGATCGCCGCCCTCAAGGCGCAAGCTGGACGG
>DATBHB010000106.1:0-4455 GCA_036557705.1 Xanthobacteraceae bacterium
GCCGATCGACGAGGCGCTGCCGCTGTGCCGCAAGGTGAACGATGGGCTGGCGGCGATCTGTGCGAGGCATCCCGGCCGGTTCGCGGCGTTTGCGGCATTGCCGTTGACCGATATCGCGGCGGCCGCGGCGGAATTCGAGCGGGTGTTGGGGCTGCCGGGGATGATCGGGGCGCAGTTGCCCGGAAACTTCTTCTTGACGCTTGATAATGCCGCGGCGGTGCGGCCGCTCTTGGCGGTGGCCAACCGCCATAAGGCTGTCCTGTTCATCCATCACGGTCCGCGGCCGGGCGACGCGTTCCCAAAAATCGCCGGCGCGACGGACAATGCGCGGCGCCGGAACGGCACACTCGACATGCAGGCAAGTCTGTCGTCGGTGATGGTGACGCTGTGCATGACCGATCTTCTGGCGGAGTACCCCGATGCGACCGTCGTGGTGCATAATCTCGGCGGCAACATCCCCTATGAGGTCGAGCGGATGGATCATCGCTGCCTGCTCGATACGCCCGATGAAGAGCTGCCTTCCGCCCGGTTTCGCCGCGCCGCCTCGGTGTATGTCGACTGCAATTCCTTCGGGCCGCGGGCGATCGAAGCGGCGGTGCGGCTATACGGGGCCGAACGGATCGTGTGCGGCACGGATGGCAGTGCGTTCGGCGTAGACTGGACGCGCAACGCGCTGGCGGAGGCCGAGATCGGGGCAGAGGCGCGAGAGGCGATCCTGCATCGTAACGCGGCCGCAATCATGGCGCGCGTCGGAGAGGGCGTAGCTGGAGCGAAAGCTGCCGCCTGACGGCGGCTTTCGGCAGCGCGTTTCAGGGCGGATCGGCAGTCCATCTGTGCGCTCGTACCGGCCGGGAGCGATGCATTCGAGATTTATGACATCGCGCAATAGCCGCCGTCTGGCGCTTTCGGAAGCGAGCCCCGCTCTATTCGGGTTTGATGTTCGCAGTCCGGATCACCTTGGCCCACTTTTCGGTTTCCTCAGCGAGGAGCTTTCCGAAATCGGTCGGTGAACCGCCAAGCACCGTAGCATCGAGTTTTGCAAGCTGCGCCTTGAACGTGGGATCGATGAGCGCGGCGTTGACCGCTTTGTTTAGGCTATCGATGATTTCGGCGGGAGTGTTTCTTGGCGTACCAATGCCAAAGATCGAGCTTGCTTCGTAGCCGGGGACGAACTCGCCAATTGCAGGGAGGTCCGGCAGCGCTGCCGAGCGCGTCGCTGTGGTGACCGCGAGTGCGCGCAGCTTCCTGGCCCTGATGTACCCGATCGATGGCGCCGGGTTGGCGAAGACGACCTGCACCCGGCCGCCCAGCAGATCAGTCAGCGCGGGCGCCACGCCACGATACGGTACGTGCAAAATGTCCAGGCCGCCCGCCTCCTGCTTGAATAGCTCGGGAGTCAAATGGGTGATCCCGCCTATTCCGCCCGAACCATAGGAGAGCTTGCCCGGATTCGCTTTGGCGTAGGCGACGAACTCGGGAAGCGTCTTGGCCGGCACCGACGGGTGCACCAACATGACAAGGGCGCCGCGCATCAGGCCGGCGACCGGTGCGACATCGCGGATGAAATTGAAATTGAGGTTGTCGTAAAGCGTCGCATTGATCGCGTTCGGCGAACCGACCAGCAACAGCGTATAGCCGTCCACAGGCGCCCGCACGACGGCCTCGGTTGCAAGATTGCTACCCGCGCCCGGCCGGTTCTCGACGATGAACTGCTGGCCGAGGCGCTGCGACAAGCTTTGACCGACCAGACGCGCGAGAATGTCGTTCGGCCCGCCGGCCGCAAAGCCAACGATGATCCGAACCGGCCGCGATGGGTAGGCTCGCCCCCACGAGAGGCGCGATGTGGCGGGAAGCATGCAAGCGCCAGCTGCCAGGCGCAGAAAACGGCGGCGCAGAACGTTCAACGGGCACTCCCCAAGTCCGGCGGTCGCGCAGCGCTCCGTCTGGTCCGAGGTCATCAGCGAATCTCGCCCGTGGCATAGCGGATGCCCATATGATCGAATAATGCTATCTCGCGATAGCCATATCCCAATTCGGTGATAGGAGCGGGCACGATGCAGGTGAGTGACCGGATCGGACGCCGGCTGAAGCTGCATGATCTGCACGTCCTCATGGCCGTCGTGGAGGCCGGCAGCATGAACAAGGCAGCAGCGCTCCTGAACACCGGCCAGTCGGCGATTTCCCGATCAATCGCCGATTTGGAGCAGACCGTTGGCGTCCGTCTGGTCAATCGCAGCCCTCGAGGTGTCGAGCCGACCCCGTACGGCCGCGCCTTGCTTGATGGCGGAACGGCTGCATTCGACGACCTGCGCTGCGCGATGAAGACGATCGAGTTCCTCGCCGACCCCACGGCCGGAGAAGTGCGGATCGGAAGCAGCGCCTTGCTGGCGGCGAGCTTCGTTTCTGCTCTCGTCGACCGGCTCTCCCAACGCTATCCGGGCATCGTATTTCATCTTGTCACCGGGCATGTGGAGGCCCTGCACAGGGAGCTGAGCGGGCGTAAGGTCGATCTCGTCATTGCAAGGCGATTCGGTCCCATCCTCGACGAGCAATTCGATTTTGAATTTCTTTTCGACGATTCGTTTGTCGTCGCGGCCGGCGCGCGAAGTTCATGGGCGCGGCGGCGAAAGATCGAGCTTGCCGATTTGGTCAATGAATCGTGGGTGCTCCCAGCGCCGGGAAGCGTGATTCCTTCGGTGGTCATGGAGGCGTTTCGCGCCAGAGGACTCAATTATCCCCGTACCACCGTCGTAACCGAGTCCTCAGAGGTGCGGACGAGTCTCTTGGCGACCGGGCGCTATCTCACAGTTTTCCCGGCCTCCGCACTGCGCTTTTCCGCAATCCGCTCGGAAATCAGAATCTTGCCCGTCAAAATGCCAATGGCCGCTCTGCCGAACGGCATCGTGACGCTGAAGAACCGCGCGCTCGGCCCGGTCGTGCAGCTCTTCATTGACAGTGCCCGGGACGTCGCAAAGTCCCTGGTGAAGCGACGATGATGCGCTCGGCAAGCTCGCGCCGGGTGGCTAAGCCGACTTGCAGCGGGCATCGCTGAAACGTCGAAAGTGACCCGGAGCCGCACGCGCGACATGGATTTGTTGCCGTGCGCCACCACACAGTTTCAGATCTATCGCCGCTCCAGGAATCCTCGTCCTGCGAAGATATCAGGCATCGACCTCTCGATCCGCGCGGTCCGCGTCGCAGACTGCTTCGCGCCGGCGAAGTGAAACAGGTAGCTCCTTTGCCGACCCGGCGTCAGCGCCTCGAACGCGCGCTTGAACCGCGGATCGTTGCGGAACTTCGCCTTCAACTCATCCGGCACGGGAAGCTCTCGGGGCTTCGTCTCGACCTTCATTCCGGCCTTCTCGGCCGCCATGGCCTCGCGCAGATAGGCCTTGATGGTGGCCGCCTTCGTCGCAATCTGCTTGGCGCCGGTGAACTTCACCACTCGCGCTGCCTGAACCTGCCCGAGCTGCACCAAGAGTTTCTTCGGGTCCTTCAGCAACGCACCCTGAAAGAAACCCAACGCGCAATATTCCCTGAAGCCCTGAATGATGACGACGTTTTTTCCATCCATGGTGTAGCAGGGCTTGCCCCACTTGCGCTCCTCTCGGAGGCCGAACCCGGACAAGATCCTCCGGAGCTCCGCAATCTCGGCCTGCCACCGCTCTCGATAGGCCATATCCATGCCGCACCTCCGTTGTTGCAAATTGTCGTCGAGCTGATGTCGTTCGCGGGCTGCGTGTGTCCAGAATCGCCGTTCGATGTCGATTGGCCGACGCTGCCCGAAGGCGACCGCAGCAGCCCGCGATTGCTGCTGCGCAACAGCCGACTTCAATATCGTAGACGATGCCGGAAAAGCCGCGATTGCGTGGCGATCAGGTTCCGTAGTATGCTGTGTCAGCTGCCTTGATCCAGGCTTGCCGAAGCCCGGCGAATTAAGCGATTGGCAGCAAAAAGTGCCATCGGCGGGCGCTACCTTTCTCCAGACCCTCTTTTTGGTCCGTTTGTGAGACCGATAAGTTGCGCGCACGCGCGAGCGATGAATGGTTCACTGGGATACAACAATACCAACAGAGAGGAGTGCAAACATGACGACCCACGACCAGATCTCTTTCTATGACGAATCTCTAAAGAAACAGATCGAGGGCTCCTTCAAATCGGATGGCAATTACATCCATGTCTATTCCGTATACGGCACTAAGAGTGTCCCCTATAGCGATCTAGGCGCGTGCATTGATTACGATGCACAGGTTTCGTTTGTGCGAGAGCTGTTGACCGAGTTGGCGCGCGATCCGGGCAGCGGCAAGTTTAAGGACCTTAGTCAGCAGACGGGCGAACAACGTCAAGGTGAAAGCTTCAGTACATGGGGGCAGGGCGCTGTAGGCACTAATCCTTGAACGCGGGTGGGGTCTGGCAGAAACACCTCGCCAGTAATCAACCGCACGCCATGGGCAT
>DATBHB010000107.1:0-45297 GCA_036557705.1 Xanthobacteraceae bacterium
GCTAACCTGTGGACGTGTGGACAACGCAAGAGCGTTGCCCACAAGCCCACAGGTGCAGCAAAAGAAACAGCGATGAACAGAACGAGAAATGTGTTACCCATGTCATCGGTCAGAAGTGTTACCCATGTAGCCGGCGGCACAGCGCGTCTTCGCGCGGCGGGGTGAGGGGACGACGCATGCGACCAACAAGAGGCCCCTCACCCCAACCCTCTCCATGAGCGCGTCGAGGACGCGCGTAAACGCGCTGATGCCGCGCCAGAGTTTGTAGCGCGGGAATCGATGCGCGCGGGGAGAGGGAGCCCACCGAGATTGCTGCTCCGCCTCCACCTTATCGACTCTGCTCGAAATAGCGCAGGTCCGGCGGCGGCTGGTTTTTGCGGCCCGGCATCAACCGGCCGTCGGCACTGAGATAATAGGCCTCGCCGCCGATGAAGAAGTGCGAGCTGTATGCGGTCTCGCAAGGGTGTTCAAACCAGTGAGGCTGGCGCTTGCGGGTAAAACTCCTCGTCACCGTCCACGGCCGCGTCAACGCGTGATCGATCGTGGTGATCTCGTTACGCAGAATGTCCGGATTGTTGCGGTCCAGGTGGATATTTTCCTTGACGATGGTGCGGTCGTCCTGGTGCAGCGGCAGCCCGCTCGAGTCGAACGTGCGCGGCCCGCCGATGTCGCGGCTCTCGATGACGAGCGCATCATAACGGCCGTCGCCGTTCTCATCGACCCACTTGCCGATTGAATAGCCGGCAAATGTAGACTTGACCTTTTCCGGCCACGCCCGACCGTCCGTATAAGCCCGGCGCAACTCACCGAAATGCTCGTTGATGATGTAGGTCGTGTCTGGAAAGATCAGGAATTCAAACTGATTGTAGCCGAGCATCATGCGCGGCATGCCGGCTGGAAAGCATCTGGCCATGAGATTGTCGCCCTGTCCGCCGGCCTCCTGATTGGCGACACCCGCTTCGAATCTCGCCTGGTATTCGGGCGTAAGAGGCGCTTGCTGGCCAAGCCCCTCCGGCTTGCTGTTATCCCATTGCGCCCCGCCGATCCTCACCCACTGGCCCTGCCAATCGGGATATCTCTGGTCGTCGAATGCCTGCGCGCTTCCGAGGGTTGCGCACAGCACGACCGCCAAGCCCACGGCGCGAAGGAAGCTGCGATCCTGCATGGCTTTTTCTCCCTGTGCTTACGGCACCCGAGCAGCCGTCTATTTGAAATAGCCGAGATCGGGCGGCTTCTGGCCCGTGCGAGAAGGCATCAGCAGACCCTCCGGACTGAGCTTGTACATCTGGTCGCCGATCTCGACCCGTTTGTTGTCGTCGATGCAGAGATGTTCCGACCAGTCCAGCGCCGCGGGCTCCCCGGCACGGCTGTAGCTGCGCGTCACGGTCCAGGGCCGCGTCAGCGCATGATCGGCAACTGTAATCTCGTCGTGGAGGATGTCGGAATTGGCCTTGTCGGCGTAGATTTTCTCGGTAACTACCGCCTCGCTGTCCTTGTGGAAGGGAATGCCGCTCGCGTCGTAACTGTGCGGTCCCCGGATCCCCCGGGTCTCGATCAACAGCGTGTCATATTTCCCGTCGTGGTCGGTGTCTTCCCACTCGCCGATCGAATAGCCGGTATAGCTCAACTCGAAATCGGCAGGGAACCTGCGCCCGTCGGTGTAGACGCGACGAAGCGTGTTGAACTCCTGAATCATGAAATAGGTTGCAGCCGGCGTAATGACGATCTCCATCGGCTTGAGCGCCATCATCACGCGCGGGAATCCTGCCGGAATACAGCGAGCGGTCGGATCGGCCTCGACACCGGCCGCCGCCTCGTTCTTCAGGCTGGCCTCATAAACTGCGCGGTATTCCGGCGTCAGCGGCGCTTCCTGCCCGGCGGGATCCCACGATGACCCTCCAAGCTGTTGCCACAGCCCCCTCCAGTTCGGGTATTTGGACTCGTCGAATGCGTGCGCGGCGCTCAGTGTCGCCGCCGCAATCGCCGCGATGAGTCCGAGCGCATACGGTTTGATCATAGGCTGGGTCCTCCGCGAGGCGATGTTATCGCGTCGCGGGGTGATCGTGAAGCTGTGAGTCTTCACTTTGGCCGAAGCCGGATCAGGAATGATCTACCGCCGGGCCAGCGCGAGCAAAATCGGCAGCGAAAGCAGCTGAAGCACCAGGGATACGACTGCGACCGCCACGATCGAATAATCATAGAGAATGCCGAGGAGAGCGCTGCCGACGAACCAGGCGATGCCGAACAGAGTGTGAAACAACCCAAAAGCGGTGCCGCGCCGAGCGCGCGAGGCCATCGTGCCGACGACGGCGCGCATGACGGATTCCTGCGCGCCCATTCCAATGCCCCAGCACACGATCCCGAGAACGATCAGCGCCGGCGCGCCCAGAAACGCAAACGGAGCCGAGAGGGCCGCCACGATCGTCGACGGAACAAGAACCACGATACCCACGCGGTCAAACAGGCGCCCCAGGACCAGCGCGGCGATTGCGGCAGCCACACTGGCGCTCGCGTAGAGGATGGGAATGAGCGGCTGCGCCACGACGCTGGTTTTGCCGAAGTGATAAGCGAGCAGCGAGAAATCCGCATAGCCGGCGCCGATCAATGAGGCCGCTGCGCAATAAATCCAGAACGCCCGCGGCAGCGCGCCGGGCTCGCGGATCGGCTTGGCGGCTTCGAGCTCGTGCGGGGCAGGAAACTGCGCCCGCGCAAGCATGAGGACGATGAGCGAGAGCAGTGCCGGCACAACGAGCATGGCAAAGCTCGTGCGATAGCCTTCGCGGAGGTAGAGCGCTGCGGCGACCGCAAGCGGACCGATAATCGCCCCCACAGTGTCCATCGCCTCGTGCAGGCCAAAACCCCAACCGGCGCCGGTGTGGCTTGTCGCGTGCGAGAGCATCGCATCGCGGGTGGGCGTGCGGATCGCGCGCCCCATCCGCTCGGCCACGATCAGGACGGCGGCGATCTGCCAGTTTCCGGCCAGCGCCAGCAAGGGGACGGCAGCAAGGTTGATGATGTAGCCGATGATCGTAACCGCCCAGTAGCGGCCGGTGCGGTCTCCGACATAGCCGGATGCCAAGCGGATCGCGTAACCGATCAGTTCGCCGAATCCGGCGACGATGCCGACCACCGCGGCGGATGCGCCGAGCGTGCCGAGGTAGGGGCCGACGACGCTGCGTGCGCCCTCGTAGGTCATGTCGGCGAACAGGCTCACAGTGCCGAGAAGGACAATGAATTTTATTGCCGTCGCGCGGGTAATGGAGTTCACGCATCTTCCTCGAGCGGCTCGAAATGAGGATGGAACCAGAGCTGGGCAATGAGCGTGGGGACCACCGCGCTGCCGATCACCGCGGTGAGCAGGATCGTGTACTGCTCCTGATCGATGATATGGTTGGTGAGGCCGAACAGCGCCGATATCGACCCGAAGGTCAGGCCCGTCGACATCATCATGGTCGTATACATGCCCTCACGGCGGTCGAATTTGAAATAACGGGTCAGCGGCAGGATGCCGACGAATTTGGTGAGCATTTTCATTGCCAGGAAAACCGCGATGAAACCGGCGCCGGCAAGGAGCGCACGCGCTTCGATGAGCGAACCGGCCTTGAGAAAATAAAACGGGGTGAGGAACGCGAAGCAGATCGCCCGCATCCGCAGCTGAAGCTCTCGTTTCTGCAGGAAAAACGGGGCCAGCACCATTCCGACCAGATAGGCCGGCAGCACCGCCTCGCTCTGTCCAAGATTGGCGAGACCGCCGAGGCCAAACAGCACCAGGAAGATAAACTTTATTTCGGGCTCGCTCGTGCGGCCGCCGATTCGCTCGAACAGCCATGGGACGATCCAGGGAAGCGCCGCCATGGCCGCGATGGTGACGATAACGAAAAGAATGAGATACACGTTGTAATTGGCGAAGATGAGGCCGAGCGCCAGCACGGTACCGATGTCATTGATGAAGCACGCCGCAAGGATGATCTTGCCGAGCTCGGTGCGGTTGTAACCGGTCTCGACCATGACGGCATAGACCACGGCCACAGACGTGGTAGAGAGCGCGATGCCGGCAATCTGCGCCTGCTCCCACGGCCAGCCGAGCGCGTATCGCGCGAGCAGGAGGCAGCCGAGATAGGGCGCGAAAAATCCCATCAGGCCAATGCTCACGCTCGACCCGAAATTCCTCTTCACCACGTGCGGATCGATATCGGTGCCGGCAAGGAAAGTCAGCACGACCGCGCCGAATGCGGCGATGTAATTGATCCAGGGGGTGAGCGGCAGCCCTATCGTGTTGCCCGCGACCGCGCCGACGACGATCTCGAAGAGGGCCGCGGAAATCGTGATATAGAGCGAGCCCATTGCGGCGATGAGCGCCAGCGCCATCCATAGCGCTGATTGAAACCAGATATTGTCCATTGAGGTCGTTCCTTTCGGTCGTGCGGATCGAGCACAAAAAACCCGCTCTTCGGCGGGTCGCGAAAGGCTCCCCGCCGTCAAGCATTACGGCAGGGGTCATCAGCTCTTGAGAGCGGTTTCGGGGAACCCCATCCCCATCAGGTGATGCGCACATCATAAGAAGAAGATTCGTGCGCACAAGGGCCGGCTTCTAGCCCGGATTGCGCGACGGCATGCGTGTCCCGGATGCGGTGTAGCGCGAGCGCGCGCCACCGCGTGCTGCCGAAATCTGCGCGTCAATCTCGGCGCGCGCGAGTGGCGCACCGCTGATCCGGGACCGCCCAGGGACCGTCATGGTGAGGTGCGCGCGCCTCGAACCATGGCGATCCGGCGTCTGCAGCGCAGCGCGGCTCAATATTCCTTGCTTAATCGCAATGCCCTTTGGCCGCCCTGCGCTGCGCGCGGGACACCCCAACCTACGACACCTCACCGGACTGTCGCGCAATCCGGGTCTCTGGATTAGCCTCGGCTCTACGCTTGCCCTGCGGGCAAGCTCCAATCCGGGCTGTGGATGAGCTCAGCTACCAATTTCCGAAACGCGTCGCCGCGCGCCTCGAAATTGCGGAACTGGTCGAAGGAGGCGCAGGCAGGCGAAAGCAGCACGACCGGCTCCGGCGCCTGCGCGGCCCGCGCATCGGCGGCGGCAAGCGCGAGCGCGCGCTGGAGCGTGCCGGTAATGATGTGTGGCACGCGGCCGTTGAGCTCGGCGGCGAAATCTCCGGCCGCTTCGCCGATGAGGTAGGCTTTGCGAATATGCGGAAGGAACTCAGCGAGCGAAGAAATGCCGCCGGTCTTCGGCTTGCCGCCGGCGATCCAGAAAATATCCGCAAAGCAGGCGAGCGCCTGCGCGGCGGATTGCGCGTTCGTCGCCTTCGAATCGTTGACAAACAGCACCTTGCCCGCCCGGCCGACCTCCTCCATCCGATGCGGCAGGCCGGGAAACGAGCGCAGCGCCGCCTGGATCACCGCATCCGGTATGCCGAAGGCCTGTGCGGCCCCGACCGCGCAGGCGGCGTTCTGAGCATTGTGGATGCCGCGCAGCGAGGAAATACCGTCGAGATTGGCGACTGCGCGACCGGCACCGCCGCTGGCGCGCATGATTTCTCGAGCGTTCGCATAGACTCCATGCGGCAGCGGCCGGCGCACCGAAACGCGCAGCACTGTCTTCCCGGCGCGCTCGATCCGATCGGCTGCGGCCTCGCACCACGGATCATCGACGCCGACAATGGCGGTGCCGCCCTCCTCCACGCCCGCGACGAGCCGCTCCTTGACGGACGCGTACTGCTCCAGTGTCCCGTGCCGATCGAGGTGATCCTCGCTCACGTTGATGAGCACGCCGACGGAAGGATCGAGCGAAGGCGCGAGATCGATCTGATAGGAAGAAACCTCGATGACATGCACCCTCCCATTCCTTCCCTCCCCGGCTTGCGGGGGAGGGTTAGTCCCTTTTCTTCCCTTCCCCGCAAGCGGGGGAGGGTCAGGGAGGAGGCTCGGCGGCGCAAGCGAAAGAATCGCCGTGCCGATATTGCCGCCCAGTTGAACGTCGTGGCCGGCGCGTGAGAGCAGGTGAGCCACCAGCGCCGTGGTGGTCGATTTCCCGTTGGTGCCGGTGACGGCGACAAACGGCGCGTGCGGCGCATGGCGGCGCCGTTCGCGGCAGAACAGTTCAATATCTCCGATGACTTCGACACCCGCGGCGCGCGCAAGCGCCGCCGACCAGTGCGGGGCCGGATGGGTAAGCGGCACGCCGGGAGCGAGCACGAATGCAGCAATGCGCGTCCAGTCGGCATCGCGCAAATCGGCAATCGCAAACCCTTCGCGTTGCGCCTCGAGCATTTTCTTCGGGTCATCGTCGCAGGCGAGGACCTTGGCACCGCCGGCGACAAGCGCGCGGCAGCTCGCAAGCCCCGAGCCGCCAAGCCCAAACACCGCGACAGTTTTGCCGGCAAAGGTCGTGACGGGGATCATGAAGGAATTTGTCGTGCCCGTAGGGTGTGCAACCGCGCGCCCCTCGGTTGGACAGCGTGCGCAAAATCGCGCCGGCGCGCGGTTGCGCACGCTGACCGGTCGTGCCACGCGATTTTGCACACCCTACGGAGCCGCACCGCGTCCACAAGCATCATCGCAGCTTGAGCGTCGAGAGCCCGGCAAGCGCCAGCACAACCGAGATGATCCAGAACCGGATCACGATCTGCGGCTCGGTCCAGCCGAGCTGCTCGAAATGATGATGGATCGGCGCCATCTTGAACACGCGCTTGCCGGTGAGTTTGAACGAGGCCACCTGCACGATCACCGATACCGCTTCGAGGACAAACAGCCCGCCGATCACCGCCAGCACGACCTCGTGTTTGGTGGCGACCGCAATGGTGCCGAGCATGCCGCCGAGCGCGAGCGAGCCGGTATCGCCCATGAAGATCGACGCCGGCGGCGCGTTGAACCAGAGGAAGCCGAGGCCGGAGCCGATCACCGCACCGCAAAGCACCGCCAGTTCGCCGGTCCCGGCGACGTAGTGAATGTTGAGATATTCGGCGAAAACCGTGTTGCCGGCGAGGTAAGCGATGAAGCCGAAGCTGAGCGAAGCGATGATGACCGGGACAGTGGCGAGCCCGTCGAGCCCGTCGGTGAGATTCACGGCGTTGCCGGCGCCGACGATGATGAACGCGCCGAACACGACGAAGAACCAGCCGAGCGGAAGGACCAGCTCCTTGAAGAACGGAAACGTCAGCGAGGTCGCAAAGGCTCCGGTGCCAAGCTGAGCGATGAAATAGCAGGCAGCCAGCGCAACCACCGCCTCGATCCCGAGTCTGAGCTTCCCGGAAAAGCCCTTGTGGTTTTGTTTGGTGATCTTGAGGTAATCGTCATAAAGACCGATCGCACCGAAGCTGAGCATCACGCCGAGTACGATCCATACGTAGCGGTTCGCCGGATTGGCCCATAACAGCGTCGACACCACGATCCCGAAGAGGATCATGAGCCCGCCCATGGTCGGCGTTCCCTTCTTGGTGACGAGGTGCGAGGCCGGCCCGTCGGCGCGGATCGGCTGACCCTTGCCTTGCCGCAGCCGCAGATTGTCGATGATGGCAGGCCCGAACAGGAAAACGAAAACGAGCGCGGTGATCATCGCCCCGCCGGTGCGAAAGGTGATGTAGCGGAGCACATTGAACGGGCCGAACGCGTCGGCGAATGCGGAAAGCCAATAGAGCATGGGTCAGCCGGCCTCGTGCAGCATGCTGCGAGCCTCATCCTGACGCGCCGCGAACCGCCTCTGCAGCGCCCGTACGAGAAGCCCCATCCGCGATCCCAGCGAGCCTTTGACCATTACGGCATCCCCCGCCGCAACCGCGCCGATGAGTTGCCCTTCGAGCGCTTGCGAGCTTTCCGCATAGCCGCCCCGGCGCTCGGACGGAAGCGCGTCCCAGAGCGCGCGCATCAGCGGCCCGCAGCAGAACACCAGGTCGACGCGCTGCGCCAGGACGGCCTCGGCCAGTTCCCGATGCAAAGCCGCGGCGCGGGGGCCGAGTTCGAGCATGTCGCCGAGCGCAGCGATCCGCCGCCCGCGCGGACCCAGCGGAGCCTGACCGAGCAAAGCGAGGCTCGCCCGCATTGAAGCCGGATTGGCGTTGTAGCTCTCGTCGATCAACAGCGCCGCGCCGCCGGGCACATCGAGGTTCATGCGCGCGCCGCGTCCGCTGGGCGGCTTGAGGTTTGCAAGCGCAAGCGCTGCCAGCGCCAGATCGGCTCCAGCCAGCGAGACCGCGGCGAGCGCTGCGAGCGAATTGAGCACGACGTGCTTTCCGGGAGCACCGAGTTTATAGGCGACATCGGCGCCGAGGATGGACGCGCGGACCGTCGAACAGTTTGGCAGCAGCGACAAATTGAGAAGCCGCGCATCGGCCCCGGGGTGCTCACCAAAGGAGACGATGTGTTTTACGCTCGCCTTCGCAGCGCTCTCGCTCAGCCGGGCAAAGTGCGGATTGTCGCGATTGAGGATTGCCGCGCCGCCAGGCTCAACGCCAAGAAAGATTTCGGCCTTGGCGTCGGCGATCGCCTCGACCGAATCGAAGAATTCAAGGTGGACCGGCCCGACCGTGGTGATAATCGCAGCGTGCGGGCGCACCAGCGCGGTGAGCGGCGCAATTTCCCCGGCATGGTTCATCCCGATCTCGAACACGCCATAGCGCGCCGACGCCGGCATGCGGGCAAGGGAGAGCGGAACGCCCCAGTGATTGTTGTAGGATGCGACCGAGGCATGGGTCTCGCCGCAGGCGCCAAGCGCCAGTCGAAGCGCCTCCTTGGTGCCGGTCTTGCCGACCGATCCCGTGACGGCGACGATCTCTGCGCCCGCGCGCGCGCGCGCCGCGCCTGCGAGAGCGCGAAGCGCATCGAGCACATCGTCCACCAGCAGGAGCGGCGCGCTCCGCGAAAAGGCGCTGCGGCGGTTGCGGCCGATGACGGCAAGGCCGGCGCCGGCCGCAAGCGCGGCGGGCACGAAATCGTGCCCGTCGCGGTTCTCGCCGGCAATGGCAAAGAAAGCCTCGCCCGGCCTGATCGTCCGGCTGTCGATGGAGATCCCGGTGACCGCGGCGGGCGCTGCGCCCGAGCACTCGGCGGCCATCGCCTGCGCCATCGCCTCCAGGGTGAAAAGCGGCTGATCGCTCATGCCGCCCTCCCTTCGAGCGCAGCAGCGACCACCTCGTGATCGCTGAACGGCAGTATTTGCTTGCCGACGATTTGGCCGGTTTCGTGACCCTTGCCGGCGACGAGCAGCACGTCCCCGCGTTGTAATTCCGCAATCGCGGTCTCGATCGCCTCCCTGCGGTCGCCGATCTCGATTGCGCCCGCAGCGGCGGCAAGAATTGCCGCCCTAATGCGCGCCGGGTCCTCGCTCCTCGGATTGTCGTCCGTGATTATCACCCGGTCCGCCTTGGCGGCAGCGATCGCCCCCATCATCGGGCGCTTGCCGGGGTCGCGGTCGCCGCCGCAGCCGAACACAAGGACGAGGCGGCGGCTCGCATAGGGACGCAGCGCCTCGATCGCCTTGGCCAGCGCGTCGGGTTTGTGCGCATAGTCGACGAAGATCGGCGCACCGTTTTTCTCGCCGGCGAAGTCGAGGCGGCCCTTGGCGCCTTTGAGCTTTGCCAGCGCGGCAAAGACAGCTTTCGGCTCGCTGTCGGTCGCAATCGCGAGCCCCGCTGCAAGGAGTGCGTTCTCGACCTGAAAAGCTCCAGCCAGGGGAAGCCGCGCCGAATATGTCGTTCCGGCATGGACGAGTCTGAGCCGCTGGGCAAATCCGTCGATGACCGATTCGAGGAGACGGATGCCTTCGCCCGCGCGTCCGACGGTTAGCAGGCGCAGCCGGCGTTGCCGCGCCGCGGCAACCACTGCCTCGGCGCGGTCGTGATCCACCTCGATCACCGCCGCCCCGTGCGGCTGCACGAGGTCGCTGAACAAACGGAGCTTGGCTGAGAAATAGTGATCGAACGAAGGGTGATAATCGAGATGATCGCGGCTGATATTGGTGAAGCCGCCGGCCGCAATGCGCACCCCGTCGAGCCGGCGCTGATCGAGGCCGTGCGAGGAGGCCTCCATGACGAGATGGCTCACGCCTTCGCCGGCCAGTTCTGTGAGCGAGCGGTGGAGCGCGACCGGATCGGGAGTGGTAAGCGAGCCATGGATTTCGCGGCTCGGGGCAACGAGCCCGATGGTGCCGATGCTCGCAGCGCATTCGCCGGTCGCGGCCCAGATCTGGCGCGTGAATGCTGCAACCGAAGTCTTGCCGCTGGTGCCGGTCACCGCCGCGATCGTTTCCGGTTGGGCGCGAAAAAACCGCGCAGCAGCGATGGCCAGCGAACGCCGTGCGTCGCCTACCTTTACAAAAGCGATGCCCGGCGGCAGCGGCTGGGGTGGAACCCGCTCGGCCATTACGGCAATCGCTCCCGCCGTAACCGCCTGGGGCACGAAGCGCAGCCCGTCGTCCTTCGATCCGGAGAGCGCCACGAACAGATCGCCCGGTTTTACCGTGCGGCTGTCGGCCGAAATACCGCGCGCGTCGAGTTCCGCGTAGCGCGCATCGCTTACGGCATCGACGGTGAGCAGATTTTTGAGCTTCATCAGGTGCGCCGGTTTACGGGAGTCGGCCAGTCCCGGCACAATAATCACGGCCGCGGTGCCCGGCGCAACGCGTTTGGCTGTGAATTGTTCGACGATCCCGGCACCGGATCGGGGGCGCGCCGATCAAACAGGGTAGAGCAAGCCATGTCGGCTCCTTCCTTTATACGAAAAGCGCGCGTAGGATTTCTCGTCGCCGAATGCCCCATCAGCGCGGTTACGCGCGTCTTCGACGCGCCATGGGGGGAGGGAACGCAATGCAACTTCCACGTCGCAGCCTTCTGCAATTGGCCGTGTGCACTGCTGCGCTGCCGGCTGTCTCGCGCCTTGCTCGTGCGCAACCCTTTCCATCACACCCGATTCGGCTCGTGATTCCCTTTCCGCCGGGCGGTGTCTACGACAGCACCGGGCGCCCTTGGGCGGAAAAGGTGAAACCACATCTGGGCACGATCGTCGTCGAGAATATCGGCGGGGCGGGTAGTTCGCTTGGAACCGCCGCGGTGGCGCGCGCTCAGCCGGACGGCTACACGATCCTGCTCGGCGGCTTCGGAGGTCTCGTCGTCAACCCGATCGCATCGAGCCACTCTCAGTACGATCCACTGAAGGATTTCGAGCCGATCGCGCTTCTAGGTACTAATCCAAGCCTGATCGACGTGCACCCGTCCCAACCGTTTCGGACCCTGAAGGAACTCATCGATTTCGCCAAGCTTAATCCCGGCAAGCTGTCCTACGCATCGCCGGGCACGGGTTCAGGCAATCATCTCGTCGGCGAACTGCTCAAATCCCTGACCGGAACGCAGATTACGCACGTGCCCTATCGCGGCGCGGGCCCGGCATTGACCGACCTCATCGGCGGACATGTTCCGATGCTGGTGCAATCTGTCACCGGACAGGCGATTGAAATGCACAATACCGGCAGGATGCGCATCCTTGCCGTGACGAGCAGGAAACGGCTTGCGGCCGCGGCGACGATTCCGACGACAGCCGAGGCGGGCTTCCCGGACCTGGTTTTTGACAATTTCATCGGCCTGTTCGCCCCGAAGGGAACACCCATGCCAATCATCGAACAGATCGCTCAGGCCACGCGGGCCGCGATTGCCGATCAAGACCTGCAGCGGACGTACACGAATGCCGGTTTCAATCCCGATGGCGAATCCTCTCCCGAGGAGACGGGGCAATTTCTCAGGCGAGAAATCGACAGATGGATACCGCTCATCAAAGCGATGGGATTGAAACTCGACTGAGCCGCTGTCGATGAAGTCCGAGAAGCAAGGTCGCCGCCGGCTGCGCGACAACCGCCTACCTGGCGCGTTTCCACACCGCCTCGACGACCACTCCCTGCCCGACCGTCGCCACCGGGTTGGTATACCTGAGTTCGTCGCCCGCGAGCGTGACCGAGCGCTTTTGGTCCATCCCGTCAAAGTTCGGGAACGTACTGCCCTCGACGTGGACCGTGAAGCTGTGATCTGCGTCGTTGACCGTATAGGTGCCGAAATAAGCGTAACTCCCATCCACAATTGCTTTGTTTTCCTCCGCGGTCCCCTTCGTTCGATTGTTTGCTGCGAACTTCGGAAGGCTCGCGCGCATATTGATGAAAGCCATATGGCCGCTGCCATCCAGGATCATGATGCCTCGCGCGTTGGGACCCATCGTGTCGGCCGTTTTCCCATCCGGGAACTTGTATTTCGTCGAGACATGAATCCACGCTCCAGTGAGCTGGTCTTTGAGCGACTTTTGCTGACCGACCGCACCGCTGGGCAGCAAGGCCAGGCTTGCCGCCGCGACCGCGGATAGACTGAGAATGTCACGCCGTTTCATCGTGTTCCTCCCTGGTTGGTCGATGCCCGCCACAGGCTTACCGTGCGCGCAGCGGATTAGTCTGCCGGTTGGGCCTCGTACTCCGACAGTTGGTTCTTGGGTGTTTCGGTTCCTCCCTTTAGTGAAGGCGCCAACACATATGGTTTCACCCCGGGGTCGAATTTTTTCCCGGGCGACTCACCCTGCCTTGCAGTTTGCCTGCGATCATGATTCTTCTTGCTCGCATGGCGACGCTCGCTCGACTGCTGCGCGAGCGCCTTGTGGCCGCCGCTCGCCTCCGGCGAGTCGGCAAAGGGCCAGCCAAGCTCCCCGATTGCCTCGGAGACGGCAGGCGGCTTTTGGGGCGTCTGGCTTTTCGGCTCGCGAGCTTCGGTTCTGGCAACTGCGGAACGCTCGTCGACTTCAGTTGCTAGAAACAGCTCGACCATTTCGTTGAAAAACGGCACCGCTGCGGTTGAGGCGTCCGGCGGCCAAACGGGATTCCACTCAACGGCCATTGTCGTCTTATGTGCATGCTCCGGCAAAAGCGGTTTCGAAACCGGCTGCCGGGAAGGCCAGATCAGCACGGCAGCGGGGCCCGCCGGAGAGGGATGGAGCGCGTCGTAGACGGTGCCGGCGCAGGCGGCAATCACGCTTGCGAATCCCAGATAGGCCACGGCTCGTTTGCTGCGCATCGGCCTGCTCTCCTCTCGCTGAGGAGTTCGATGCTCGCCCACTCCATTTAACTCAGAAGCCGCCTAAACGCTCCAAGGTCGGGGATCAGACTTTAAGTCCCGCTCGCGAGAATCAACTTGTCGGCCGCAGGCAAGCCAAAGCGCGGCGCGATGCCGAGGATGGGCGCGACGCGGCCGATCACGAGCCCACCGACCGGCACCGCGTTCCATCCGGAGGTCGCAAAGCCGTGCGTCTCCGGGAGGGGCTGCGGCTCGTCCAGCATGATCAGCAGCAGATAGCGCGGTTGATCGGCGGGAAACACGCCGGTGAAACTGGTCAGCACGCGGTTCTTCGAATACCGCCCGGCCACGACCTTTTCGGCGGTGCCGGTCTTGCCGCCCACGTAATAGCCGTCCACCTCGGCCTTGGTCGCGGTGCCTTTCTCGACATTGAGCCGCATCAGGTAACGCATCTTGTCGCTGGTTTCGGGCTTGATGACGCGCGTCGCGACCGCGAGCGCCTCCTGCTCGGTCCGCTTGCGGAACGTCGGCGGAATGAGATTGCCGCCGTTCATCAGCGCGCCGATTGCCATCATGGCCTGAAGCGGCGCGACCGAAAGCCCGTGCCCGAACGCGATCGTCGCCGTGCTCAGTTCGCTCCACTGCCGCGGCACCAGCGGCTCGGCGCTCTCCGGCAGTTCGGTGCGCAGCCGATCGAGCTGTCCCATCTTGCGCAGGAAGCGCTTGTGATATTCGACCCCGAGCTTGAGCGCCATCTTGGCGGCGCCGATATTGGAGGAATAAGTGAAGACTTCCGGGACGGTGAGCACGCGATTTTGCGCGTGGTAATCGTGGATCGCGCGCTTGCCGAACACCAGCGGGAAACGCGCGTCGAAGGAGTCCCGCAGACTGATCTTGCCGGAATCGAGCGCCATCGCCAGCGTCAGCGCCTTGAAGGTCGAGCCCATTTCGAAGACGCCGGTGGTCAGCCGGTTGATCCGGCTCGGATCGAGCGCCTCGCGCGGATTGTTCGGATCGTAATCCGGCTCCGACACCAGGGCGATGATCTCGCCGGTGCGCACGTCGGTGAGAAGGCCGGCCGCCGCCTTGGCCTTATACTTGTTACGCGCCTTGACCAGCTCGTCGCGCAGCGCGTTCTGGGCGCGCAGATCGATCGAAATCTCGACCGGCGTCTGCAGCCGGTCGGTGGCGAGCCCGGCGAGATGCAGGTCGGCTAGCCCGTTGCGATCGAGCCATTTTTCCATCCCGGCAATGCCCTGATTGTCGATGTTCACGTGGCCGATGACGTGCGACACGATTGGTCCGTTGGGATAGACGCGTTTGTTTTCCTCCATGAATCCCAGGCCGGGGATGCCGAGCCGATAGATTTCGGCCCGCTGGTTCGGCGTGATGTCGCGCTTGAGCCAGACAAAGCGGCGTTTGGAGCCCAGCCGATCGCGCAGTTCGGCGCCGTCGAGATCGGGCACTGCGGCGGTCAACAGCTCCACCGCTTCGTCGAGATCGATGATGCGCCGCGGTTCGCCGAAGAGAGATGGCGCGCGCACGTCAGTCGCCAGGATTTCTCCATTGCGGTCGAGAATGTCGGGTCGCGCGGTCGCGACCGCGTCAGCGGCGATCACGCGTCGGGCCATGTGACCGTCGGAGGCCGCCGCGAACATGACGAGCCGGGCGCCGATGACGGCATAGCCGAGCATGAATATGACGATGGCGAGCCCGAGCCGCGCCTTGGCTTTGGCGGCCCGATCCACGTTGCGGCCATAGAGCAGCCTGTTGGCGAGACGCCGCCGCCACGCGCCGCTCGTGACTCGCGGGCCGCGAGGTGCGTTACCTCTCCCCGCTTGCGGGGAGAGGTCGCCGCCCATAAGCGCGTCGCTGTTTGACGCGCTATGGGCGGCGGGTGAGGGGCTACCCCCCAGAGCTCGGCCCGTGGAAAGAAGCCCCTCTCCCGGTTCGCTGACGCGATCCGACCTCTCCCCGCAAGCGGGGAGAGGTGACTCGGTGTGGCGCTCCCCTGTTGCGCCCATACTTCGAGGAGCGGATTGGTCGTTCACAGCAGCAGCAGTGCGAGTATCGCTCATCGAGAGCACGTTTTGGTCCGGTTGCATCACATGTCGAAGGACACGACTCGCGTGCCACAGGCTCCCACCCTCCCCTGGAGGGGGAGGGTCGCGAGCCTCGCTCTTGCGAGGCGAGCGGGGTGGGGTGAAAGCCCCACGCGAAGGCCCAGCGGGTCACCCCACCCCGGCGCGCTGAAGAAGCGCGCCGACCCTCCCCCTCCAGGGGAGGGTAGGAGCGTGCCGAAAGCGAGTCGCGATACTCCATGCCTTTCGCAAGCTGGCCGGAGCGCGCTGCAGTACAGTGATTCGTGCTTGCGGTGCGATCTGATCAGTTTCATCGAATCGCTTTTGCTTTGTCCGCGCCTTTGGCGGGTGGCACACTCGCGGTCGGAACGTCGGCAGACCGATCGAGCAGCGCATCGATCGGGTCCGACGCATCGGGCGGCGGTTGAGGACGCTCCGGCAGACGATCGAGCCTGTCGAACTGCCGCGCGTCGATGGACCTGAGCAGGAGATGCCGCGTGCTCAGCTCCTCGATGCGGGCCGGGTTGTCGAGTCTCGACCATTCGGCGCGCAGCGTGGCAATGCCCTCGCGGGCCTGGCGTACTTCCATGCGCAGCTTGGCGAGGCGCTCCGCCTGCCTGATCGAGTCGAATTTGATCTTGTAGACATCGGCAGCCGCGAATACGAGCGCCGCAATCACGCAGATGTTGATGAGCCGGATCATCGACGTGCCCCGCTGATCACTTCCGATAGCGCCGGCAGGTCCGGCAGGAGATGGTCGGCCGGCTGTGCATTCGCCGGCGCTTCGGTGCGCTCGGCGGCACGCAGCTTTGCCGAGCGCGCGCGGGGATTGGCAGCGATTTCGCCCTCGTCCGGGGTGAGCGCACGCGCTGTCAGGATGCGCAACGTGGCGGCGGGACCGCTTATCGGGGGCAGGTGACGCGACGGCGCGCCGCGGCGGCCACGCTCGGCCAGGAACGTCTTGACGATGCGGTCCTCGAGCGAATGAAAAGCAACCACCACCAGGCGACCGCCGGGGCGTAACATGCTTTCGGCAGCGCCCAGCGCCGTGGCGAGTTCCACCAGCTCGTCGTTGACGAAAATTCGCAGCGCCTGGAAAGTCCGCGTCGCCGGATGGATCGCTCCTGCTCGCGCGTGCACGATCTGCGCCACAATATTGGCGAGCGCACCCGTTGTGCGGATCGGCGCTTTCTCTCGCGCGCGCGCAATCGCGCGCGCGACCCTTCGGGCGTGGCGTTCCTCTCCAAGCGTCGCGAGGATGCTGGCGAGATCGCGTTCGGACGCCTGTGCGACCACGTCGGCGGCGCTCGCGCCGCGGCCGCCCATGCGCATGTCGAGCGGGCCGTCCACGCGAAACGAAAATCCGCGCTCGCTCTCGTCGAGCTGCATCGAGGAGACGCCGAGATCGAACACGACGCCGTCAATGGCCTCGCAGCCGAAGCGTCGCGCAACGCCAGCAAGGTTCGAGAAACGATCTTCGACAAGGACAAGGCGGCCAGCAGCCTCCGCTACAAGAGCGCTGCCCTCCGCAACAGCGACGGGATCGCGGTCGATACCGATCACGCGGCAATCGGCCAGGCTAAGGATTTCGCGGGAATAGCCGCCGCCGCCGAAGGTGGCGTCGATGTAGATACCGCCATCGCGCACGTTGAGAAATTCGACCGCGCGGCGGGCGAGCACGGGAATGTGACGAGCCGGTCCGCCAGCGACAGCTCCCCTGCTGTCGCGGCTCGCCATCATTCCCGTGCTCCGTGCGGAGGTTCCGCCGCCACCCGGGAGCCGAGCTGCCGCTTCAACCTGCGGACCTTCTCGGTGGCCTCCGCGAGTTCCGCGCGGAAGCGGTCCGGCTCCCAGATCTGAAACTTGTGACCGAGACCAACGAACGTGACCGCGTCCGCGATCCCGGCATGCACCTTGAGCGGTTCGGACAGTACCACCCTGCCCTCGCCATCGATTTTGAGGATTTCGCTCGGCCCATAGAGGGCGGCTGAGAACTGCTCGCGCTCCTCGGAATAGGGCGGAAAGCGCCCGATCAAGCTCTCGATCTCTGCCAGAAGGGCATTGCCGCCGGCATCGAGAGCCGAACGGTCGAGTGCCGGATAACAGTAAAGTCCTTCGAAACCGTCGCGTGCGAGGACTGCCCGAAACGGTGCCGGGATCGACACCCGCCCCTTGGCGTCGAGACGCAGCATGTAGTGCGACAGATACCGGTCCATGTCGCCTCTTGCCGGCCCCCACCGCCACCGCCCGGCCGACTTGGCCCGGCAAATTGGCGAAGGCGACCCCGAATGGGTCAACTGCCGGCTGTGGGACAGTTTGGGTTACCATGGGATTTCATGGGCGTCAATGGAACAGCCCTAAAAACCAAAGAATTGTCAACGGCTCATTACCGGGCAGCAGATTTACGGGAAGCTTGAGCCGTTGCCGCAGGTCGGAACGACGCCGCACACGCACCGGTTGACAAACAAGAGACTGCTTTCCCGGGCGGCCCTTATGCCGCGAGAGGGAAGCGTAACGAATGGATCGCATTTGCCTGGAGGGTAAAATGCTCAAACAAGTTCTAATCGCCGCGGCGGCGTCGGCCTTGCTGGCCGGCACCGCTTTCTCGCAGACGCCGCAGGCGTCTCAACCCAATGACCTCGCCAAGGCGGCCCAGGAGGCAGCCCAAGCGCAGGCACAGCAGCATTTGGCGATGCAGGAGATGCCCAATCAGCTCCTCGCATCCCAGCTCAAAGGAGCCAACGTCGTCGATGCCCAAAATCAAAAGATCGGCTCAATCAATGACGTCCTGTTCAATAAGAATGGAAATGTCCTCGCCTATATCGTCGGCATGAACGGGAAGGAAATTGCCATCAACCCGTCGGCTTTCCACCCCGGACCGGCAAGTCAGGGAAAGCGGGAGTTCAAGCTGGAGATGAGCAAGAACGACCTCAAGGCCATGCCCGCGTTCAAGTCATACCAGCAGGCCGCGCTCTCGACAGTGGGCCGCGGTTCCACGATGGCACGGCCCGGCGGCTCCCCGGCCCCGCATCAGTAGGGTTGGCGGTCGATCGTAGAGCTTCGAGGCGCGCGCCGTCGTCCTCTACCGGCTGGCGCCGACCGGCCGCGAATGAAACCAACTGCTGTCGTCCCGGCCAAGCGAGCCCGGATTCAATCCGGGCGAGCGCGAGCCGGGACCGATCGATCCGTATGGGCTGTTGCCAGTTGGGTCCCAGCTCTCGCGATCTACAGCGGCGCTAGCGCCGCTGTAGAGACGCTCGGCCGGGACGACAGCCAGTTTTTCGTATGAGGCGCGAGCGCGCGTTCTTAGATCCTTACCTCCCGTGGGCGCGCGCTCCCTAGCGCGCGCCTCGAAGGGCGCCCCTAACCTTGGCCGTTCCGCCATTTCGCGCTATGAATGCGGGCAGAACACGGGGAGCTGTCAGTTAAAGAGGGCCCCATGAACAAGAAACACATCACCTTCCTGCTCTGCGCTGCGCTCGCGGTCGCTGTTGCGCTGCCGGCGCTCGCGCAGGACAATCTCAAGATCGGCTTTACCATCTCGCGCACCGGCAAGCTCAACAATGACGCAACGGCTCAGTTGCGCGGCATCGAGCTGTGGCGCGATGACGTCAATGCCGCAGGCGGCATCAAGGCCGGCGGCAAGAGCTACAAGGTCGATCTGGCGAACTATGACGACGAATCCCAGAATACCCGGGTGCAGCAGCTCTATACCCGCCTGATCACCCAGGACAAAGCGCAGTTCCTGTTCAGTCCCTATTCGTCCGGCTTGGTCGCCACTGCCGCGATCATCTCCGAGCAGTACGGGAAGGTGATGATCACAACCGGCGGGGCGGAGGAGCAGACCTACCGCCTCGGCAACAAGAACCTGTTCCAGCTTTATTCGCCTGCCGGCCAGTATCTTGCCGGAGCGGTGGCGGCGCTCAAGCAAAAGAACCCGAACGCCCGCGTGGCATTCATCTACGAAGACGACCCGTTCACCAAGGCGGTCAATGCCGCGACCAAAGAGCTGGCCAGGAAGGCCGGATTGACGGTCGCGCTGGAAGAGACTTACGCCGGCAGCACGACCGACTTCTCGCCGATCATCAACAAGGTCATCTCTTCGAAAGCCGATGCGCTCCTCGGCGGCGGGCATTATGCAGACGGCGCAACGCTGGCGCGACAGCTCCATGAGCAGAAGGCGCCGATGAAATGGATCACTTTGCTGGTCGCTCCGGACAGCCCGAATTTTGCCAGCCTCGGCGACGCCGCCGTCGGCATTTCCGTGCCGTCGCAGTGGGAGCCGCAGGTCGCCTACAAGCCCGATTTTGGGCCGGCCGCCCCCGCATTCACCAAGGCCTTTCTGGAGAAATTCAAGATTGAGCCCGGTTACCACGCCGCCGGCGGATATGGGGCTGGGCTGATCCTGCAGCACGCGATCGAGCAGGCCGGCTCGATCGACCAGGCCAAGGTCGCCGCCGAACTCAACAAGATGGACGCCACGACGATGTTCGGCCGCACCAAATTCGCCACCGACCCAAAGGAACACGGACTCCAGATCGGTCACCAGATGGTGCTTGCGCAATGGCAACGGAAGAACGGGGCGTTGGTGAAGGAAGTGATTTGGCCCAATGAGGCCAAGACGGCGGAAATACTCTATTGAGGCGAGCGGATTGAGCGAGACTGTTAGCTTGAGCTCCCGACTGTGGCCGACCCGACTGCCGATGATAACCACCGCTGTCGTCCCGGACGCCCCTCGCCGGACCTCATGTCCGGCGAGGGCGATCCGGGACCCATGTTTCCGAGCGTGCTGACTGATGGGTCCCGGCTCTCGCGTCGAGAGCGGTGCCCAGCACCGCTCTCGACGCTCGGCCGGGATGACAGTCAGTTTCGTAGTAGGAGCGCGCCTTCTTTCTCGGGCGGGCGCGTCCCCTCCCTATCCTTCCCCGCTTGGGGGGAAGGATAGGGAGGGCTCTGCACAACCATGATCGGAATCTTGGCTTCCGTAATCGACGGCGTCCTGGTGGGCGCCGTCTATGGTCTCGCAGCGATGGGCCTCACCCTCATCTGGGGCGTGATGAAAGTCATCAATCTCGCCCACGGCGCGATCATCGTGCTGGGCATGTTCCTGCTCTATCTGCTGGCAACTTCGCTGGGGCTGCCGCCCTATGGCGCGCTTCCGGTGATGATCGTATTCGGCTTTTGCTTTGGCGTGGCGCTTTACTGGACGGCGGTGCATCGCATGATCGGCAGGGCGGAACTGATGAGCCTGCTCTCGACTTTCGCCGTCAACATGGTCCTCATCGGTCTCGGGACCGCCCTGTGGACCACGAGTCCCTACAACGTCCCGGTATCGATGCCGGGCATAAGCTTTCAGGGCTATACCTTTACCGGCACGCACATCATGGCGGCGCTGTTCGCCGGCCTCATTGCCGGCCTGCTTTATCTCCTGCTTTATCGCACCCGCATCGGCAAGGCGATCCGCGCGGTGGCCGCCAATCGTGACGCCGCCGAACTCTCCGGTATTCCGACCACGCAGGTGCTCTCGTTTGCGTTCGGTCTGGGCGTAGCGCTTGCCGGCGTATCCGGCACGCTCATCGCGACGCTGTTTCCTTTCACGGTGCTTTCCGGCGAGGCCTATCAGCTCAAGAGCTTCGTGGTCACCGTGCTCGGCGGGCTCGGCAATCCGGCGGGCGCCCTCCTCGGTGGAATAGCGCTTGGGCTGGTCGAGGGCCTCGCCACTCCCTTCATGCCGGTAAGCTGGATTCCGATCCTGGAATTCGGACTTTTCGTCCTCTGCCTCATTGCTTTCCCGCGCGGGATTTTTTCTTTCCAGAAGGCCTGACCCCCGTGTGGCGCCGTCCGTTTCCCTGGCTGATCATCGCCGCGGCGTTCGTCTTTGCGTCGGTCCCTTATTTCGCCGATGACGTAGGGCTGCGCGAGAGCCTGCTGCTGGCGGCGGTGTACATCATCCTCGCCAGCAACCTGAATTTGATGATCGGATATGCCGGCTACGTGAATTTCGGCAATATCGTCTTTTTCGGGCTCGGCGGCTACATCTGCCTCTATCTCGTCAACGGCTTTCGCGTGTCGGTGATCGCCGCGGCCATCGTGGCCGGCGCGGCGGTGAGCGCCATCGCGCTCCTGTTCGGGCTCGGCATCCTGCGGCTGCGCGGCGCCTTCTTCGCCCTGGCGACGATCGGGGTGAATGCAGCGATCGCGCAGATTGTTACTAATTTCGAGCCCTGGGGCGGCGCCACCGGCATTTATCTTGCCCTCGATGCCTACGGCCCGCTCGGCGGCCCGATGCAGGCGCTTTGGACAATCTATCTGCTCATCGTCGCCCTGACGGCTCTGTCGTTGCTCGCAAGCTACGCGATCAGGCATTCCAAATTCGGGCTCGGCCTTCTTGCCATCGGCCAGAACGAGGACGCCGCCGCCGTGCTCGGAGTACCGACCCCGCTCTACAAGGCGCTGGTCTACAGCGCCTCCGCGTTCCTGCCCGCGATCGCCGGCGGGCTGTATTTTTTCAAAAGCGGGCTGATCGAGCCGACCGGCGCCTTCAACCTGCAGACCTCGATCGAGGCAATCGTGATGGTGATGCTCGGAGGCGCCGGCACGATCGTCGGCCCCGCGCTCGGCGCCTTTCTTTATGAAGAGCTGCGCGGCTATTTGTTGACCTCTGAAGTCTTTTCGCATTTCCAGCTCGTCGTCGCCGGCGGGCTTCTGCTCCTGATCGTCCTCTTCGTTCCCGGCGGGCTTCTCGGCTTTGTGCATCGCCGCTGGCCGCGCCTGCGAGGCTGGCTCGAATGACCGCGCTCCTTGAAGTCGGCGGGCTCGCCAAGAGATTTGGCGGCCTCCAGGCGGTTCGGCATCTCGATCTCGCCGTCTATGAAGGCGAGATCGTGGGCCTCATCGGCCCCAACGGGGCGGGCAAGTCCACGGTGTTCAACCTGATCAACGGCGTCCATCGGCCCGACAGCGGGCGCATTCTGTTCGAAGGGCGCGACATCACCGGCGAGCCTCCTTATCGGATCGCGCGAGCCGGCCTTGCCCGCGCCCAGCAGATCACGCAGCCGCTCGCGGGCCTCTCCGTGCTCGACAACTGCACGGTCGGCGCCTGTTTCGGCCGCGAAAATCTCCCGCTCTCGCAGGCCCGAGACGTGGCGCGCGAAGTGGCCAAAAGCGTCGGGCTCGGCGATCGCCTCGATACGCTTGCCGGCACGCTTACCACCGCGGGTAAGAAACGCCTCGAACTTGCCCGCGCGCTCTCGGCCCGCCCGCGCCTGCTGCTGCTCGATGAGGTGCTCGCCGGGCTCAACCCGTCGGAGACCGAGGCGATGATCGCAACCGTGCGCCGGATCCAGGAGGGCGGCGTCGCCATCCTGATGATCGAGCACATCATGCGCGCCATCATGAGCCTCTCCGACCGGATTATAGTGCTGGACCTTGGCCGCAAGCTCGCCGAAGGCAGGCCGCTCGAAATCGCCGAGAACCCTGCGGTGATTGCCGCCTATCTGGGCGATTCAAAACTGCTGGCCGACATGGAGAAGCGCGCGTGAGCGAGCGCCTGCTCGAAGTCGAGGGGCTCGAAGCCGGCTATGACGGCGTACAGGTGCTCTGGGGCATTTCGCTCACTGTGAAGCGCGGCGCCATGACGGTGCTCCTCGGCGCCAATGGGGCCGGCAAGACGACGGCGCTGCGGGCCATCGTCGGCGGCATCCGCCCGCAGCGCGGCCGCATCACCTTTCGAGGCGAAGACGTGACCCGGCTCTCGGCGCATGCCAAGGCGGCGCAGGGGCTCGTTCTCGTGCCGGAGGGCCGTCAGCTCTTCGGCGACATGACGGTCGAGGAGAACCTCGAAATGGGCGCCTATTCGCCGCGGGCGCGGGCACGCTTTCGCGACCAGATCGAGAAGCTCTATGCCCTCTTTCCGCGGCTCAAGGAGCGCCGTCGCCAGAAAGCCGGTACATTCTCCGGCGGCGAACAGCAGATGCTGGCGATCGCGCGCGGCCTGATGGCGGCGCCCGAGCTTCTACTCATCGATGAACTGTCGCTGGGATTGGCGCCTGTCGTGGTGCAGCAGCTGGCGCAGGCGCTCATCGCGCTGCGGGCGGCGGGAGTAACCATTCTGCTGGTCGAGCAGAACGCGCATCTCGCGCTCTTGCTCGGCGACTATGCCTACGTCATAGCGGAGGGGCGGCCATTTCTGGACGGCCCCTGCCGCGAACTCGCCGAGAGGCGGGAGATTCGGCAGGCATATCTGGGGCTCTAATGCAGGCGCAATCGATGGTTTCGTTGCAATCCGAGTTCCACCCCGATTCTTCAATTGTCGCCGAGGTGAGAGCTTCGCCTAATCAAGGCGAGCGCGCCTCCGGCGCAAAGCCGACGATGCTGATCCTTCACTATACCGGCATGCCGGATGCGGAGAGCGCAATCCGGCACCTTTGTTTTCCGGCGAGCGAAGTGTCCGCGCATTACGTGGTGCGGGAGGATGGATATATCGTGCAGTGCGTTCCGGAATCGCGGCGCGCCTGGCATGCCGGCCAGTCCGCTTGGGAAGGGGAAACCGACATCAATTCCTGCTCGATCGGAGTCGAACTCGTCAATCCCGGGCACGACAGCGGCTATCCGGATTTTCCGCAACGCCAGATCGCGGCTCTGATCATGCTGTGCCGGAGCATTTTCACCCGCCACCGCATCGCGCCCGAACGCGTACTCGCCCATTCCGATATCGCTCCCAGCCGCAAGCGCGATCCCGGCGAGAAATTCCCGTGGCGCCGTCTGCACCAATCGGGAATCGGATTGTGGGTCAAACCGGCGCCGATCGTCGCGGGCCCGGTCTACGTCTTCGGCGAAACCGATCCGGCAATCGCCGAATTTCAGGAAATGCTCGCCCGTTACGGCTATGCGGTCGCGCCCTCAGGACACCTCGACGGCGCCATGCGCGATGTCATTGCGGCCTTCCAGCGTCATTTCCGTCCCGAAAAAATCGACGGCGCCCTCGACATCTCGACGCTGGAAACCCTGCGCGCGCTGCTCGCCCTGCGGTTTTAAGGGATATTTCGGTCGCATCACATCGCCGGAGTGATTTATCGGATCGCTGGGCGAGATTGAAGCACAACGGTGCCGCAAACTCGGTGCGCTCCCTCTCCCCACCCAGCGCGGGCTTGTCCCGCGCTGGGCTTTATCAATGCGCAAGTCGGGCAAGCCCGACTTGCGATGGGAGAGGGAGCGCCGCGCGTCATCCTGAGGTGCTCGCGCGCGTCCTTTGCGCGCGCGAGCCTCGAAGGACGCGCGGCGGGGTGAGAGGGTTCGGACCTCTCGATTAGTATTGCTGCGTCAAAAGAGGCCTCGTAGGGTGGGCAACGGCGCCTTCTCCAATGCCGACGGCGTGGGCAAAATCGTACCGCGCCGTTGCCCACGCGGTCAGGTGGTGCAGGCGATTTTGCCCACCCTACGAGGTTTATGGCGCAGTAGTATTAGTAACCCCTCACCCGCCCGCGCTGTTGCATTGCTGCCCCCTGATTGATTGCACCGTGGCGCCGCGAACTGGTGGGCTCCCTCTCCCCGAAGGGGAAAGGTTGGGGTGAGGGGGTTCGGACCGTCGATTAGTATTACTGCGTCAAAAGAGGCCTCGTAGCGTGGGCAACGGCGCCTTCTCCAATGCCGACGGCGTGGGCAAAATCGCACCGCGCCGTTGCCCACGCGGTCAGGTGGTGCAGGCGATTTTGCCCACCCTACGAGGTTTATGGCGCAGGAGGATTAGTAACCCCTCACCCGCCCGCGCTGTTGCGTTGCTGCGCCCTGATTGATTGCACCGTGGCACCGGAAGCTCGGTGCGATCCCTCTCCCCCGAAGGGGAGTCACGGCGCCGGCAATAGCCCGCCCGGCCGGCGAGGCCCGCGCCGTTGGCATCGACCTGAGTGGTCCGCGAAAGGCCGTTGGCGGAGGTCGTCGTGACGGTTTCGCTGATCAGGCCCGACCGGTTGGAGTTGGCGACGGTCTCGGTCTGGCTGCCGTCGGCATTCAGTGTAACGGCGTCGACAGAGGATTGGTCGCTAATCCCGTCGCCGTTGAGATCGCGCAGCACCGTCGTCGAGAGGCCGCCCGCGCCGGTGATCGCCTGCGTGCTGTCGATGAGCCCTCCGTTGTAGCTATAGTCACTGACCGTTTCGGTCGTGCTGCCGTCGGCGTTCAGCGTGGTGGCGTCCGTAGTCTGCGTCGCATAATGCGCCGCCGCATAGGGGTTGAGAGTCGTCGTGGTCGAGAGCCCGTTCGGGCTCGTCGCCACGGTCGCGGTCGAGAGCAGCGTGCCGTTCTGCGAGGTGACGTTCGTCGTCTCGGTGCGGCTGCCGTCGCTGTTGATAACCGTCGTGTCGGTTGTGGTGCGGTCGAAGGCAAGCCCGCCCGATGAGTATTGAGCCGCCGACTGCCCGGAAATGTCCTGCTGGACGGTTTTCACGAGACCGTCCGCCGATATCGTCGTCACGGTCGCGCCGTTGACGTCGCCCTGCTGGTCGAAATTGACCACCTGGTCCGCCACCGTGCCGTTACTTTGCGTGGTGACCGTCTCGACCTGCTTGACCAGGTTCGTGGTCCCTAGCGTTGTCGTGGCGGTGACGCTCTGGCGGTTTGCCGATGTGTTCTTCTGCACGGTTTCCAGCGTGTGGCCCGCGCCGTCGGTCGTAGTGATGGTCTCGCTGAGACTGCCATCGCCGTTGACGGTCGTCTGGTCGGTCGTGATCCGATCCCAGGTTCCCGGGTTAGCAAGGGTGGCGCTAGTGAACGCGCTCGCGACGGTCGTCGTGAGCCCGTCGGCGCTGACGGAAGTCTGCTGCTGGTCGATCTCGTTGCTTGTCGAAGCGCCATAATCGGTGACGGTCTCGACCGAGGCGCCGCCCGAGGTGACGGTGGTGTCGCTGGTGATGTGGTCGAAGACCGGCGCCGAGACGGTTCCGGAGCCGCTCGCATCGATTTGGATGGTTTTCGCCAGTCCGCCGCTGGCGGTCGTGGTCACGACCTCGCCCGCAAGCGAGCCGTCGCCGTTGAGGTTTTCCAGGGTATCCGTGGTGGTGCCGCTGCTGACGGTGACATTCTCATATTGCGAGACGCTGCCGTCGCCGTTGGCATAGGTCGTAACCGTGCGCGCCGGGCTCCCCAGCGTGCTCGAGGTGATGCTTTCCGAAAGCAGCGTGCCGTTGGGGCTGTGGTTGACGACGGTCGTGGTCGCGCTGCCGCCGGCATTGGAAATAGTCGTGGTGGTGCTGCCGGTCGAGACGAAGGCGCCGTTGTCGAGCACGGAAGACGTGGTCGAGGTCACAAGCCCGCCGCTGCTTTGCGGCGTGTTGGTCGTGACGGTCTGGTCCAGCTCCGTGCCGTTGGCGGCGTAATCGGCGTGCGTGGTCGTCGAGGCGCCGCCGGAGCTGGTCACGGTTTGATCGACCGTGGTGAGATCGAGCGTCGAGCCGTCGGTGAGATCGGCACTGGTCGTACGCGTGACCGTGTTCGAGGTGGTCGAGGTGACGGTCTGGATCAGGCTCGTGACGGTGCTGCCCGCGGAGTTGGTCACGGTCTCGGTCCGCGTGCCGGAAGAGCCCACCACGGTCGAATCGACCGAGGTCGTCGCCATGGCGCTGTTGCCGTCGATGAGGTTTGTCGTCGTGCGCAGGAGGCCACCGCTGGTCACGGTCGTCGAGGTGACATCGCTCACCGAGCCGTCCGGATTGACGTTCGACACCACGTAGGTGCCCGAGCCGGGCCCGCTGGCGGTGTCGACCTCTTCCTGCGATGTCCACCCGCCGCCGGTCTGGTCGCGCAGGATCGTGGTTGTGACCGTGCCGCCGGAGGCCACCGTCGTGGTCGCGGTCGAATTGAGCTTTTCGAATCCGGATGTGCCGATGCTGGTCAACTCGCCGGTCGAGGTGATCGCGCCCCCGAGGTAATTGGTCACGGTTTCGGTGCTCGACCCATTGGTCGAGGAGACGGTGTTGTCGGTTTGCAGGGTCTCGACAACGCCGCCGTTATTGACGGTCGAAAGCACGGCATTGGTCGTCGTCGTGGTGATGCCGCTGCTGGTCGAGGACGAAACGAGCGTATTGAGGATGCGCTGGTAGGCGACGCTGCCGTCGGAATTCTCGGCGGTGTTGGCGATCGTCACCGACCCGTCGGCATTCGTCGTCGTGGTTGTGGTGATCGGATGCCCGACCGGGTCGCTGGCGAAGGTCACGGTTGCGGCCGTCCCGCTGCCGCTCGAAGTCGTGTAGGTGGTCTCGCCGTCGATCGAGGACCCGTCGGGCAGCGTGAGATTGGTCGCGTCGGCATTGAGATTGATCGACGTGATGCCGAGACTCGCGAGGGAAACTGCGGTCTGCGTCCCGTCGGGATTGGTCTCCATCACGAAGAAATCACTGAATGCCGCATCCCCGGCATCGAGCGAGCCGTCGTGATTGGTGTCGAATACATCAAGCAGCGCCTGCATGTCCGACGTGGCGGTCGGATCCCAATCCGTGAAGATCATCTGATCGGCCTGCGTCAGCTGCCCGGCACCGGTCGGATCGTAGAACAGTACGCCGTTGCCGGCTCCCGCCCAGGCGGTGAGGTTCTGCTGACCGTCAGCAGCGGTGTCGAAGAATTCGTTCGACGAGGTGAGCTGCTTGATGTTGATCCCATTGCCGGTGAGATCGAGAACGACGGGCGCAAAGCCGAGGCTGGCGTCAAAAAGCGTGGGGTCCCCAAAATCGTTGCCGACACTCGATGAGTCATCGATGGTTGTAAAGCTGCCAGCTGCAGGTTGAGGAATCGGCTCCTGGGAAAACTCCGAAGGGTTTGGCAACGTCGATGTCGGATTGAACAAGTCGCCCGTGGGCGTCCCGGTGGTCAGGGAATCTGTGAGGCTTGGTGACAAAAAGGCGGGATCGGCAAATGCCGGCGATGTGGATTGATTCTGTTGTATCCCGAGATCGATTCCTGGCGCGAATGCGCCAAACTCCTGAACAGCCGACAGCTGATCCGGGGAACTGTACGGCACAGGCTCGAAAGGACCCCACTGATCTACCTGCGTACCCGCGGGGGAATAGGAAAGACCAGGAGGGGCAGAACCCGTGACTGGCCAATAGGTTCCGGTTTCGGGATAGGGGAATTGTTGGAAGTTATTCGGAAGCTCCCATTGCGGAATTAGTTCATTAGCCGATGGGGGCTCGGGCCAGGTAACCGCCTGCTGCTGACCCAATCCGGACTGCAAGGGCTGGATCCCCGATTGATACCAAAGAGGCAGATCCGTGGTCGACGTTTCCCCCGATATCTGACCTGGCAAGGGCTGCATCCAGGGTAGATTTTGCATCTCCTTCATGTAGGGTATCGGCTCAGCACTGGCGGGCAGCTGCTGAAGTGTACTTAGATTGATTGTCTGCGCGCCAACAAAATTGATTTGATATCCCGTGTTACTACCTATCACGGCGCTGCTACCGTAGCTAGCTTTACCTGGAAGAAGCCAAAATAATGCAGACGCCGGACCAGGCAAATCGCTTATTCCGTACACCGCAATGTGAATCTCTCCGGTCGAGAGCTGGCCATCGGCGGGGCCCGTAACAACGTTGATGTAGGAAGAACTCTGCGTTCCACCGATGGGGTCGAAATCTCGAACGATTGAATTAGTGATTGGATCATAGTGTTCTACAACGGCGACAGCCGCAGCGGTAAATCCGGCAAAGTCATTGCCATTAATCTGAAACTGGTAAACAGCAGGACTGTCCGATGTCCAAGGATATGTGTATACGTACGTCGGGTTGCCGCTGGATCCGCCAAGAGGTTGATCGTTAGTAGGAAAATTCCTGCCGCTGTTTGTGATCTCAGTCATAAGCTTTCCTGTCTTCGTGAACTGATCATATTCAACTGGCAGAGTCGCTGAAGTGGTGTATCCATAGTCACAATCGCGCGCGACCTAGACCGCTTGGCACGCCTCTATGGAGCTCCGCAAAGAGCTTAGTCTGCGAGCGCAAGGCAGACGCTAACATTGCGCAATCGCAACAGAACCCACGATCCAGAGTAGGCCCACTCGGCCTCTCACGATTGGCTATGCTTACGTCTTCGACCTCCATGCACTCGCGTGTAAGCACGGTCGAATGAACTTTGCTGCCTTCCGCAATCGGCGTCGAAAGCGCCCAAGGTATCAAAGCCGCGCGACTCCCGATTGTCGTGTGGCCTCCAGCATTTACGCCTCACCACCGCCGGGCTCAGGCCCATGAACGGTCGGGGCGTTCATGGCTGCCTTCATCATAGCTTGCTGCTCCTGATCTCCGTTCCCCATTTGGGTAACACGATGCAATAAACTCTTGACGTCCGCAGGTTGAAGTGCGGCCGCCGTTACCGGCAATGCATAATCCAGTACCGAACAACCGCGGTGGGCTCCCGCTTATGCGCTATCATTCTACCCCTCCTCGCGGCGAACCGGCGTTTCTTGCTCACGACGCTAGGCGTCGCGATCTGCACGAGCCTGGGCAATGCCTCAGTTTGAATTTTTGCGTTTCCTAAGAGATTTTTTTCGCTCTTTCAGGAACACTATGGCGTTCACGAATCCTCGAATTTGTGCGGTCGCGCCCAAGACCCCTAGTGCCATCGATAAAGCGACGTACCGCGGCTGATTTACGAGAAAATACGTAGCGACCGTTGGAGTCAACCAAATGACGTAGATGAGGATCAATCGCATGCGAGCAGTCACTCAGCCGGATCCTGCTTCTTATATGGCCTAGGGCCAGCGGCGGTCGGCCCATCCCCCACGGATAAGTCGGCGACCAGCTCCCCAAGTTGGCTGGCCTCGCGCCTCGCTCGGCAGCGCGAGTGGCGATGATCGTAGTATGGGGGATCGAGCGGTATAGGCAAGCGCTGAATAAATCAAACGGAGGCGCCAGCCGAGCTTGACAACATACGCCATCCCGCGTCACTGTCCTGCACATTGAAAGATGTCATACTGAGGTCTTCTCGAGTGTGCCTCTTTAACCGAGTAACAAATAGCCGCGATCGTTGTTTGGACGAACCCAGAGTATTTTCTTCTAGCTTGAGCTCAGCCCGCCAGACAAGGAGCACAAAAGTCATGTCTACCCGATTCGTCTCAAGCTTATTGATATTTCTGCTTCCGACGGTAGTTTTAGCTCAATCAACATGGAATCGCAGTTCTTACCCCGACGATGTCGCAGTTGCGCGGCTTCTCGGATATTTATCTGGGATTGAATCCCGTTGCAGGAATCTTGAAATTGACGCGCAGCGGAAAGCTTGGTTCCTTGCAGTCGGTAAGGTACGAGACGAAGACATCAGCCCTGGCGGGCGGCTTCGTCAGGACTTCGAGGATCAAGAGCAACTTGCTTTGCACCAGCAGCTTGATTCCGAATGCGCTGGCGTGCTCCAGGGCAATCGGGGGGTCTTGAGATTGCGTCCTGGTGAGCCGGAGCCAACGGGTAGCGGCTTTGTTGGACAGGTGATTAAGCCAATACGTTGAGAGGCTTTGGGTGGCCGCTCCTGCGCGGAGCGGAATTCAGCGCGAACGGAGTGCATCGGTTCTATCGCGCTTAACTGAAGGCTCGTGTTCTCGAGAGAACACTCCCGCCGGCACGCGGGATGGCTTGGCTAGGCGCCCGCTTCGTCGAAAGACGAATATCGCATGTTTCGGGACTGCTCCGATCACGATTGATGCGCGGCAGGGGTACCAGGGGTTACTGGTTGAACCGTCTGGCTTTTGGGCGGATGAATGGCTCAGAGGGACGCCGTATAATTGGCAACTCCTCTTCCCCCCGCGCGACTACAAATGCGATGCGGGTCAGCAGGCCTGCGAGCTCCGGCTGGCCGCGCGTGTGCGTTTTCGAAAACACCCTTTTCGAGTGAAGTCGCACGGCCTCGATCGTGACTGCGCGCTTGGCTGCGATTTCCGCGAGCATTTTCCCGGACGCGATGCCGATTGCGACGTCCGCCTCCGCGCGTGTTAGTCCGAACGCCTCCATCAGGATCTCGCGCGGGGGTTCTCGGCTCGGCTCGGGATCGAAGGCCAGAAGCAGCAAGCTTGCCGACCCGGGCGCCCACAGAGCGCCTTGGTTCGGGGAAACGGCGCGGATCACCAGTGGCAACCGAGAGCGACGATGTATTACGACCGAGTTGGGAGTGTTCGGGTTTGACCTGGGCGGCGCCATTGCGGAACTGATCATGGATTGGAGTCGGTCGTCTGAGGCGGAGTCGCTGGCGCTCAGTTGCTCGCCATTGAGCACGAGCCCGTCTCCCAGACAACGGACCGCAATTCTATTGAGCGACAGGATCCGCCTGTGCAGGTCGAGCAAAAATCCGCCGCATCTCAGGGACTCGAGAACCCCCAAAATGGAGGCGCCGGAGTCCGACAGCGGCCCCGCCGACTTTCGTGCGATTCCAGCCTTCCGATTCGATGGCAAGGAGACTGGAAGCGTGCCTTGCGCATCGCCGGCTAGGCTTCGATTTCCAGCGATCGCCGATTCGGGGCCGTTTGCTCGGAGGGGAGAGACCAAATCCCACTTGTGGGATGCGATATACGCGCTCAAATCCCACTCGTTGATCAGGCTACATCCAGCTTGAGGTCGCTCAAGCATGTCCCCCTCCGCGTGCCATATCCTTCTCACGTGTCGTATCGCGACTAGCAGGCGCGAGCGGCGCGAAATCGTGTTCGAACGTGATCGCATCCTGTAACACCGGACTGTCTGGGGGGATTGCCGCTCCGCATCGCGTAGCGGGGACGACGGCGACGTCGAACAGCTCGCCGAATTCAGCGCCAGGCCGCAGCCATTCGACCACATCGCCGTTGCGGATGTCGACGATGATGAGACCGCACCACGGTGCGGCTTTGCGACGGGCCAGCTGATCGTCTAATTCGAGGCCCTGGAAGCGGCCGTGCCGCGGCAACGAAAGCGCGGCAATCGCGAAATGCTCGACGAAGGCGAGTCCGCGCAGGAATCCCGGACAGAAGGCAACATTTTCGCGCCGGCCGTTCTCCGGGTCGATTCGACAAAGATGGCCGGAGCCGGAATTGAGAACCCAGATCGATCCGCGGTGCACGCGAGGCGAATGCGGCATCGAGAGGCCATTCGCCAGAACGCGATCCCTTGACAGGTCGATGAGTACGCCGCCGCTCGCGCGATGATCTCGCCAGCCATCGACGATATCCGCGGTGGAGCACGCGGTCGCGTAGCGCAAGCGCCCGTCCTGCATGCCGAGACCATTGAGATGGCAGCGATCCTCAGGCGCGAGCTTCGACACGAAGGCCGGCTTCCAGAGCGGCTTGAAAGCATGAGTGGCGCTCAGTGTCGCAAGGCAGGAGTATTTGGTGGCGACCACGATGACGCGGCCGGAGGGCTCGACCGCAAGCTCGTGCGCGCCGATATCGCTCGTGATTTGCGCGTTGCGCGGCACGAACAGGCGATCGAATTGATCGGCGACGATCTCGCGAGATCTGAGGGTGTTCTCCAGGCGCCAGATGCTGGTTCGATCAGCGAGATAAATCCGGTGCGAGAACGCTGCGATGCCTCGTGCCCCATTGAACTGAGCCCTGCTGAAGCCCAGAGTTCCGTTGCTGCGCGAGCCGATGAGCAGCAGATGCCCAAGGTTCGAGGCGGTGCAAGCAAGGCTAATTCGATACCGGATCATCCAGGACACGAACCCCGGCGAAAGCTCGACGAGCGATTTGGTGGGCGGTGGTTGGTGAGTTTGCACGCCCGCGTCGGGCGGAGCATCCGCCTTCCGCGCGTGCTGCACGCCTGCGTTGTTGTGGTTGGTGCTTTCAGGTGCGTGGGTTAGCATAGCTCAACCATTTCCGATGATGGTGAGAAGTGACGTGCGTGTCCCGGATGCGGTGCAGCGCGAGCGCGCGCGCCGAGACGGAAGGGAAATTTGCGCATATCGGTCGCGCGCGCGAGTGGTGCACCGCTGATCCGGGACCGCCAAGGTCGAGATTGTGGCGGTCCCGCGTCTGCAGCGCACCGCGGCTCGACGTTTGTGCGCAGTCGCAAACGTTTCGGCCGCGCTGCGCTGCGCGCGGGACACGCGACGGCGGCAACGGCGCACGGCATGGCCGACCGCATGGGTAAAACATGTCCCCGACTCCGATCGGGGATCGAGTCCGGCGCCCATAGCGCGTCGAAGACGCGCGTTACCGCGCTTAAGGCCCACGCAGAATGATCGCGCCACGCGATTTTGCCCACCCCACAAACCATCTCACCTCTCCCTGATGGCTTCGTGCCGATAGCGCAGCACCGGCGAGAGCAGATATTCGATCACGCGTCGCTGGCCGGTCTTGATCTCGGCGGTCACGGCCATCCCAGGCTCGAGTGGCGTTACGCCCTCCTCGGTATCGATCGTGGTTTGCGCCAAGCTGATGTGCGCCACGTAAGCCGGCTGTTTGGACTGACGCTCCTGCTCGTCTTTCGGAATGTCGGCATCATGCCCACGACCGTTGCGGCTGTCCGAAGCATTGATATCGGGCGCGACTACGTCGCGGCTGACGCTCGTGACCGTGCCGTGGATGAGGCCATAACGGGTGAAATTGAAGGTCTCGACCTTCACCTCGACCACCTGGCCGGGGTGGACGAAGCCGATGTCCTTGTTGGCGAGCGTCGCCTCGATTTCCAGCTGCGCCTCCTTGGGGACGATGACCATGAGCGGCTGCGCGGGGGTGACGACACCGCCTACTGTGTGCACAGCGAGCTGCTGCACCGTGCCGCTGACCGGGGCGCGCAGAGTTTGCAGCTCGCGCTTCTGCGCCGCCTTGCGGGCCTCCTCGCCGTGTTCGTTGGCCTGACCTTTCGCCTTGGCGAGATCGGAGAGGAGCGATTTCTTGTATTCCGCAACGGCCTGCGCCCGCTGGCGCTCGAGCGCGGAGATCGCCTCGTTGGTCTGGGTGCGCCGGTGGTGCTGGACGAGGAGTTCGTGCGCCAACTCGACGTATTGCTGTTCCGCCTGGAGAAATAATAGCTTCCCACCGTCGATTTTCATCGCGGCATCGCGGATGTCGCGCTGGCCTTTCACCAGCGGCAGCGTCGCTTCGATCTTTTCGATGCTTGCGGAGACTTCGGCAACCTCAGCACGCTTTTGCGCGACCTGGCGGTCGAGCCCTGCCAGTTTAGCCTCCTGTTCGGCGGCCTGCTCTTCCATGTGCCGTCGCGCCGTCGCGATCAAACTTTCGCCGGCGTCGGTCGGCGGCGTAAACCCGTCCGCATCGCCGGCAAGCAGCGCAGTCAGGCGCGCGATATCGAGCCGGTCCTGAGCGAGATCGCGATTGAGCCGCGTTTCGTCGGCTTCGTTTGCGGTGGAATCCATCTCTACGAGCACATCGCCCTCGGCCACATTGGCCCCGTCGCTGACGCGAATCTTTCGCACCACCCCTGTCTCGAACGGTTGGACCACCTTGGTCTTGCCAGTGGGGATGACGCGGCCGGGTGCGGTCGCGATGATGTCGACACGGCCCAGGACAGACCAGCCCACCGCGATACAGAGAAACGCCATCACGGCAGCCGCAATCGCCCGGCCGGCGGGCGAAGCCGGCGTCTCGACGATTTCGAGCGCGGCCGGCAGAAACTCCAGCTCGTCGCGCCGAAACGCCCGCGGGCCGAGGGGTATTATGTTAGTGTTAGAATGCGTTCGTATCATCCTGGATCACGTGTTCGTGCCGCGCGCTCCGTTACCCTCTCCCCTTGTGGGAGAGGGTCGCCGCGCGCCTTCGCGCGGCGGGGTGAGGGGGGCCAAGTGACTCATTTCTACGAAGAGACCCCCTCACCACACGGAGTTTGTTGAGACGTAGACGCTGCCCTCTCCCGCCCAGCGCGGGCTTGTCCCGCGCTGGGTCCTTTGAAATACGCAAGTCGGGCAAGCCCGACTTGCGTTGGGAGAGGGCGCAGTAACCCCCACCGTCGTTGCGGCGCGCGCCACCTCTCCCCGCTTGCGGGGAGAGAGCCTGCCCCGGACTTGATCCGGGGTCGGATCGCGTCAGCGATCCGGGTGAGGGGCTCCTTACAAACACCGAGCCGTGGTGGCAGCCCCTCACCCGCTCGCTTCGCTCGCGACCTCTCCCCGCAAGCGGGGAGAGGTGGAGCCCGTGGCGCGAGACGCGCGCTCCTCTAATGCACTTCATGCAACCCTGCCTGTAACCGGTGCAGCTGCGCATAGCGGCCGTCACGGTAGATGAGTTCGTCGTGGTTGCCGTCCTCGACCAGGCGGCCGCGTTCGATGGTGATGATGCGGTCGGTGCGGCGCACCGTCGAAAGCCGGTGTGCTATGATGAGCACCGTCCGCCCCCGCGCGATCTTTTGCATATTGTCCTGGATCACGCGCTCGCTCTCGTAGTCGAGAGCCGAGGTCGCCTCATCGAAGATCAGGATGCGCGGGTTGCCGATAAGCGCGCGGGCAATTGCGATGCGCTGGCGCTGTCCACCGGAAAGGCTCGTGCCGCGTTCGCCTACGATCGTGTCGTAGCCGCGCGGCAGTTCGAGGATGAAGTCGTGGGCTCCGGCGAGCCCGGCAGCGGCGATCACCGGCTCCATCGGCATGCCGGGATCGGCGAGCGCGATGTTTTCCCGGATGGTGCGGTTGAACAGGGTATTTTCCTGGAGCACCACGCCGATCTGCCGGCGCAACCAGGTCACATCCACGACCGCCAGATCGACACCATCGACCAGCACGCGCCCGCTTTCCGGCACGTGAAGCCGCTGGATCAGCTTGGTCAAAGTCGATTTGCCGGAACCGGACGGTCCCACAATGCCGACGACTTGGCCCGGCTCGATCTTCAGGCAGATGTCATGCAACACCTCCGGACTATCCGGTGAATAGCGGAAACCCACGCGATCGAAGACGATCGCGCCGCGAATGGCCGGCAGTGCGGCACGGCCTGCCGTGAAAGCGGGCTCGGGTACCGTATTGAGAATGTCGCCAAGCCGCGTGATCGAGAGCCGCGCCTGGTGAAAGTCCTGCCAGATTTGGGCAAGCCGCAGCACCGGCTGGGCTACGCGCCCACCGAGCATGTTGAAGGCGACAAGCTCGCCGACCGTAAGCTTGCCTTCGATGACGAGGTAGGCGCCGAAATAAAGCGTGAGCGCGGTCACCACCTTGCTGATCAGCTGCACCGCCTGGCTTGCCCAGTTGCCAAGAGAAAGCACCCGGAAGCTCGCCTGAACGTATCCGGCGAGCTGCTCTTCCCACCGCCGCTGCATCTGCGGCTCGATGGCCATGGCCTTGAGGGTCGCCACGCCGGAGACGCTTTCGACCAGAAAGGCCTGGCTCTCTGCGCCGCGATTGAACTTCTCGTCGAGCCGGCGACGGAAGGCCGGCGTCGCGCCGACGGAGATACCGATGTAGAGCGGAAACGAACCGACGACGATCCAGGTCAGCAACGGGGCGTAATAGAACATCACGGCCAGGAACACCCCCGTGAACAGGAGATCGATGACGAGGGTAAGCGCCGAACTGGTGAGGAAATTGCGAATATTCTCAAGCTCGCGCACCCGCGCGACCGAATCGCCGACGCGCCGCGCCTCGAAATAGGCGAGCGGCAGCGCAATCAAGTGGCGGTAAAGCCTTGCCCCAAGCTCGACATCGATGCGGTTGGTCGTATGGGCAAACACATAGGTCCGCAACGCGGCCAGCACGGTCTCGAACAGCGAGACCGTGATCAGGCCGAAAACCAGCACGTCGAGCGTGGTCAATCCGCGATGGACCAGTACCTTGTCGATCACCACTTGGAAGAACAGCGGCGTGATCAGCGCAAACACCTGAAGGAAGAAAGACGCCACAAGGACTTCGCCGAGCAAGCCGCGGTACTTGTGCATCGCCTGAAGAAACCAGCCGATATCGAACTTCTGCACGATGTCCGCGAGCGCCGCGCGCCGGGCCATCAGTACGAGATGGCCGGTCCACATTGCCTCGAAATCTGCGCGCGCAATAAGCTGCGGACGGCCGGCCACCGGGTCGTGAACCAAGGCTTCGTCACGGCCAACCTTGCCCAGAACGATGAAGCTACCATCGCGCTTTTCTGCAATCGCCGGTAACGTGATGCGCGTCAGTCTTCGCCATTTCTTCGAAACAACGCGCGTTTTGAGCCCGAACTGGCGGGCTAAGCGCAGCATTTCCGGAATTTTGACAGCGACGCCACCGAGTTGATGCGCGATCTGGGCCGGATCGACCGCGATGCCGTGAAAGCGCAACAGCATCGCTAATGCCTGGAGGCCACTGTCATTTTGCTCTTTATCGTGTTGCGATGGACATTCTTTTTCTATTTGGCTTCCAGCACTAAGCAAAACACCACCCCACCCTCGCCTCGCATGAGACCTATCCGCGAGGTAGTCACGATGACACGCTTGTCATGATCACGCGACAAATGTGACGGCACCGTGTTCTGAAGTAACAGTCGCGATGTGAACGTGAAGATTTAATCTATGATGCCGCGCGTAATGGAGCATAACGCTCCGTCATGTCCCAGTGAAAGCGTAGTCCACCATCGTTATACCGTATAACAGGACATAATAGGACGCCCTGTCGCCAACATACTGATGGCGAGCGGACTCGCTGACTTGATTACTACTGCTTCGCGTGCGACACATGTTTATCGAATGATATCGCGATACGTTAACCGGTGTGCGCGAATGGCTACGGATTTTGTGCTTTGGGAACAATGGCCCATTCGTTTGAAGCGCTGCCGCCAAGGCGCGATGCTGTACAACATCAACGATACGTATATTGGCCGCGCGCTCGACAGCTACGGCGAGATCTCCCGCGGGGAAGCCGAGTTGTTTGGGCAGCTCTTGCGCCCATCAATGACGGCAGTCGAGATCGGCGCCAACATTGGGGTACATACCATAGCGCTTGCGCGTTTTGTCGGTCCGCAGGGTAGCGTCGTCGCCTTCGAACCTCAGCGGATCGTGTTTCAGATGCTCTGCGCGAATCTTGCGCTTAATGCGCTGACCAATGTCACCGCATACCAAAGCGCGGCAGGACGCGCGCCCGACTTCCTCATGGTGCCGCGCCTCGACTATGCAAAGCCGGGGAATTTCGGAGGCGTTTCACTCGGCTCTGCCGAACAGGGTGAACGAGTGAGCGTCGTCACGATCGATTCGCTCGCCCTTCCATCATGCGAGTTGCTGAAGATCGACGTCGAAGGCATGGAACGCGACGTGATCGAGGGCGCCATGAACACCATCCAGAAATTTCGCCCGCGAATGTATGTGGAGAACGACCGAGCCGAAAAATCCCGAGCACTGATCAATCGCCTCTTGGGATTGGATTACCGGCTTTACTGGCACCTGCCGCCACTGTTCAATTGCGATAACTTCTTCGGCGAAAAGGAAAACGTGCTCGGGAACGTGGTATCGATCAACATGCTCTGCATCCCGCGGTCAGGCTCTCTGTCGTTAACCGTGCATGGGCTTCGCGAAATTACCTCCGAGGACGCGAATTGGCGGTTAGCGGGATAAAGATCGATCTGCGCCACTCTGGAAAAGCTTGCTCCCGGGTCCGCCCAATAGGGATTGGGTCGACGGCTGCGGTTGAGCCCCGTTTGTGTCAACCGACAGAGGATCGATATGGAGCCGGCGCGCGCACCGACAAGCGTCGCCGGCGCCGAACGAGGAGGTCCTGCAGCGAGAAACGCCTATCATTCCTCGCCTGAGAAAAACCAGCTTATAGAAAGCGTGGTCGATTTCCGCTTCGAGGAGGCGGCCCGTTTTAAGGTCGTAGATTTTAGGAGAGAACGTGAGTTTCAGGTATTGTGTGGACGGCAGGTGCAATTCTATACAAAGCGGCTGCGGCAGCGACAGGGTTGTCCGCCCGAGAAGGCTGTCGGTGAGCTGATCGGCGTCAATTGCTCGCGCCGCCAAACTGGTTCAATGCCAACGGCGAAGGCACCATTGACCGACGGCGCCGATCTCAGGCTAGGTAGGGACGGGTCCGCCGCTGCAGTAGTGGCTGGGAGCCGCGATTCCCAATAGGCGATGCCGCATCCGCGATGCTTCTCGGGCGGTAATTGCAATTCGCACCCCGGAAATCCCATGACGTGCTGTCGGGTACTGGGCAGCGCCTTGCGCCAGAACGCTTCCATCACCGGCCTTGGCGCGGCGTCCCACAGATAAAGAAAAGCGGCCATAAAGGTCATGAATCCGAAGACGATTCGTAATGAGGCAGAGGTAACGCTACGTTATCCACGCGTGCGGTGTTGTCATCACGCCGTCCCAGGACAGAGTGCAGCCAATGCGATGGGTGACCGCCAAGCAACTCGAGGATTGGGCTGGATCGATCGGCTCCGAGATCGAACTGCCGAAGATCGTTTCCGACCTGATACGCGCTTCCGCTCCCGATCTCGCATCAATCCGGTTCCCCAGCGGGGACAAAGGTCGCGTCAGAGGGTTTGACGGCCATCTCGTCAGCGAAATTGCCGCGTTGAACGTACCGCTGGGCAGGTCCTACTGGGAATTGGGAACAAATGAAAACTATAAAACGAAAGCGAAGGGCGATTTTGAGAAAAGGACGGAGGGGGTCCCGCTAGAGGATCAACGGGACGCCACCCTAGTCCTTGTGTCGCCCTGGACGTGGGATAGCTCCGACAAGACAAACAAGCTCGAGGACTTCATTGCCGATTGCAGGCGGTCTTCGTCGTGGAAAGACATTCGCTACATTGATGGCGTGCAGTTGGAGGCCTGGCTCGAGCACAGACCGGGCGTGGCTGCCTGGCACGCCCGGAATACTCTGAAGCTCTATGCCCAGGACGGCATCCGCAGTACCGATGATTTTTGGGATGATTTTTCCGGCCGATTTGGACCGCCGATCACCGAAGAAGTCCTTCTGTGCGAGCGTGCTAAGGCCGCTGAAGAGCTGGTCAAGGATCTTTTTCAGCGGTCGAATACGGTCTCGTTGGTAGCTGACTCACCTGACGAGGCGCTCGCGTTTGCGATCGCCGCGATTCGCAAAGCAGCCCCTGAGGTACGGCTCTTTTTAGAATCGCGGACGCTCGTCGTCGAAACCGTCGCCGCTGGCCGACAACTTCGTCCGGAGGGCAATCTCGTTCTTCTCCTTCGTGGCGATCCAGCAAAATCGCCGAGGCAATTTTTGAGCGTGGGCACGATTCTCGTCCCTCTTGGTCGCCAGCAGCGAGGAGGTGGCAGCACAATTTTGGAGCGTCCGACCTCATACGCGATGGGCGTGGCGATGCGGTCAATGGGTCTCGAGGAAAACCGAGCCATCAGCCTAGCGCGCGGGTCCGGTCGCAGCTTGACTGCGCTCGCCCGACTTATCCCCGGCGGGTCATATGACCCGCCCTCATGGACGCACCGTGCTCAGGAGCTTGTGCCCGCGATCCTAAGCGGCGCATGGGATAGTGCCAACCCGCGCGACACAGAAATTATCGAATTGATTGCCGGTGCGCCGTCGATTGACGTTGAAAATCGCCTACGGCGTTTCTTGGTAGAGACAGATCCACCTTTCGATCTCGAGGCGACCGTCTGGAAGGTACGCGCGCCCATGGACGCTTTCGTCTGGGTCGGCCCCTTGATAGGGGCGCATCAGGCGGGGCTGCTTCGGTCAGCCATGCTGAAAGTCTTTGGTGATCTCGAGCCTGAACCGAAGCCGGAAGATGAGGTCTCTTTCTTCCAAGAAAAGCCAAATGGCTACAGCGAGTGGCTCCGCGAGGGATTGACTACGACAATTCTGCTGTTCGCGGTCTGGGGTGAAATCGCCGGCGTGAACCTTGGAGGCACATCCGGCCAGGACTTTGCGAACAGGGTGCTGAAGGACCTGCCTGGACTGAACTCGAACCCGCGGCTCCTAACGAGCCTGCGAGACGAACTGCCGATGCTTGCGGAGGCGGCCCCAGACCCTTTGCTGGCGGCCCTCGAGCGGCTGCTCGAGGGTGATGGCCGCGCCATTCTTCCGATTTTCGAGGAGCGGCCGGGCTTCCTTCATGCCGTGTCTCATCATAGCGGCATACTTTGGGCTTTGGAGACGCTTGCCTGGGATCCCATGTACTTCAGGCGCGCAGTGCTGATTCTTGCCAAGCTGGCGTCTATTGATCCAGGAGGTGAAACAGGAAACCGGCCCGATCGCAGTCTCGCCGAGATCTTTGTCTTGTGGAATCCGAACACCCATGCATCATCCGCTCAGCGACTGTCCACCCTTGACGAAATCACAAGAGCTTTCCCTGCCGTCGGCTGGGATTTGGTTCTGACGCTCCTCCCATCATTCAGCGGAGTATCAACGCCAACCGCAAAGCCTAGATTGCGTGAAGCCGGCGCCGCAGATCGTCCTGCTGTGACCTATGCCGAACTATGGGCAAACCAGGGTGCGGTTGCAGAGCGCGCTATCGTTCTTGCGGGCCGCGACGTGGGCCGTTGGTTGGCGCTCGTCAAGCGCATAGCTTCATTCGCTCCGACCGAACGCGCAAAGGCTGTCAGTGAGCTCGATCAGACGCTCGGGAATCTGGATGAGCGGCCGCGAAAGGCGCTTTGGACAAAGCTACGGGATGAAGTTGCTCGCCACCAACGGTTCGCGCAGGCGCCGTGGGCTTTGAAAGCAGAGGAATTGGAGCCTCTGCGCTCATTAAGCGAAAAGTATGCGCCAGCTGATCCTGTTTCATCAGTTATTTCTATGTTCGATAGTTGGGCGCTGGATGACACCTCCGATGTTAAACAAAGCGAACAGCGCCGCTCCGCAGCAATCAAGGGTCTCTTTGCGAAATCGGGCGCGGAGGCCGTCGTTCGCCTTGCGACTGAGGCGAAGACTGCCTACCTCGTCGTCGAGGCTCTCGCCGGTGCAAGCCTGACGGCAGAAGAAATTGAGCAATTACTTACCCTCGCTTTCGATCAGCAGCCGTCGTCGTCCTTCACGTATGGAATGTCTGCATTGTACAGAAATGTTGTCGGAGCCGAGCAAGCTGAAGGTTGGATCCGTCGCACGCAAGCGGACAGGGCTCTAACAGCCCAATCAGTGGCCCAGTTGCTGGAAGCCTGGCCAGACGATCTCGAGACGTGGCAGACAGTTCGCAAATTCGGTCCAGAAGTCGTCTATGCTTATTGGAAAGAAAAGCCTCCTCGGTACTTGAAGGGTCCGCGCCGCGAGTTGCTAAGATCGGTGCTGATGCTATTGCGGTACGGTCGAGCGATCGAGGCGATTCAATCCTCGCTCGACCGCATGCGGGAGCTTCCCTCCAAGCTGATCTTCCGGGCGCTCGACGGCGTAATTCCGCAATTGAACACGAATCCTAAGCTCGCCGACACCATGACAAGTTACTACGTTGAGAGTGCGTTCAAGGTGCTGGACGAACGATCAGACGTCGAGGCAGACGCAATAGCGCGTCGCGAATATGGGTTCTTTCCGCTCCTCGAACACAGCTCGCGGGCTCTCAAGGTGCACGCGCTGATGGCCAGCGATCCGGCCGTGTTCCACAGCATTCTAAGAAACGTCTACCGTGGGAACACCGAGGCCACAATCGAAGTTGATGAGACGACCAAAGCTAACGCAAGGCTTAGCTACTCGTTGTTGTCGCACTTCTCCTTGTTGCCGGGAGCTGGAGCACAAGGGGTCGACCGTTCGGCTCTTGCTGCGTGGGTGGATGAGGTTCGCCGCCTAGGCGCGGAAACCGACCGGGCCCGGATAACCGATGATTATGTCGGAAAGACACTTGCACACGCCCCCCCAGACCCTGATGGCGCTTGGCCGCACCGGGCAGTCAGGGATGAGATCGAGCGATTGGCTTCCGAGGAAATCGAGAATGCTATCCAAATTGAGCGCTACAACATGCGCGGTGTGCACAGCCGCGGCGCTTATGAGGGCGGCGTGCAGGAACGAGATCTAGCGAATACAAACTACCAAGCCGCTGCGCTTTCGTCGGCATGGCCACGAACGGCGGCGCTTTTGCAAAAGATTGCGAAGACCTGGGAGGAGGAGGCAAAGCGCGTCGATATAGAAGCAGCTCAGCGCCGGATGCGGAGCTGAAATCGCGTGGCATCACCCTCTTGGCCCAGGAGTGCGATACCCGAGCTGCGTGAGGCAGCGAAGAACATCTGGGAGGGGAGCGGAGTCGATTACCAGGAAAGATATGAGGCCGTCCGAGGCCGCGGATCGCACCGATGCTCCCGGAGCTCGATGGACCCCAAAAGGCATTATCCGCCGGAACCATCGGGCGGCCATTCCATGAAATCAAAAAGCGAAGGCTCGGCATTTCCAGGGGTAGCAATCCTGCTTCTGCTAGCGGGAGTGAAGCCGAATTCGGATGCGATCCGCATCATGATCTCAGCCTGCCGGTTCGCGATCGAGACGTATGGGGATTGGACCGGGTATCCCGTCGGCGACTTGACCATTGTGCCGTATTTCTGGATTGCCTCTGTGGCCTCGGCCCACATCCCGTAAGCGCCGCAGTATGCAGCGAGTGCTGCTCGATCGAGATTGGTCAGGATGCGCAGCGGTACGAGTTCCTGGACCAAGCGTTCCCATTCGCGTTTGGCAACCGGACCAAGTTCGAGAGGACATTCGGGGCTGGCGACTACAGGTTGGGGCTCTGCAGCGTTGAGCGGACGTTTCCCGGGATTGCCGGTCAGCACCTTCAGTCGCGTTGGTTTTGGTCGCCGGCCGCGCATCTATAGCCCTCCCGGTTGAGGCCGCGGCCCAGCGCACGTCTCATCGCGCAGGCGATCGGCGGCGACAGTATCGAACGCGCGGCCATCGCTTTGGAGCGTCGCTTTCGCCCCGGAAAATGCCTGCCATCGACGGACAGCAAGGTCGACGTAAAGGGGATCGATCTCCATGCCAAAGCAGGTCCGACCTGTGGCCTCTGCCGCGATTACGGTCGTGCCGCTGCCGAGAAATGGATCGTAGATCGCATCTCCCGGACTGCTGTTGTTCAGGATGGGGCGCCGCAAACATTCGACTGGCTTCTGCGTGCTATGGACGGTTTCGGTGTCCTGCCCCCGGCTTGGAATTGTCCACAGCGTGGTCTGCTTGCGATCGCCCGTCCAGTTTCCCTTCTTGCGCACGGCATACCAGCAGGGCTCGTGCTGCCATTGATAGTCGCCGCGTCCGATTACGAGCCGCTCCTTGGCCCAAATAATCTGGGCTCGGATCGCAAAGCCCTGCCGAATAAGGCTGTCCGCGACAGTGGTGGAATGCAAGGCTGAGTGCCATACGTAAGCAATGTTGCCCGAGAATAGCGCCCACGCGGCCTCCCAATCGTCCCGTTCGTCGTTGCGCACCTTTCCGAGCCGCGATGATCGGCTGAGACCTGCCTGCTTACGCCAGGCGGGGTCGTATCCAACCCCGTACGGGGGATCCGTCACCATGAGCATTGGGCGCGATGGTCCAAGCAGCGCCGCCACCGCGGAAGGCTCCGTGCTGTCGCCGCAAGAGATCCGATGAGACCCCAGGCACCACACATCGCCTGTAAGCGAGACAGCAGCTTGCCCGAGTTCGGGAATATCGTTCTCGTCCGTCAGGCCTGGAGTGCCGGGCTGGAGAGCTTTCTCAAGTTCCTGCTCGGTGAAGCCAAGCATCGATAGGTTCGCACCAAGGGACGACAAATCGTTCAGTTCTAACTTGAGCATTTCGAGGTCCCAGCCGGCATTGAGCGCAATCCGGTTGTCGGCCAAGACAAGCTGCCGACGCTGGACCTCGGAGAGGCCGGCCAAGGCAATTACTGGCACCTCGGCGAGACCAAGCGTTCGCGCTGCCGCCAAGCGGCCGTGGCCGGCGATTACGTCGCCCTCTTCTCCGACCAGGATCGGGTTTGCGAATCCAAAGGCTCGGATCGATCCGGCAATTTCGGCGATTTGCGCCGCGCTATGCGTCCGTGCGTTTCGCGGCGAGGGGATCAGTCGATCGACGGGCCAAAACTCCAGCCGAAGCTGGCGGGACTGCTGGGTGCCGTTGGGCTTCGCCTCGTCCGCCGAGTTCACCTCATTGAGTGCCATTGGCTACCCCCCCCACCCTGAATTTCGCGACAATTTTCGCCTCGGCCGGCAATCACCGCCGGCACCGGTAAACCCATGCGCATACCTACACATCGGGCATTCTTTGCCGGTACGGACGCGTGGGATGGGTGGTTGAACGTGTTCGACGGGCATTTGCCATCGAAACTACCTTCCCGGCACTGATGTACTTCGCTCCAAAAAACATTTTCGGCGCGCGCTGCCGGCAAAAAATCTCCGCATGAGGGCAGCCGGGGTTCC
>DATBHB010000108.1:0-58323 GCA_036557705.1 Xanthobacteraceae bacterium
TGACCGCTATCGCTGAACCCCATGCATCCTTTCGATCAGCAGCTCGCAAAAGTGGCGGAATCGACGGTGCTCTGCATCGGCGATCTCATGCTGGATGAATTCGTCTACGGCGAGGTGTCGCGCATTTCCCCGGAGGCGCCCACCCCGGTCCTGGCGGTGACGCGTGCGACCAAGGTGATCGGTGGCGCCGGCAACGTGGCGCGGGGCATCGCCGCGCTCGGCGCCCGCTGCCTGTTTGTCGCCGTGACCGGCGAGGACGAGACCGCAAAGGTGCTAAGCCGGGCATTCCGCGAGGAATGGCCCGGTGTAGAGACCCACATCCTGACCGATTCGAGCCGGCCCACGACGCGCAAGGCGCGCTTTGTCTCCGAGCACCATTCGACTCACCTGCTGCGTGCCGACTGGGAAATCACGGCACCGGTTGACGCAGCGACCGAACAGGCGCTGATTGATACCGCGACATCCCTGGTGCCGCGGGCGGATGCGGTCGTGCTCTCCGACTATGCCAAGGGCGTCCTTAATCCACCCCTGATTCGCGCCGTGATCGACGCCGCCAACGCCGATGGCAAGCCGGTGATCGTCGATCCCAAGCGGCACGACTTTGGCGTTTATCAAGGAGCAACGCTCATCACCCCCAATCGCAAGGAACTTGCCGACGCCAGCCGCTGCGCCATTGGCGGCGACGACGAGATCGTCGCTGCCGCGCGCGAGCTTTGCGGCCGGATCGGCAGCGCGGCAGTGCTCGTTACCCGCAGCGAGGAAGGCATGAGCCTCTGCGTGCGCAATGGCGAAGCGCTGCATGTGCCGGCCTACCCGGTGAAGGTGCGCGACGTCTCCGGCGCAGGCGACACGGTTGCGGCGGTGCTCGCGGTGATGCTTGCGAGCGGTATCGGGCTTGAGTCGGCGGCCCGCGCCGCCAATGCGGCCGCAGCCGTCGTGGTCGGCAAGCGCGGCACGGCAACCGTGTCGCTCGCGGAATTGCGCTCGCGCCTCTTGCCCGCGGCCTCGCTTGCATCCGAGGAAAAAGTCGTTTTCGACTGGGCGGCGCTGGAGGACCATCTCGCCGAATGGCGCCGGCTTGGGCTGCGGATCGGCTTCACCAACGGATGTTTTGATCTCCTGCATCCCGGCCATGTGAAACTCCTTACTGAGGCGCGGGCAGCTTGCGACCGGCTCATTGTGGGTCTCAACAGCGATACATCGGTGGCGCGCCTCAAAGGACAGGGGCGGCCGGTACAGCATCAGCAGGGGCGTGCCGAGGTGCTGGCCGCGCTCGAAGCCGTCGATCTCGTCGTCATCTTCGAGCAGGACACGCCGCTGGAACTCATTCGCCGAGTCCGGCCCAGGATTCTCATCAAGGGCGCCGACTACCGAGCCGACGAGGTCGTGGGGCACGATCTGGTCGAGGCTGACGGCGGTGAGGTCGTCCTGGTCAAGCTTGCGCCGGGCTACAGCACCACCCGGCTCGTCAATCGCAGCAGCCTTCAGCGCGAAGAGATTTCGTAGGGTGGGCAAAGGCGCAACGCGCTTCAGCGCGTGCGCCGTGCCCACGCGGTCATCAATCGCAGAAGTCGACCGCGTGGGCAAAATCGCTCTGGCACCTAGCTCACGCGGGTAGGCCGCAGGCGATTTTGCCCACCCTACGTCGCCAGATGCTCCACGAGGCCGAGCCGCTCGCCGGCATAGCGCCGGCGCAAGGGCGCCCACCACCATTCATTCTCGATATACCAGCGCACTGTCGCTTCGATACCTTCCTCGAAGGGCACCTGCGGGTTCCAGTGAAGCTCATCACGCACACGCGTCGAATCGATGGCGTAACGCCGGTCATGTCCCGGCCGGTCCGCCACATGCGTCATCAGTTCCCGGTAGGAGGATTTGCGCGGCCTGATCCGGTCCAGGCAATCGCAGATTGCCTGGACGACCTCCAGGTTGGTGCGTTCGTTATTGGCGCCGATGTTGTACTTGCGGCCTGGCTTTCCCCGCCGAAGGACATGGTAGAGGGCGCGGGCGTGGTCCTCGACATGGAGCCAGTCGCGAACCTGCATGCCGTCGCCGTAGATCGCAATCGGCCTGCCCTCAAGCGCGTTGAGGATCGACAGCGGGATCAGTTTCTCGGGAAAATGATAGGGTCCGTAATTGTTCGAGCAGTTCGTGATGATGCTTGGCAGCCCATAGGTCCCATGCCAAGCGGCAACCAGGTGATCGGCCGAGGCTTTCGTGGCCGCATAGGGCGAGTTCGGGCGGTACGCCGTCTCTTCGCAGAAGCGTCCGCTTGCTCCAAGCGAGCCATAGACTTCGTCGGTGGATACGTGGACGAAGCGAAAGTCTTCGGCGCCGGCTGCGCTTGCGTGGGCCCGCTGCCGCGAGGCTTCGAGCAGATTGAGCGTTCCCACGATATTGGTGTCGACGAAAGCCGAGCTTGCGGTGATCGACCGGTCAACGTGAGACTCTGCTGCAAGATGGACGACAGCCTCGGGGCAGTAGTCGCGGAACAAAGTATCGACCGCTGGACGGTCACAGATGTCGGCGCGCACAAACCGATACCGAGGGTCATTCGCGATCGAACGAAGCGATTCGAGCGTGCCGGCGTAGGTGAGCTTGTCGAGGTTGAGCACATGGTGCTCGGTTTCGCCGACCAGGAAGCGGCACAGCGCCGATCCGATGAACCCCGCACCGCCGGTAACAATTATGCGCATTCGACGTTAGCTGCCGCTGACGAAATAGGATGCGAGCCGGGTGGTGATGTTGTCGGAGATTGTCTTGGCGGCGCGACTCTCGGCATCCTGCATTCCCCTGATGCGGGCGAAACGCTGCTGGCCGGCCGTGTCATAGGAGGCGCCGGTCGTCGCCCGGCCGGTCACGACCACCTTCTTGGTCGCGATCTCGGTCAAACTGTAGGTAGCGCTCAGCGAATAGATCTCATTGGTCGGCAATTTCGTGTTTGGGTCGATGGTGACGGTGGATTCGCGGCTGGTGATCTTTATCCTCAATTCGTGCGTGGGCGGTTGCGGGGCGCCGCCCCCGGTGAAATTGAACAGGAGTTCGTTGCGAATCTGGACGGCGAGGCGCGCCTCAGGCGTGTTCGCCGGCGCGTCGATCTGCTTGACGTCGATGGCGCTAAGCGAATCGCGAAGGCCCGGCCGATCGCCGACCAGGCTTTCGCCGTAAAGCGGCTGGAAACATCCCCCACAGGCTGCCGCTGCTGCAAAGATGACGGAAAGCCGCAGCCAAAACCCCGCCCGCACGATGTGATCCTGCCCCCGGCAGAAGCGTCGAGTCTGAAACATCCGATAACCCTGACAGTAATCTAGCACAAAACGATGCAAGACGAGTGGCAATATTGTGTCCGCCCCGTAGGGCGCAATAGCGAAGCGTATTGCGCCGACACGCCGCTCGGCGTGTTCGAAGTGGCATCCACGCGAGCCGAAGGTGGGTTACGCGCGGTACGAGCTGGGAGCGCAAGCCCGACACCCGGGCCGCGCTAACCCACCCTACGAAACTGAGCCCCTGCCTTCCGGGCACACGATCTGCCGCAACAGCGGCTTAAGAAATTGGTAAAGGTTTCCGCCGGGGAACAGAAAACTGCGGATGCCGGCGGCCTCCCCGGCCGCGATATCGCTCGATTTGTCTCCGATCAACAGGCTTCTCGCGCGCTCGACCGGCCAGCGGTCGAGAAGGTCGAGGATCATGCCCGGTTCCGGTTTGCGCCGCCGGCATCGGCGGCGATACTGCGCAACCGGCGCTTCTTCATGGTGGGGGCAGAATTCGAAGGCGTCCACGTGCGCTCCGGCCGCGGCGAGTTGGGCGGCCATCCACTCGTGCAGGGCGTTGACGGCGATTTCGTCGTAGTAACCGCGAGCGACGCCCGATTGATTGGAAGTCACGAAGACGAAGGCCCCGATGTCGTTGCAGGCCTTGACGGCCTGCTTTGCTCCGTCGATCCAGACGATCTGATCGGGCCGGTGCACATAGCCGACGTCGCGGTTGAGCACGCCGTCGCGATCCAGGAACACCGCCGGGCGAGGCACCGCGCTGTCACCGACTGGGGAGGGTTTTGTCACGAGTCAAACGCGGTAATACTTGCGGTACCAGGCGACGAAATTGCCTACGCCTTCGTCGAGCGGGGTGGCCGGCTTGAATCCGGTAAGCTCTTCGAGAAGCGCAGTGCTTGCCCAGGTCGCCGGCATCTCGCCAGGCTGTACAGGAAGTTCGCGGCGCAGCGCCTTGCGGCCGACCGCCGCCTCTATCGTGGCAATGAACTGGTTGAGCCCAACCGGCCGGCTGCTGCCAATGTTGACGATCCGGAACGGCGCGGAGGATGACTTGCTTTGCCCACCGGAAGTATTGCGCCCAGGCACGCGCTCCGCAAGCCGGCAGATCGCTTCGACGACATCGTCCACGTAGCTGAAATCGCGTGTCATCTTGCCGGCGCCGTAGACCTCGATCGGGGTGCCTTCGAGGATGCCTTTGGTGAACTTGAACAGCGCCATGTCGGGGCGTCCCCATGGTCCATAGACGGTGAACAGGCGCATCACGGTCGTGGGAAGATCGAGGCGATCCGAATAGTTGTAGGCCATGACCTCGGCCGCCTTTTTGGTCGCCGCATAAAGCGAAAGCGGGTGGTCGGTGGAATCCTCCTCCTTGAACGGCTGTCGCGGATTGGCCCCGTAGACCGAACTGGTAGAGGCCAACAAAAGGTGGCGACAGGGGTGCGCGCGTAACGCTTCGAGCAGGTTGAAGCTCCCGACGATGTTTGATTCGACATAGGCGCCGGGGTTTTCTTCGGCATAGCGCACGCCAGGCTGCGCCGCGAGGTGAACCACGATATCCGCATCGGCTTCGCGCACGAGCTTGGCGAGGGCGCCCGCATCTTCGAGCATCAGTTCGTGAGCAACGAAATTCGGGTGCCGGCCCAGTTCGGCGTGGCGCGCGCGCTTGAGGCTCGGGTCGTAATAGGGCGTGATCGCATCGAGCCCTACGACTGCGTGTTGCCGTGCGAGCAGCCGGTTTACAAGCTGGAAGCCGATGAAGCCGGCGCTGCCGGTCACGAGAAATCGCATGCAGTTTCTTCGACCTTCGGGTGGGCAAAATCGCTTGCCCGGCGCTGCGATCCGGCACGGGGGGAAGGCGATTTTGCCCACGCTGCTGACTTCGGCGACTCACGACCGCGTGGGCAAAGGCGCGCGATCAATGTGCGCGACCCTGAATCCTGATGAGCGCCTTTGCGCACCCTACGGAGAATCCCCGAATAGCTCGCGTTCCACCAAACCACAGATCGCGTGCGCCGCCACGATATGAATCTGCTGAATGTAGGGCGTGCTCTCCGAGGGCGCGCGCAAGCATATGTCGCAAAAGCTAACCATTTCCGAATTCGACATTCCGGTAAAGCCGACGGTTTTCACTTCCATGGCGCGCGCGGCTTCGAGCGCGCGGATGACGTTTGGCGAGCGCCCGGATGTCGAAATTGCGATGAAGACGTCGCCTTTGCGCGCGAGCCCGCGTATTTGCCGCTCGAAGACTTTCTCGAATCCGTAGTCGTTTCCGACTGCGGTCAATACTGACGAATCGGTCGTCAGCGCAATCGCGGGCAACGGATTGCGATCGAAATTGAGCCGCGACAGAAACTCGGCGGCAATATGCTGCGCATCGGCGGCGCTGCCGCCGTTTCCGGCAATGAGAATTTTGCCGCCGCTTCGCAACGCTTGGATCGTCATCTCGGCAATCGCCAGCATGGCCTCCAACATCGGGCGATCGGCAGCCGCACGCTCCAGCGTCTCGCAAGAGCGCCGGAAGTGCTTGGTTACGGCATCGGCTCGGGATGTGGAGTCGCCTGACATATCGAGATCGACGATTGCGTACTGGGGCCGCCACAGTTGCACGTTTGTCTAATCGCTCCAACACGCGCGATGGTCCTCGTGTGCATGACGCATTGAAAGCCATGAGGGCTACTGGTAGAATGGTTCCCCGTTTTGGTAGAAGGGAAGATCAATGAGTCTCAACGTCAAGAACAAGGAAGCGCACCGCCTCGCCGAGGAACTGGCAAAATTGACCGGGGAGACCATGACGACAGCCGTGACCATTGCGATTCGCGAGCGACTCAATCGCATTCGCCAGGAGCGTAATGGCGGACTTGCAGAGCGTCTGCTGGCAATCGGCCGGGATTGCGCTGCTCATCTGAAAGAGCCGTTTCGATCGGCCGATCACGGCGACCTGCTTTACGATGAACGCGGGTTGCCTAGATGATCGTGGACACTTCCGCAGTTATCGCCATTTTGCGCGACGAGCCCGAAGCGGAGGTCTGCGCACGGGCCATCGAGGTGAGTGCGGCGCGTCGTATCTCAGCTGCCAATTTCGTTGAAACCGCGGTAGTGATCGACGCAAGTCACGATCCAATCGCGAGCCGGCGTTTTGATGACTTCATCAAAGAGGCGCAAATCATCGTCGAGCCCGTAACCGAAGCGCAGGCCCGGATCGCACGGGAGGCATACCGCGACTTTGGCCGGGGCAGCGGTCATCCGGCGAGGCTCAATTTCGGTGACTGTTTCGCCTATGCGCTTGCAAAGATAATGCGCGAGCCTTTGCTGTTTAAAGGCGCCGACTTCGCACATACCGATATCCCTCGAGCGACGCCTCACACGGATTGAGTGGCCAAGACATCATCGAGCGATTACCGGCAGCGGATCGCTTCGCTTATGATCAACTGTCGGCAGGGCTGCGGCTGCGCTGGAGCCTGAGCCGGCTGTGCTTCGGGCTGCGCTTGGGGCTGCGCTTCGGCGCTCACCTGTGATTGCGCTCGCGGGCGGGCACAGCTTCGTTTCGAAATCTCGCCTGACAGCTGTTCATCGGCAGAGCGTGCCGCCTGCAGCACGCCGAACGCCCGCTCTGCCTTCTCGGCGGTGGCGCGAAGCGCCGCATAGGCATCGTCGCGGCGGGCCGAGGCGGCGAACAATTCCGGCGACCATGACCCGCGCATGGTGCCAAGCAATTGGGCCGCAAACGAGCGCTCGTGCGCCAATGCCTCGTCGAATCGCGCTTGCGCCTCATCATAGGCTGGCTTGGCGCTTTCCATTTTGGCAATGGCGCCTTCCCAGTCCGCGTAGGCAGCCTGCCAGGACTTGAGCAGAGTTCTCAGGCGGACTTGCTCCGGGCTGGATGCGCAGGCAAGGCCGCGATGCGAGTCGGGCGGGTGCGGCTGGGCCGCCGTGAATTCCTGCGCGCTCGACCCCCGCGTGAAAAAGCATGAGAGGCTCGCGAAGGCCAACGCGAGCGCGAGTCGTTTTCCGTCCCGGATGGCAGGAACGCCATCCATAGTCACCCTCGCCCAATACCGCCGCGCCGCACCTCGAAAATTCTTTCTGACACCACGGTGTCGTTTTGTTGGCGGGCCATGCCGGACAAGCGGTGCTTGGGTAGGTCGCAGTGTGTTGTTTGAGTTACACGTCGCGGAAAAACACGGGCTTGGATTGTGTGAATCCTCAAACCCGATTGCTGACGAGTGCGCGGTGGTTAAACTTTGGCCAGCGGCTGTGGAAGAGGGCCAAAGGGGGGTTTTGTCATGGCGAGGCAGATCGAGGTCCAGGCGGAGCACGTCTGGTCGGGTGGCTCTCTGCGGTCTCTTCGGCTCCTGCGCAATCAGCGTGGAGCGTTGTTGGCCGGTTGCGCGCTCGCTGGGTCCGCGCTGTCCAGCGGTTCGGCTTGGGCAGGCGTCTGCTCACCAGCTAGCGGCTCGACCGCGACAGGCGGTGGCGCATACGCATGCGGAGTCAACGACGCCGCCAGCGGCAATGGCAGCTCGGCGTTCGGCGTGGGCAACAGCTCCAGCGGCACCAGCAGTGCGGCATTTGGCTTCCACAACACGTCGAGCGCAAATTTCAGCACGGCGGTCGGCCAGTCCAACACCGCGAGCAAAACGCACAGTACAGCTGTCGGCCAGAGTAATACGGCGAGCGGCTCATCCAGCGCGGCCTTCGGCAGCATCAACCAGGCGACCGCGACTTACAGTACGGCGATTGGCTCCCATGGCGTTGCCAGCGGTTCCCGAAGCACGGTTCTTGGCGCTTTTGACACGGCATCCAAGGCCCGGAGCACCGCGATCGGCAGTAACAGCACAGCCGCCGGATCCCGGAGTACGGCCATCGGCGATACCAGTGTGTCGAGCGGTTCCAGCTCGGTGGCGATCGGCCGGTTGGATTCGGCATCGAGCCTCAACGCCACCGCCGTGGGTCGCCAAAACACTGCAAGCGGCAACAACAGCACGGCGCTCGGTGCCTTCAATACCGCGACCCATAGCAACAGCACGGCGTATGGTGTCGTGAACACCGCCAGCGGCACCAACAGCACGGCGCTGGGAACGAGCAATACGGCGACCGGTCTGCGCAGCACCGCCATCGGCTCGACCAACACAGCGAGCCTCACTGGCAGCGCGGCGTTCGGCGCGGACAACGCGGCCACAAAGTTCAGCACGGCTGTCGGCAGCAATAACCTGGCTGTAGCCACCTGTTCCACGGCGCTCGGGCGCAACAATACGGCGAGCGGAGTGAACAGCACGGCGGTAGGTACTCATAACACCGCCAGCGCCAGCAACAGCACCGCGCTCGGCGGCAAAAACACCGCGAGCGGCAAATTCTCAAACGCGGTGGGTTGGAACAACACGGCGAGCGGCTCGAAGAGTTCGGCCTTCGGCTTGAGCAACGCCGCCACGAACACCAACACCTCAGCCTTCGGCTTCAACAACACAGCGAGCGGCACCAACAGCAGCGCGGTCGGCGGTAATAACACTGCGAGCAACAAGTTCTCCAGCGCGGTGGGTTGGAACAACACGGCGAGCGGCTCGAAGAGTTCGGCCTTCGGTTTGGGCAACGCTGCGACCAGCACCAACAGCTCAGCCTTCGGGTTCAACAACTCGGCGACAGGCACCAACAGCACGGCGCTCGGCGGGAAAAACACCGCCAGCGGCAAGTTCTCTACCGCGGTCGGCTGGAACAATACGGGGAGCGCCGTAAATGCGACCGCCCTCGGCAAGTCCAACACGGCAAGTAGTTCGAACAGCACGGCCATCGGCACCAGCAATACGGCATCGAACGGCTTCAACAATACGGCGATCGGATTCAGCAATCAGGCAACCGGTTTCCACAACGCGACGGCCTTGGGGACCAGCAATACTGCGAGCGCCAACAACACGACCGCAGTAGGCAACAGCAATACGGCGAGCCAGATCGGAAGCACGGCTCTCGGCAGCAACAATGCCGCGACCAATTCCAACAGCACGGCGGTCGGCAACAGCAATCTGGCGAGCGGCTTCCTCAGCACGGCGGTGGGCTTCAACAATACGGCGAGCACCAATTCGGCCTCCGCCTTCGGCAACAGCAACATCGCAAGCGGGATTAATGCGACCGCGCTGGGCAAGACCAACACTGCCAGCAGCTCGAACAGCACGGCGATCGGCACCAGCAACACCGCATCGAACGGGTTCAACAACACGGCAATCGGGTACAGCAATCAGGCGACCGGCGGCCACAACGCGACGGCCTTGGGCACCAGCAACACCGCCAGCGACAACAACACGACCGCGGTAGGCAACAGCAATACGGCGAGCGGGCTCTTCAGCACGGCGCTCGGCACCAACAACGCTGCCACAAACTCCAACACCACGGCAGTCGGCGAAAACAACTTGGCGAGCGGCCTGTTCAGCACCGCAATCGGCACCAACAACCTGGCAAATGCCAACTCAGCTTCCGCGGCCGGAAACAGCAATACGGCGAGTGGCAAGAACAGCACCGCTTACGGCACCGACAATACGGCGAGCGCCGCGAGCAGCCAGGCTTTCGGCGATTCGAACACCGCCAGCGGTAAAGGCAGTACCGCGGTCGGTCAGAACAACGTCGCCAGCAAGGTCAACGCGACGGCGCTGGGCCAAAGCAACACCGCGAGCGGGAAGGAAAGCACGGCGCTCGGCGTCGGCAACATCGCGAGCAAGGAAAGCACTACCGCGGTGGGCGATACCAACACTGCGAGCGGCGTCGGCAGCACCGCCGTCGGCCAGCTCAACATCGCCAGCAGGGTGAATGCGACCGCGCTGGGTCAAAGCAACACGGCGAGCGGGAAGCAAAGCACGGCGCTCGGCGTCAGCAATATCGCGAGCAAGGAAAGCGCTACCGCGGTCGGCGATACGAACACCGCCAGCGGTAAAGGCAGCACCGCGGTCGGCCAGCTCAACATCGCCAGCAGGGTGAACGCGACGGCGCTGGGTCAAAGCAACACGGCGAGCGGGAAGCAAAGCACTGCGGTCGGTACGACCAACACTGCGAGCAGCACCCACGCTTCGGCCTTCGGCTTCAACAACGCTGCGACCGGCACCAACAGCACCGCCCTTGGCGGCAACAACGTCGCGAGCGGACTGTTCTCCAGCGCGGTCGGCTGGAATAACACCGCAAGCGCTTCAAGCAGCCAAGCGCTCGGCGACTCCAACACGGCGAGCGGCGTCGGCAGCACGGCGGTCGGCCAGAAGAATATCGCGAGCAATGTCAATGCTACGGCACTCGGCCAAAGCAATACGGCGAGCGGTACCAACAGCTTTGCGGCCGGCGTCAACTCGTTGGCCAGCAACAACTCGACGATAGCGATCGGCAACGGCGCCACTGCGTCGGGGTCGGTTTCCGTCGCGATCGGGCCGTCGGCCTTGGCCTCCGCTTTCAGCACCACCGCGATGGGGCATGGCGCGAGCGCGACATCCACTAACGCCACGGCAATCGGCCAATTCTCGACAGCATCCACGCTCAATTCGACCGCGGTCGGCACCAACGCGACCGTGCTCGCAACCAACGGGACGGCTCTGGGCACCAACTCGCTGGTGACGGCGCTCGCGCTCAACTCGGTCGCGCTCGGCCAGGGCTCGATCGCAACCCAGTCGCAGACGGTATCGGTGGGCGTGCCGGGCGGCGAGCGGCGCATCGTGAACGTGGCGCCCGGAATTTTCGGGACGGATGCCGTCAACGTCAATCAGCTCACCAGCGCGGTATTCGGCCTCACTCAGCAAATTACCAGCGTGCAGCGCGAGGAGCGCGGTGGCATTGCGGCCGCGTTCGCGGCCGCAAACGCGCCGACGCCCACGGCCCCGGGGAAGACAACGCTTGCGATCAACGGCAGCGTGTTCGAGGGCCAATACGGCCTCGGCATAGCGATCAATCACCGGCTGTCCTGGACCAGCTTCCCGGTCTACATCAGCGCTGCCTACGGCAACGGGGGCAACAATTATCAAGTTGGTCGGGTGGGCGCTTCATTCGAATGGTGAGTTTCGACGGTCAGAACATCGGTTGTTGCCGGTAAACGCTTACAAGGCCCAAACGGGGGTGGGTAGTCATGAACAAGCTTCGTCTCGTGAGCGCGGCGCTGCTCTCGGCCATGGCGGTGACCGGGCCGGCTTTGGCCGCGGATATGCCGCTGCCGCCGCCGCCGGTCGCGATCCCCGTCTGCATCTGGTGCGGCTGGTACGTCGGGGTCAACGGCGGGTACAACTGGGGCACCGCCGACGTGACATTTACTCCCACCGGGTCCTTCTCACAGGACCTCAATACACCTTTCTTTGCCGCCAACGGCTCGACCAGCTTGCACCCCCGCAAATTCAGCGGCGGCGGCCAGATTGGCTGGAACAGCCAATGGGGTCCTATGGTGGCAGGGATCGAGGCCGACGGCGAATACATCGGGCTGCGCGCGACGCGGTCGACGCCGCTGCTGACCGCCCCGGTCCTTCTGGGGCCCCCTCTCAACAGTCCGGCGGAAGAGATCAGCTTCGACGAGAACATCAAGAATGACTGGGTGACGACGTTGCGCCTCCGGCTCGGCTGGACCAACGACTATGCGCTTATCTACGCCACCGGCGGCATCGCGCTCTCGCAGCACAAGTTCTCTCAGACCTTTACGATCCAGAACTTCAACGGGGGCGTTCTCCAGCAGGGCGAAACCCTGACGGTGACCGGCGGCGGCTCGGTGACCAAGTTCGTCGGCGGGTTCGCGGGCGGCGGCGGAGCCGAGTTCAAGCTTACCAGTGATTGGAGCTTGAGGGCGGAATACCTCTTCGTCGACCTCGGCAAGGCCGACTTCGATGGCACGCTGGTTTGTACGTCGGGTTGTACTTCGAGCACGATGCCGGTGGGCTTCACCACCCATCACCAGGAACGCATGTGGACGAACATCGTTCGGGGTGCGATCAATTATCAGTTCCCGGTGGCGGCACCGGTCGTCGAGCCGGTCATTGTGAAGTAATCGACAGGAACCGGGACGAGGTCAGCGCCAGAACGTTCCGTAGGGTGGGCAAAGGCGCGGTCCACGCGCACGACTTTCGCCACACGTCGGAAAAGAGCGCCATGACCACGCGAGGCAGCCGCGAGGGCAGCCAGGGCGTTTACGCCCGTAAATGACGCAGTACGGTAAAAGCCATATTTATAGGCCAATCAACGGGCCGGAGGGGACGGCGTTGAACCGGATATCGATCGGATTCGTTCTCGGCATAGTCATCAGCGCGGGCGCGCTGCTTTTGTTTGGCGGCCCGTTGCAGAGGGGTCTTGGCGGCCCATTGCAGGCAGGTCCGCTGCCTGGACGAGACGATGGTTTGCCAATTGGAACCGGGAAGGATTTTTCCGACGGGCTCGGCATCTATTATCTCAACGATGGCAAGTACAATTATCTTTACTGGAAGAAAAAACTGTTCACGCCGGGGGCCGGCGCCGATCCAAACGATATTGCAGAAGCAGGCAAAGCCGCGATCCCGGTCAAGAAGGGCGTGCGCTTCTTTACTTACGGCCTTGATATTTCCCGGTGGGAGGCTGTTCCGCCTTACGTCATGGCGTTCTGCGTCATTCGCGAAATGCAGAGCATCGAGGGGATTCATCCCATCCGCATCAAGCCGGTGGACAGAGGCGAGCTGATTTACGAATTGCTGCTGCCGCCGGTGATCGACACTCTGGGTCCAGGCACCGCGCTATGGACGATCAATTATCAATACTCCTGCCAGGACGGCTGGGTGTTCAAATTTGAATGATGCCGAACTGCGCAATGTTTGTCTCGTAATGCGCGGGCATAGCGCGTCAAATACCACCGGTTTTGCTACGCGCCTTTGCCCAGCCTATGGAGTGCCCTTCGCGGTTCCGCCTTTCGCAGCTCTGGCGGGAGCGGGTGCTGCAGCTGTCTTCGGAGCAGCAGCCGTGCCAACGAGGCGCCCGGGCAGACAACTGATCGTACCAATGGTATTACCGCCGTACACCACATAGCCGGAGGGCGTGGGTGCCGAGTGCTGGGCCGTGAACGGGAGATAGATGTAGCAGACCACGTCGGCAGCGGGATCGAACCAGCGCTGGATGGTCGTGTCCTTAAGGGGGCCGGCAAACTCAGCTTCGAGCGTCATCCGCGGCATGTTTTCCCAGATCACCGGCGGCTGTTGTGCCTGCTGCTGCTGTTGCGGCGGCGGCGCTTGCTGCGCTTGCCTCGGGCCTTGGGGAAAGGCTGCCGTTGCCGTGATCGCAATCGCTGCTGCCGTTCCCAGGATGTGCTTTGTCCCGATCATTTGCTCGGTTCCCCGTTTTAACAAGCGGACCGCGCCAACCGATCTTTTGCCGGTCTATCGAAGTCCCCTCCGCTTGGTCCCAGCTTGCGGTCCGGAAATTGGCGTAAATGTGTCTCTCCGCGCTCCGCGCACCAGCGCTGCCAGATTCGCCTGTAAGCGGCTTCCACCGCGCGGGTGTAGCGTACCGGATTGCCGAATTCCGAATCTGCAATGCGCTGGCGCAAGCCCGCCCGCAGGCGAGTGAGAGAGTCGAGGTCGCGTGCCTTGGCGACTGCAAGTTCGACATAGGTGTCGAGATCGCCCGCGATGAAGTCCGTGAGATCGAGTGCCGTGAGGCTCGCGGCGGAAAGGCGCGAGGGAATTGTGCGCCCGGCGCAAGTCACCACCGGCACGCCCATCCACAGCGCTTCCAGGGTCGTCATCGCGCCGCTATGCGGAAACGGATCGAGCGCCAGGTCGATGTTCTGATACATCTCGAACTGCTCGGTCGGATTGTGCCAGGGAAGCAGCGTGACCCGTTCGGCGGAGACACCGTTCGCGCCGAGAATTGCGAGGATGCGATTACGCTGCGCGGAATCGCACAGTGTGCGTTCCTTGAGCACCAGGCGCGAACCGCGAACGCGGCTTAGGATCGCCGCCCAGCGCGTCAGGACCGGCTGCTGTATCTTTTCCAGCCGATTGAACGAGCCGAAGGTGATGTGACCGCGCGATCGCGCCGGCAGCGCTCGCGGCTGCGCGGGATGGAAGTCAGGCGGCAGCCACAGACCGAGGAAATTGGGAAGCTCGATTACCTCCTCGGCGAGCAGGGCTCGGTCTTCGGCAGGAACGAGCACCCGGTCCGCTAGCAGATAATCCATCGTCGGAAGCCCGGTGCCGTTCGGCTCTCCCCATGCGGTGACCGCAACCGGCGCTGGTTTGCGTGCAAAGACCAGGAGACGATGGCCTCGCATGTGGCCGACCAGGTCGACCAGGATGTCAATACGGTCGGCCCCAATGAGGTTGGCGAGGGCGCCGTCATCGAGCCGCGCGGTGCGATGCCATCGATCGGCGCGCGCGGCGAGGCATCGCGTCACCTCGTCCTCGAGATCGGTGTCCGAATAGCAGATTACTTCAAATTCGCTCGGATCGTGATTGATGATCACGCCGCCGAAAGCATAGGTGGCCGCCTGGCGCCGAAAGTGGCTGCTGACGTATCCGATGCGCAGGCGACGATGCGGAGACGGATCGTTCCCGTGTTGCAGGCCGCCTGCGGCCACACGGTTCGCGTGCCGCTCGGCCCATGCGGCGCGCTCGGCCTGCTGGTCGGCGGTCGTCGCGGCGGGAGCAAAATTGAGGGCAAAGATCAGGTTGGAATGAACCGTCGCATCGTCGGGCCTGTCCGCGACCGCGCGTCCGAAAGTGACGATCGCCTCCTCAATTCGACCCAATGACAGCAGGGTGCTGGCGAGAACGTTGAGCGAATCGGCATCGTCGGGACGAATCGCGAGCGCTTGCCTGCAGCAGGCCTCAGCCTCGCCGACATGGCCGGTCTTGTGCAGCGCCGCGGCGAGCTGGCTGTAGGCCTCGACGTAATCCGGCCTGATGTCCAGCGCGCGACGAAACTGCGCCTTTGCCTCATCTACACGGCCCAGAAACGAGAGCGCCCGGCCAAGGTTGTAATGCGCTTCGGCCCAGTGCGGCTTGAGAACGAGCGCGCGCTGGTACCGCGCGATTGCGTCCTGGATCCGGCCCTGAACCAAAAGCGCATTGCCTAGATTGAAATGTGCGTCCGCGTCGTGCGGCCTGGCCGTTACGGCGCGCGCGAAATGCGAAGTGGCCTCGACAACGGCGCCGCGTTTGAACAGCGCATTGCCGAGATTGTTGCGGGCGTCGAGGTGGTCCGGATCGAGGTCCAGCGCGCGCGTATAGTGCGATAAGGCTTCATCGAGCCGGCCGAGCGCATGGAAAGCAGTGCCGATGTTGGAATGGAAATCTGCGCTTTGATTGTTCAGCCGGATCGCCCTGCCGATCAGCTCGACGGCCTTGTCGCTGTGGCCGGTTTGGTGGGCGATAACGCCGAGCAGATGCAGGCTATCGGCATGATCCGGATCGACCTTGAGGATTTGCCGGTACGCTTGTTCGGCCTGCGCCAGTTGGCCGGCGCGGTGGAGCGCAGCGGCCTGCTCGATCGCCTGCTGAAATTTCATCGGGTGCGCTCCGCGCACCAGCGCTGCCACATGGTGCGGAACGCAGCCTCGACGACGCGAGCGTATGAGACCGGATCGCCGAAAGGAGTGCGCGCCATCTGTGAAGGCAGCTTTTCCCGCAGCACAGCAAGCGCCGGAAGATTCCTCGCTTTCGCGATGGCCAGCGCAATATAGCCCTCGATGTCCGGCGCGATGAAATCGGTGAGCGATGCAGCGGTGAGCGTCGCCGCGGCGAGCCGGGAGGAAATAGTGCGGCCCGGGGACGTCACTACGGGCACGCCCATCCAAAGCGCATCGAGGGTTGTCATCCCGCCGCCGTGGGGAAATGGATCGAGCGCGAGGTCGATCCCGCGATAGGCGGAGAAATGATCGCCTCGCGCGGTTGCCGAGAGCATGTCCACGCGCGCCGGCGCGACGCCACTGTTGGCGAACAGAGTGGCGATGCGATCGCGATGTGCAGGGTCTTTCAACCACCGATTCTTGATCACCAGGCGGGCAGTTGGGAGTGCGCGCAGGATTTCCGCCCAGGTCCGCACAACCGGCTCCTGGATCTTGTCGAGCCGGTTGAAAGAGCCAAAAGTTACGTAGCCATGCGCAAAGGCTGGGAGCGGACCGGGCGCCGGCAGCGGTTCCGCTGCCCAGTAGCCGAGGAAATTCGGCAGATCGACCACTTTCTCGGGGAGAAGCTTGCGCTCGTCCTGCGGCACCAGAACCGGATCGGACAAGAGATAGTCCATCGTCTTGAGGCCGGTACCGGTCGGCTCGCCCCAGGCCGTGACCTGGACAGGCGCCGGCTTGCGCGCGAAGACGAGGAGGCGATTGCCGCTCATGTGACCCACCGGATCGACGAGGATGTCGATGCGGTCGTCGCGGATGAGTTCAGCAAGTTGTTCGTCGGTGAGCCGCGCAGTGCCGTGCCACTTGTGGGTGCGGGCGCGCAATTGGTCGGTGATGTAATCTTCCTGCGGCGTATCCGAATAGCAGATCAATTCGAACGCTTCGCGATCATGATGAAGGATGACGCCGGCGAAGGCGAAGGTCGCCGCCTGATGACAGAAATGGCCGCTCACATAGCCGATGCGTAGCGGGCGATACGGATCCGCATCGTTCTCGTGCGGACGAATAGAGGCGGCGAATCGATGCGCATGCCGCGTTTCCCAGCGGGCGCGTTCGGCCTGATGTTCGGCGGTGGTGGCGGAGGGGAGGAAATTGAGCGCGAAGATCAGATTGGTATGCACCACCGGCCGGAAGGGATCGAGCGCGAGCGCGCGCCGAAGACACGCGATGGCCTCTTCTATCCGTCCGCCCGATCGCAAGGTGGTTGCAAGGTTGTCGAGCGCCGTCGTGTTGTCGGGCTCCAGCGCCAGCGCTCGACGAAAGCTGGCTTCAGCTTCGGAGAGCCGGTCGAGATCGTGCAGCACCGTGCCGAGATTGTTGTGAGCATCGGCCCAATTGGGTGCGAGGGCGGCCGTCCGCCGGTAGCTTTCAAGCGCTTCCGTAAACTTGTCCTGCGCCTTGAGCGCATGGGCGAGATTGTAGTGCGCCGTTGCCATTTCCGGATTGCAATCGATCGCCTGCCGGTAATAACCGACCGCCTCTTCCGTCCGGCCCTGGTCGAGCAGGACATTGCCGAGGTTGTAGTGTGCCTCGGCATAGCGGGGACGCAACGCCAGCGCATGCCGGAACAGCCGCTCGGCTTCCTGCGGCCTGCCCCCCTCTTTGAGGAGATTGCCGAGATTGTTGTACGATTCGACAAGGTTGGGATTGAGATCGATCGCCCGCCGGTAGTGCGCCTCGGCGTCGGCTAGGCGACCGAGGGCTCCGAGCGCCGAGCCGATGTTGCAGTGGAATTCTGCGACCCGGTCGTTGCGCGCGATCGCTTTGCCTATCAGCTCAATGGCAAGCTCGTTGCGGCCGCCCTGGTGCGCAATGATTCCGAGCAGATGCAGCCCGTCGGCGTGGTTGGGATCGGCCGAAAGGATTTGCCGGTACAGCCCTTCGGCTTCGTTGAGCCGGCCGGCCTGGTGCAGGGCGCGGGCAGTGCCGAGCGTCTGGTCGATGTCGAGCATCATTAGTTAGAACTTGAAACAGCCCAAATGCAGGTCGGGCGCATCGGGAAAGTTCGGCCGGTCCAGAGGCGTCGGAAAAATTTCGTTGGTTTCGCCGAACTGGTAATGCCGGCGATTGGCAAACGTGACTTCGAGTGTCGCCGGCAAAAGCACGTTGGCCATGCACATGAACGGCATGTAATTGTTTCCGTGTACGTGCACGATCTCGAACTGCTCCTTGAGTTTTTCGATGACCGCGAAAAAGCGGCCGTACCAGACCGGGTTCGTGAGCCGGCCAAGTTCATGGAATTCGCAGGCAATCTGCGTGAACCGAACGAGCGAACGCGGCGATGCTGCGCCTAGCATGTCCCATTCGTCGCCTTCGATGTCGACCTTGAGAAGAGCGCGTTGCGCGTTGGCGAGCAGTTTGTCGACAAGCGTATCGAGGCAGGCAGCATCGGGAGCGTCGGCCTCGGCAATCCGCAGCTTGTGAAACTCAAGCAGCGCGTGCTCCGCCGGAGCGCGATCAACCGTGTGATCGAATTGATGCACACGAATGTTTCTTTGCGCGATGTCCAGGTCCCAGGAGGCATCGTCCTTGATCCCGAATGAAAAAGCGCCATCGATTTGTGAAAAATCTTCGATCAGGACATAGCCGCCGTCGCGGTCGCGCCCGACGCGCACTTTTTCATAACCGAGTGCTTTTTTCGGTTCCAGCATCCTGGCGAACGCGAGGATCGCTCTCTGCGCCTGAATCTGCGGACTCTCGGTCCGATCGGAAGCAGAAGACGGCTCGGAATCGTTCGCTGGATCGATACCGAGTCCCTCGAACAAAAGTCGCAGCTGGTCGCGATATGGGCGCCAACGTCCGATCGAACTCTTGTAGATAGGTTGCCGCACCTGGGCGACGCTCGACGTGCGCACCGGCCGCCGGGTCTTGTGAAAAGCGAGGCAGGCATCGTCCCATTCGAGCCCGCAATGGGCGATGATGCGGCGCGCCTGCGTTTCGAGATCGGCAACAACCTCCTCGTATTGAACCTCGATCATCACGCTTGGCGGCAGAGCGGCCCTCCAGTGCTCCATCAGCGACTCATAGGCGCGATAAAAGCGGCCGAGTTCGCCGAGATCATAGGTGTAGAGATTGCTGTCACCGTCGAAGAGGATCGAGAAGCAGGAGAGGCAGGTGTCCACGGCATTGCGGCGTGAATGGATAATGCGTGCATTCGGCAGCGCCAGATGAATCAGTCCGCAGAGATGGAAGTTCCACGGCATTTTGTCGACGACCCGCTCGGCCGCCGGCGCCATTGCTCGCACTGCTGCGACGTAACGCGCGCCAAGCCGCGCCAGCTCTTCGCCGGACATGCCCGGAACTGCCTCGGGGAATCCCGGCACGCTCCTCGCAATGTTGTCGAGGTCGAACAGCTCCCCGGCGCCCGCGGCCCTGGGATGACTGGCGATAATCTGCTCGATGAGCGTTGTCCCCGAGCGCGGCATGCCGACGACGAAGACCGGGGCAGGGGAGGGATCGCCCGCGCCGGCTCTGGCGCGCATCATCTCAGCACTGAATGTGGAGCGGATGCGGCCCATATAGGCCATCGCTGCCGTTTCGTCATACTCGATCTGCGCCCGCTTGATTGCGTTTCCGGCGAGCAGGTGGCGAAACGAAAGTTCGTGTTGATCGAGGTCGGCGTACGCCTTGCCCAGCGCAAATTGCAGATCAATTCGCTCGGCCTCGGGGACGCGCTGCGGATTCCGCTCCAGATCTTCCAGCACCGCGAGTTGCGGGTCGCCGCGCTCGAAACGCTTGTGACCCGCGAGATTGCGATGGTAGGCGGCGCGCGTCGGATCGGCTTCGACGGATTTGCGGTAGGCGTTGCGCGCCGCTTCGAGATCGCCGCGCTCGGCAAAGGCTACCCCCATGTTGTTCCAGGCATCCGCAAAATCGGGCCGGCCGGCGAGCGCTTGCTGGTAATGCATAACCGCGGCGTCGTATTCGCACTTTGCACGCAGCATGTTGCCCAGATTGTAATGGGCACTTGCGTGCTGCGGCTCGAGCGCCAGCACGCGGGCGAACTGCGCCGCCGCTTCATCCAATTGGCCTTGTTGCTGAAGCGCGGTAGCGAGGTTGTTGCGGGCATTGGCGAAATCGGGCGCGAGCGCAATCGCGCGCCGATAATGCACGACTGCCTCTTCGAGCCTGACCTGCGCTGCGAGCGCATTGCCGAGGTTGTAGTGAGCCTCGGCGTAATCCGGCTTGAGCTCGATGGCGCGCCGCAGCTGCTCCTCGCCCTCGCGCGACTTCCCCTGATCTGTGAGCGCGTTACCCAAGTTGTTGCACGCGAGCGCGTGGCGCGGATCGAGCGCGATCGCCCGTAGATAATGCGCAATTCCGTGTTCGTGCCGGCCAAGCCCGCACAGCGCCGACCCCATGTTGCAATGATAGTCCGCCAGCGTGTCATTCAACGCGATGGCTTTGCCGATCAGATCGACGGCCAGATCGTCGCGGCCGGCCTGGTGCGAGACCACCCCGAGAAGATGCAGACCGTCGGCATGTTGCGGATCGACTGCCAGGACCTTCCGGTAGAGGCATTCGGCCTCGGCAAGCCGGCCCGCCTTGTGATGGCCCAGCGCCTCACCCATCGCCTGATCGACGTCGAGCATCATGCGAGCTTCGCCAGATCGGCCCTCACCTGTCCCATAACCGGTTCCCACTCGCGATAGGCCGCCTGCCGGTAGAGCCTGATCGTCGGGTACCAAGGGCTGTCGGAACGATGAAGAAGCCAGACCCAATGTGGATTGACATCGAGCAGGACCCAGGTCCGTGCGGCAATCGCGCCGGCGAGATGCGCAGTTGACGTACAGACGGTGATGAGCAAATCCATGTTGCGAAGGAACGCCGCCGAGTCGTCGTAATCGGACATTTCGCTCGTGTTATCGACGATCTCGAACCCGCGCTCCCGTGCCGCCCGAATCTCTTCCGCCGCACCGAACTGCAACGAATAGAACGCGATATTGCGCAAATCCCGCAAAGCCGTCCCATAGGCTTGCAGCCCGACTGCGCGGAAAGGATTGCGCTGGTGATCGGGCTTGCCGCTCCACACCAGTGCAACTTTGAGACGCCGCTCATCCGTGAGCCGCGCACGCCACGCCTCCACCTTCTCTGGGTCGGGAAGGAGGTAGGGCGTCTGTCCCGGAACCGTGTCGAGCGTCGCACCGAAACGCAGCGGCAGGCTCAACAGCGGGCAGTGATAATCGAATTGCGGCAACGGCCGGATATCGTCAGGAACGATGACATCGATATGCGACTGGAAACTGCGGCGAAACAACGGCAAAAGCCGGCCAAAGCAGCAATAGATCATGCGCCCGCCCTCGCGCTTTACGCGCTCCGCGATCAGCGGCACATAGCGAGCAAATTGCAGCGCATCGCCGAATCCCTGCTCGCCCCAGACGAACAGCGTTTTGCCGGCCAACGGCTCTCCTTCCCACATCGGCTGTGGCAGCCCGCCGCGCGGCTTGCCGCGCAATTCAGGAGAGCCTTCCCAGCGCGCCTCGTGATTGATCAAGCCCTGCGCAAAGTCGCCTTGGATGAGCTGCGCCATCGCCAGGTTCCAGCGCGCCCCCACATAATCGGGGTCGATCGCGAGCGCCCGCTCGAACATCGTGCGCGCTTCATCCCAGCGTTGTAATTCTTTCAGCGTAAGACCGTAATTACTGTAGCCGAGCGGATTATTCGGGGCGACAGCGATCGCGTGCTCGAACGCAGCAACAGAGCGTTCGATCTGAAATGTCTGGCGATACGCGCTTCCGAGATTAATCCAGGCCAGGCCGTCGTTCGGCGCGCGCTCGACGAGCGGCTCGAGAATCGCGATTGCCTGATCCGGCTGTTCCAGATCGAGATGGGCCGCAGCCAAATTGTTGCGCAGATACGGATAGTCCGCATCGGCTGCCTGGGCCTGCTGGTATGCAGCGAGTGCGTCAGCCGATCGGCGCTCGCGCTGCAACGCCAGCCCCAGCTCGAACCAGTGCTTTGCCTGCCGCGGTTCAAGCTTGCAAAGATGCTGCCATACCGCGATGGCGTCGTCTTTGCGGCCAAGAACATCGAGGGTGCGCGCCCATTCCTCCAGCCCGTCGCTTTTCTGGGGATCACTCTCATGGGCACGCCGGAAGCAGGCCTCGGCTTCTGCGAGCTGACCGAGTTGACGAAGCGCAACGCCTAGTTTGATGCGAACTGCGGTCCAGTGAGGTTCCAGGGCGAGGGCGTGCCGATAACATTGGGCCGCTTCCGCGAGACCGCCCTGCTGGATTAGCGCAAACGCCAGATTGTACCAGGCGGTGGCGAAGTCTGGCTTGAGATCGATCGCCCGCCGGAAATGTTTCGCGGCCTCGTCAATCCGGCTCTGATCGAGGAGGACATTGCCGAGATTGTAATGGGCCTCGGCGTAATCGGGCCGCAACCCCAGCGCGCTGCGGAATTGCTCCTCGGCCTTGTTGAGCTGCCCCTGATTCTTGAGGAGATTTCCGAGATTGTTGCGGGATTCGGGATGCGCCGGATTGAGCGCGATCGCTCGCCGGTAATGGGTTTGCGCCTCGTTCGTTCTTCCGAGCGCCGCAAGCGCGTTGCCAAGATTGCAATGAAAATCCGCGACGCGCGCCTTGCGGGCGATCGCTTTCCTGATCAGTTCAACGGCCGATTCGTTATGGCCGCGTTGCTGAGCAATCACGCCGAGGAGATGCAGGCCGTCAGGATGGTTTGGATCGACCCCAAGAATTTCCCGATAGAGCGCCTCGGCCTCGGTGAGGCGGCCGGCCTGATGCAGCGCCCGCGCGCCGTTCAGTTTTCGCTCGATGTCAAACGGCGCTGCGCGCGGGCCGTTTCGAACCCGTGTGGATTGCAGCCGATCCGTGGGTGGATTCCAGTTCACTGGGCGCCCCCGTCCAAGCCCGGCGGCAGAATGCGGATAACAACTCGGCCGGATCAAGGCGGGGCTCAACGCGGCTACTCACCCGGTAAGCCAGGCGATCGCTTCGTCGACCACCGTGCTCCAGTCGCCAGACAAGGTCTGGCGCAGCACCGTCACGTTGTGCAGCCAGGGCGTGCTGGCGCCGCGAGCGCCCCAACGCCAGTCGCCGGACGTATGGGTGAGCACCAGCGTCGGCTTGCCGATCATGGCGCTCAGATTGGCCACGGCCGAGTCCACTGCGACAACCGCGTCCAATTGTTCGATGCAGGCCGCGGTTTCAGAAAAATCGTTGATGCCCGGAGCATAGCGGCTGACATTGCCGGCGGGCGTTCCGGCCGCAGCTTCGGCCGCCGGGTGCTGCAAACTCACGAAATGCATTTTCTGCCGTACTTGCGGATCAGTAACCAACCGGTCGACGAGCGCCAGGGACAGGCTGCGGCGCGCAGCCCAATAGCGCATCGTGCTTGAGACGTCGTCCAAGTGTCGCTGGACGCAATCCCAGAACACGCCGACCAAGGCCTTGCCGCGATGATCGGAGCGCAAGCTCCGCGCCCATGCGGCTGCGGGATCGCGTTCCAGGGAGGGCGCTTGCAGGTAAGGGCGAAAGTAGGGCTTGGGCAGCGGCACTTCGTCGGCCGCGAGCAGCGGCAGATGCAGAAGCGAGAGGTGCAGGTCCGGCGCGAAGGCCTCGACATTCGCCAGCAAGGCTTGCGGCAAAGGGGTGAGGAAATCGATCGGCCGTTCTGCGCTCAGCACCACGCATTGCGGCAATGACGCCTGCAATACCTTCCGAAGTTGCGGATCGCAGATGATCATCAGCTCGGCTCCGGCCGCGAGCCAATGCGACACGCAGGAGAGAAGCAAGAGCTGATCGCCGAATCCCAGCTGGTTGGTGACGAGGACGCGTCTGCTGCGCAGATTGCGTTCGCCTGCCCAAATGGGAATGCCGGCAGCAGCATAATTGCCGCTGTCGCAGCGGTTGCGCGCCAGCCAGTGCGCAAATCCCCGAGCGTCTCCGGTCTTGAGCATGGCCTCTCCGAGAAATCGCTCGGCGGCGGCTGCAAGGGCATCGTCCGAGGCGAGCGCCGTTTGCCATGCTTCTTTCAGGAGAGGAGTCCCGCGCTCCAAATCGCCCGCCATCACCAGATTGTGGCCGAGGTTCAGGCCATAGAACGCAGCGTTCCACGGAAGCGAAGCGTGATGCTGCCAAGTGGCGACGGCATCGAAATGCCTGCCGAGCAGGCTGAGCGCGTGCGCGCGCAGGCATACAAAATGCAGGTCTCGCGGATTGAGAACCAAAGCCTTGTCGGCCCAGGGAATGAGCTCGTCGTCTCGCTTGAGATTGAGCAGCGCATCGCAAATTTCGCGCAGCGGGGCCGGATTTTCGGGTGCTCGTGCGTGCGCCGCCAGCGCAGCCTGCAATTTCCGCTCGTGGCCCTCCATCGCGTCTATCGACGGATGATGAATTGCCCCGCAAAAAACACGAATCCGACGACGATGCAGACCAATCCGATTGTATGCTTTGCCCGCGGCGAGATGAGCCGCACCTTTCCAATCTCGTGACGTCCGACTTGGTAGTGAGCGACCCCGAGTGCGACGGCGCCCACTGCGCAGAACGAGATCGCATAAATGGTTTGGATCGACGGCACCGCGGTTTCCCCCTTTATTACCGAAGCCGGACTGTGCCCTCAGGCCCTATGCCCGCCAGCCTGAAGCACCAAGGGCCGCACAAAGAACACGAGGATGGCAATAACAAGACATTCCGCAGTGTCGGCATCGGGGGAATGTCGTTATTTTTACTGCTGCAAAATCGCGTGTCGAGGTCTGACCGCGTGCGCCGAAAGCGCGTTAACGCGCGTCTTCGACGCGCTATGGGCGCGATGGCGATTTTGCGCACGCGGTCGGCCTGTGCCGCGCCGTTGCACCCCTACGAATTAATTGAACGGTGGGTCTCAAATCCGCCCTCATGGTGAGCAGGCGCCCGTCATAATACGCCGAGCCTGCGCCATATCGGGACCAGGTCGTCGAGGATCGGCTGCAGCTGCTGCTCGAGAAAGGCGATCCCCTCATTGTCATTCTCGATCAGCGTGCCGTCTCGCATGGGCAGCCTGCCGCATCTCTTCAAGAACGCCAAACTGTATTTCGCGGCGGTCGGCACTTCATCCCCGCATCCATCGAGGACCGCCGCCAGCGCAAGCAGATGGAATTCGGAGGCCGAGATACCAGTGCCGGCGACGGGTGAGGCAAGATTCCTGTAGATACGGCCCGCCCGGAAATTATCAATGACCACGCGGTTGAATCGGCGGGCCGGCTCGGTATCTACGTGCAAGCTTGCAGAAATCGGGACGACCTGGCCCGACCCTACAAGCAAAGCAAGACAGTCGAGCAGGTTTCCGAACCTTCCATCGCCGAAAGTCGGTAGGGCCAGAAGCTCGTCAAAGGAGACGATCTTATCCGCGAGCAGATCGGCCACCTCTTGATACATGGCCTGGATGCCGATCACCTCTCCTACCGGGACCAGGAACTTGAACGAGAGGTTCTTGCGCGGCACCGCAAGTGCAAAACAAGTATCCGACAGGATGCCGCGATGTTCAGCCGTGGTCATTGCGGCGGTGCCGCGCGCAAATATGTCGCGCCGAAAACGCTTGTTGGAGACGAAGTCCCGCACCGTCTCCCGCATGACCGGATCATCGATGGCCGACATCAGGGGCGCCATCGGCCTTGGAATGGCGTAGGGGTCAAGATTCTCGGCGAGCGTCGCCGAGCACAGGAACGAGAGCTTCGCTTCGGCGAGCCGCGCCACCATGTCCGAGAACTGGAACAGATCCCAATTTGCATCGAGGTATTCGTGCGCAAGATAGGTGCGGTCGCCTTGGAGAAGTTGATTCAAGTGCTGGACCGCGGACGGGTTGTCGGAGAAGTAACCGGCATGACCGTTCCTGAGCTTCGCGAGCAGCTCCAGGGCCGACGCGAGTTGGCGGTCGGAAGAGCGGCCCGGGTTGCGCTGCTTGACGGCAAGCATGAATTGCCTGATCGGCACCAGCGGCGCCCAGCCTGGCATGCAATTGTAAGATATGTAGACCAGGCCATTCGGCTTGAGGCGCTGGCGTATAATTGCGAGGATAGCGTCCTGGGCCTGCGGCGAGACCCAGCTGAAAATGCCGTGCAGGGCTATTACGTCGACATTATTGTCGCCGCCGCGCAGAGCGATCTCTTCGAAGCTCGCTTCCGACACATTCAGGTTTGACAACTTGGCACTCTCGACCAGCCGTTGCGCATGCGCCACGTGTTCGGGATTGAAGTCGTACCCTTCGCAGGCAAGATGCGGATTCGCGGCGGCGAGCAGAGCCAAGCCGAATCCCTGCCCGAACCCGAGCTCGAGCACCCGCTCCGGCCGCAAAGCGCGTCCCGGGGAGCGGCCGATGCTCAGCGCGGCAAAGGCCAGATGGTTTGGCGTCGTTTCAGGATAGAAACCGGCGGTGTAGCCCACATCCGCCACATATCCTCCGGTCCAGTCCATACGCTGCCTCTTCCTTTTTGCTTGGCGGCGAACCCAGCCTCTCTATTCAGTCATCAAGATGGCCTCGGCGCCATGCCGTTCACCCGACCCTTGTGGCCGACTTGGCGGGGCGTCTGGCAGGGGGGCGGCGGTTGATTTAATGACGGTGTGGCGGAGCCGATCACGGCAGGGGAGGCGCGACTCTGGGCTCGGGCGGCGATATTCAGGTTAGCGCACTCGATCTGCCCGGGCTTGCGATGTTGCGGGCAAAGCAGATCGAGGACGATCGCGGCTGGTTTTGCGAGCTGTTCTCGACGCGCTGGCTCGAGGAACTCGGCATTAGGTCGCCGTTTGTCCAGGACAACATGTCCTGCTCGGCAACCGCCCGCACTCTGCGCGGCCTGCATGCCCAGCGTGCGCCGATGGCCCAGGCCAAGCTCGTCACGGTCATTGCCGGCGCTGTCTTCGATGTTGTGGTTGACTGCCGCGACGGCTCGGCGACGTTCGGGCAGTACCGGTCAGTCGTGCTGTCGGCGCGCGGCAGGGAGATGCTCTTTGTGCCGGCGGGATTCTGTCATGGCTTTCTCACGCTCGAGCCCAATACAACGGTTCTCTACAAGATCGACAACTATTACAGTCCTGCGCACGAGACCGGCGTGCGCTGGAACGATCCGGACCTCGCGATCCCCTGGCCCCTCGACGGTCGAGTGCCGATCCTTTCCGAAAAGGATCAAGCGCTGCCGTTCCTCTCCGAACTGATACCCTTGTAACCGCCCTCATGGTGAGGAGGCGCGATCTGTAGGGGCGGGTTTCAAACCCGCCCGAAGCTACCGCACAGCTGCGCGCGGTTTGGTCGGAAGCCGCTCGGCCGGCTGCTCGACGACGAGAGCTTCGAATTCCGGCTGCCGGCTTTGACTTATGACTGGCTCGTCGGGCAGCTTTTCCGAAGGTTCGTACCAGGGCCGTTTCTTTGTCACCCCGTCCTGGACGGCTTGCGCGACGAGCTTGCCGATTTCCTCCCCCTCCAGTCGAACCAGTTTGTTTTCCGCTTCGGATCTGTAGAGCTGGGGACAGAAATAGAGAGCGTGAATGCGGGGATCGTATCCGTCGAGGACGAGAAAATGCCGGGGCCGCAGAAGAATATTGTATTTCGTTACAATTTTTCTTTCCAGGGTAGCCTTGGCAACGCGAAGCTGTTCGGCGGACGGCCCGACGATGGTTCCTGCCTCCAGGAGAATGACCCAGTCTTTGCTCGCGACGTTCTGCGGGTGGACCGGTATGTAATATGTCGGCACTTTCCTGCGGAAGAGACCCATTTTTTCCTCCGTCTGACGCGAGCCGCCCGGTCAGTGTCACAACCCTCGTCAGCGAGCTGGTGCAGCCTAGCGCGGCAAACGCCGGGGTCAACATGTCATGCAGAACCCCGGGACGGCCGATCCAAAGGCAAGGCTTTTCGCGGTTACGAGTTCACTTGCCGACACATTCATGATTTTGTCTAGTTCGGGCGCCAACGTGCCGCGATCCAAATGCAATTCCACGTGCAGCCAAAGAGGAAACAGCTTGCCGGCCGCTGCCGCGGCCGCATGCTGGCGCCGCTTTATCGGATTTATGAACGCCGGCTCCTGCGTCAGGTGCGGGCGTTTGCGGTGCCTCGCCACATTGGGCTCATCCTGGACGGCAATCGGCGGTTTGGCCGCCGCCACAATCTGAGCCATCCGGACGACGTTTACATGCTGGGCGCCAACAAGCTTGACGACCTGCTCGAATGGTGCATCGAGCTCGATATTCCGGCGATCACGTTATGGGTTTTTTCTACCGAAAATCACAAACGGCCTCCCGAGGAAGTGAGCGGGATTCTGGCCGCGATCGAGCGAAAGCTCAAACAGCTCGCAGGAGACAGCGCGTTCCACAGCCGGCAAATCCGGGTGCGCGCGGTCGGCCGGTTGGAGCTTCTGCCCTGGACGACACTGGGGGCGCTCCGCGCCGCGGAGGCTGCGACGAAGGATTACGGCGGGATGCATCTGACGATCGCCGCGGCCTATGGCGGGCGAGAAGAGATCGTGGATGCGGTTCGCGCCTTCCTTCGACAGGAGCTTGCGCAGAAGAAAACGCTCCAGGAAGTCATCGATCTGGTGACGCCGGACGCGATCGGCCGATCGCTCTATGCTCCGGATCTTCCCGATCCGGACCTTATCATCCGGACCAGCGGCGAGATCCGGCTGTCCGGATTCCTGTTATGGCAAAGCGTGTTCAGCGAATTCTACTTCACCGACGTGTATTGGCCGGCTTTTCGCCGGATCGACTTCCTGCGGGCCTTGCGCGCCTTCCAGCAGCGCCAGCGGCGGTTTGGCAAGTGAGGGAACCCGAATTCCGGTCTCGTTCATTTAAAGCCCGCGATCCGATTGACCGCACTGCACAATATTGCTTAATCGGCGCGGCTCTTATCGCGGCTATCCGCCGGGGCACCGATGACTTGTCTCAATCCAGGGAGCGTGGGGCATGCGACTTGCGATGATCGGCACCGGTTATGTCGGTCTCGTTTCCGGGGCCTGCATGGCGGATTTCGGCCATCAAGTGACGTGTGTAGACAAGGACGCCGGAAAAATCTCGGCACTGAATTCGGGCGCAACACCTATTTTCGAACCAGGGCTTGGCGATATGGTGCGCTCGAACGTCGGCCAAGGCAGGCTGTCCTTCACCACGGCGCTTGCCCAAGCCGTGCGGCATGCCGATGCGGTCTTCATCGCTGTCGGTACGCCATCGCGACGGGGCGACGGCCATGCCGACCTGTCCTTCGTCTATGAAGCAGCGCGCGAGATCGCCGGCGCGGTCGAAGGCTTCACCGTTATCGTGACCAAATCGACGGTGCCGGTCGGCACCGGCGACGACGTTGAGCGCATCATGCGCGAAGTCAATCCGGCCGCCGATACTGCCGTGGTCGCCAATCCGGAATTCCTGCGGGAAGGGGCGGCTATCCACGATTTCAAACATCCCGACCGCATCGTCATCGGGGCCGAGGATGAACGCGCCCGGCAGGTCGTGGCCGAAATCTATCGGCCTCTCTATCTCAATCAGGCGCCTATCGTTTATACCGGCCGGCGGACGGCAGAACTCATCAAATATGCGGCGAACGCGTTTCTGGCCACCAAGATCACGTTCATCAACGAAATCGCAGATCTCTGCGAGCGCGTCGGCGCAGACGTGCAGGAAGTGGCCCGCGGCATGGGATTGGACAACCGCATTGGATCGAAATTTCTGCACGCCGGCCCCGGATTCGGCGGCTCCTGCTTTCCCAAGGACGTGCGCGCGCTGATCAAGACCGCGCAGGACCGCGACCTGCCCATGCGCATCCTCGAGGCGGTCGAGAGCGTGAACGAGGCGCGCAAGCGGGCGATGGCGCGCAAAGTCTCGAATGCATTTGCTGGCGTGATGCGCGGTAAGACCGTCGCAGTGCTGGGGCTGACGTTCAAGCCCAATACCGATGATATGCGCGACGCTCCCTCGATTGCGCTGATTACGGCGCTCCAGGACATGGGCGCCAAGGTCCGCGTCTACGATCCCATCGGGATGGACCAGGCCAAGCTAGTGCTGCGTGAGGTGACCTACAGCCGGGGACCCTACGATTGCGTCGAGGACGCCGACGCGGTCGTAATCGTCACCGAATGGGAGCAGTTCCGCGCGCTCGACCTCGAGCGCGTTCGGGACTTGATGGCGTGTCCAGTCATGGTCGACCTGCGCAATGTCTATCGCCCGGAAGACATGAAGAAACACGGCTTTGCCTATTCCTGCGTCGGCCGAACGCCGACGCATCCGCCCTTGAATGTCATGCTGCCGCGAGGGGTTACGTCTGTTTCGTAGGGCGGATTAGGCGCGGTCCGGGCATTGTGTTATGCACGGCCATTCGCTCTCGCCGTAATCCGCCATTGCCAACGGCGGGCTACGCGCGGGTCACGGCCGTGGCGCTGCCGCATGGCCCTCGGCCGCGCTAACCCGCCCTACCTTACTACTTACCGCCATTCGACTTTCTTGATTTCGTAAACCTTGGCGCCGCCGGGAGCGGCGACCTCGACGCTTGCGCCCTTGGTCTTGCCGATAAGGGAGCGCGCCAGCGGCGAGGAGATCGAAATCTTGCCTTTCCTGGCATCGGCTTCAGGTTCGCCGACGAGCTGCCATACTTTCTTCTCGCCGGTGTCTTCGTCGATCAGGGTGACGGTGGCGCCGAACTTTATCGTGGAGCCGGACAGCTTCGAAACGTCGATGACCTCGGCACGCGCGAGTTTGTCCTCGATCTCGGCAATCCTCGCCTCGTTCTGCGCCTGCGCTTCCATGGCGGCGTGATACTCGGCGTTCTCGGAAAGATCGCTGTCGTCCGTGCGGGCATCCGTGATCTGCTGGATGATGCGCGGCCGCTCGACTTGCAGGCGGTGCTTAAGCTCGCCTTCAAGCGTGGCATGCCCCTCAGCAGTCATCGGGAGCTTCTCCATAACCGACAAGCCTCCTGGCCCGCCTGGCGCTCCGGCAGGCGCGGTAAAGAACCTGTGAGAGTCTAGATCGGGCGCTGGCGAGGATCAATGCGGCCGCCCGGCGCGCATTTTAGGTCGGCTTCTGCCGGGGTGTGGCGAGATGAGCAAGGCGCAATCCGGCGCTCCCGGCTGAACTGGCAGGCCAGTGTGGGTGTGTTTCGAGACGGCGAGTGGGAACTATGCGGCGATCAGATCGACCGCTTGCACCGGGACCGAGAAGAAGTGCTTGCCGTCGGGGTTGCGCACTTTAACCGTCCACCCGCTCCATTCTCCCTCTGATCGCAATTCGAGGTCGAGCGCGATAAGCTCAGCCATTTGAAAGGCATGCTCGATGCTCAAACACTCTCGCCCGCGGAAGTCGTATTCTGATCGATCCAGGCTGACCAGATCGAAAAAGTACCGTTTCATTTGCGGATCTCCGCCGGGTTCCGGCCAGTCAACCTAAGGCAAGCCGGCTTGCTGCCGAGCTAACTCGGTCAATAAAAGTCAAGATGAAATAACCCCCAAACTGCGCAATGTTTGAATCGTCATGCCGGAGCCTGTCGCGAGCATCCACGGTTTTTTATGCGCCCGTCCAAAGACGCGGATGGCCGGGACACGGGGCCCCCTCGCCGTGCCAGCCCGGCGGGGTTCCCGACCCGGCCATGACGGCGCGGAGAGTCGCCTCATCGAGAGGGTTCGTATGGTGACGCAGGGCTCGCCATCCTGCAAATCACAAGCGGAAACCTGTCGCGAAAGAGGGCGGAGCTTGACGTGACCCGCATCAGGCATTCGTCCCGAAAATGCTATATTGGTAACATAAGAACAGAAAGGGCCGCTCGCGGAGGTTGGCATGTTTCAATTGCATCGTTTCCCTTTGGCCGTTCGCATCGCAGCATTGACGGTGGCGATCGCACCGCTTCTGGCCATCAGCGCGGATGCCCGCGGCCCGGGGGGTGGCGGCGGCTTTCGTGGGGGCGGGGGCGGGGGCGGTTTCCATATGGGTGGCGGCGCCTTTCATATGGGTGGCGGCGCCTTTCATATGGGTGGCAGCGCTTTTCAGATGGGCGGCGGCGGTATCCACGGGCTCTCGACCTTCCGCGCGATGCCGCACGGAGTTTCGGTCGGGCACTTGGGGAATCCGCATGTGATTACCCAGCACGCTGCGATTCACCACGTCACAACGTCCCACTTCACGGCCTCTCATGTGACCGGCATTACCCACGCCAATGTCGGCAATCCGCACGCGGGGAACGAGAACCTGGTCAGCCGCTCGGTGCGCGGCAATCCCCATGCATCGGCATTGCGCAACAACACTTTCGCCTCGCTCTCGCACAACGGCGCCAAGGGAGCGCTGGCGAGTGCGACCTTCCATGGCCGGTTCGCCGGCCAGAACTGGCATAACGGCGGATGGTGGTGGCACAATCGCCAGCCTTTCATCGTCGTGATCGGCTGGTTCGGTCCACTGTGGTGGCCCTACGCCTACTGGGACTTCCTGGACTATGTGTTCTGGCCCTATGCCTATGATGTGTTCTGGCCCTACGCCTATGACGATCTCTACTGGGGCCTCTACGGACCCTACGCATATCCAGACCCGGCCTATGTCAGCGCGCCATCGGGTGGGCCCGCGATTAGAGTGGCGCGAGCCGCTCGGGCAAATGCCACCGGCGGCGAGGTCTGCAGCGATCGCGCCCCCGCCCTGACCGACTGGCCGATCGAACAGATTTCGAAGGTCGTCGAGCCCGATCAGATCCAGCAGTCCGCCCTTAATGAGCTCAAGGACGCGACCGCCAAGTCGCTTGACGTGCTCCAGGGCGCCTGCCCCAACGAGCTGCCGAGCACTCCCACCGGCCGGCTTGCGGCCATGCGCAACCGCGTGGAGGTGATGTTGCAGGCGGTCGGCATCGTGCGCCCGGCGCTCGACCGTTTCTATAATTCTCTCAGCGACGAGCAGAAGCAGCGATTCAACGCTCTGGCGCCGCAGGCGCGCACGGGGCGGACCTCGCGCGTGGCTGCGCGCGAGCCGGACTTCACGCAGGCGTGCAGCGGGGGGGCCGCAAAGGGAATTGAGATGCCGGCGAAGCGCATCGAGCAGGCGCTGCACCCGACGGACCAACAACGCAGAGCGCTCGATGCTTTGGACGATGCCACCATGAAGGCGGCTGGCCTCCTCAAGGCGAATTGTCCTGCCGATGAGACCCTCACTCCCCCCGCTCGGATTGCGGCGATGGAGCAGCGGCTCGACACCATGCTGCAAGCGATCAAGACGGTGCAGCCGGCGCTGGAGAATTTTTACGGCACGCTCACTGATGAGCAGAAGGCGCGCTTCAACGAGCTGCGGCAGAGCGGGGCGTAGGGCGGGTTAGCGCGCGCACCGGCATTAACCTCGATCACGAATCTCGCCCGCGCGCGTAACCCGCCGTGGCGGATTACGGCGCGCACTTCGTAGGGTGGGCAAAATCGCGTGGCACCACCTGACAGCGTGGGCAACGGCGCGGCGCGATTTTGCCCACGCGGTCGGCATCGGAGAGTGCGCCGTTGCCCACCCTACGGACTACTGCGCTTTACGCCGGGCCGCGCCCGTAAACGTCGTCGAAGCGCACGATATCGTCTTCGCCGAGATAACTTCCGACCTGCACCTCGATCAATTCGAGCGGTATCTTGCCGGGATTGGCGAGACGATGGATGCTGCCGATCGGGATGTACATCGACTCGTTTTCGTGCACGACGCGCGTGTCGCTGCCGAGCGTTACCTCGGCGGTTCCTTTGACCACGACCCAGTGCTCCGAGCGGTGGAAATGCTTCTGCAGCGAGAGCATGCTGCCGGGCTTTACCACGATGCGCTTGACCCGATAGCGGGCGGCGATGTCGACGTCCTGATAATAGCCCCACGGCCGATAGATGCGGCGGTGCTCGACCGCGGCCGGATAGTTGCGCGCCTTGAGCTCCTCGACCAGAGCTTTCACATCCTCGGCCTTGCTGCGCGCCGCGACGAGCACCGCATCGGCGGTCGCCACGACAATTACATCGTCGAGGCCGACCAGTGTCGTGAGCACCGATTCCTCGGAATGAACGAGGCTGTTGCGGCTGTCCATGACGACAACCGGGCCTTCCGTGGCATTGCCGGCGCCGTCGTGATCCATGACATCCCAGACCGAGCTCCAGCTGCCGACGTCCGACCAGCCAAGGTCGGCCGGCATCACGGCCGCGAGATTGGTCCGCTCCAGGACCGCATAGTCGATCGATTTCTTCGGGGCGCGCGCGAACGGCTCGGCGGGAAGCCGCAGGAAGTCGAGATCGCGCGTGAGCCCTGCGACGGAAGCTCTTGCGGCTTGCGCGATCGCCGGCTCGAAGCGCTCGATCTCGCGCAGCATTGTGGCGGCCGGAAAGAGGAAATTGCCGCTGTTCCACAAGTAACGATCGGCGACATATTGTGCAGCGGTCGCCGCATCGGGCTTTTCGACAAACGCCGTGACCGCGCGTGCTTGCCCGCCGTTGAGCTTCTCGCCCGGCCGGATATAGCCGTAGCTCGTCACCGGCCGGGTCGGCTCGATGCCGAAGGTGACAATATGGCCGTGCAATGCGGCGGCGGCGGCCTCGCGGCAGGCCTGCCGGAATGCCTCCGGCTTGGCGATGACGTGGTCGGCTGCGAGCACCAATACCAGTGCGTCACGGTCGCGCTCGGCGGCCAGCGTCGCGGCGACTGCCACCGCCGGCCCCGAATCGCGCGGCATCGGTTCGAGCACGATATCAGCCGCGATCCCGCGCTCGCGCAGCTGCTCGGCGACGACGAAGCGGAAATCAGATTTGGTAATGACGATCGGCCGCGAAAACAGGTCCGGGTCGGCGATCCGCGCTAGCACCTGCTGAAACGTCGATTGGGTTCCGATCAGCGGCACGAACTGCTTGGGCATGCTCTCGCGAGATACCGGCCACAGCCGCGTTCCCGCGCCGCCGCACATGATCACTGGAGTAATCGAGGTTGCCATGAAAGCCGTTCAATCACGGCTTTATGTAGGGCGCAATAGCGAAGCGTATTGCGCCGTCCCGACGTATATTTTGGTTAAGCTGCCGGGAGCCCTCGTAGGGCGCAATAGCGAAGCGTATTGCGCCGCCGACGCACATTTTGGTCAATCTGCCGGAGCCCTCGTAGGGCGCAATAGCGAAGCGTATTGCGCCGCCCGGGCTGCTTGGCGTATTGCGGTGCAGCTGTCGATGCGCTTGACCATCTAATCATTTCTTGCTGGATTTCTTCATGCCGAACTACCGCCGAGCTTTCGTGCCGGGAGGATGCTGGTTCTTCACGGTCACGCTCCTCGACCGCCAAAGTGCGCTCCTGGTCGAGCAAATCGAGATATTGCGCGAGGCGACGAGGCGCACCCGAGAGCGCTTTCCTTTTCACATCGACGCGATGACGGTGTTGCCCGATCATATCCATGCGGTCTGGACACTCCCGCCCGGAGATACCGATTTCTCTGTCCGGTGGCGATGGATCAAGATCCGGTTCGCGCGCTCAATTCCTCGCGGCGAAAGGCTCAGCCGCGTTCGGCAGGCGCGCGGCGAGCGTGGCATCTGGCAACGCCGATTTTGGGAGCACCTGATCAGAAATGAAGACGATTACGCCCGTCACATCGAATACTGCTACATCAATCCGGTTAAGCATGGCTACGTAACGAGAGTAGCCGCTTGGCCGCATTCGTCGTTTCATCGCGACGTGCGCGCCGGACTGTTTCCGGAGGATTGGGCAGGCGATTGCAACGTAGTCGGAGAATTCGGCGAGTAGCTGCGGGCGAGGGCGCAATACGCTTCGCTATTGCGCCCCGCAGGCTGGGGGTGGCGCAATACGCTTCGCTATTGCGCCCTTCGGGCAGGGGTGGCGCAATACGCTTCGCTATTGCGCCCTACGGGCAGGGAGTGGCGCAATACGCTTCGCTATTGCGCCCTACGGGCAGGGAGTGGCGCAATACGCTTCGCTATTGCGCCCTACGGGCAGGGAGTGGCGCAATACGCTTCGCTATTGCGCCCTACGGGCCGGGAGTGGCGCAATACGCTTCGCTATTGCGCCCTACGGCGGGCCTACGCCTACGGATCGATGTCGTAGAAATTGCGCGCGTCGGCCGTGAACGCCTCGCGGGATTTCGCATCGATGTAGAACATGTGCCCGCCGCGATACGTGCGCAGCTGCGCGCGCGAGGGATCGCCGATCGGCGGAAGATGATCGAGCACGTAACGGCTCACCGCATAGGGAGTCACCATATCGCTGTAGCCGTGCGCGATCATGAACCGGAACGAGGGGCTGAGCGAGAGGAGTTCGCGCAGATCGTCGGCGACGCTGGCATTGCCGCGTCCGGCGCGGCCCCAATCCCATTTGCCGGCGATATCGGAGGCGAGCAGAATATACGTCATCTCGGTTTTAAACCCGAGTTCGTCGCGCGCGTAATTGGAGAACGCGCTGCCGTAGACGCGCGTGAGCCCGTCAAGCAGCGGATCGGGACCGCGCGCGGTCTCCTGTTCGGGATAGGGATCGTCGGCCGCAAACGTCGCGTCGTAGCGGCTCACGATCTTGTGGTCGCGCCCGCGGAGATTCTTGACGTAGGCGTCGCGAATGAAGCCGCGCGATCTCGCGACCACATCCTCCGGCAAGCCGGTGATCTCGGCGACGCGGGTGTAGAAGGCGTGCGCGGCGTCGCCTGTTGGCGGCGGCCCGGCGAGCGTTGTCAGGTAATCGGTCAGGGCGAAGTGCTCGGCGTCGGCAAGCTTCTCGCGTGTGAAAGCGCCGTTGCGCTCGAGTTCCGCGGCCGCAAGCGAAGGCAGGTGCAGCGCGGCGCCGAGTGCGAACCGGGTGCCGCCGAAAACAAGCCTGCTCTCGACCAGCGGCGAGACCATGAACATACCGGAGGCCACGATGCTCTGCTGGCGTTGCAGCGCGCGGGCCACCTTGGCAGCCCGGAACCCGCCATAGCTCTCGCCGAGTATGAATTTGGGCGAAGCCGAGCGGCCGTTATTGGTAATCCAGAGCGCGATCGCCTTGGCGAGCGATTCGGCATCACGGTCCACGCCCCAGAAGGCGTTGGCGCCGTCGGCCTTGGCGGCGCGGCTCCAGCCGGTCCCTACCGGATCGATCATGACGAGATCGGTAAATGCCAGCCAGGTATTCGGATTATCCTCAAGCCGGACCGTCGAGGCATCGCGGTTAAGCGGCCCGACGTCGAGAATGCGTGGTCCGACCAGCCCCAGATGCAAATACGCCGATGCCGCGCCCGGACCGCCGTTGAATACGAAGGTCACCGGGCGCCGTGAGGGCTCCGATCCCTTGGCCACATAGGCAGTGTAGAAGATCGCCGCCACGCGCTCGCCGGACTGATCGATCAGGGAGAGCGTTCCGGCGGTCGCCGTGTAGCTAAGACGGCCGGAGGGAATGTCGATGGAATGTTCGGTGACGGAATCCGCCGGCAGGAGCCGCAGCACGCTTTGGCCCGGCGCCGCCGGGCTCGTCTGCTGCGCCTGCCGCTGGCCGGGGGGTGGGCCCTGCCGGCGCTGCCCCTCTTGGGCAAGGCCCGTGGTCGCAGCCAACGCGATAAGCAAGGCCAAAAGGGTGCGCGAGACTTTCGTCACGGTGGCATCGGTAAGATCGGCAATTCGCATTTGCTATTCCTGTTCGTCCATTCGCCCCTGTTTGGTCGCCCGCCGGCGGCAACTTACCCCATAATGGGCACGGGCGCGCCGCGTTCCGCATTATTTTATCGTAACCCGGATCGCTGCGGGTGCAGTAGCCCGGATTACGCCGCGGCTGCACCGAACCCACGCCGTGACGGCAGAGCGCCGCGGCGCAATCCGGGCTACGCTCGCGCCAAGCTCGATAGGAGAATCGATCAAATGACCGAAGCGCTGCGCAAGAAGCTGACCAATGCCGGCCGCGTGCTCGCGAGCCAGGACCAGGGCGACTTTGTCGCCGGCCATGTCAGCGCGCGCCTTCCCGACGATCCGCATCGCTTCCTGATGAAGCCGGCGACCATCGGCCTCGACGAGATGACGCCCGACAACGTCATCACCGTCGACCTCGACGGCCGCAAAATCGGCGGCGCGATGCCGCGCCACAACGAAGTGTTCATTCATTCGGAAGTCCTGCGGGCGCGCGCGGACGTGCAGGCTGTCGTGCATACGCACGCTCCGCATGCGGTCGCCTTCTCCTCGCTTGGACGCGAGCTTGTCCCGGTAAACAACGAGGCTGGCTATTTCTACAAAAAACTGCCTGTCTTTTCGGAGACGACCGATCTCATCGTGACGCCCGAACGCGGCAAGGCAGTGGCGCGCTGCCTCGGCCCGCACGGCGCCGCGATTCTGCGCAACCACGGGATTGTCGCTGCCGGGCGCAGCATCGAGGAGGCGGTATGGATCGCGCTCAAGCTCGAACGCGCCTGTCGGGTGCAGCTGCTGGCGGAATGCGCGGGCGGCCCGAAGCTCGTCGCCGAGGGCGAGGACCTCGAGCAGAAGAACAGGCGCGGCAGCCGCGGCGACCTCTACACCAACGTGTTCAATTACCTCGTGCGCAGCTGGTGCCGCCTCTACGGCAGGCCGGGCGACCCCTGCTGCGCCGAGCACTACCAGACCGATTTGAGCGGCTATAAGGAATGAGCCGTAGGGCGGATTAGGCGCGCCCGGTGACAGCTGCCCGCGCGCACAGACCGTGTGGGCGCGCCGTAATCCGCCGGCGACCGGCCGGGGTGGCGGGTTACGGCGCGCCTGCTACGTTGAAACTCGTGGCGGGTTGCGTGCAGGGCGCGCCTAACCCGCCCTACACCCGCCTCGCGCCGCCCCCTATAATCCTTCCACTCAGGTGACCCAATGCCGCTTCCACGGGCTTCGCGCGCGCTCGAACGTTTCACGGTTCTCGACCTCACTCAGGTACGGTCAGGACCAACCTGCGTGCGCCAGCTCGCCGACTGGGGCGCCAACGTCATCAAGATCGAGCCGCCGCCGGCGCTTACCCCCGGCGAGGGCTTCGGCGGGCCGCGCGACGGGCCGGACTTCGTGAATCTGCACCGCAACAAGCGCAGCATCACGCTTAATCTCAAGTCGGACGCAGGGCACGCCGCGTTCATGCGTCTCGTCAAAAAAGCCGATGTCGTCGTCGAGAATTTCCGCCCGGACGTGAAGAAGCGGCTCAAGATCGATTACCAGGACCTCAAGAAGATCAATCCCAAGATCATCCTCGGCAGCATTTCGGGCTTCGGTCAGGACGGGCCCTATGCGCAGCGGCCCGGCTTCGATCAGATCGCCCAGGGAATGGGCGGACTGATGTCGGTGACTGGGCTCCCTGGGCAGGGACCGGTGCGGGTCGGGATTCCGATTGCCGACCTCTGCGCCGGTCTTTTCTGCGCCTTTGGAATTGTGGTGGCGCTCCTGGAGCGCGAGAAATCGAAGAAGGGGCAACATGTGACGACCTCGCTTCTTCAGGCGCAGATCTTCATGCTCGATTTCCAGGCCGCGCGCTGGCTTGTCAAACGAGAAATACCCGGCCAGGCCGGCAATAATCATCCGACCAGCATGCCGACCGGCGTGTACAAGACAGCCGACGGCTACATCAACATCGCCTCGACCGGACAGAAGATCTGGGAGCGGTTCTGCAAGGCGATCGACGCCCCGGAAATGCTGGACAATCGCAACTACGCCACCGCTGCGACCCGGTCGAAACATCGCGACGCGCTCAATGCCGACATCGATCGCCACACGATCAAGCGCACGAGCGCGGAATGGATCGAGAGGCTCAACGAGTCCGGCGTGCCCTGCGGCCCCATCTATTCGATCGACCAGACCTTTGCCGACCCGCAGGTTGAGCATCTGGGTATCGCGCAGCCGGTGCGCAAGAACGGGGCAAAAATGGACCTCGTGGGTCAGCCTGTGAGCTTGTCGCGCACATCGAGCCGGCTGGTGGCCTGGCCCCCGGATATCGGCGAGCACACCGATGCGGTGCTCAAGGAGTTCGGATTCAAGGCGAAGGAGATCGCCGCGTTGCGCAAGGCGAACGCAATATGATGTTTTGGATCGGCTGCCTCATAACTAATACACGACGGTGCCGCGCACTCGGTGCGCCGGCTTCTAACTCAATCGCCAAGCTTCGGCCGCGCTGCGCTGCTCGCGGGACACATGACTGAGGCATTAATCATGGATGACGTGACCAAGACCGATAAGATGCTCGCGCGCAAGGACGGGCGCGTCGGTTATCTCATCTTCAACAATCCGGAGCGTCACAACGCGGTGTCGCTGGAAATGTGGGCGAGGACCGCGGAAATCCTCGACGATTTCGCCAAAGACGATGCCGTGCGCGTAGTCGTAATCACCGGAGCCGGCGGCAAATCCTTCGTCTCCGGCGCCGATATTTCCAAATTCGAGAGCGAGCGCGCTTCGCTTGACGCGACCAAAGTCTACAACGCCACCGTAGCGCGCGCGAACGAAAGCATTTTCGAATTCGCCAAGCCGACGATTGCGATGATCCGCGGTTATTGCATCGGCGGCGGGCTCGGGCTCGCGGTGTGCTGCGATCTGCGCATCTGCTCGGATAATTCGCGCTTCGCCATCCCGGCGGCAAAGCTTGGACTCGGCTATGCGTTTCCCGGAGTAAAGCGGCTGGTCGATCTCGTCGGGCCGGCCTTCGCCAAGGAGATTTTCTTCACGGCACGCCAATTCGATGCCGAGGAGGCGCGTGTCATGGGGCTCGTCAACCGGGTCGTGCCGGGCGCCGGGCTCGAAGATTATGTGAAGAATTACGCCGACACGATCGCCAATAATGCACCGCTCACGGTGAAAGCCGCGAAAGTCATCGTCGGGGAGGCTGCCAAGGACGAAAGCAAGCGCGACCTCGCCCGCTGTGCGGAACTCGTCGAGCAGTGCTTTGCCAGCAACGACTACACCGAGGGCCGCCGCGCCTTCATGGAGAAGCGCGCTCCTGCGTTTACGGGCACGTGAAATTGGGCCCCCGATTAGCAGGTGAGGAGATGAGCGTGAGGCGCACTCCGTTACCCTCTCCCCTTGTGGGAGAGGGTGCCGAGCGAGCGCTTGCGAGCGAGGCGGCAAGTCCCCCTCATCCGGCCGCTCGCTTCGCTCGCGTCCACCTTCTCCCACAAGGGGAGAAGGTACGGAGCAAGCCGCGTGGTCTTTGCCACACGCGCGTGGTTCGGCCGGATCGAGAAGCGGTTTCATGGCTTCCGTAGAACTACGCGGGCTCACCAAGCGGTACGGCGCTGTCCCCGTCGTCGATGACGTCTCGCTTACGATCGAGCACGGGAGACTGGTCTGCCTCCTTGGGCCGTCCGGCTGCGGCAAGACCACGACGTTGCGGCTCATTGCTGGATTCGTCGAACCCTCTGCCGGCGAAATTCGCGTGGGCGACAAGCTCGTCTCGTCGCCGGGCAAGTCGCTGCCGCCTGAGCGGCGCAACATGTCGATGATCTTTCAGAGCTACGCGCTCTGGCCACATATGACGGTCGCTGAAAACGTCGGCTACGGATTGAAGCTGCGCAAGCTCGACCGCGATACGATCCGCCGCAAGTTGGACGCGATCCTCGCCACTACCCACCTCAAGGAACTGGCCGGCCGCTATCCGGGCGAACTGTCCGGCGGGCAGCAGCAGCGGGTCGCGCTCGCGCGCGCGCTCATCGTCGAGCCCGAGACTTTGCTGCTTGACGAGCCGCTGAGCAATCTCGACGCCAATCTGCGCGAAGAGATGCGCTTCGAGGTGCGCCGCCTGCACGATCAGTATCGCTATACGACGGTCTACGTGACGCACGATCAGTCGGAGGCGATGACCACCGCAGACCTGATCGCGGTGATGAACGGCGGGAGGGTCGAGCAGGCAGGCTCGCCAGAGGATGTCTACGACCGGCCGCGCTCGGAGTTCGTGGCCCGCTTCATCGGTTCGAGCAACGTGATCAAGGGCGAGGCGCTCGACGGGACCCGGCTTTCCTGTGCGGGCGCGACGCTGCGCTGTAGCGGCGGCATGCTCAAGCGAGGAGCCCCCGGCGCGATCGCGGTGCGCCCGCATGCGGTCAGGCTGTGGGCAAGCCGCCCCGGCGATCTCGACAACGTCTTGCCCGCAACGATCGTCCGTCAGGTCTTTCTTGGCGCGGCCCGCGACTATATGGTGGAACTGGCCGACCATACGCAGTTGCGCGTGGTCGCCTCGGCGGCGGAAAACATTGCCCCCGGCACGTCGGTGTGGCTGCATCTGCCGCCTGAGCGCTGCCGCATCCTCAGCGGATGACGGCCATCGCTGCAAAGAACAACATCACACGGAGGCGGCAACATGACTCGCCCGACACTTTCCCGACGCGACATCCTTAAAGGTTCGGCCGCGGCTGCGGCGGCTTCCTTGACTCCATCCGCCAAGGTTCTGGCGGCGGCGCCACCGCCGACCGCAATCACGCCGCAGCTCATCGATGCGGCGCGGAAAGAAGGCAAGGTCGTCTATTACACTTCGATTGACCTCCCGATCGCGGAGCGCATTGCCAAGAGTTTCGAGGCGAAATTCCCCGGCATCTCGGTGCGCGTCGAGCGCACCGGCGCCGAGCGCGTGTTCCAGCGCATCGGCCAGGAATATGCGAGCCGCATCTATGCGGTCGATGCCGTCAATTCTTCGGATGCGGCGCATTTCATCGTCTGGAAGCGCGAGGGGATGTTGCAGCCTTTCGTGCCTGAGGATGTGGCCAAGCATTACACCGCCGCCAACACTGACGCGGACGGCGCATTCGCAGGGTTCCGGGTGGGGCTCAGCGTTATCGGTTACAACACCAATCTGGTAAAACGCGACGACGCGCCGAAAAGCTTCGCCGATCTCCTCGATCCGAAATGGGCGGGCAAGATCGTCAAGGCGCATCCCGGCTACAGCGGCACGATCATGACCGCCACCTACGAGATCACCCGCGATCTCGGCTGGGAATATCTTGAAAAACTCGCCAAGCAGCGCGTCATGCAGGTGCAGTCGGCCTCCGATCCTCCCAAGAAGCTCGACCTCGGCGAGCGCGCCGTCCAGGCGGACGGCAACGAATACAATCTCTTGCAGATCAAGGAGCGCGGCGGCCCGGTGGAGATCGTCTATCCGACCGAAGGCACGCCCTTCATCGTCGGCCCGAACGGCATTTTCAAGAACGCGCCCAACCCGAATGCCGCGCGGCTCTTCCAGTGCTACTGCTTCACGCCCGAATGTCAGCAGCTCATCGTCGACATGGGAAAGCTTCGCTCGCTGCATCCGCTGGTGAAGGAGACCGATGGACGAAAGCCCTTCCGCGACATCAAGACCATGAAGGAAGATGCGGCAGCGGTCGAAAAGCTCGGCGACCAGATCAAGGCCCGTTACAGCCGGATTTTCGGCGTGTGATTTGATGCAGCTCGTAGGGCGGGTTAGCGCGGCCGAGGCGAGACAGTTATGTGAGATTGCTGCTCCGCGCGTAACCCGCCGCAAACTGAACATTCGTCGAACCGATGGCGGGTTACGCCGCGCCTGTCTGCGACGAGGTGGTAATAAGCGCGTCGCGAATGGCGCGGCTAACCCGCCCTACGATTGTGTCCGATGACCTTTGCTCTCCCCGCCGATGCTGCCCGGCCGCAAACGCGGCGCACGGCTCGCTTCGATCTCTCCTGGCCGATCCTCATCCTGTTCGCGGCTGCATTGTGCGTACTTGTTGTGCTGCCGATCTCTTGGCTCGTCTATTACAGCCTGGTCGATCGCTCCGGCGCGTTCACCCTCAATAATTTCGCCACCCTGTTCACGGATCCGGACTTCGTCGATCCGCTGATCACGACACTGATCATTGCGACCTCCTCGAGCGCGATCTGTTGCGCATTTGCGGCCCCGATGGGATGGCTCGTGGCCCGCACCGACATGCCGCTGCGGCGCAGCGTGCGCGCCTTGGTGACGGCGTCGTTTGTCACGCCGCCGTTTCTCGGCGCGATTGCCTGGGAACTCTTGGCAGCTCCCAATTCCGGCCTCATCAACAAAGCCTGGCGCGCGGCGACCGGCGCCGAAATGGATGCCTATTTGCTCAATATCTACTCGCTTCCCGGGCTGATCTTCGTGATCTCCTGCTACACGTTTCCCTACGTGTTCGTGCTGGTCGCCAACGCGCTCGACCGCATCCCCGGCGATCTCGAAGATGCCTCATCGATCCTCGGCGGCCGCGCCTGGGCGACGGCGCGCCGGGTCACCATACCGCTTGCGCTGCCGGCGCTGCTTGCGGGCGCATTGGTGGCGTTTCTCCAGTCGATGAATCTCTTCGGCTCGCCCGCGATCCTCGCCTTGCCGGCGGGCTTTCACACCATGACGACGAAAATCTGGAGCCTGTTTCAGTTTCCGCCCAAGCCCGAATTGGCAGCGGCGGCCTCGCTCCCGCTCCTGGTGGTCACCGTCGTGCTGCTGCGAGCCGAACACGCGATTCTCGGCCGCCGCGGTTATTCGGTTGTTGGCGGGAAGCAGGGCGACCCGCGGCTGGTGCGGCTCGGCGGCTTCAAGTGGCTTGCGCTCGTATTCGTCTTCATCGTTCTCATGCTGCCCGTATTCCTGCCCTATGCGGCGCTGTTCAATGCGGCGTTTTCGCGGGTTGCCTCGCAATTCATCTGGTTCGACAATTTCACCTTGCAGAATATCCATTTCGTATTTTTCGAGTTGTCGGCGACGCAGCTTGCGGTAAAAAATACTCTGTTTCTCGGAATTCTCTCCGCCACCGTCGGGACCATTCTCGCGGTGATGATCAGCTATGTGACGGCGCGCCAGGCAATCGCCGGCCATCGCGCGCTCGGCTTTCTTGCTACCGCGCCGGTGGCAATTCCGGGAATCGTGCTCGGCGTCGGGCTGTTCCTGAGCTATGCGCGTCCGCCGTTCGTCCTCTATGGTACGCCGTGGATCCTGCTGATCGCCTTCGTGACTATCGCGCTGCCGGCCGCTTACCAGCAGATGCAGTCGGCGTTCCGCTCGCTCCATACCGATCTCGAAGATGCAGGCCGGATTCTGGGCGCCACGCGGCTGCGCACGCTCGCCGACATCACGGCGCCGCTGCTGCGCACGAGCATCATCGCCACGTGGTGCTTCATCTTCGTGGGCGTAATGCGCGAGCTTTCCGCCGCAATCATCCTGTTCACCTCGGAGACCAAAGTGGTGTCGGTGTTGATTTTCGATCTCAACGAATCGGGCGACCTCGGCGCCATCGCCGTGCTTGGGCTCGCCCTGCTGGTCATCACCTTCTCGATCGTGATCGCGGTCAACCGCATTCCCGGCTTCGGCAGCGCACGGCTGCGTAGCTACCAATGACTGAGCTTCCCAAAATTGCGGTCGCCGAAGAGCTCGCCGCTGCAATCGCGAGGATCGATCCGTCGCAGCTTCCGGCGGCGGTGCGGCGTACCTGCGAAGATCTCCTTGTCGATGTCGTCGGGCTCTGCGTCGCCGCGCGCGACGAAGATTACATCAAGAGCGCGCTCGCAGCCTGGGACGGCGACGGCCGCTGCACCGCAATTGGCCATGCCCGAGCGCTGGGTGCGGCCGGGGCGGCCTTCGTCAACGGCACGGCGGCGCATGGCGAGGATTTCGACGATACGTTCGAAGGCGGCCCGGTGCATGCCGGCGCGGTCGTCGTGCCGGCGGTGGTCGCGGCTTGCGAAAGATACAATGCGGATGGGCGCTCGGCCCTCCTCGGAATCGCGGTTGGAGTCGAGTGCCTGTGCCGGCTGAGCCTCGTCGCGCCGACGCTTACGCACAAGGCCGGTTTCCATCCGACCGCCGTTTTCGGTGCGGTCGCGGCGGCCGCAGGCGTTGGGGCGGCGCTCAAGCTAAGCGAGCGCGAACTCGTCGATGCGTTCGGCGCAGCCGGCTCGATGGCGAGCGGGATCATCGAATATCTCGCGGAAGGCGCCTGGACCAAGCGCATGCACGCCGGTTGGGCAGCGCAATCGGGGCTGCGCGCGGCGCTGCTCGGGCGCGCGGGCTTTCGCGGGCCGCGCACCGTGTTTGAGGGCGTGCACGGCTTCTTCCATGGCTTCGCCCACACGACGAAGGGCGACTACGACGCATTGACCGGTAGTTTCGGCGCGCAATGGGTGAGCGAGACCCTCGCCTTCAAGCCTTATCCGTGCGGGACCATGGCGCACCCCTACATCGATTGTGCGCGGCGCCTCGGCGAGAGGGGGATCGAGCCTGCTGCAATCGAAGAGATAATCTGCGAAGTGGCGCAAGGAACGGTGCACCGCCTGTGGGAGCCGATTCCCGCCAAGCAACGGCCCGCGAACGGCTATGCCGGAAAGTTCTCGACTCCATACTGCATCGCCGCTGGCTTCGTGCGCGGCAATGTAGGCTTGAGCGATTTCACCGACGAGGCGGTGCGCGATCCGGCGGTGCTCGCGGTTGCCGGCAAGGTGCGCTACGAAATCGATCCGAAGAATCCGTACCCGAAGAGTTTTACCGGGCATGTTCGCGTGCGTCTTTCCGACGGGCGCACGGTCGAGGAACGGCAGTCGCATATGCGCGGCGGCGCGCAGGAGCCGCTGACGCGAGAGGACATCGAAGCGAAATTCCGGCTCAACACCGCCCACGGCGGCTGGAGCGCGGAGCGGACCACAGCTGCGCTGAAGGTTGTCCGCGGCCTGTATGACGGCAGCATCGACTTGGCGCTGCTTCGTAGGGCGGATTAATCCTACTGCGTCACAAACCTGGTGGGGTGGGCAAAATCGCGTGCACCACCTGACCGCGTGGGCAACGGCCCGGCGCGATTTTGCCTGCGCGGTCGGTATTGGAGAAGGCGCCGTTGCCCACCCTACGAAGCCTCTTTTGACGCAGTAAGGTTAGGCTGCCCTACGGACCGCCACCCGCTAGCCCCTTCCGATTTTTTTGGCGTCAATGTGCGGCGAAAGACGGCGAGGCCGGGGCCGGAGGCATCGGCGGCGCCTCCATGGCCGCGACCCGCGTTTTGACCGCCTTCTGCACCTTCTCGAAGGCGCGCACTTCGATCTGGCGCACCCGCTCGCGGGAGACGCCGAACTCCTCGGCCAGGTCTTCCAGCGTGATCGGATCATCGGCGAGCCGCCGCGCCTCAAAAATCCGCCGCTCGCGATCGTTGAGCACCGTGAGCGCTTCGCCGAGAGCCTTGCGCCGGTTGTCTGCTTCCTCGCTCGCCATGAGCCGCGATTCCTGGCTCGAACTCTCGTCGACGAGCCAGTCCTGCCATTCCCCGGAATCGCCTTCCTCGCGGATCGGCGCATTGAGTGAGACGTCGCCGCCGAGCCGGCGGTTCATCTCGATCACGTCCTGCTCGGTCACGCCGAGCCGTTTGGCGATGAGCTTGACCTGGTCGGGGTGCATATCGCCCTCTTCGAGGGCGGAAATCTTGCTTTTGGCCTTGCGAAGATTGAAGAAAAGCTTCTTCTGGTTGGCAGTGGTGCCCATTTTCACCAAGGACCAGGAGCGCAGGATGTATTCCTGAATCGCGGCCTTGATCCACCACATCGCATAGGTGGCAAGCCGGAACCCTTTATCCGGCTCGAACCGCTTGACCGCCTGCATCAGCCCGACATTGCCTTCCGAGATCACCTCGGAGATCGGCAGGCCGTAGCCACGATAGCCCATGGCGATCTTGGCGACGAGACGCAGATGGCTGGTGACGAGGCGATGCGCGGCGTCGCGATCGCCGTGCTCGCGCCAGCTTTTGGCGAGTACATATTCCTCCTGCGGTTCGAGCATAGGGAACCGCCGGATTTCCTCAAGATAGCGGGAAAGGCCGTTTTCGGCCGTAATGACAGGTAGAGCAGCAGCGTGGGCCATAGAGCGCCCTCCAATTTATGCCCCCGGTGATCGGCGGGCTTCCCGGCGCCGATGCATCTTCGCCCCCGGCGCCTCGAGGTTATGCGACCACAAATGATCGCAGGTGCAACATACAATACGGACGGCGGCGAAAGAAGTAACGCGGGCTCACTTCACTGTGACCCTCGACTGTATTTTATTTTCCAAGCCTTTGACTTGCCTGGTGTTTTCAGCCGTGCCGCCGCCGCTGTAAACGGGGCTGTGTGGTAAACGCAAGAACCCGCCCGGCGTTCCGAGCGGAACCCAGCGGGAAACAGCGTTCCCAGAAAATGGGTGTTGATTCGCCAAATTTCAACCCCTGCGGCGGGCCCCCTGCCCAAGCCTGTGTTCTCGATTTGTTTCACGTGAAACATACCATCCGCCTCACCCGGATGCCAGTGCCTTGCGCAGCGCCGCCAAGTCGGCCGGCAGCGGGGACTCGAATTCGAGGTGCTCCCCGGTGGCCGGATGCTCGAATGCGAGGAAACAGGCGTGGAGGCCTTGGCGATTTAACGCCGCGAGGGCTGCTGCGGCCGTGGAGGAGAGCCGGGCGGCCTTGGTTTTGAAGCCGGGGCCGTAAACGGGGTCGCCGAGGAGAGGGTGCCCGATCTCGGCAAGATGCACTCGGATCTGATGCGTTCGCCCCGTTTCCAACCGACACGCCAGCAGGCTTGCCGCCGGCGTTCCGTCGGCACCGCTGTAGTGTTCTCTCAGCTCCCAATGGGTGACCGCAGTGCGGCCATCCGCCCGCACGGCCATCTTGTCGCGGGCGCGGGGATGACGTCCGATGGGTTTGTCGATCGTGCCTCGGGGCCGGTCGGGAACGCCCCACACGAACGCCAGATAGTCTCGCTCGAGCGGACCGCTGCGCCCGTGATCGGCGAACTGACGGGCAAGCGCGCGGTGGGCCCGATCGGTCTTGGCGATGACCATTACCCCGGTCGTATCCTTATCCAGCCGATGGACGATCCCCGGCCGCAGGACGCCGCCGATGCCTGAGAGGCTCGCGCCGCAATGGGCGATGAGCGCATTGACCAGCGTTCCCGATCGGTTGCCGGCGGCCGGATGGACGACGAGCCCCTTGGGTTTGTCGATGACGATCAGTTCGTCATCTTCGAACAGCACGGTGAGTGGAATGTCTTCGCCGGCCGGGGCGGCGGGTTGCGGGGCTGGAATCTCAATCGTGAGCGCATCGCCGGCATTGACGCGATGATTGGGATCGCGAATCGTGCGCGCGCCGATCGAGACCGCGCCCGCGAGAATGAGCGCCTTGAGACGCGAGCGCGACAGGTCGGCAAAGCGCGACGCCAGTACGCGGTCGAGCCGCTCACCGGCATCCGCTCCGGTCATGACTACTTTTTCGGTGCGCGAACGGTTGACCATGAGCAGCGGGGCGGACGGCGACAAACCACTCGACCCCGCGGACGCTCAGGTCATCGCCAGGGTGCGACGGCTGATGCTCATTTCGGGCGCGACCACGCTTGTCGCCGTCGCGGCGGTCGTCGGGGTGATCGGGTATCGCATCTATCGATTGGGAGGAAGCGCCGCGCCCGCTGCGTCTGCGGCACCCGCCGAGGTGACCGCGCTTCTTCCCAAGGATGCCCGCGTCGTCTCGACTGCGGTGGCCGAGGACCGCATCGCGGTGACGATCGACATCGGCGGGAACATCGAAATCCGCACCTTCGATCTCAAGACGCTGCAGCCGACCGGCCGGCTGCGGTTGTCGCACGAGCCGTGAGGTGTACGGCGGGTCACGTAGATTAGTTGCTATTGCGTCCAAAGGATTCCCAGAGCGGCCCGCAAGCGGGGTGCGACTTACTGTGCCCTCTCCCCTTGTGGGAGAGGGCAGCGCGGAACGTGCAGCAAAACGAGGTCGGGTGAGGGGCGGGCGATCTGTTCTTTGCGAGCAAGACCCCCTCACCCCACGGAGATTGTTGATAGGCTGCCCTCTCCCACAAGGGGAGAGGGCGCAATGACGACTGCCTCGCCCGTGGCTTGCATATCCTTCACAAGTTCTCTGACGCAGCAAGGCTAACCCGCCCTACAGCTTGGCCGTTATCTCGACTTCGACGAGCTTGCCCGGCTGCGAATAGCCCTCGACGAATTCGATTTCGGCGTTATCGAGCGGGACCGGAGCGGTCTTGGCAATCGCGGCCAGGAGGGCATCCGCGTCCTGGTCGTTATGCAGGAAGCAGGAGACCCGGACCACGTTGTTCCATCTGCAGCCGGTTTCCTGCAACAGCGCGCCGGCCCGCGGCAGGATGTCGGCGATCTGCTCCGGCAGGGTCGGAAAACGCTCGCAGGTCATTCCGGCGAGGAACACCATCGGCCCCCAGACGAGGTGGCGGATGAAATTCTGCATCGGCTGATGCTCCGTCACCGTCCGCTCCGCACCGCCAGCGGGCGCCGCCATGGCAAAGAGATCGAGCGCCACATCGGCCGCAGAGCGCAGATGCGCCGGCGAGATGTAACTCGAACCCGCGGCGCGCCCCTGCCCGCTGAGGGCCTTCGTACGCACGGCGCTGAGCACGTCGCGTGCCTGCCGCGTGCGGCCGAACGGCCGCGTGCGCACCACGTTCGTCGCGATAGAGAGGCCGAGCGCGTCGAGCTCGGCCGCCGCGCGCCGAAACAGCGCTTCCGATTGCCGCTCGATCGCTTCGTCGCCCTCGGCTTCGAGCCACAAATAGGCGAAGCGTTGACCGTGCCAGTTGAAGATTCGCTTGCGCATGCGGTCGCGCGCGGGAGTGGCGTACTTCGACAATAACGATGAGCTGACACTCAACGAGGAGCGAGGTCAACGGCTATTCTTGTCTTTGGGCGTGCCCTCCTGGATTGGGCCAAACGGCTCGATCCGTGGATTCGACCATGGTCCTTGATAGCCCTCGCGCCCGCTCTGTGGCTGCCTGGGAAGCCGGTCAGCCCGCACCTGCACGGCATAGAGTCCCCGGCCCGGATCGACCGGCACGACCCCGTAGGCGGCATCGATGTCTTCGGGCTTGACGCCGAGTTGTTTCGCGGCCGCGGCGATGCTGGGGGCGCCTTGCGGTATGGTCACGGTCATCAATTCAACGGCAGGAGGCATATCTACCATGTCGTCGCCTCTGTGCGGTTTTGAGCATCCCATCAATGTAGAAAGGGAAGGCACGATGGCAAGGCCGCGAGAATGCCGGCCCGCCAGACTCGCATCGAAAAACCGGGGAACCGGTTGAGGGGCTCCGTTCACCAAAGCAGGCGATCGGCTGAGCAGCTCAAGGAGCAATCGCCGCCGTGCCGGCTAGACGATACGGGAGGAAAAGATGCGGATCCCAGTCATTCTTGTGGTACCGGACCAGGAGCATTTGCGCGCGGCCGCGAAAGCGGCGACGACCAGTATGGGTGCGCGCATCGAGGCCGCTGGCGCACCGTCCTATCCCGGCGTAGAGCTCGATATGGCCTTCGCGCCAGTGCCGCTTGGGTCGGCACAGGCCGGCGGTGTGGCCATGGCAGAGCTGGCTCCTGGGTCGTCCAAATTTTTTGCCGTGCGCGGCCACGTCACGACCCGCGACGCCGAGCCGCCGCCGCCGCGGGCCGGAGAAGCGGCCATCTTCGCCGATCCGCAGATCAGCCCGATGCTGACCTGTGGCGGCACTCCTCCGGTGGGGAACGCCACCAGCGTAGCAAACAATTTGCATGTCGGTCAGCTCAAGGCCAAACATCTCGACGGCACCGAGGTTGCCGTGGCTGTTGTCGATACCGGCGTCAACCTTGCGTATCTGCAAACAAAGCTTGGCCATGCGCCCAAATTCGATGCCGCGGCGTCGTGGTCGCCTCCGGGCGCGCCGCCGCCGGCTCCGGGCGCATGGCCCGTCAATCACGGGACGATGTGCGCATTCGACATTTTGATCGCCGGACCGCAAGCCACGCTGGTCGATTTCCCGGTACTCAGTGCTCATTATCCAGGCGGCGGATCGGTCATGTCCGGCACGCTGAGCGGAGCGCTCGCCGCGTACGGTTACATGCTTACCAGCCGGGCGTCAGGGAAGCTGAAGCACTACAAGGCGCTGGTGGCCAGCAACAGCTGGGGCATTTTCCATCCCAGCTGGGACTTCCCTCCGGGGCATCCCGGCCGCTACTGCGACAACCCGAACCATCCGTTCAACATCCAGATGGGCACGGTGACCCGGGCCGGGATCGACGTGATTTTCGCGGCCGGCAATTGCGGCGCGCCGTGTGCCGATGGCCGCTGTCAGGGCCGCACGGTCGGCGCGATCATGGGCGCGAGCGCGATGCAACCCGTGCTGACGATCGCCGGCTGCGATATCAACGATCAGCGCGTCGGGTATTCATCGCAAGGCCCCTCGATCGCAGGCATGTACCAGCAGAAGCCCGACATAACGTCGTACACTCATTTTCTCGGATCAGAGGCTTTCGGGGCCGGAACCCCCGACAGCGGCACCTCGGCGGCCTGCCCGGTCACGTCCGGCTGCGTGGCGGCTCTGCGAACGTCTCCCAAAATTCCGCCGAGCGCCTTGCCGACTGCGAGACTTTTCCAGACGCTGCGGGACACCGCGCAGCAAAAGACGGGTGCACCGGGCACCTGGAACGGCGATTATGGTTTCGGCATTATCGACCCGCTCGCCGCCGCGAAAAAGCTGATGCTGTAGGCGATCACCGCGACCGGCGGGCGATCAGCTCTTTGAACAGTGCGTCCGCCTTCTTCTCCTCGGCGGTATCGAGCACGATCGGCAACACCTTCCTGGCTTCCAGCGCCTTGAGCACGCCGGGCGGGTTCGTCTCCACGTCCGGACGCGAGGGAATGCGTCCGCGGCGGGTAAGCAGCGTTTCGCCTTCCTGGCTGAGGATGAAATTGGCGCCGAGCCGTGCCGCGTTGGGGTGCGGCGCCTGCGCGCTCGCGCTCACCTGCATGTAGAAGACGCCGACCGGATCGATGGCGAGAAAATCGGTGGGCGCGCCGGCAAGCTTCATGTTGATCGTCAAGTTGGCATAGTTGGTCAGCGCCATGGCGTATTCGCCGGCTCCGACCGCGCGCGCGACCGCAAGATGCCCGTTGAGGATCGCGGGCTTGAGCGTGGCGCCGAGATTGCGCAGCACTTCCCGGCCCTTGTCCTCGCCATAGTAGCGCAGCAGCGCCGCCACCCACTCGCTGTCGTATTCGTTGACGGCGACGCGTCCGGCCCATTCGGCACGCCTGGCGAGTTCCTCGTAGCTCTGCGGCAGTTCGGAGGCTTTCACCAGATTGGTATTGTAGGCGGGCACGTTGTAATTGGCCGAGAATCCGTACCAGCGACGATTGGGATCGCGCGCGGCCGGAAAGATATGCTGCGCCTCGGGCGGATCGATTTGTGCAATCAACGCCGGCGGCAGCTTATGCGCCGCCGTGATCAGCACGAGGTCCCAGGACGGCCGTCCGGCGCGGCTCTCGATGGCGATGCGCCCCAGGAGCTGAGCGTCGGAGGCGCGGACATAATTGACCTTGATGCCGGTTGCTTCCTCGAAACGCTTCCAGACCGGCAGGCCCTCTTCCTCGTTCACCGAGGAATAGATGACGAGCGAGCCTTCCTGCTTGGCCGGTGCGAGCAGGCTCGGCTCGGCCCACGACGGCTCGGCGGCGGGGGCGAGATTTGCACTGGCGGCGAGCAGCGCGATGACGAATGGCGCGAGCATGCCTCCCGCTCGCGCTAGCGCGTCTCGACACGGTTTCGGCCGCGCCGTTCTCCGGGTTCTCCGAGGTTCGGTTGGTGTAATGAAAACGTGAAGACGGGACCAATGTCGCGGCACGGCGTTTCCTCGCAATGGCATCAGAACTTGCTCGTTAACGGAACCTATCCCGACTATGCACTCGAAGCCAGCGCCTCTGCTCAGAGGGGCTGGGATGATGATTTAGCAAAGACCGCCTCGGCACAATGAAGGCGTCACCCGCTCCTCGGTGCGACTTCCGTGCGAGGCACGATGGCGGAGCCACGTTGCAATATTGCAAGCAATATCATAAATTCGGTTATGAAGCTGGTCCTCGATACTGCTGTGATGGTTGCGGCGATTCGCAGTGATGCTGGCGCTTCACGTCGAGTGCTAGTTGCCGGTCTCGATCGTCAATTCACTATGCTGGTATCGGTGCCGTTGCTGATTGAATACGAGGCGGTCATCACCCGACGCGAGCATTTGAAAGCATCGCGACTATCCGTTGCGGACGTAGGGGCTTTGCTCGATGCTGTGGCGGCAGTGGCGCAGCCGGTACATCTCCAATTCCTATGGCGCCCAATTCTGAACGATCCCGACGACGAGATGGTCCTGGAAACAGCCTTAAACGGACGGGCAGACGCGATCGTAACGTTCAATCGCCGCGACTTCCTTCCGGCTAGAGGGCGATTTGGTATTGCCGTACTTTCGCCAGCGGACGTACTGGACCAGGTGGAGAAGACATCATGAGGAAGAGTAACTTTGCGCTTCGGCTTCAGCCATCGCTTCTGGAGGAGGCGCGCAAGCTGGCAGCGGACGAGGGTGTGGCGCTCAATCAGCTTATCAACGTCGCTGTTGCCGAGAAACTTTCGGCACTGCGTACGGAGAAATACTTTGCGGAGCGCGTTGCGCGGGCGAATGTTCCAAAGGCGCTCGCCATCCTCGATCGGGCCGGGGTAGGGAATCCCCCAGTGAGGGGCGACAAGCTTCGTCGGAAAAAGCGGCGATCAGGGGGCGGTCGAAAAGCCGCCGGTTGACGCCAGTCGTGCGGGCGCGGATGCCTTCAAGGCGCTGGCACTGATCCGCGACGCTCTTATCTGCACACCGGGAGCGCCAACAGCTCGGGTTATTGGCAGCCCTGCCGTATTGGCAGCGCATATCGCGCTTCTTGCACGCAGTCCCGTTACGGGGTATCCGAAGCGCTCCGGCCCGCGGCTCCCTTCGTCTAGCGGCCTAGGACGTCGCCCTCTCACGGCGAAAACAGGGGTTCGAGTCCCCTAGGGAGCGCCACCTTCTGTTCTCATCTTAGTGATTTCAATGACTTAGCGCCCTGTTTGTGTAACGGGCACGTCATGTTTGTAACATCTGCGTTCTCGATCTATCCCTTGCGCGCCATCGCACTGTCGGCAAGCCGCTTGCGATTCGCATCTTCGGTGTACCGCTGGACCTCAGTCAGCGTCCGGTGGCCCGAAATCGCCATCAATTCGTGAGTGGTTGCTTGCCGCTCTGCAAGGCGGCGCATCCCGGCCTTCTTGAGACCGTGCAAGCGGCAATTGGCCGGCAATCCGGCTTCGGTCGCCCATCTCGCAAAATCGTTCCCCAAGCCGTATTTCGAGCGCGGCTTACCATAAGCGGTGACAATGTAGGTCAGATGCCCCTTGGGCATTGCATCGCAGGCCGCTTGCAGTTCTGGACTCACCGGAATGTCAACGTCGTTGCTGCCGTGGGTGCGCTCGATACGGATACGGCCGTTCCTGATGTGCTGCGGACCCAACCGAACGACCTCGCCGCGCCGTGACGTGGTTTCGAGCGCGAATTCCATCACCAGTCGCTGTTGCGTCCCGAGCCGCCAATGCTCCCGGTATTGCGCGATTTCATCATCGGTCCAGGTATGGTGTCCCTTGCTCTTGGGAAGCTTTATCCTGGCGATGTCTGCGGTCGGATCGTCTTTGCGCATGCTCGGAACGGCGAAACGCAGCAACCCGCGAATAGCCTTAAGCCAATGGCGCTTAGCGGAACGGGTCTGGATTTGCGCCATCATCTGCACGATGTGATCGTGTTGGATTAGCGCAACCCGCTTAGCGCCATGTTGTAAGCGGAAGCGTTCGATAATTCGTTTGCGCGCCATTCGAGTATCATCGGCCAAGTCGCTCCAATCGTGAGACTTGTAGTAGGCAGCGACCAGCGCATCGATGGTGCCGGGTTGGGTGCGGCGCTCGCCAATTTCGCCACTGGTGCTGGCCTTGGTGACGCTGGCAAGTGCGGCCGAATAGGCCGTCATGAATTCTTCTGACCCCGGAGATCCCGGTAACGGGATGGCTTTACCGCCGCGACGACGAAAATAATATCGGACGCGTTTGTTTTTGCGACTCCGGTTGCCAAAACTGTTAACGTACTTGAGCCGGATTTGCGCCATCGAACAACTCATCCCACTCATTGCGCTCAATATTACACTTACCTGGACCGGGGATTATGCTGATCTTCCCTGTTGTGTCGACCTCAATTTTGGCAATACCTACCCCGGCCCTGATCGCGCCCTTGATTGCGCGCGTAAGGTCCGATTGCCGGAAACAGAGTTTGTTGCGGGCCATCAGAATGGCTCCAATGGCGTGTCGCTGCGCAGGTACAAGGGGTGGCGCGGATGGCCCGTCGCGGTCTTGCCGAGGCAGAACAGCGGGATGTTGCGGCTGCGCAGCGCTTCGACCGCCGTATCGGGATATTTTTGCAGGACCTTGGGCACCAGGCCGTGGCAAAGGATCACCTTCTCGGCCGCGAAAGCGGCGTGGATGATGACCTCGAGATTCTTGTCGCTGCACGGCTCGACGCCGGGTCGGCAAAGATCGGATGGATGCGTCGCGCGATAATCCATCACATTGCAGATCGTGCACGCGCGAAAACCGAAGGTCTGAGAAAAGCGGATGATGCGAGAGATCGTCGGGTCATTCACATTGACGTCTGCTGTGGAGGGATTCATCCCAACCCACAGCAGGAACGGCGCGACGGCGTTTGCCGACCATTGCCGGGTAAGCCACAGCCGATATTCATGATGCTCTCCGTGGAAACGGGCGTCCCCGATCATTCCGGTTGGCAGGCTGGTACGGACTTTCCCGCCAGGATCGTGATCAAGCCCAAAGTCGAACAGCGTCTCACTCACTCGGGACTCTATCTGGTACGTTGGTTCATTCATGCAGCATCTCCGAGCTTGACCTTCTCGGGCTGATCTTCCTCGTCACGCGGGCAAGGATAGATTCTTTCGAGTGCCGCAATCGGCATCCCGGCTTCCTGCTCGGTTAGCTCGTACATCGCGATGATGTTTGCTTGCTTGTGCCCGCCAACGCCGAAATCGACTGTGTGCCAGATCGACGGCTGTGGGTTGCCATGCAAGGTCCGCTCCCAAATTAGGTGCGGCCGATCGAGCCTCTTGCTCATTTGAAAACCTCGGGGAGTTGTTGAACTTGGAGATCGGGCGGCCACTCTTGCGGGTTCTCGCCCTTCCAATGGTTTAGAAACACGCGCCCGCCGAGATCATCGACCAGCCAAGAGCCAAGCTGCTTTGACAAAAGCCGGGACCGCGGCGTCTTGGCAGTCGACGACGATTTGCGCGCGTCCTTGAGGATCGCACGTCCGGTAGGACGCCTCTCAGCCGGCTGCGATAGCCGTGGCTGGACCAACACTGGCTTTCTCCGTGGTAGGGAGCTCTTGCTGCAGGGCCTCTCGCCCTGCCTTGGTCAGAGTGCCTCGCCATTCCGAGACACCATGCAGATAAGTCACAATTCTCCGAATCTCGTTATCGTACACAGAATATAACGAATGGCCCCGCACGACAATCTTGTGTAGCTCGCGGCCGCCGCCTCCGGTGCCCAACAGGGTCGATTGCCGGAACTCGATCAGCAGGCCGTGATTGATGATGGCTTGCTCGGGAAATCGCAGGCCGGTGCGCTCGTGAATGCGCTTTTTGGAATGACCGACCGCGGCGCGCTTGTGATCTTCGATCTCATACGGCGGCCGGTACTTGCGCCTCCGGTGCGGGTACATCGGTTTGCTCCTGTGGTAGGGACAGTTGTGCTTTCTTCGCCGCGCAGGCGGCGACCAGTTCGTCGTATTCGGGCGTGCCGGGGACGATCCAACAATCGGCCCGCTTCGGTGCTTCGTTGCGGAACCAAGACACCAGATCGGCGACCGAGCCGGCGAGCGTGATCGCGCTCGCAGCGAGCTTCATGTAAATGGCGCGCGCCTCAGCGGTGCGCTGGTAATCGTATTCGCGTTGCCGGCGATCAAGCTCGCGCTGCGCGTTCCACTTGACATCGTCGTCCATCTCCGACTTTTCGATAATCCATCGCAGATAGTCGGCGGGGACCACGTTCCAATCTTCGCCGCGGTGCTTGCCGAACCCGATCTTCGGCAACAACGGCGGTTCCTCCGACCACGCGATCATGTCATTGAGTGTCGTGTGTTTCAGAGCCTCGCGCACGATGTAGGCGGTCACGATCGCATCGGGCAGAGCCCGGTGCGGCGGGAACGTCTGACCGATGACCCTCTCCGGGATCTCGATCGGCAGGAAATAGCGAAGCGTCTGATTCTTGAAATTCGGCGCGTCCGGCCACAGGCGCAACCCCACTTTGTATGAGCAAATCCATGGAACACCGCCGATCAGCGGATCAATCCAAGCTCTTTCGAAGCGTGCGTTGTGGGCGACAAACGCCTCCGGTGTCGGGTAACAGGCGATCGACTTGGCGAACACCTTCTCGAACGACTCGGCGTCTTTCACCATGTCATCGCTGATATGGTGGACGCCGCGCGACTCGGGCGGGATCGGTCGGCCGGGATTGCAGAGATATTGCTTCGGCGCGAGCAGCTGACCGGAAGCTTTCTCCAAATCAACGCAGCCGACCTCGATCACCTTGTGATCGGGCGGGGATTCTCCGGTAGTTTCTAAATCGCAAATCCTTAATGTCATGCGACATTTCTCCATGTGCGTCCATCGCGGATTTGACGAATCGACGGCTCCGAAACACCGTATTCCCGTGCTATTGCGTACGTGCTTCTGAATTGAAGGGCATCCCGAATTTGTGGAATG
>DATBHB010000109.1:0-39586 GCA_036557705.1 Xanthobacteraceae bacterium
GCTAACCTGTGGACGTGTGGACAACGCAAGAGCGTTGCCCACAAGCCCACAGGTGCAGCAAAAGAAACAGCGATGAACAGAACGAGAAATGTGTTACCCATGTCATCGGTCAGAAGTGTTACCCATGTAGCCGGCGGCACACAGCGAGCGAGGGCAACTCGAAGGCAGGGCGATTCTTTTCGAGCCATGCGCGGAGGTCCGGACGTGGAAGGCCGCCGCAAACGACCCAATAAAGAACTACGCCCCCGGCGGTGATCGCCGCCGTGATCGCAAGCGTGATCCATAGCGCTTCGCGGATGCCGTCGGCGGTCAACGACGCATTGCCCGCCGTAAACAGCGAGACGCCGTAGCTGCCTTCGAAGGGCCTGGGGATCCCCTGTTTCAGCAGTCCGCCGGATTGTTTGCTTTGTAACAACACAGGTATTTCAGGAGCGGGGGCTTCGGCTTCAGCCGCAACCCCACCAATTCAAAGGCTTTAACAACGGCGAGACAGGAAGGTTCGCCAACGAAGTCTTACTGCTCTGTGCGTGTCCCGGATGCGGTGCAGCGCGAGCGCGCGCACCCGGACGGAAGGGAAATCTGCGCATGCCCGTTGCCGCGCGCGAGTGGTGCACCGCTGATCCGGGACCGCCACGGCCTAGTTTGTGGCGGTCCCGCGTCTGCAGCGCAGCGCACCGCGGCTCGGCTTCTTTGCTTAATCGTGAAGGCCTCGGCCGCGCTGCGCTGCGCGCGGGACACGCAAACCGAGCGCCAAGGGCGCAAACGCGCGGAACAGCTATCGGTACCGAACGTTTGAGCATCGATGCTGAACTGGCTCAAAAGCCGAACGACGCCCGAGCCGCGCAAGGGAATGCCCAGCCCGCGGCTCGACGAGCGCGAATTCAAGCGGCGATTTCGCGAGCAGTTCAAGGATCAGGCCTTCGCGCAAATAGGGGCGGAACTCGACAAGGTAGCCGAAGCGGCGTGGGACGTCTATGCGCACTCACGCAAGAGCCCGCGCACGCGCAAGGCCGGCCCGGGATTTTCCGATCCCGAATACGAACTCGCCGTCGACTGGATCGCGGCACACGAGGCGGTCGAAGCCGCCCAGCGGCGGCACGAGGACCAGTCCGCACCAAACCGTTTCCTGCTCATCAACGGCTCGTCGCGCTCGGAGCATACCTGTCCGGGCGAGATGTCGAAAAGCTTCAGGCTGGCGCAGATTGCCCGCGAGATTCTTTCGGGCAACGGCGCCGAAGTCGAATTTCTCGACCTCTCGCGTCTCGCCTCCGAATACGGCCGCCGCATTCATCCCTGCAAGGCGTGCTTCTCCACGGCTCCGGCGCTCTGCCATTGGCCATGCTCGTGCTATCCGAATTACTCGCTGGGTCAGACACAGGATTGGATGAACGACATCTATCCGATGTGGGTGGCGGCGCACGGCATCATGATCGTCACTCCGGTGAACTGGTACCAGGTATCTTCACCTGTGAAACTGATGATGGATCGGCTGGTCTGCGCGGATGGCGGCAATCCCGATCCGACCCGGACCTCCGGAAAAAACGCCGAACAGGCAAAGGAGCTGGAGCTTGCCGGATGGAATTATCCACGGCATCTGGCCGGCCGCCTGTTCGCGGTTGTTGTGCACGGGGACGCCGAAGGTATCGAGAACACGCGCCGGGCAATCGCCGACTGGCTTTGCTTCATGCGGCTATGTCCAGCGGGGCCGAGCGCCGAGCTCGATCGCTACATTGGGTATTGGAAGCCTTATGCGACCAGCCACGACGAACTCGATGCCGATGAGGCGATTCAGGAGGAGGTCAGGAACGCTGCACGGGCGCTCGTCGAGGCCGTTTGCGGAATCCGATCGGGCCGGCTCGTCGCCGGAGGGCAAGACCTTGATCCCCCCCGCAAGAAATAAATCTTGAGAGGCCGGCCGACACGAAGCGGAGCCGGAAATGCTGCCGCTTGGAACGCCTGGATATTATTGGCGGCCTCTGGACGCAGGACCATTTGGCAGGCGGCGGGACATGAATGGTTTGTCCTCCTGCTCGGCGTTTGGATTTTTATCGCGCCCTGGGTGCTTGGGTTTGCCAATATAGGAACAGGAGCGGCGGATTGGGACCACTGGATAGTCGGCGCCCTGATATTCCTCGTATCGCTATGGAACCTCTCGACTATTTCCAACGTCCCAACCAGCGGACGCTATCGTTGATTATTTTCAGGCCGCGGCGTCGATCTTGATGCGTGGCCGCAGCGCCCGCTAGCGCGTTGAATCATTTGGGTTGACCGCAGCGAAAAGCGATAAGTCGTCGCGACGACTCTGCTGCCCGACGAAGCACAATCGGCCAACCACGAGACCGGCGGCGCGCGGGAAAACACATGCGCGTCGGAACGGAGCGGTATTCGGACGCGTTGAACAAGTATCTCCGCAAGGCGACAAGTGATTGGCACGTCGAGCCTCTCCGCATGCACCGGAGTTTTGCGATCGAACTTCGACCGTAGCATTAAAACGGTGGGGTTGTGCGTTCTGCTTCGATTTGGCGGCGAGCGGGACAGAAATGGTTCAAGCGGGATAAGAATACGTTTAGGCAGAATCCGCTGCTCAAGGGAATCCCCAAGCGATAGGAGTTATCCAATGGAGCACAAAACCCTTCGCGATGTTCAGCAGCTTGCGGCAGTCTATCCGGAAAAAGGAGCTTCCGCGAGCGAGGTGCGACGCTCCAGGCTGGAGCGCCTCGCCAGCTTGCTGGAGCATGAGGTGAAGCCACTAAGTCTGTTCTCACAAGTCGAATTCCTCAGAACGGAGCAGCTCGAACCGCTGCGGGTGGACAATTCACCGCTCACAATTGCGTATGCAGATCCGGTTTTTCGTGCCCAGGGACTTGCGAGCGACCGATACGGCGAGGCAATGCGCTTTTTCGATCTCACGTCTCACGAGGCTCACTTCCTGCTTTGCGACTGCCATTACTATGGCGCCTATTACGGAGTCGCGATCCGGCCGGAAATGCTGGCAAGGCGCGCTCGCTCGCTTGCTCGCAGAATGAGAGTTGGCGAATTGTTGCAGTCGTTTCGCGGCTGGATAAGGGACTTGTGGCAGCGCTGAATCGCAGCTGCCGGCGAAGGCGATACGCGAATGATGGTAGGAAGAGCAGCGCATCCGGTGCATTCAGGGGCGTGGATAATTACACCGCCGCCGGCGGGACATTCCTGGGTGCCCTCTTCGGAGCATTCGCCGGCGGCTTGGGACCGGCGAAGTGCCTGATCAGGAGATAGGCTGCCACCAGCCCGCTTACGTCCAAATAAGCTCTCAACACAATTGGGAGCGGCGTTGCGGATACGAGCCTCTGACCGCACCTCGATAGCACCGAAAACAGTCGTCCCACGGAGCAACGCTCTGATGTTCTCGCTTCGGCTCCCGCCGGCTTTGGCTCCCTGAGATAACCGAACCACAAGGTCGCCCGTGCGATCGCCGGCTTCAACCCCTTCCATACCCCGTAAGCCTTTTCGGCTTGGATGCCCGGCGTCAACTCCGGTACGGAGCCGAACAGCAGAGGATGCCGAGCGTCGCCGAGGATGTTCCATCGAGACAATCCGCCCAGGCGGGGTGACCCGAGCCCAAAAACCACTCGGCCGATGCCGGCACAGCGAATGCAGAAGGAGCACATTGCGCACGGTTCGACGGTGGAGTAGAGCGTACACGACCTCAGCTCTTCATCGGACAGCAGTCGGCGGGCCCGGGCGATCGCGATGATCTCGGCGTGTCGCGACTCATCGGTGAACCGCTCGATTTCGTTCGTGGCCTCGGCGATGATCTGCCCGTCACGAGCAATCAGACTTCCGAACGGAAGTTCGCCCGCTGCGGCACCGAGCTTCGAGAGCTCGATGCAGCGAGCCATCATGCGCTCATCGATCGCCCCGCGTCCGGTTTCAATCTGAGTCGACTGTCGCCTTGCTGACACTGACGTTTCACTGACGTTCCTGGGCCCGGTAACTGTGCTAGGTATACTGATGCAGATCAGACGCAAACCGGAGCCGGCATGCGCGGCCACTACCGGCAATTCATATCTGTCCGCTCCAGTCTGACGAACGCGCATTTGACGATCGCGGTTCCTGGTGCCGGCAAGTCGCCATGAAGGTACCGAGGGTCGGACCGGCCCGAGTCTTTCCGGGTTCGACTTACGCTGACAAAATCATGCAAGGCAAGGAACAAGTGGTATTTCGCTGCGGTTGACGCTTTAGAGAGCCCAAAAAGTTGGGCCCCACCCGAAAAGTCTGGCGTAGTCGCGAGTGCGACGGTGTCCCTGCTACAGGGAAGAGATACGGCTAGAGTAATGGCTTCGTTGATACAGCCGAAATTCAAAGAGTTCGTGTACACGATTATCGGCGAGCAACAGAACGGGACGCCGCTCACTATACTTTCCGCCCTTGTGAGGCTCAATCGCGATCCTTGGGAAGAGGCGGAGCGGCTGGCTCGTTTGCCCAAGGACACGGCAACGCGCGATCTCGCCCTCCTGATAGGCGCGCTTCCTGAAACGCGATTGCACGCGTCCGCATGCAATTGCATCGCGCTTCAAGCGGTGGACCGACTGAGAGAGCCGAAACGACGCCAAGTGCGCCCAAGAAAATCAAATCCCCTCTCGTCCGAATTGATCTGGGCTGCCGCGCTATCTTGTCTCGTATCTATGACCTTGTTGAGCGCGCTTTCCGCTTGGAACGCCGGATCATCGGAATTCACCAGCCATGCAGCCGCAACTCTGGCCGCTCCGGCGCCTCGCCCGGTGTTTTGGCGATCGCCCGGTGACTAACAACTCGGACACTCGGCAACATAGGACGTGACATAAAGACCAACAGGAGACCGCAATGAAGTACAGAACAATCAACGACCTTAGCCGCGAGGCTCAGGTTTATTCGGAGTGCTCCGGATCGCCGCGGGAACTGCGCCGGATGAAACTGGAGCATCTAGCCAGGCTGCTTGAAGCGCACACGAGTCCAATCCGCCTGCTTTCTCAACTCGAATACCTCCCGGCCGCGCGGCGCGAGGTTGAGCGAGTGGAAGATTCGCCACTCACGATTGCCTACGCGGACCCCGTCCTTCGTGCCCAGGGCCTTGCCAGCGATCGGTTTGGAGACGCGGTGCGTTTTTTCGACCTTTCGCTCGAGGAGGCGCATGAACTCTTCTGCGATTGCCATTACCCGCGACCGATTCAAACCGGAATGGTCGCGCGGCGTGCGCGCTGGCTTGCCCGGAAAATCAGGGTTCGCGATCTATGCTTCGCGGTCAGCCGAGCCGCGAAGGCGTTTTGGCGGGGCTGAGGACGCGGCAGGTCAGCTGGCGTAGCGATCTGACGCGCAGTTAACAGGAGAAAAGCAGATGGCCGAGATCAGAGCAATTGACGAAACGAGACCGCTGAAGCGGCAAAGCTGGACTAAGGCAGGTCCGGTCGTCTCGCACCTCGATGACCGGGAGATTTTCGAATTGGAGGACAGAGCGGTCGCAACCATCGCGGACCCGACGCCACTTGGGTTGTGGGGGCTTGCGACCGGAACCTGGATGGCAGGCACTGTCATCGCGGGAGTGTTTCCCCAGAGCGCCATGGTAGCCGTCGTACCGGTGCTGCTGGTTTTCGCCGGGTTGGTGCAGTTCATCGCGGGACTCTATGCGTTCCGCCGCAGCAATGTTCTGGCAGCGACCGCATTTTGTTGTTTCGGCTCTTTTAATGCGACGGCCGGGATCATCTTCCTGCTCCAGAACAGGGGCATACTCGCCGCAAACGGCGATCCGGTTGTCCTGCTCGGATTCCTTCTGGAATCCTTTGCGTTCATCGCGCTGGCGCTCGCGGTCGCGGCGCTGCGCATGAACACGTCAATAGTGCTCGTGCTGATTACGCTTGCGGTCGGCTATGCCCTTGGCGGCATACCAAATCTGGCGAACAGCGTCGGGCAAGGCGGCTGGGAAGTTATTCAGGCTATCGGCGGCTGGTTCCTGGTCGCATCAGCGTTCTTTGCTTACTACACAGGCGCGGCCATCGTAGTGAACTCCGTCTGGAATCGAACAGTCTTGCCGCTTGGCGGAGAGGCGTAAGCCTGTTGATGTGTAGGGTGGTGCGCAAAATCGCGTGGCGTGGCCCGACAGCATGCGCAAGGGCGCGGCGCGCCTGCACATCCTATGAGATCCTTCCGACGTAGCAAGATTTAGCGCGTTTTCTGCGCGACGGAGATTCCGATCATGGCAACGACCGTTTCCGATCACGTGGTTGACATCCTGGGGCGATGGGGCGTCGAGGCGGTCTTCGGATTACCCGGCGATGGCGTGAACGGGCTGGTAGAGGGTTTTCGCAAGAGACAAGACCGCTTGCGTTACGTCCACTGCCGCCACGAAGAAGCAGCGGCGCTTGCCGCCTGCGGCTATGCGAAGTTCAGCGGTCGGTTGGGGGTTTGTTTCTCCACCGCCGCGCCCGGTGCAGTTCATTTGCTTAACGGCCTCTACGACGCGAAACTGGACGGCGCGCCGGTACTCGCAATCACGGGAATGACTTATCACGACCTGATCGGCACGCATTATCTGCAGGATATCAATCAGGATTACCTCTATCAGGATGTCGCCATATACAACCAGCGCATCATGGGTCCGGCGCACGTCGAGAACGTATTGAATTTTGCCTGCCGGGCGGCGCTGGCAAACCGAGCGGTCGCGCACGTGGCGATCCCGATCGATATTCAGGCCATGCCGGCGAGCGAAGAAAAACGATTCAAGCGCAACGTGAAGGGACACACCTCTTTCGCCTTTGCGCCGCCGCGCCGTGTGCCCGCGGATGACAGGCTGATCGCGGAAGCGGCGGAGCTGCTGGCGGGCCGCTCGAAAATCGCGATCCTGGCCGGGGCCGGCGCGCGCGGCGCCGGATCGGAGTTGGAGCAGGTGGCTGAACGGCTCGGGGCGCCGATCATCAAGGCGCTTCTCGGCAAGGACTGCGTACCCGATACGAGTGAGTACACGACCGGCGGTACCGGCGTCGTCGGCACCAGGCCCTCCTTCGAAATACTCGAGAGCTGCGATGCACTGTTGATCGTCGGGAGTTGTTTTCCCTACATCGAGTTCCTGCCGAAGCCCGGTCAGGCCGTCGGAGTGCAGATCGATCACAAACCGGAGCATATCGGCCTGCGCTATCCGGTCGACATTGGATTGGTAGGAGACGCGCAGGCGACGTTGCGGGAATTGCTCGGAAAGCTCAGTTACAACGAAAACCGGAGCTTTCTAGAACAGGCGCAAGAATCGATGCGGGGTTGGTGGCGCCTGATGGAGGAGCGCGCTGAAAGCGAGCACCGGCCGATGCGTCCGCAAACCGTGAGCTGGCATCTTCCGAATCTCCTCGATCCGGACGCGATCATCTGCGGCGACTCTGGGACAGTTACGACCTGGGCGGCGCGCATGCGATTGCGCGAACGCCAGCGCTTCTCGTTGAGCGGCACGATGTGCTCGATGGCTGCAGCCATTCCCTATGCCATCGGGGCGCAGGCCGCGCATCCCGACCGTCAGGTTGTGGCTTTTACCGGCGACGGCTCGTTCACCATGATGATGGGGGACTTCGTCACGCTGGTGCAGAACAAGCTCCCGGTGAAGGTTGTCGTGATGAAGAATAATACACTTGGCCTCATCAAGTGGGAGCAGATGCTTTATCTCGGCAATCCCGAATATGGCGTGGACCTCGCACCGGTCGATTTCGTCAAGGTCGCGGAGGCGTGCGGCGCGCGCGGACTGCGCATTGAAGAGCCGCAGCAATGCCGGGATCAGCTCAAAACCGCCCTGTCCATGCCCGGCCCGGTCGTGATCGAATGCCTTGTCGATCCGCTCGAACCGCCTTGGCCGCCCGTCATCACCTATGACGAGGGCAAGAAGCTCGCTTCGGCCATGGCCCGCGGCGAAGTGAACCGGCGACGGATCGGGCTGACGATAGGACGTCACGCCGCGCAGGAGTTCACCTTCTCCGAGAGCCCGTTCGGCGCCGCCACTCGCGTGCTGGAAAAGGTCACTGGAGGGACCGGCAAGCGGTCGCCCGACGATGACCACGATTGAACAGATTCTGCCGCGCACGCACGACAGGGCGCCGCTTACTACCCGGCGCCGCAGCCGAGAGGCCGCCGTAGATCTCCGCAACGAACTCGAGCGCCGGCTCGACGGCGAGGTTCGGTTCGATACCGGAAGTCGCGCGCTTTATGCGACCGATCTGTCGATCTACCGCCATGTTCCGATCGGGGTCGTCGTCCCCCGCAGCGACGAGGACGTGATCGCGACCGTCGCGGCGTGCAGCGCCCGCAAGGTGCCGATCCTGGCCCGCGGCTGCGGCACGAGCCTTTCCGGGCAATGCTGCAATGTCGCGGTGGTCATCGATTTCTCCAAATACATGAACCGCATCCTGGCGCTCGATCCCGACGGACGGCTCGCCAAGGTCCAGCCCGGGATCGTCAATGACGATCTGCGCCATGCGGCGGCGCGGTTCGGCCTCACATTCGCGCCCGACCCGGCGACTCATCGCTACTGCACGCTCGGAGGCAATATCGGCAATAACTCATGCGGAGCACACACGTTCTGGGGCGGCAAGACTGTCGATAACGTCGAGGCGCTCGATGTGCTCACCTATGACGGGCTGCGCATGCGCGTGGGCGCCACATCTGCTGACGATCTCGATCTCATCGGGCGGGCCGGCGGCCGTCGTGCCGAAATATACAGCAAGCTTAAAGCGCTCGCAGATCGCTACGGTGATGAAATCCGCCGGCGATATCCGAAAATTCCGCGCCGGGTCTCCGGATATAATCTCGACGATCTCCTCCCCGAGAACGGCTTCCACGTGGCACGCGCGCTCGTCGGCTCGGAGAGCACCTGCGCGTTGACGCTGAGTGCGACCGTGCGGCTCCTTCCCAGCCCTCCGGCGCGCGCACTCCTCATCATCGGATACGAGGACCTGGCCGAAGCCGCAGACGACGTTCCGGCTATCCGCGAACTCGGCGCGACGGCGCTCGAAGGATTCCAGCGTCACGTCGTCTCCAATCTGGAGCATAAAGGAAAACCCCACGCCGGCGCCAAGCTCCTGCCCGAGGGCGATGCCTGGCTCATGGTTGAATTCGGTGGAGAGGAACAGGCGGAAGCGAACGCAAATGCCGAGCGGGCGTCGCGCCGCCTGCAACATGACAGCCGCGCAACAGGCATGCGGGTGATCGAGAGCGCTGACGACCAGTCTGCCATCTGGGAGCTGCGTGAATCGGGCGTGGGAGCAAGCCACATCCCCGGGGAGGAGGAGGCGTGGCCAAGTTGGGAGGATGCCGCTGTCCCGCCCGAACGGCTCGGCAGCTATCTACGCGAATTCAAAAAGCTTAACGAGCGCTACGGCTATCGGTACACGCTGTTCGGCCATTTCGGGGACGGCTGCATTCATGCGCGCATGACCTTTGGCCTCAAGACCGCGCAAGGAGTCGCCAATTTCCGCAGCTACATGGAGGAGGCGGCTGACCTTTGCCTCGCCTATGGAGGGTCGCTTTCGGGCGAACACGGAGACGGTCAGGCGAAAGGCGAACTGCTGCCGCGGATGTTCGGGCAAGAGATCATTCAGGCGTTTCGGGAATTCAAAAGCATCTGGGATCCGCATTGGCGGATGAATCCGGGGAAGATCGTGGATGCGCGGCCGCTGGATGCCGACCTGCGGCTGGGACCTGATTTCCGGCCGCGCCCGGTCGCCACCCATTTCAAGTTTCCTGAAGATCATGGCTCGTTTGCAAAGGCGACCGAGCGCTGCTTCGGAGTCGGAAAATGCCGCTCGCTCGACGGCCAGGTGATGTGCCCAAGCTTTCAAGCGACGCGCGAAGAGATGCATTCGACGCGCGGGCGGGCTCACCTTCTTTTCGAAATGATGCGCGGCGATCCCCTCGATCGAGGGTGGCGTGAGAAATCGGTCCACGAGGCTCTCGACCTTTGTCTGCAATGTAAAGGATGCAAGCACGACTGCCCGGTCTCGGTCGACATGGCGACCTACAAGGCCGAATTTCTCGCGCATTACTATGCCGGCCGGCTGCGGCCGGCTGCGGCTTATTCCATGGGTCTTGTTTTCGCCTGGGCGCGCCTCGCGGCCTGCGCGCCGGGCCTGGCGAATTTCGTACTGGAAGCGCCGATCCTTGGCCCGGCACTGCGACGTGTTGCCGGGTTTGCGCCGCAACGCGATCCGCCGACTTTCGCGCCGCAAACCTTCCAGGATTGGTTCCTGCGGCGCGAGCGGCGCCAGGACAGTGCCGGCCGGCCGGAGGTCGTTCTCTGGCCCGATACGTTCAACAATTATTTCCTGCCTGGAACTGCGAAAGCTGCTGTGGAAGTGCTCGAAGCGGCAGGATATCGCGTACTCGTCCCACAGCAGCGACTGTGCTGCGGAAGACCGCTCTACGATTACGGAATGTTGGAAGCGGCCAAGAAAAAGCTCCGGCAAGTCATAAACGCTGTGCGCCCGGCAATACGCGCGGGTGTGCCGATCATCGGGCTCGAGCCGAGCTGCGTGTCGGTTTTTCGCGACGAACTGGTCAATTTGCTGCCCGAGGACGAGGACGCGCAGCGGCTCGCAAAGTCTACCAAGCTGCTGAGCGAATTCCTCGTGCAGGACTCATCTTGGGAGCCCCCACCGCTGCGGCGCAAGGCGCTGGTGCACATGCACTGTCATCATCGCTCGGTACTCGACGGCGAGGCCCAGGAAAAGCTGTTTGCCGCGATGGGACTGGACGTCCACTCTCCGAAAGCGGGCTGTTGCGGCCAGGCCGGCTCCTTCGGTTACGAGAAGGACCACTATGACATATCGATAAAAATAGCCGAGCACGCGCTTCTACCGGCGCTGCGCAAAACTCCGCGGGACGTATTGGTCGTGGCCGACGGCTTCAGCTGCCGCGACCAGATCCGCCACACGACCGATCGATGGGCGATTCACCCGGCCGAAGTGCTGGCTTTGGCCATTCGGCACCACGACGATCTCCCCGCCGAGCGCGCAAGCGCTTTGTATCGCGAGCCGGCTGCTCGCGTAAGCCGGAAAGTCGTTGTCGGAGCAGGCGCTGCGGTTCTGGGGGGCATCCTGCTTTCGCTTGCGTTTCGCCGCTGAGGCGGCTGCGCAACGCAGCAGGCCCGGAACCTGGAACTTCGCGCAATCAGGCTCGTTGGTTGCTCAGCTACTTTCTTCAACCAGAGAGGTTGTTATGACAAAATGGACTTGTGCGGCCCTTGTAGCCGGTTTCGCGATGATCGGAACCGTCCAGTTGCCGCCCAACGCGCACGCGCAGAGCGTGTCCCCTCAAGCGATGACGACAATTCCGCAGAACAGCATGACTGTGACTGAATGGTACAAGCAGGACGTTTACGATCCGCAAAATAAGAAGATCGGCAGCATCTCGGATGTCCTGGTGGATAATCAGGGCAAAATCACGGCGCTGATGATCAGCGTCGGCGGCAAGGACGTGGCCGTGCCCTTCCAGTCGGTGAAGCTTCAGAACAAAAACAACAAGTCGTATCTGGTGATGGACTCCACACCCGATCAGCTGAAGAATGCGACAGGATTCAAGTACAATAAGAACGCCATGACTTGGGCGCCGGAAGGAACTACCGGCCAGCACTGAACTGGCCGAATGCGGCTGGCGCTCGAGACGCAGCCAGCCGCATGTTTAGCGGATCGCACTGCAAAGCTCGGATGAAGCTACCGCCCGGCCATGTAAGCGTGCGGCGGGGTGATGAGTGCAACCCGGCCCTGCGGACCCCTATCGCCCGCTGGCGGTGCTGGAGGGAAGGCCGTATTTATTGCGCAACCGATTGAGAAATTCGAGGTCTTGATTTGGCGTTTCGGCAAGGTCGGCGATAAGGGAAGCCGTTTCCTGGGCCGACATCATGACGTAATCCGGGTCGATCGCGGTCCTCGCCTCCCGAACGAATTCGGGATCGTTCTGCATGGCGGTAAAGGCAGCCCGATAGGCCGCGACGTAGGGCGCCGGCGTGTTCGGGGGCAAAGCATAATACTTTCCGATTTGCACGGTGTTGAGCCAGTTCTCAAAAGCGCTGCGCGCCGCCCCGGGAAGCTTGCCGGCCAGAGCATCGGAAAGCAGCGGAACCTCCGGAAAAGATGCGCGCGGCTTCAGGTGGCCGCCGGCAAAGACGCCGGTTTGCAGCACCGGGACGAGATCGCCGCTCTTGATCAGCGCCTCGATGGCGCCAACTCCGCCGGTATCGAACATATCGGCCTCGCCTTTCATGAGCGCAAAGACCACCTGCGGGGTGCCTTGGTAGCCGGTCACCCAGCGCAGGTTCCAGCCGAGATATTCGGCGCCGAAGACGGCCATGAGGGCTGCAGTGCGGGCACCGCCGACCTAGGCCATGATGACGGGCTCTTTCGCAGCGAGCCGCCCCTTTGCCGACCTGGTAACGACCAGCAGGGTTCCGGAATTCTGGATGCCGCCGATGAAAGCAAACCGGGTGGGATCGTAATGAACCACAGGATTGCTGCGAACGACGTCCGGAGTGACCTGGGAGCTCGATCCGGCGAGGAAGGTGAGACCGTCCGCGGGGACTTGCTGGTAGATTGGCCGCTGCAATGCCGTTGGCGGCCGGAATGTTCTGTGTCACCACACTGGGGCTCGCCGGCAGATATTTGCCGATGAAACGGCCGATCACGCGGGCGCCGACATCGGTGACGCCGCCTGCCACCGATCCGACGATCATCCGCACCTTGCCGCCGCGGAACGAAACATCGTCTTGCGCGCTTGCCGGGCCCGGCGAGAAGCACAGGGCCGCAAGGAAAATTCTGACGCAAAGCGAGACCACGTCATCTGCCCGCATTGGCATTGCGCTTCGCGTCCTCGACAACATCCTTGAGCGCGGCGATCACCGGTTTCGGTGTGGCGATCAGCGCCGCGGCAACCTGCTGCACAGTTTCTCCCGGCATTAAGTGAACCGGCAGTCCACGCTTCTCCGCGTCGGCGAGAAACACCGGATCGCTCAGCGTTGCCGCGAACGCCTCCCGCAGCGCGGCGACACGATCCGGCGGAACGCCGGGCGGCGCTACCACCGGAAAGCCCATTGCGCTGTCGCTCGACACGAAGCGGAAGATCGCCTGCTCGGTGGGCGTTCTGGCAAGGTCGACGAGCAGCGGAACATCCGGCAGGTCCGGCTCCTTCGCGAGGCCGATCTGAACCAGCACATTGATTTTCTTTTCAGCAATCCATTGCGGCCATGTTGCCTTGAGTCCGGACCAGACCACGGAGGCCCGCCCATCTACCTCGCGGCGTTCCATCGCAAGCTGGATTGTGTTGCCGCCCTGGTAGCCAAGCACGAGCTTGAACCGCGTTCCCAGAAATGCATTGAGCAGGAGCGGGTAGACGGCATTGCCGCCGTCGCTCGACAGCGCCCCGAGAATGACGTCCCTGCTTTTGGCATCATCGAGCGTCTTCACGCCGCTCGCATGCCAAGTGATGAAGACACTGGTAGTAACCGCTGTCGCGCCGAGCCAGTTGAAGGTGCCGGCATTAAAGCGAATGAGGTCCGGCTCCAACATCTGCCGCTGCGCCATGCTCTGATTGAGCAATCCCAGGACCGAGCCGTCCTTGGGCGCGATTTGCCCGAGATAGGTCGCCGCCTGCACTCCCGATGCGCCGGGCATGATGCTCGGGATGAGCATCGGGTTTCCCGGAATATGCGGCCCCAGATGCGCCGCGAGCAGCCGGCCGTAAGCATCATACGAGCCGCCGGTATTCGAACCGATGACAAGCTTAAGCTGCCGGTTTCTATAGAAATCCTCGATAGCATTCGGCCGCGCCCCGCCACTTGCGCAGAGCGCCGCCGTCGAACACAGCAACAACAGAGCTAGCCGACCCATCATCTCGCCTAACCTAACGCACTTCGCCCAATGTTCAATCCGGTGGGGACCGTAATCCCCCCGAGAATAAGGAGCCACAGGAACATTTCTAACGTTGGCTGGAGCTTCTTGTCACCGGCATCCAGAGGGCGCAGTTGACCGCGACGAAAAACCCATGCAGACGCGCCCGCCTGATCACCACCTCTGACGAGGTTGGTATGACAAAGCTACACACCGCAAGTTTGGCGTTCGATGTTGCGGGTGCCGGGTTCGATGAAGCATGTTGGAACGACGGAAGCGGAACCTTTGAGAAGATGCAAGACCGGCTACGGATGCTTGATGCTGAGGATAGGAAAAAACATCAAAGCAGGGACTCAGGTGGAGTGAAGGATATTTCCTGGCTGTTCATCGACCGTATTTTGCGCGTGGACGGTTCGGCAGTCTTTCACAAGACGACGCAAAAAGAGCGTTCGATGCGTTGCAGGATAGGGCCCGCGAATACATGCGCGAGATGGGAGTGCCGGAACATGTCCGAGAGGATGTACTTGGCACGCCCTCTGACAAAATACTTGTTCTCGACGAAAAGACTGTCAAGACCTATTTCTCGGGTGACTTACCCTATCGATACGAATGGATAAATAATAAATGTTCCCGTCTTGCAGACCAAGAGAGGGAGCGAATCCAGAACTACTCTAACCGGATAAGCATAGCTAGGAGCGCGTCTGAAGTAAAGTTCTCAAAGACTGAGTGGGCCGACTATAATGCTCTTGAGAAGAAGCAGGACGACGAGGGTAAATGTCGAACCCAAATACTCGAACAAAGCCGCGCTGCGGCCTATGAGAGATTTTTTCATGAGCAGCCCAATGACTTTGGGAGTCACAATTTTGCTCGATGGAGTGAAGCCACGAGGTACCTTGGAAAAAAGTTCTATGAGTTGATGAGCGAGGAAAAGTTTGATGAGGATACATCTGCTACCCAGTCGGAGCTCAAGCGCGATGCGACCGCCAGCGCACCCGAGATTTTGCTGTTTGATAATCCATCGAACCGTAGAGTGGTATCATCAATCGGGCTGATCAGTACTCCACGGCCATCGCCGGAATTTATTCGGCGCGTGGTTAAGGCACTTGAGGACGCATGGGGCAAGCACTCCGATGGCAACGGAACGACAAATTGGCGATGGAATAAAAGCGAATTTTCGGCCGCGTTATCGCATGAGCCCACGTCGGCGACCGGCGCTTTCTTGCAGCTAACCATTGATGGGAAATAGGGCTGTTGGCCACCAAGCTATGACGCTGTTCTCATGGTTTACGGGCATTGGATCGTTTGTGGGCTTAGTCACAGGCATAATCGGCGCATTCAAAGCATTCATGGATGATCGGCCTTTTTCTTATGTAGAGCCGGATCAGTTAGATGGAGTCTTAAAGCTACACATCGTCAATGCGGGCAAGCGGTCGATCTTTATCGCCGCATGCAGTGTTTGGCCCGCCAAGCACTGGTACATCGCACCGAATGCGCTTCCGATGACGCGCAAGGGCTCGCAAGAGAGCCGCTACGGCAAGCGCGAAGCACGATCCTCCCGGCTCGATCAGAACGTGATTATTGAACCGGGCAAAAAGCACGAGTTTTTTGTGGGGCCGCACGATGGAGATGAAGGGCCTATCCGGTGCTTTATTCTGACCAGTTGGCAACCACTTGGCGGTCTTCCCGTCCCTCGCTTCCCACTGCCCCTACTCAAGAGCAAGTCGCAGGTTCAGCGCCTGTTCTTAGCGCGCAAAGACACGCATGATAAGTGATCCCCTATTGGCGGGAACCAAGCGAAGAAATCGCAGTTTCGCCCCTCAAACGTGGCACATCGCAATTTTCATTCTACGCGTCAAAAAGCCGCCGGTTTCCTGAGTTTCGGCGAGCACGCCACCAGCAAGCGACCGCCTGCCAGTAAGGCGGGGAAAACCAGGAGCCGCCCAAAGGCGGCCCCGACCTTGCTACGTAGCTAAAAAGGTACTCCATTTATTTAGTACCTTACGGCGTTTGTCGAACCGTGTGCCGCGTCGATACACGGAAGCTTGATTGCCGACACGCACCTTTTCGCCGTTCTCGCCGACCTTCAATTTGCCGCCCTGCCCGTGGTGTAGACTCTCCTGCACGGCGTTGTAATAGCCATCGGTAGGGTTTTCGTCGGCCCACGTTTGATAAGTTGCGCGAAGCCCGTGGGCTGTTGCGTCCGTCCCGGTTAAGTCTTGCAAGGCCTCGGTCAAGTCGTCTTCTTCCAAGCGGCCACCGTTCGCGCCAGCGAAGATGTATGCGTTCGGCTTGCCCTTCGGCAGGGCGCGCAATGACTTGATCGCGAGCGGCGAAAGAGGGATCACGAAATCGTCGATTTTTTTCCTTGGTTGATCCGCGTGCGGCCTGCCTTCGTGCGCTCGCGGGGCACCGTCCATACCTTTTCCTTCAAGTCGGTTTCGCCCCACGTCGCTCGCGTGTACGGGCCGGCATGCGGGTCGCCGTTCGTGGCGATATACAACGCCAGAGCGGCATGCGAGCGTTTCGACAAATCGAGTTTACGGACGAGCGCGGGCGCGTCCTGGTGGTGCAGCGACGCCATTTGATTCGCGCCAAGCGGCTTCGCGGGCAAGAGGTATGCAAGGCGCAAATCCCATTGGGCCGGGTTGTCGCGCTCGATATTGCTATGCGCGAAGCCCGCGCCGAACGAATGCTCGCATAACGAGCGCAACCGATCACCGCCCGTCTGGTTGGACTTGACAAGCCACAACGGGAAACCGTCCGCACGCTTCGCCGCGACGATATCCTTCGACGTAATCTTGTCCACAGGGCTGTCAAACAATGGGGCCATGTAATCAAGCAACACGCGGAACCGCCGCACTTGCTTCGGATGCACCGTTTCCGACTTGCGTTAGAGCACGATTTCGGCCGCTTGGCGGAACGTCAAGATTTCGCGTTTCTTCGGCTGCCCGATATCCGCAGGCATTTCGACGACGGGCGTTAATGCCGTGGTCGGGCCGAACTTGCTCGTGTTCTCGGCAAGCCGCGCCACGTAGCGGGCGTTGCCTGCAGTGCGCTTGCCCTTCAATGCCTTGTGGGTTTCGCGGTGCGCTTGCCACGCCTCCATAGCAGGCTGCCCCGGGCGCGCTACCGCGCTGCCGGGGGACAAACGCAATGCTTGCCGACGTGACTGCAATGCCATTGCCAAAGTTTCGAGCCTCCCTGTACCTTCAAGGCGAAGGCCCTTGCCGTACGATTTGACTGTCACGGTGCGTCCTTTCGAGCTAAACATTTGGATAAACAATGGCCCGAAGGGGTAGCAGTTCGACGTACATTGTATAACGTGATAAAAACGGACTTGTTACCGTGCGATCGAGGCAACTTGCATGTTTCGCTTACATGGCGTAGGTCTCTCGAAAACACGCCGCGTTGCGCTGCGCCCGGGACATCCAGGCGAATTGTACCGTGCACTACTCCGCCGCGACTTGCGCCGCCTCGATGAACTGCGAAATCCACCTGCCTCGGCGCCGCACGGTTTCACGGTACATCGCCTCGAACTCTACCGGCGGAAACGAATGGGTGGACGGGCGCGCAATCAAAGCTTCCGCCCAGGCCTGGACACGGGGAAATTTCTCGATGTGACCGAGCCGCCTGATCCGATCGAGGAAAAAATATCTCTGGAGAAAGGGCGCGTAAGCGGCATCCACGAGCGAATACTTGCTGCCGTTGAAATAGGGGCCGCTGCCTTGCTTCTCGAGCGCGCGCTCCAGCCGCTCCAACGGGACCGGGACGTTGGCTGCCGACTTTTCGTAATCGGCTTCGGTGGTCGCATACGCCGTTGCGGTGACCATCTCGGCGAAGGTCGGCACATAGTCGGTCCAGGCGCGGTTGACTGCGCGTGCGATTGGGTCCTCTGGATGCAGCCGCGGCGGGATGGTTTCGTCGAGAAATTCGGCAATCGCGTTGGATTCGAAGAGCGAGACTTTCTCGTCGAGGCGCAGTACCGGCACCTTTTTGTGCGGCGAGATGGCGAGGAACCAGTCGGGCCGGTTATCGCGGTCGATGTGGCGGAATTCGAAATCGATCTTCTTCTCGCGCAGCACGATCGCGGCACGCTGCACCCAGGGACAGGTCTTGAAGCTCGCCAGAAGATATTTGGCCACGATTGTCCTCCATTCGCACAACGGGGATTTTAGCGGAAAAGGTTTCAGCTTCGATAGCCTGTTGCGCCATCAGGGTCTACTGCAGCGCTTCTCCATGCTGGGTAACGTCGAGACCTTCGATCTCGTTCTCCTTGCTCACTCGTAGCGGCACGAATTGTCCGATCGCCTTGAGCAGAAGCAAGGTCGCGCCGCCCGACCAAGCGGCCGTCGCCAGGATTCCGAGGATCTGGATCAGCACCTGACCCGGATTGCCGTCGATCAGGCCGGGATTACCGGCCGGCATCTCGGCGGTCGCTGATACGGCCGCGGTCGCGAACACGCCTGTAAGCAGCGTGCCGGTCGCTCCGCCGATACCGTGCACTCCGAACACGTCCAGCGAATCGTCGTAGCCCAAAGCCTGTTTGAGCTTGGTGCAGGCCCAGAAACATCCGGCGCCCGCAATCAATCCGATTACGATTCCATGCCACGGCAGTACAAAACCGGAGGCGGGCGTAATCGTGCCGAGACCGGCGACCGCACCCGAGATCATGCCGAGCACAGAGGGTTTGCCGCGCGTCCACCATTCCAGGAGCATCCAGGTCAGCGCCCCGGTCGAAGCCGCGAGATGGGTCGCCATGATGGCGAAGACCGCACGCGATCCCGCAGCAAGCGCCGAGCCGCCGTTGAAACCGAACCACCCGACCCAAAGGAGCCCGGTTCCGATCACGGCGAGCGAGAGATCGTGAGGAGCGAAATTATCGCTGCCATAGCCGTGACGCTGACCTATGGCGTAAGCGGCCACAAGTCCGGCAATGCCGGCATTGAGGTGCACCACAGTGCCGCCGGCGAAATCGAGGAGGCCGGCGCGCATAAGCCAGCCATTACCCCAGACCCAATGAGCAATCGGCACGTAGACAACGAGCAGCCACAGGAGGGCGAACCACACAAATGCCGAAAACCGCATCCGATCGGCAACCGATCCGGCTACCAGCGCCACTGTGATCACAGCGAAGGTCATCTGGTAGGCTGCGAACAAAAGCTCAGGAATTGTGCCGGCTAGCGGCGAGGTCGTTTGCATCCCGATGCCGAGCAACAGCACCCGTGCAGGCGTGCCGATGAAGGAGCCGTCCCCTGTGAAAGTGAAGCTGTAGCCGAGCACAGCCCAGAGGATCGAACAAGCGAACGTGCACAACAGCGTCTGCGCCATGGTGGCGAGCACGTTCTTCTTGCGAACCATGCCGCAATAGAACAAGGCGAGACCGGGAATGCTCATCATCAGCACCAGGCCCGTCGCCGATATCATCCAGGCAGTGTCCGCCGCATCGATAGCCGGTGCCGCCGGCTGGGCAAGCGCAACCGCAGGATCTGCGAGCATGGCCGCTGTTGAAAGGATGTAAGCAAGCCCCGATGGCGCGAGCCCGATTTTCATGATTCCCTCCCGGTGGTCTTCGATTATAGAATAAGAAATGCAGCCACCCAGCGGCTGCGCTGTCTGGACCCCACCGTCATCTCTGTTGGCACGTTCTGTTCAGAGCGCAGCCGAGTCGGTTTCGCCGGTCCGGATGCGCACGGCGCGATCGATCGTGGTGACGAAGATCTTGCCGTCTCCGATCTGACCGGTCTTTGCCGCTTCGCAAATGACTTCCACGAGTTCATCGGCACGGGAATCGTCCACGGCGACTTCGAGCCGAACCTTGGGAAGAAAATTCACAGCGTATTCGGCACCGCGATAGATTTCGGTGTGCCCCTTTTGGCGCCCGTAACCTTTGACTTCGGCGATTGTCATGCCCTGCACGCCCGCGCGCGTGAGTGCGTCGCGCACCTCGTCGAGTTTGAATGGTTTAATGATGGCGATGATCAATTTCATGTTGTTCCCCCCATTGACAGGCCGGAAGCCGTCACGTCCACGGCATGAGCGAAGCGTGGATCACGTCCGGCACGCCCTTGCCGCCGACCGAACGGATGGCGAGATCGACGTCCTTGAGCCCAAAACGGTGGGTCGTGATCTTCTCCAGCGGAAATCGCTTGGACGCAAGCTGCGCCAGAGCGAGCTCACAGGCCTTGTAGCTGTGGCCGCGCGCGCTGTGCATGGTGATAAATTTGACGGTGAACTTTTCCAACGGAAAATTCGGGAACTGCGCCAACTCGCCCTGGACCACGATGGTACCGCCCTTGCGTTTGAGCGCTTCGATGCCAAGCAGGATCGGGATGGTGCCGGCGCCGGCAGTGCAGTCGAGCGCCACGTCGACGCCCTTGCCGCCGGTGATCTCCATGATCCGGGCGAGCGGATCCTCCTTCTGGACGTCGATCACATAATCCGCTCCGAGCTCTTTGGCGACCTTCAGGCGCGCGCCGTCCTTGGAAGTACCGGTCACAATGATCAGCGAAGCGCCCGCCTGCTTGCAGATCACGGTCTGCGAGAGGCCCTGCTGGCCGGGTCCCTGGATGAGCACCGTCGAATTATACCCGACACCGCCGTCGAACAATGACCATTCGACGCCATTGGCCATTGGCGTCACCAGGCCGGCCAATTCAGGCGTAACACCCTTCGGCACATGATGTACGACCGCGTTCCAGGGGAGATACACGTATTGGGCAAAGCCGCCCCAGAGGTGCGGCGGCCGCTCGATCGACGTGTAGCCGTAGCGGATGGCATCCGGATTCGTGCGCCAATTGGTATTCTCACAATGGCGGTATTGGCCGAGATGGCACCACTCGCACTTACCGCACATCACATAATGCTCGACAAAGACCAGATCCCCCTCCTTGAAGCCCTTGCGGCGCGTGAATTCGCGTCCCGCCTTGGCGACGGTGCCGATGTTCTCGTGTCCCATGATCACCGGAGCGGCGGAGGGGGGATGCTCGTAGAGCTTGACGTCGGTGCCGCAGATGCCGCCGACGTCCATCTTCATCAGAGCGGAGTCCTCGGGGATATCCGGCATGGGAAAATCGCGGATCTCGGTCTTGCTCGGACCGATCCTCACCGCCGCCAACACTTTTTCAGCCACTTCAGCAATCCTCCAACCCTGTGCCGCTGTCACCTTTGCGGGCGGGTTTCCAGCGGTCAAGCACAATCTCCTGCCGCTTCTTAGATATGATCCGATGCCCGAGCAACAACGCGAGGTTAAAGCCGCACCGCCCATTGCCTGGCCGGTAAGGCTTGAGTTCGCGACGATGTCCACCATACGAACGCGCTGATCGACTAAACATCATGCCCAACCGGCCCAGTATGAGGTCTTCCAAACGGCAGCGCCCGGACCAGGCGGCGGGAGTCGACCGCATCAAGCTCTGGACGCGGGAGCGGTTTGAGCTTGCTGATGACACTGCCATTCTCGTGTCCGAGGTTGCATGCGGATTGCCAGGCTGTCCGCCCCTGGAGACCGTTATTGCGTTCTGGACCGATAGCGAGACGCGGCACCATTTCAAGGTGTTCAAGCCGATTGCGGAGGTCGTCGAAGACGATCTCCCGCCGCGCTGGATGAAGAATGCGTTGATCGCCGAGGAAGGGGCAGGGCTGGAATGCTGCTGATGCCGGAGGACAGATGACGGAGGACGGATAAGAAGGCCGTCAAAAGCTACTTGAGTTCTCTTGCCCTTAATGATCGTCTATCTGTTCTCTTTTATCTGCCATCCGTCTTCCGGAGCACCCCTATGACTGGACCGCGCCTGAAAACCGTCACCCGCACGCAGGGCAACAACAGAGCCCTCAAGGACGGGACGGTGATGCCTAAGACCTTCGAATTCGATTTCGAGGAAGTCGATCCCATCATCTCCGCATTCCGCCGCATGGTGCGCGGGAATGAGTTCGACATCTGCGAAATGGCGATTACCACCTACATCTGTGCCAAGGAGCACGGGAAACCGATGACGGCCGTACCGATTTTCCTGGTGCGGGCATTCCACCACGGCGCGATCCTGGTCAACGCCAAAGCCGGCATCCGCAGTCCCAAGGATCTCGAAGGCAAGCGAGTGGGCGTCAACCGCGGCTACACGGTCACCACCGGGGTATGGGCGCGCGGCGTGCTGGCAGATGAGCACGGCGTTGATCTCGGCAAGATCACCTGGGTGCTTTCAGGCGATGAGCACGTCACCGAGTACAGGCCGCCCGCCAACGTGGTCCCGATGGACAAAGACAAAAAGATGGACGACATGCTCGTCTCGGGCGAGCTCGTCGCTGCTATCGGAGTTGAAACAAAGCATCCGGATGTGAAGCCGCTCATCGCGAACGCGCTGGAGGCGGGACTTTCGGCGCTGCTCCAGCGCGGCCATTATCCAATCAACCACACGGTGGTGATCAAGGATGAGTTGATCGCGAAATATCCCGATCTTGCGGCCGATGTCTTCAACGCATTTGCCGAAGCAAAACGCCTTTACGTGGAGCGCCTCAAGACAGGCAAGATCGAAAATCCGACTTCGGTCGATGAGGTACACAGACGAGTGATGGCGCTTATCGACGATCCCCTGCCTTACGGGATCGAACCGAACCGCAAGGTCCTCGGAGAATTGATCGGGCACGCGAGTGCCCAGGGCATCGTCAGGAAGTCGGTCAACCCCGACGAGCTGTTTGCGCCAAGCACGCGCCAATTGACGGTCTGATTGCAATGCTCGGCATCGTCGCCACCCATCGACTGACGCACGAGGCAAGTCTGAAGATGATGCAAGCCGGCGTCGCCAAGGCGGACGAGCTTGGCTGCAAGGTCAGTATCGCAGTGGTCGACCAGAGCTGTCGGCTGATCGGCTTTCTGATGATGGATGGCGCCCGGCATTTTTCCATCATCACCACCCACAGAAAGGCGATCACCTCCGCGTCGCAGCGTATGCCTACCGGCTACGCACCCGAGGAAAATGCCTTGAGCATGGCGGTGCGGATGGGTGACTTCACCAATGTTCCCGGCGGGTTTCCGATCACGGTCAATGGCGAGGTGATCGGCGCAGTTGCGGCGGGCGGCGCGAGCATCGAGCAGGATGTCCTGGTGGCGAAGGCCGCATTGGCGGCGCTCGGTCTGTAGCCCGGATTGCGCGAGTTCCTGTAAGGGCCACTCGCCTGATCGCCAATTGCGCAATCCGGAAACGGCGACGGACGCGTGCGTCCCCGGATTTGCAAGGGCAAATCCGGGCTACGGGTCAGGCAGGCTTATCGAACACCATCACCTTCGAGACGTAAGCTCTGACATCGCGGCGATGCATAAGGCCGCAAGCGCGCGCGATCTCTCCGAAATCCTCCCTGACATAGCTGGCGTAATAAGGCTCATGGAAGCCCTGCGGAAATAATTCGAGCATGTCGTCGTAATCCGGTTCGTCGCCCAATTGTAACGAGTCGACGATCACAAGCCTGCCGCCGGGCTTGAGCACTCGGGCAAACTCGAGGAATGCCGCGCGCCTGATGTCCGGCGGCAATTCATGAAACACGAAAATGCTGGTCAACGCATCCTGGCTTTCATCGCCGACCGGTATCGCTTCACCCTTCCCGACCACGAGCCTGAGCCAGCCGCGACGGCGCAAATATCGCCTCGCCTCCGCGATATAGGCTTCCGACATGTCGATGCCGATCACCGGCAGGCGCGGCCAGACCTGTTTGACAAAGTCGAGAAATCGGCCGGTCCCGCAACCGATATCCATCAGCCGCAACCCGCGCTGGTCCCGGCCGGCGAATATTTCGCTCAGCGGCGGCAGGGCCTGGCGCCGTATCGCGCTGGCGCTGCCGTTGAATAAGACCTCGACCTGAGTATCATACCGCTTGGCCGAATCCTCGGTCATCCAGCCGCCGGACTGGAAATGAAAGTTCTGCAGATAGTATTCGGGACGCCGGCCCCGGGTTTCCGCCGTCACCACTTCACGCCGCTCTCCACGTTCGCGCCTCTGATAAACCCGCGGCAGATCGATGAAGAAGAGGCGCGACCTTTCGATGCGCGTCGGCCACGAGTCGTGGTCGGCAGGCAGCGGATAGATGCCGGATTCGACATTGGTGAGATCTTGGCGAAATAATTCGGCCATATCGGCATAGAGCCGCCAGCGATCCGGCACCCGCACGGCACCGCGGGTGCGTGGTCGGACGGTTTCGCCGGAACGGCGGCGCGCTTCCTGCGCGAGCCAACGCATGATTTCGCGATGTCCCACATACCAGGCGACTCGCCCCAATTGCCTCGCTCCATACACCGCGCGCGTTGCAATGCGGGACAGCGGATCAGCCATTCGCATTTCGGCCTGTGCCGGTCTCATCGCCTAAATATGGGCAGGCCGCAAAACATGCGCTAGCATTGCGACGATCGCTTCTCAGATGCAGCGATCAAGGGAGGACTACAGCATGGAACGATTCATCGCCGATCTGGTGCGGAATTTCGAAAGCGGCAAAATCGGCCGCCGGGAATTCTGCCAGAGCATAGCGCTTGCCGCGGTCGTGTATGCGGCAGGCGAAGGCGCCGCCGCCGCTCAGCCGGCTCGCGGCTTCAAAGTGATCGCGATCAACCACATCTCCTATTCCTGCCCGGATTACACCAAGGCGCGCGACTTCTACACCTCCGTATTCGGAATGGAGAGCGCCCCGGGCAAGGACAACGGCAAGCAGGCGAACCTGATGTTCGGCCCGGAGCCGGGCAAAGGCGGCTCATTCCTGCTCCCGCGGAATTCTCGCCCGAGCGACCGGCTGCCGGCCAAGGCCCTCATCGATCACATCTGCTACACGATCCCGAACTGGAACGAAGAGCGCGTGCGCGCAGCGATCAAAGCCAAGGGGCTTGAAATCTCCGGCGGTCGCAATGGCAGCCTGCACGTCTATGATCCTTTCGATTACGACGTCCAGTTCGCGAATGCAGCCGAAGAAAACGCTTTCAGGCGCGGCTAGTCAGGGGAGGAAACCATGGAAGGATTTGTCGCACATAAGCTCAACGAGTTCGAGACCGGCAAGATCAGCCGCCGCAATCTAATCGAAATGCTCACGCTTGCCGCGACGACGGCCTACGCCAGCGAAGGCGCCTACGCGCAGGGTGCCGATCCTACCCTCAAGGTCGCACTGGTCAATCACATTTCCTATACCTGCCCCGATTTCAAACAAGCTGCGGATTGGTATTCGAAGGTGTTCAACCTCGACCAGATCGGACCCACCAAGCAGGATGTCGCGCTGCCGTTCGGGAAGAAAGGCGAGCAGCCCTATGGCGTGACCGCCAAGGACGTGCCGCTGACGCACCTCATCATGCGCACGCGGCCGGCCAATGCAGCGCCGGCGGGCGGTTCTCCGCGCAGGCAGAGCCGGGCGGTAATCGATCACATTGCCTATACAGTCGTCGATTTTGAGCGCGAGAAGGCAAAAGCCGCGCTCGCCGCTGTGGGCGTCACCAACGTTCGTGACGGCGGGCCCAACAGCGTGCATGTGGACGACCCGTTCGGTTATGATGTGCAGATCACCGGCCTTTCCAGCACTGCGCTGAGCGGCGGTGGCTGAGCGAAAGTGCTCTCCACATAAGCGACACAAAGAAGAAGAATTCCGGGAGCGCCGCCATCGCGTCCGAGACGCGCGTGAGGGCGCTTTCGGGGCGCCCCCGGGAATGACAAATTCTAAGGTTGAGTGGTGTTGGGAACTTTCGCTGAATACGATATGCGGCCGTTCGCCAAAGCTGGTAATATCCTTATCGGCAACGGCCGCCAAGATGGACGAATTTTCTCTCGCTGACCGCTCATGTCCTTGGCGCATCCATGACATGGAACCGCCATCCTGGCGTGGAACCATAGTGGGCTTGATTCGCGTTGGTAGGCGCCGGCTGCTAGGAGCTTACTGGCGAAACTTTCTGTAAAATCCGTCGCCATCCTGTGCCCATGATCGACCCTCTTTATTCGCTCTCAGGGTTTTTTGTTGGTCTCCTCGTCGGCATGACCGGCGTGGGCGGCGGTTCGCTGATGACGCCGCTGCTGATCCTGCTGTTCGGCGTTCATCCGGCAACTGCCGTAGGGACCGATCTCCTCTACGCTGCTGCCACCAAGACCGGCGGCAGCCTCGTGCACGGGATAGCGCGCACAATTCATTGGCCTATTGTGGCGCGATTGGCTTGCGGCAGTCTGCCGGCAAGCGCGATAACACTCGTGGTTCTCTCATCGTTGGATCTCGACAGCACCTTTGCTCGCAGCTTAATCAATTCCGTGCTGTGCGTGGCCCTCTTCCTTACCGCCGCGTCCCTCATATTCCGCACTGCAATCATGAACCGATACCGTCCTCGGTTCGAGCGCCTGCAATCGCGCGGCACTGCGCTCATCACCATCCTGGTCGGCGCGGCACTTGGGGTCCTCGTTTCGGTTTCCTCAGTCGGTGCCGGCGCGGTGGGCGTCGTGGCGCTGCTCCTGCTTTACCCGCAGCTGCCGATGGCGCGAATCGTTGGATCGGACATAGCGCACGCGGTGCCGCTGACGCTCGTGGCAGGCGCCGGCCACGCGATGATGGGTACTGTCGATTGGCCCCTCATGGGCTCGCTGCTGGCGGGCTCGTTGCCGGGGATTTTCATCGGCAGTTATTGCGCGACCAGGGTTCCTGAAAAAGCTTTGCGTCTTGCGCTGGCCGCGACGCTTCTTTTGGTCGCGACCAAGCTCGGCGTCGACGAATGGAAGGCACCGACTTCGGTAATGACGGCATTCACGAAACGCGCCCCGCACTGATTGCAATCCGTCTCTTTCGGATTGGCGCTTGCGCTTTGAGCGCAAACGCCAATCTGGGCTACGGGCTCGCCTTCTCCAGAAACTCCAAAAACCGAGCGCTCGTCGCCTCTTCCGTCTGTTCGGCAACCGGGACATCCCAGTATTCGGCGCGTGGCAGGCATTCTTCAACGTAGCGCGCGGCCGAGGTCGCATGCGCGGCGTCGCGCCCGGGAACGACGAGCGCATGGATATCAAGCCGAAGGAGATCTTCCGGCTCGGCGCCGGGCGCGGTGTCCCGGTCGAACAGGCTGCGCGCCATGGCAGCGACGATCAGCTTGTAACGATCGATATCCTGCTTGGCGTAGCTATCGGCGAACGTCCGGTCGTGCTTGATTACCGAAGCCCAGGGGCCGCCGCGCGGATCGGCGCCGAACGCCTTGCCGTTCTTGCTGACGAGCGCCACCACGTCTTCGAGGCCGTGCTGCTGCACAAAACCCAGATGCTCGGCAAAGCGCAGATGACTGCTGATGCGGTACTTCGCGCCGCCGACCGGCCAGAAGACGATCATGCTGCGCACCCTTTCCGGGTGCGCCACGGCGAACGCCATGACTGGAGAGCAACCCATGCAGCCGCCCATGAGATGGGCACGCTCGATCCCGAGATGGTCGAGCAGGCCGGTTCCCTGCGCCACATAGTCGCCCCAGGTTATGTGCTCGACGCGGCCGCCGGACTGGCCGGTCTCGCGTCGGTCGAAGGCCACGCAGGTGTATTTCTTCGACAGGTGATCGAGCGGTTTGATCTTGGCGTAGACGCTTTGCGTGGACCATTTCTCGACCGTCGCATCAAATCCGCCCGGCGAATACATCAGCAGCGGCGGGCCGGAACCCATCACTTCATAGCGCGTGCTGATGCCGTCGATGACTGCTGTCGCCATGGTCAAATCTCTGCGCGCTGCCAAATCTTGGTTGCGACCTTCACCGGCTCCGTAAGGCGAAACAATCCCACGACTATGAACAGGTAAATACCGGCACAAAATGCGGCCGACAAAATGATGCGGGCGATACTGGAAGAATGGCTAAGAGCGAATGTCTGGAGCCACCAGCCGGCAGCCGCCGCGCTGATGGCGCCGATCAACTGCCGGCCGGCAGCCCGGATCACGACTGCGCCGCCAATCCCGATCGGATGCCCGGCGTAGCTGATGGAGGGTACGGCGAGGAACACGCTGGTGATGACGACGGCCACCGCGATCCCTGCGGCGCCAAAAGGCAGACCGCCGAGAATCGTGAGGAGTTGCACGATCATTGTGACAATTGCCCAGTTCCGCCAACGGTGGGCCTGACCGATGGAAAGATGCAGCCAGCCCTGAGAAAGCTCGATAGACTGGAAAATACCGCGCAAGGCAAGAATGCTCAGGAGCACTCCGGCGTCCCGCCATTTCTCACCCAGTAAGATCACCGTCAGGTCCTGGCCCGTTACCGAGAGGATCGCCGAAGCCGGCATCATAAAAAACGCCACGGCGGACAACGCTGCTTCGTATTTTTGCCGAAGAGCGGCAGGGTTGGATTGAAGTTTGCTTAGCGCCGCGCTTCCGACTGTGTGCAACTGACCGAAGGTCGAGCGGATCGAGTTCTCGTAGAGAGTCGTTGCATTTTGGTAATAACCAACATCCTCGGTTCGGTAGAACAATCCCAAGGCTATTCGGTCAATTGCTCTGGCGACAGTATATATGACGGAGAAAGCAACTACGTTGAGCCCGAAGCGAATCATGGATTTCACTTCCTCGTCAATCAGAGGAACGCCTGGCAGCCATGGGCACGCAGCCCATGTGCCGAGGACAATACACAGCCAGGTCACAATGGGACGGAACACCAGCGCCCAATAGTGATAACCCCGCGCCGCCAAAAGAATGGAAATGGCAGTTCCGATCAGCGTGCCCACAATCTGAATGATGGCGATTTTGCCGAACTGCATCGTTCGGCGTAGGAGCGCCATATGCTGGTTTGCCGCTCCGTAAAGCACGAAGACGAAGGCGGAATACACGGCAATCGGCGCCAGCCTGGGGTCGCCAAAAATCGAGGCGATCAACGGACCGCATGATGCCACGACCAGAGCCGTCGCGAGCCCGATACCGGAGCTCAGCCAAAACAGGCTGCTGACTTGACCCTGCGTTATGTCTTTTCTTTGCGTCGTGGCGTCGCCAAGCCCAAAGTCGATTAGCAATGGGGCAAAGCTTGTCACCACGGTCACTATGGCGACCAGTCCGAAATCCTCGGGCGCGAGCAGCCGCGCCAAAACGATGGCACCGATGATCTGAAGCGCCCCGTTTACATACTGCATCCCCACCGAAGCGGTACCGGCTCTCAGAGCCAGACGCCCCAGGCTCCCCAGCTCCTTGTGACTTTCAAAAAAAGCTCCGACGCCCCCCGCCATGTTCTGTCAACCTGTTTCGTTCAGCTGAAAAACGGTTGCATATCTCAATTGCCAATCGTCTCTTTCGACGTCGAGCGGCTCCAGTCCCCACCATTTGTAGGGCCAGTCGCGGCGCACCGATAGATCGCCTTCATGAATTTGCTTAATAAGCTCGGTAACGGGTTGCCAACGCAACTCGCGCGCCACCTTGGTGCGTACATCGAGGTCGATACCGGTCACGAAGAAATACCCGCCCGGCCTCGGTAGGCCGGCGATGTTCCGCAGGCAGTATTCGGCCTGTGACTGTTGCATATGGCAAAGAAAGTTGTTGGCAACGACTATATCCTGTGGTCCCAGGCCGCGGACGAGCTCAGGGTCGCCGGCGTCGCCAAGGTGCCAGCTGATTCCTTCCCGAATCCACGATCGGACTCTTGCCCGGCTCGTGTCCCCCTCAAACATCTCGCGAAACTCAGCATCCGTCATGCGCTCGAATATCGAGGAGCCCACCAGCTGACAGGTTTCGTTCGTGTAAAGCGCCTCCTTGGCGACAGTGAGAACCTCGGCCGAATAATCCACAGCGCACAGGGTCACGGCGAGGTCCGGCCGCGCCGAGCGGATCGTAAACAGGATGGAATAGACGTCGGCACCGATGCTGCAGCCTAACACTGCGATCTTAAGTGCGGAGCCCTGCAGCTTGCGATCGACCAAACGCCGCATCAATTCGAGTTGCGGGCGATTGCGGAGGAAAGATGTGCCGGTAAACTGCCTGCGCTGGGCGTAGCGACAGACAAGCCTGTGAAAAAGCCTGCCGTAAGAGCGCACCGGCCAACTATTGCTGATTTGGGGAGGGATCCAAGGCCAAAACCACGTGTTCAGCCGAATATAAAGATTAACGGGAGTCCGGCGCGTTAGCGAGCGCCCGATCATCATTGTCATCAAGTTCGACTTTGCGAGCATGAAAGCCTAGTCCTTGGCCGGCGTGCCGCCGTCCGTCGTCCGCCGTTTCTCGGCGCGGGCGAATATGATCAGCCCACCTGATCTGTCGGTACAGGCGGATCGAGAACGCGGTTGAAATCGAACGAGGGCTCCGCAACGCCGCCGGCGATTCGATCTGTCGCAAGCAGAGTTGCATAGAGCGAATCGAGCACTTGGCGGTATCTGATCACTTCCGCTCGGATATTGACAGTCAGTCGATCAACGTCGGATTCGAGCTGCTTAAAGCGCTCGATCAGAATGTCTGGTCGCAACGTCGCCAATGGAAGGAGGTAGCGTGCCAAACCGAGGTCAGTCGCGAGCGAGTCCAGCTTGGGATGATCGGACAATGCAATAATTGGTTTGTTATAGACCAATCCCAGCACGAGGTTGTGATAGCGCGACGAGATCACGACGTCGGTCTCGGCTATCTGGCGCAGCAGCTCCGGTACGGTCTGGGCCGGTTCGGCAATCAACAGCGGCGCAGTGGCAGGTATGTGGCGGCTGCTCAAAATCCGGACGAACTGCTCGACGACGGCTGTATCGTAGTGGATGTCGCCGATGAGCAGGCGCACCCCGTAGCCATGCTGCTGAAGCCATATGACGAAGGTCGCCATAGTGTTCAGGTATTCCCTGAATGCCTTCGATCTTGTCCGGTCGGGCTGATCGAGGGGGCCATAATCCTTGAGGCCCAGGCCCACTATCCGTTCACGGGCCGGGACAGGACGCGTCACATTTCCGGGCACAAGGCTGAAAGCCACGTCGCGGCCTACGGAATCCCCGGCGGTGCTGAAGCCGATTGTTTCGAGATATTGTTTCGATGCCTGGTCGCGATAGCTGCGGTGGTAAGCGAGCGGGAGAGCTTTCTTGATGAACCAGCGACTGAGTGGATGCCGCAGAGGCCCAACCCCAACACTGAGGAACGCAACTCTGACCCGGCGAAGGCTCGCTAGTGCTGACAATTTGAATATCTGGTACGGCCAAGCCAACGGGCCGCATCCATGGTCGGAGACGATTCCTGTTCCAGCCACGATCAGCATGTCCATGCGCCAGACGGCGCACAGAATCTTCGTCCAGTGGATCAATTCGAGAGGTATGCGCTGGAATGCAATTCGGAGCAATCTTGCAATAACGCGCTTCAGGCCGCCGCCCGACTCTAACCCCTCCGTCGTGTTAACTGCTGCCGCGGGAAGGGCCTCGATATGATAGCGCGTCCGCACATCGTGCGGATTCGTGCAGAAGCATAGCAGTTCCGCATCGGGCCAGCGCCGCCGTATCTGGTCGATGATTACCTGCAGCGTACACTCGTTGCCGAGGTTTCCGACACCGAAGTGCCCGTAGAGAGCAATTCTTCGGCGTTCCGGGTGAGACTTGCACTCCGCCAAGAGTGTTTGCAGGTCCATTTTGGGGCAATCCTGGCTGATCAACAACTCGAAACATTCAATCATTTGCTACCGGAACACCGGGCCGCTAGCGTCTCAAGTTGTGCAATCCAACTTAGTACGACAGACCCGGATACCGCAATAAGATCGGATTTTTACTATTAATTTGATCGAATGCGTTCCTGGAATCTTCCAGCCGGACCTTCAACAAAACACGCGATTACGATGGCACCAGCGAATGAACACATATACGCACCAGATCCGAGACCAATACAAACCGGGTGCTCCGTCAAGAAAGGCTCGCCAGAGCCGCCCGATGGCTGCTGGGTCGAGGCCGGCGGGTGCGACAGCTTTTGGATCGCGCAGGGTCTGATCTATGGCCGATTTCAGCCCGCGTCGGATCCAGCGATCGAATGGCAGAACAAATCCGCACTTTGGCCGTTCGAACATGGCCGGGTCGAGGCCGCGCAGGCCAATGCGCCGCAGCATGGCTTTTCGGCCCAGCGGCCGATAGCGTGTCTCGTCCGGCAGTCGATCCACGCTCTCGAAGAGGATTTGGTCGACCAGCGGCACCCGTTGCTCAAGGGAGCAGGCCATGCTGGCCGCATCATTGTCGCGCAGGAGCCGCTCACCCAGGAACAGCCGCTGCTCGAGCACGCTGATTGCCGAGAGCGCCGAACGTCCGGTGGTCGCAGCAAGCATCCGGTCGCCCATGGCTGTCGGCAACCCATTGGCAAGCGCCTCCACGAAACCGGTCGCCAGAAGCTCACTTTGGAAGCCGGGGAGAAAGAGCGCGTAGGCGAGTTGGTAGAGCATTAGCAAATCGTCGCCGTGACGAACCATGTCGGAAAGCTTGGCCCAGCGCGTTTGCGGCGGCACCTTTTGGCCCGGGCGGCGCAGAGGCCAGGTCGCGAACGAGGCTACTGTGGCCTGCAGGTCCTGCGGCACCCAGGCCATGCGTCGAGACCAGCTTTGCAGCACGGGCAGGTCCCGATAGGTTGCATAACCTCCGAAGAGCTCATCGCCGCCGGCGCCGGAGAGCGCCACCGTGAATCCGGCGTCGCGGATCGCCCGCGACATGAAATAGGCGTTCAGGCCGTCGAAGGTCGGCTGGTCCAGACTGTCCAGCGCCGCCTCCAGCTTGTTGACGAACTGTCCCTCAGTCAGCACGACTTCGTGGTGCTGCGATCCAATGGCGGCGGCAATTTCCCTCGCGATGGGTCCCTCATTGAACTCCTGCTCTTCAAACGCAAGGGTAAAGGTATGGATCGGGCGTTGAGCGGCGCGCTGCGCAAGATTGGCGATCGCTGAGGAGTCCACTCCGCCGGAGAGGAAAACCGCCAGAGGCACATCGCTGGCGAGGTGGAACCGTAAACCATCTCCCAGGACAGCGGCCAAATCTTTTTCGTCCATGGTCGGATCGGGGGCGCGGCCGGGGATGCGCCAGAAATCCTCGTGGCGGACTTCTTGCCCCTGACCATCAAACTCGATCAGCCGCCCCGGCCAGAGGAGTTCGACACCTTTGATGGCCGTGCAAGGACCGACCACGAAACCGTTCCATACGACGCTGGCCACGGCCTGAGGATCGAGGCGAGGCGTGCCCAAGAGCCCCGATGCCAGCAGAGCGCGAAGCTCGGACGCAAAAGCCAGCGACCACCCCGCAGCTGGGTCGGGCGAGTGCGCCAAGTAGAGCGGTTTGATCCCCAGAGGATCTCGGGCCAGCAGCAGCCTGCGGTTCTGAGGGTCCCAGCACGCGAACGCGAACATGCCCCGCAACCAGCTCACAGCGCCCGATCCGTAGAGCCCAATCGCGCGCAGCATCACCGCGGTGTCGCCAGTGGACTGGAATTCCTGTCCCTCTGAGATCATTCGGTGACGCAGGTCGCGGAAGTTGTAGATCTCGCCGTTGAAGGAGATCGCGTGGCCGGTCACTGGGTCCACCATGGGCTGGGCACCCGCGGGCGACAAATCGAGAATGGAGAGCCGGCGATGGGCAAGAAGCGCGCCCCATCCGCGCGTATCCGGCAAAGAGGCCCATGTTCCGCTCGCGTCCGGCCCACGGTGGACCATGGCGTCGTTCATGCGCTGCAAAGCGGCGCAGTTGGAGTCGTCCAGGCGTCCGATAATTCCGGCGATGCCGCACATCCACTCAGTTAGCCTCGTCGATGGTTAGTTTGAATGAAATTGTGTCGTTGATTTCCCGTATTCGCATTAATGATTAAGCGCATTGAATTTGGTAATCATCACTCGATGCGAAGTTAATCTTGAATCCGAAGTTTGAATGTGTGACCCCGATGCACATCGAATGCGCCGACATAGCCGTGCTCCGCGGCTCCGTCCCGCGTCAAAGTTATGGATCGATGAGCCTAGAGCGTCTCAGCATTCTCTTCGTTTCACAGATGCCGGCCAGCCCCCCGCAGTTTGGCGCCCAAGCGCGGATGCACGGCCTGATGACTCAGTTGGCGCGACAGCACGACCTGACAGCGGTGATGCTTGTCGACCGCGGTTTCGACATCGAAGAGTGCCGCCGCGCCATGCAAACTTACTGCAGGAAGGTGGTGCTGGTCCCCAATCCATACGGTCAAGAGCGCTTTGCCAAGCGGATGTTACAGCTCATGTCGATTGCCTCTACCCGGAGCTTCGAGCGGCTGCGGGTCACGGTATCGGCGATGCAGCAGGCCCTGGCCGCGGTCCTGCGCGCACAGCGGTTCGACGTGGTCAATTTAGAATTCACGTTCCTTGGCCACTTCGAACTGCGCCAGGCTCCGACCGGCAAAGGGCTCCCGGCCCTGGTCGTGGACTCGCATAACATCGATTACGACCTGGCCAGACAGTATGCGCGCTCCGCAGGAAGCCTCCTTCGTCGTGTCTACGCCGGAATTGACTGGCGTAAGCTCAAGCGGGAGGAACTGGCGACCTACCGCGACGCGGACGGCGTCTGCCTCTGCAGCAGAGCGGACGAGCAACGCCTGCTCGCCGAAGTTCCTGAAGCCCGCACGGTGGTGATTCCGAACGCCGCGGACATCGATTACTATCGGCAGCGAGCTACAGACCCGCCCCCCGACGGCCGCACTGTCGTGTTTTTCGGCCTGCTTTCCTATGCGCCCAACGTAGATGGCGTGATTCATTTCGTGAAGGAAATCTGGCCGCGCATCGCGAAGGCGCAGCCGCAAGCCCGCTGCAAGATCATCGGCGGGTCAGCACCGCCATCCCTCATGACGCTGGCGGGGCCTCGGGTCGAGTTCACCGGCTTTGTCCCAGACTTGAGGCCGCACCTGGCAGAGGCCGCTGCCGTAGTCGTGCCCCTGCGGCTCGGCGGCGGCACCCGCCTCAAGGTCGTCGAGGCCATGGCCATGGGAAAAGCCATCGTTTCGACTACACTGGGCGCCGAGGGCATCGAGGGCGTGCCTGGACGCGACCTCCTCATTGAGGACCAGCCGGCCCGGTTTGCGAATGCGGTGAGCACGCTGCTGGAGAACCCGAGCCTCACGGCAGGCATCGGCCGGTCGGCGAGGCAACTGGCGGAACAGCGATACTCTTGGAGCGGAGCGGCCCGAGCACTGGAGGAATTCTATCGAAAGATCCTGGGGATCCACCCGTGAAGGCAGCGCCTCATCGGATCCGCCGTCGAATTCATGGTCCCGGATTTCCCACGATTGCCGTAGCATTCAGCGTGCCGGTCGCGAGGCCCTTCAGGGTATACGCGTTCGTGGCTGCCACGATCGGATCGTTGACGGTGCCGATGATCATTCGTAGATAAAGCATAAACTTGGTCGAATCGACTGCATAGGCGTTGGACGCGAATATGACGTCCTTATTCCGCATCTCGAATTTTGTCGCCAGGAAATAACCGGCTGGGTCGCGCAGATTCAGATTATAGATAACCGGGACGATCGGGCCGGTGAAAGGTGAACAATCGATCCCGAGTTGTTGCGCCACCTCGCGAGTTTCGCCGCGATAGAGAAACACCGAAGCCGGATCTGCCTGAATGTCGTTCAGCCCGCCGGCTTTCGCCATGGCTTCCGCGAGCGATAGCCGCCAAGCGCCAAACGGGAATTGCCCCTGCTGCCCGGATGCACCGAAGGCGAGGAACGTCTGCGGCTCGGAGAAGACGTAGATCGTATCCTGGGGCCGAACGTAGATATTATTCGCCTCTTCATTGACGAGCGCGGCAAATGGGGCTCTCGCCTGCCGTCCGTCGCGATTGAGCATCACCCACGTGTCATAGCCGGGGTTCTTGGGTCCCCCAGCCCGCGTGATCGCGTCCAGCAGGCGTTCGCCACTCGCATTGGCCGGGAACCGGGTCGGCGTGGCCACCTCGCCGAGGACACTGATGGAGGAAGCTTTCTGATCGACAAGCGCGACTACCGCCTGCGGGTCGATGGCACGATCCTTAAGAGCATTAATGATGGCGTTCTGCACCTCAACGACCGTGCGCCCCTTCGCCCGAATAGCGCCCCCATATGGAATGGTAATGTTGCCGTTGGTATCGACTGCTTGGTTCGGCAGGGTAATGAAATTGCCCGGACGGACACCCGCCTCGGCCGGAATGAACAGGCCGCCCGCCGTCGATTCGAACAGCGTTACGCTCACGACATCGCCGACGCCAAACCGAATTTCACTGGGGCCGCGCCGGTCCGTGAAGACCTTCCCGATCCTTGTCGAATTGCGCTCCAGGATCGCATCGACTTGAGGCGTAACCCGAACGAAGACATACGGCAAGCTATCGGGATTTCTTTGTCCCGCGCGCACATCATTACTTTGCGGCCCGGCGGTCGGAATGGTCGAGCAGCCGCTGTGTAGCGCTGCGGCCGATATTGCCGCCGCGCGGGCAAGCCTTGGCACCCAGCCGAGCACGGTTTTCGGCATTCGCTCCGATCGCAGATCAGAGAGAATGCCAACGCGGCTCAGGGCGCTGATTGCTCCGGCCCAAGCGCCAGACGGCAACCTGCGGACCCAGCGGAGATACTGTTGAACAACCATGACTCGAGTCTCAAACACCCGCGGGTGCTGCGGAGCACGCGTAACTTCCTACCAGCAGAGGCTTAACAATGCGTTCACCATAAAGATTGGCGAACGTTTCACCATAAATCTTCACGAGAATTGACAATCTGTTAACGCCGCTATCCAGTTGGCCCCGGCGACCCTCATCCGCAGCGGGTTCGTCGTGCGTCGTGCAAGACGTCGGTCGGCACGTGCCCAATTAACCTTCGCTACGATTAGGATTGGGAAGTCTAATGGCCGCGGAGTGTGCTAGAACTCTGAAAAGCGGAATTACATTGCGTCAAGCTGGACCGATTGCCCCATCAAGAAGAATGATCGACAGGTACTCGATCATGCCAATTCTGGCATGTATCTTCGCTGTAATCGTCGCGCCATTGACCCTTGCCGGTTGCAACCCCACTGACGCGGCTTGCGTGATGGCGACCCGTCCCGAGCCCAGGGTATTCTGGCCTTTGATGGCCGCAATTTCCATCGTCATGGCCTTGCGAAATCCCTCTCGCGTCAGTTTTCCGCCCCACATCGTGTGTCTCCTGGCGTATCTTGCGTTCGCAGGAGCAAGTGTCCTGTGGGCCTTCAGCCCGGAGACTTCGTTTATTAGATTTTCCCAGCAGTTAATGGTTGTCATGTCGATTGTCTTGCCTGCTATGTTGGCTGGCAGAACCACGGACATCTTGCGCGGCCTGTTTATATGCTACGCGCTCGCTTCGCTTTTGAATCTGTTTTTTGTATTCTGGAAGCCAATAGATGCAAAGTCTGCGGCCTTTGGCTATCCTGGCTATTTTGCGAGCAAGAATTACCTTGGAGAATTTGCGGCGGTAGCCTTTCTGCTGTCATTTCATGAAATCCTCAATTCGAGCGTGATGCGACGCGCAACAGGTGCTGTCATTGCCTTGATCGCAACTGCGCTGATCATCTGGAGCAATTCAAAGACAGCGTTCGGCTTGATGTTCCTGGCTCCAGCGACGGCTTGGATTGTATTGAAAATCAGAAAGACAACGCGCATTTCGTCGGCCATGATTCTATTCTCCATTCCGCTGTGCTACGTCGTATTGTCCGCAGTCCTGGGTTTAAGCATGAATCGCTTGTCATACATGCTGTATGGCGACCCGACCTTCACGGGTCGAACAATCATATGGGATTTCGCGAGTTCGGAGATTGCGCGCAGCCCACTTTTCGGATGGGGATATCAATCGTTTTGGCTAATAGGTCCCAATGCGCCCAGCGTCATCGATGCTCCAGGCTGGGTCAAGACGATGCCGAATGCGCACAACGGCTATCTGGATACCAAGCTGGAGCTTGGTTATCTCGGGTACTTTTTGCTCCTAATATTCATCGGCGCAACTCTTCATGCCATTGGGCGCGCAGCAGACCGAAACTTTTCACGAGCCTGGATACTGCTTTCGCTCGCTCTCTACGTCATTTTCTATAATTTCCTGGAGAGCCTATGGATGCGCGGCTTTGAATTCCTATGGATTACGTTCCTGATTGTCGTTGCTGAAACGGCTCGCGATTGGCAGGCATTCTCCCCGACAATAGCAGCGCGCAGCTTGAAGACTCTGCCGCGCGGCCCTGGCCCGTCAGCAGGGGCCTTGAGGCTTGGGCGATCACACGTTGGGGGTGGCGGAGAACAGTGTGCGCTTCGGCCGGCCCAGCAGGCGTAGGCAAAGGCCGTGACGCGCAGTCCTGTCCGCCGTGCATGGTCGACGCGTTTGCATTCGCGGCAAGTAACCTAAACCTGATTTTCTCCTTGTCGGCTGGCGACGAGTGCGACAGATCGTGTTACGGCAAGGCCGTGCACGCACGGAACGCGCGACCCAAAGGATTTGCTGTGTCTATGCTTGCGTCGCCGTCAGGCGACCGTATTCGAGTACTGATCGTTGCTGCCAACGCCTCCGCTCAATGGGGCGGAGAGGCCGTGATCCCGCTGCATATCTTTCGCGGACTTAGAGCGATGGGACACGATGCATGGCTGTGTGTCGGCAGCGAGACCAAGACGGAACTGGATGAGTTGCTTGGTCCGGACCGGTCGCGCGTCGTCTATGTCGAGGACGCTAGAAAACACGCTTTCTTCCGGTGGCTCGACGCTCATTCTCCCAAGTGGGTCGCTCCCCGCTACACGTACTATTACCTGAATACGCTTAGCACTTTGTTGGCGCAACGACGCACTGTCCTGCAACTAATCGGATCCTTGGGGATTCAAATCGTTCACCAACCCACACCAGTTTCTCCGAAGTCACCGAGCTTTCTATTCGGACTTCCTGTGCCCCTGGTGGTCGGCCCGATGAATGGCGGAATGGAGTACCCACCCGGGTTTCGTTTCATGGAGCTACGCGCGGTCCGCTGGGTCCGCTCCGCCGGACGGCTGGTAGCTGGAGTCATCAATTGGCTCGCACCGGGGAAATCGCATGCTGCCCGCCTGTTGGTGGCAAATGAGCGAACTGCGAAAGCTCTTCCAGCGGGCGTTAGCGGCATCATTACGCAGATGGCGGAGAACGGGATTGAGTTCGGCCGATGGAGCCGAAGCCTCTCTGAACTGCCACCCGAGGGGAACGCTTCATTCCGGCTGATCTTCATCGGTCGTCTCGAGGCGTGGAAGGGCGCTCAGTGGCTGATCGAGGGTTTTGCTCGCGCCGCGAATCGGATCGATTGCCGGCTGACCGTCGTGGGCGAGTTCAAGGACGCCCTTCAGCGCCTCGAGAAAGAAGCCCGCCGACTGGGCATCGCCTCTCGCGTGGAGTTCATGGGCTGGCTGCCGCAGGCTCGCTGCGCCCAACTGCTGGCGGAGGCTGACGCCCTCGCACTTCCCAGTGTTTTCGAATGCGGCGGGGCTGTGGTCCTCGAGGCGATGGCCTCGGCGAAGCCCGTCATCGCTGTCGACTGGGGAGGACCAGGCGATTACCTCACGCCAGAATGCGGCGTGCTTCTCCCGGCCACGGACCCCGCGAGGCTCGTCCACGATATCGAGAAAGCGATCGTTGAACTCGCCAAGGATCGTGATCGCTGTCGGCGAATGGGACTGGCAGGGCGTGCGAGGGTGGTCGCTGAGTATACGTGGCCGGCGAAGATCGAGCATCTTGTTAGTATCTACCGGGAAGTCCTTGCCCTGCGTCCCGCGCAAGTGGGACCCCGGCCGGCTTTCCATCCATCCCGAACGACTGAGGTCGGGAAGTACAAGACGCCAGGAAACTCTCCGCATCAATTTGCAAATCGTGGACAA
>DATBHB010000110.1:0-10696 GCA_036557705.1 Xanthobacteraceae bacterium
CTTCGACTTCGCGGTCGACAGCGACGAGGCAAACGTCGTCAAACAGGACCTCGCCGCGCGCATCGGTGATGCCAGTCACTTTCTCTGCATCGTCGGTAAAGAGACCTACCGCAGCGCCTGGATGGCATGGGAAATCCGCAAGGCGATCGAGCTCAGGAAAAGGCTCGTGGCCGCTAAGACCGATTCGATTAACAACTCGCCGACCGGAATGCAGGGGGTTGGGGCGTCGTGGAGCACGATGTTCAACTTCGACTCCATCAAAAAGGCGATGAACTGACTCGAGTTCGTCGAGCCGATCACCGTTATAGCGGATCCTGTGCCGCGTAACTTTTGCCGCACGGCTTTACAGGCCAAAAGCGAAAATGACGCGTAGAGCGGAAACGCGCTTCACTGTCAGCATTGTTGCTTCAACATTTCCTCGGCTCTAGATGTTCCTCACAACTGCCGAACTTGATAGCCTGTGAATGAGATCAATTTCCGCCGGATGAGCGTGCGGTATATGGATTGAAATTGTTACTTCGTCAGAAGCTGCTACGTAAAAAACATTCGGAAGCCATCGAACTTTCCCAGCTCGAAGAACCGATCCGGGCCGAACTCTTCAGCAGCGAGCGTCTCGAGCAGCACGGCGAAAGCCTCGCGGCGGCTCAGCGCGTCACGCCGTCGCCGCGCCAGGGCCGTCCACTATTGCCGCGCGTGCTGGACAACGGCGGAGTGCTTCTCGAAGCGTATCGTGCGATTGCCCGGGCGATTCGGGAGGAGCGCGCCATCACGCCTGCGGCGGAATGGCTGGTCGACAATTATCACATCGTCGACGAACAGCTGCGCGAAATCCACGACGACCTGCCGTCCGGCTATTATCGAGAACTGCCCAAGCTGGCGGAGGGGCACCTGCAGGGGTATCCGCGCGTCTACGGGCTCGCTTGGGCGTTCGTTGCGCACACCGACAGCAGGTTCGATCCGGAAATGCTGCGGCGCTTCGTGGGCGCTTACCAGCGTGTGCAGCCATTGACGATCGGCGAGCTCTGGGCGGTCGCCATTACCCTGCGCGTGGTGCTCGTGGAAAATCTCCGCCGCCTGGCGGAGCGCATCGTCCATGAACGGGCGGCGCGGCAAGAAGCCGACGCCCTGGCCGACCGACTACTGGATCTGGTGAACCGTTCCATGGGTCCTGCGGCGGCGATTCTGCGGGAGTTCGAGGGAGGCCCGCTGGCCCCCGCTTTTGCCGTACAGCTCGTCCAGCGGCTGCGCGATCAGGACCCGGTGGTCACGCCGGCCCTTCAGTGGCTCGAAAGACAGCTGGAGGCTCAGGGCATAACATCTGATGAGATTGTCCGGGTCGAGCACCAGCAGCAGGCAGCGATGAACGTGACCGTGCGCAACGTGATTACCAGCATGCGCCTGATTTCCGCCTTCGACTGGGCGGAATTCTTTGAGAGTGTCAGTCTCGTCGACGCGATACTCTGGACCGACAACGGTTTTGCCGCGCCGGATTTCGTGACGCGAGATCGTTACCGGCGTGCGATCGAAGAACTCTCGCGGCATTCGCCACACGATGAGCGTGAAATTGCCCGGCGGGCGGTTTCTCAGGCGAAACATTCCCGCGCCACCGCAGAGGAGGCCGGTCAGCCAGTGGCGGACCGGCGCGCGGATCCCGGCTATTACCTTCTCGCGAACGGGCGTGTTGCCTTCGAGCAGGAACTCGGCTTCCGCATGCCGATCAAGACGTGGCTTCGCCGCGCCTACGTCACCAACGCAACGTCTCGGTACCTTGTAACCATTGCGATCGTTAGCGGTCTGATCCTGACTTTGTTCCTGTTCAATTCGGGGGCAGCAGAAGTTGGTGTTGCGGCTCTGTTGCTCATTGCGCTTGTCGCTCTGGTACCGGCTTCGGATCTGGCGATCGCGTTGGTCAATCGTGAGGTCATGGAGCTGCTCGGGCCACAGGCGCTGCCGAGGCTGGCGCTCCGTGACGGAGTGCCAGCGGATCTTCGGACCTTGGTCGTCGTACCCACTCTCCTGACCGGCCACGCCCAGATTGCGGAGCAGATCGAGCGGCTGGAAGTGCACTATCTTGCAAATCCGGATGGCGATCTTCGTTTCGCGCTCCTTTCCGACTGGACCGACGCGCCTGAAGAAACCATGCCGGGAGACGACGAACTGCTGGCGGCAACGATTGAGGGCATCGCACGGCTGAACCAACGCCATGGCGCCGCCCCCGATGGGGGCGAGCGATTTCTTCTTTTCCACCGCCGGCGCGGTTGGAACGACAGCGAGCGAAAGTGGATCGGCTGGGAGCGCAAACGTGGAAAGCTTCATGAACTGAATCGCCTGCTGCGCGGCGGCGTCGATACGAGTTTCGTGCCAACAGGTGGTCGGGCACCAGTTGTTCCCTCCGCCGTCCGCTATGTGATCACCCTCGACGCCGACACGCGATTGCCAAGAGGGTCTGCCGTTCGATTGGTCGGCACCATAGCGCATCCCCTCAATCGGCCGAGATTTGACCCGCATTTCGGTCGAGTGGTCGAGGGCTACGCCCTGCTGCAGCCGCGCGTCACGCCGACCTTACCCACCGATCGTGAGGGGTCTCTTTTTCAGCGCATCTTCTCGGGGCCAGGCGGCATTGACCCGTACGCATCCGCAGTCTCCGACATTTACCAGGATCTTTTCGCTGAGGGTTCTTACATCGGTAAAGGGATCTACGACATAGATGCGTTTGAGGCGGCCCTCGCGGGGCGGGTGCCAGAGAATGTCTTGTTGAGTCACGATCTCTTTGAAGGGATCTTCGCGCGCGCAGGACTCGTCACCGATATCGAGTTCTTCGATGATTTTCCGCCGCACTATGCGATCGCCACGGCTCGCCAACACCGCTGGGCTCGTGGTGACTGGCAGTTGCTGCCGTGGATTCTCGGCTATGCGCGAGATGCAAGCGGCCATCGGATTCACGCGCCGATTCCCCTCATCAGCCGTTGGAAGATGCTCGACAATCTCCGGCGCACGCTGTCAGCCCCGGCCGCCGTTTTGACCTTGATCGCCGGCTGGACGCTCCCGTTCGCTGCGCCAGTGATCTGGACGACGTTCGTGCTGGCTGCCATCGCTATCCCTCCACTTTTGCCTGTCTTGACTGGGCTGATCCCGCATCGCCGCGGCATCTCAAAACGTAGCCACCTGCGTGCTGTCGGCACGGACCTGGTGCTTGCCGTGTCGCAGGTTGGACTCACGGTGACGTTGCTTGCCCATCAGGCATGGTTAATGACCGATGCGATCGTCCGCACACTCTTTCGCTTGTATGTGACGCGCCGAAAGCTGCTTGAGTGGGTGACGGCCGCGCAGGCGAAAGCTGCTTTCTATATCACCCTCGGGAGCGTCTATTACCGGATGGGCGGGGCCGTACTGCTTGCTGCGGTAACAGCCATCCTCGTCCCATTCGGGCCGCCGGGAGCATGGCTGGTCGCGACGCCATTTTGTCTTCTCTGGGCGCTGTCGCCCATGGTGGCGCACTGGATCAGCCTGCCGCCGCGCGCGGCTGGGGCTCAGCCTCTTTCGGCAGACGACGCTCGCACCTTGCGGTTAACCGCGCGGCGAACTTGGCGCTTCTTCGAAACCTTTGTCGGTTCGGACGACCACTCCCTTCCGCCCGACAATTTTCAGGAACAACCAACTCCGGTTGTGGCCCATCGAACCTCGCCCACTAACCTTGGGCTCTATCTGCTCTCGATCATCGCGGCGCACGATTTCGGCTGGATCGGCACGGTGGCGGCAATCGAACGGCTTGAAGCGACGCTCGGCACCATGAAGAGCCTCGAGCGTTTTCGGGGTCACTTCTATAACTGGTATGATACGCGTGACCTCCGTCCGCTCGATCCTAAATACATATCATCGGTCGATAGTGGAAACCTCGCCGGCCATCTCATCGCGCTCGGACAGGCCTGCCAAGAGATCGTCGACAGCCCCCTAGCTGGCCCGCATGCGCTTTTGGGGATCGGTGACGCTATCCTGCTCCTCCGTCAAGCGGCACGAGCGATTGTTGACGACCGGCGCACCCAAACGGTCACTCGAAAAGACTTAGATGAAGCAATCGATGCCCTAACGGCCGCCCTCGATCCGGTTCCCGTGACTCCAGCTGATTGGGTCCTGCGCCTTACCGAACTGGGAGGACGCGCTGATACGATGACGGACATTGCGCGCACCTTGACCGCAGAACGGAGCGACAGCGCCGAGGGGGAGTTGGTCCCTTGGGCCGAGGCGGTGCAAGCGGCGATCGAAAGTCATGCACACGATCTCGACGCGGTGATTCCCTGGGCGCGGCTTGTCTTTGGCAAGGCTCCGATCGATGGTGCGACGCTCCCCGAACAAGATTTGGTGTCGGCGACGATGGCGCGCTTCTATTCGTCGATGCCGACCTTGGCCGATACGCCCAATCGGTGCGAGAGCGCCATAGGTGAACTCACGAGGCTGCGCGAACGCTTGGCGAAGAACGGCGCCCGACAGAGCGACGCCCTTGCCGGAATCGATGCGGTCATAGCGAGTCTCGCGCGTTCTGCCACAGCCTGTGAAGCGCTGGTTCGCCGCATTTCGTCTCTTGTCCAGCTCACGAAAACCATATTCGAGGAGATGAAATTTGGCTTTCTCTTCGATCCCACACGTAAACTCTTCTCGATCGGTTATCGCGTTGCCGACAGCAGTCTCGACCCCAGCTGTTACGATCTGCTGGCCTCCGAGGCGCGACTCACAAGCTTTATTGCCATTGCCAAGGGGGACGTTCCGGCAACCCATTGGTTTCACCTTGGTCGTGCTTTGACACCCGTCGATAGAGGATCGGCGCTGGTCTCCTGGTCGGGCTCGATGTTTGAATACCTCATGCCCGTCCTCGTCATGCGCTCACCGTCGGGCAGTCTTTTAGGCCAGACTTGTTCTCTCGTCGTTCGCCGTCAGAGAAAATATGGAACCGAACGTGGCGTTCCGTGGGGTGTTTCAGAATCGGCTTACAATGCCCGTGATCTGGATCTTACCTACCAGTACTCGAATTTTGGCGTGCCTGGCCTGGGCCTCAAACGCGGCCTGAGTGAAGATGTCGTGGTTGCGCCTTACGCGACAGCGCTGGCTGCGATGATTGACGCGAAAACGGCGGCAGAAAATTTCGTACGTCTTGCGGAGGCCGGCGCGAGCGGCCGCTATGGCTTTTACGAGGCCCTCGATTACACCGCCAGCCGCGTGCCCGAGAACCAGACCGTCGCCGTCGTGCGCGCTTATATGGCACATCACCAAGGAATGTCGCTGGTGGCGCTTGCCAATGTGCTCCACGACGGCGTGATGCGCGCGCGCTTTCACGCCGAGCCGCGCATGCAAGCCACTGAGTTGCTGCTGCAGGAACGCACGCCACGCGACGTCCTGGTTACCCGGCCCAGGGTCGAGGAGGTGCGGGCCGTCGCCAATATCCGCGATCTCATTCCACCCGTTGTTCGGCGCTTCAACTCGCCGCACGATCCGACTCCCGGCGTACACCTCCTCTCCAACGGACGATATTCGGTGATGGTCACTACGGCGGGCTCCGGTTACAGCCAATGGCGCGACCTTGCGGTTACACGATGGCGGGAGGACCGTACACGTGACGCCTGGGGAACGTACGTTTTCCTGCGCGACAAATCCAACGGCCAGGTTTGGTCGGCTGCATACCAGCCAAGCGGCGTCGAACCGGATACCTATGAAGTCATTTTTTCCGAAGATCACGTCGAGATCCGGCGGCGCGATGGCGCCATTGGGACTACACTTGAAGTCGTGGTTTCGCCGGAGCACGACGCCGAAGTACGGCGGGTGTCGGTCACCAATCTCGGAACACGAACCCGAGAAATCGAGCTGACGTCGTACGCCGAAATCGTTCTGGCGCCGCCGGCTGCCGATGCGGCTCACCCCGCTTTTTCCAAACTGTTTGTGCAGACGGAATTTGTTGCCGAGCTCGGCGCTTTGTTCGCGACGCGCCGGCCACGATCGCACGGCGAGCCTCAGTTCTGGGCGGCGCACGTGATCGTCGCCGAAGGCGAAACCTTCGGCGATATGGAATATGAAACCGATCGCGGCCGGTTTCTCGGCCGGGGGCGCGCCATCCGCACTCCGATGTCGGTCATCGACGGCCACCCGCTCTCCAACACCGTTGGCACGGTCCTCGACCCGATCATGAGTCTTAGGCGGTGTGTGCGGCTTGCACCGGGGGGCTCCGCGCGCGTTACGTTCTCGACGTTGATTGCGTCGTCACGCGACGAGGCGCTCGCCCTGTCCGACGAGTACAACAATCCGGCAACGTTTGAGCGCGCCGCGACGCTGGCGTGGACGCAGGCACAGGTGCAGTTACGTCATCTCGGTGTTGACGCCGATGAGGCCTACCTCTTCCAGGAGCTCGCCAGCCGGATCTTGTACTCGGATGCTACACTGCGACCTCCCTCTGTGGTGCTCACAAGTAATAACCGGGGGCCTTCGGGACTGTGGCGACACGGGATTTCCGGTGATCTGCCAATCGTGCTTGTTCGCATCGATGAGGCTGAAGACCAGAATATTGTCCGTCAGTTGCTCCGCGCGCACGAATACTGGCGGATGAAACAGCTGGCGGTGGATCTCGTGATCTTGAACGAACAGCCTCCTTCCTACGCGCAAAACCTCCAGGATGCTTTGGAGACCCAGGTCCGCGCCAGCCAGTCGCACCTGCAACAGGAGGGGCAGGAATCGTTCGGCGGCGTATTCATCCTCAGAGGAGATCTCATATCGGCCGAAGATCGCACACTGCTCCAGACTGCCGCCCGGGCCGTACTATTGAGCCGCCGCGGCACCCTGGCTGAGCAAGTGGAACGGCAGCAACGATTGCAAACGCCTGTAGCGCCGATGCCGCGGCGGCTGCCGGCGACTAAGTCAACCGATGTCTTGCCGGCGCGGCCCGAACTGCAGTTCTTCAATGGCCTGGGTGGATTCACCGCCGACGGCCGTGAATACGTGACGATTCTCGGCGAGGGGCAGTGGACACCGGCGCCTTGGATCAACGTGATCGCGAATCCCTGCTTCGGCTTTCAGGTCTCTGAGTCGGGCTCGGGTTATACCTGGTCGGTCAACAGCCGTGAGAACCAGATCACCCCCTGGTCGAATGACTCGGTTAGCGACACGCCCGGAGAGACAATATACGTCCGCGATGAAGATAGTGGCGAGCTGTGGAGCCCAACGGTGCTGCCGATCCGCGAGGAAGCCTGGCCCTATACCGCTCGACACGGCCAGGGTTACAGCCGGTTCGAGCACGCATCACATGGGATCTCCCTCGACCTCTTGCAGTTCGTGCCACTCGACGATCCAATTAAGATTTCTCGCGTCACGATCGAGAATCTCTCAGGCCGATCCAGACGTCTCTCCGTGACCGCCTATGTCGAGTGGGTGCTCGGCGTTTCGCGGAGCGCCTCCGCGCCCTTCATCGTTACCGAGATCGACAGCGAAACCGGGGCCATGCTCGCGCGCAATGCTTGGAACAGCGAGTTCGCTGGCCGTGTGGCGTTTGCCGACCTAAGCGGACGCCAAACCGCGTGGACGGGTGATCGGACGGAGTTTCTTGGGCGTAACGGTACACCCGATCATCCCGTATCTCTCGAACGAGGGGAACGTCTCTCAGGCAAAGTAGGCGCCGGCCTCGACCCGTGCGCTGCCCTCCAGACGATGGTGGAGCTGCGTGCCGGTGGCCGCGCCGAAATCGTCTTTTTCCTCGGCCAGGCGGCGAGCGCGGAAGAAGCGCGAGTATTGATCGCGCTTTACCGCGGCGCCGACCTCGATGGGTCTCTGCGCGCAATCAGCAAGCGCTGGGATGAGGTTCTTGGCGCGGTGCAGGTGACAACTCCTGATCGGGCCATGAACTTCATGCTCAATCGCTGGCTGCTCTATCAGACGCTCGCCTGCCGTATCTGGGCTCGCTCGGCGTTTTATCAAGCCGGCGGCGCCTACGGCTTTCGCGATCAGCTCCAGGACGTAATGGCGCTAATGGCCGGGCAACCAGAGATCACTCGTGCGCAGTTACTGCGGGCGGCCGCGCGGCAATTCGTCGAGGGAGATGTGCAGCATTGGTGGCATCCGCCATCAGGTCGCGGCGTGCGCACCCGTATCTCCGATGATCTCCTATGGCTGCCCTACGTTGTTTTTCAGTATCTTGAGCTCACAGACGATGTCGCTCTTCTCGACGAGATTGTCCCTTTCCTCGACGGTCCCACGCTCGCACCGGGGCAAGAAGATGCGTATTTCGAGCCGCGCGTGTCCGCACAAACCGGCACCTTGTTCGAGCATTGCGCACGCGCTCTCGATCGCAGTCTGGCCGTTGGCAGCCACGGTCTTCCGCTGATCGGTACGGGAGACTGGAACGACGGAATGAACCGGGTGGGATCGGCAGGAAAAGGCGAGAGTGTCTGGCTCGGGTGGTTTCTTCACACGACCCTCTGGGAATTTGCCCGGCTGGCCGATATGCGCGGCGAACACCAGCGCGCCGAGACGTGGCGACTGCATGTCAGCGCCCTCAAAGCAGCGCTGGAACGAGAAGCTTGGGATGGCGAATGGTATCGACGCGCTTACTTCGACGACGGGACACCGCTTGGATCCGCCGGGAACGCCGAATGCCGCATCGATTCAATCGCCCAATCCTGGGGAGTGATTTCCGGCGCCGCCGAGCAGGGTCGTGGGGCGCGCGCCATGGCAGCAGTCGAGAAGTATCTCGTGCGCCGTACGGAAGGTCTCGTCCTCCTTTTCACGCCGCCTTTCGACCAGGCGAGCCCCGACCCGGGCTACATCAAAGGATACCCGCCGGGTATTCGCGAAAACGGCGGCCAATATACACATGCGGCGATCTGGTCTGTGCTCGCCTTCGCCGCGCTCGGCGATGGCGACAAGGCCGGCGAACTCTTCGCACTGTTAAATCCGATCAATCATGCGAGCACCCGCGCTGGTGTTTATCGATACAAGGTCGAGCCCTATGTCGTCGCGGCGGATATTTATGCCGAACCGCCGCACGTCGGACGCGGCGGCTGGACGTGGTACACCGGGTCGGCGGGATGGATGTATCGGGCAGGCATCGAGTGGATCTTAGGTTTCCATCTGCGGGGCACGAGGCTTTACCTCGACCCGTGCATCCCGCGCGCGTGGCGGCGGTTTGAAATCAGCTTCCTCTATCACTCAGCGCGCTATGAAATCGTCGTCGAGAACCCTCAGGGAGTTACACGTGGATTGTCGTCTGTTGAACTCGATGGCGCACAGCTCGCAACCAACAATATGTATATCCAGCTCGCCGACGACGGTGCGACGCATCACGTGCGCGTCATGCTGGGGTCGGAAATCCTACCCGTCGGCCGCCAAGCCACGACGGTCTGACACGAGAGCTGGCAGCTTGATGCTCGGCCCAGCGGAAATCGTTCTGACCCGAAGAGGCGAATCGTATTCGCGGTCGGGGCCGATCCGCAGACGCTGCGGATGCCCCCGTTAGTCATTGGCACGGGGCGGTATAAAAAACTGGCCTATGTCTTCGATCCTTTCGTTAACGCAATAAACGCCAACGACAGGTCATCGCTAATCACTGACTGATCAGCGGCGAGCTCGTAATTTCGAGCCGCGCAGCGCATTAGTTCGGCGGTCGGCGGGCTTTCATGCAATTGTTAAAAGCCTCCGCTTTATTGCCGGCCGTTGACAGCGCCGCTTGACGCTCGCAATCGGACGCATCGCGGCTAAGCGTGTTGGTCGTCTTGTTTTCCGTCGGTGTTGGCACGGTTCGCGTTTCACTCGGCGAGGGGGCGATTCCACTATCGACCGGTTGGGGCGTGTATGGACGCGGCGCCGCGCATCCCGCCATAAAAATGAGTGCAACAGGTACTATTTTCTTCATGCCGAAATCTCCTTTGCTGTCGTGGTTCGGGCGCGCAGAGCACCAAGAGTTGATTGTGAATGGTTTTCGGTCGGGCTGCTAGTAGCGAAATTCGATACCTCTGGATACTGGCTTCCGCCGGTATGAACCCCGAACTCTTTTTTAACCCTCCGGGACCGATAATAATTAGCAGTGCTAAAATACAAAAAGGCAACCCTGCGGTTGCCTTTTTGTCAGACCGAGGCTCATTGGTTACGCGCCCAAGGCTTTGTGCAGTTGGACGAAGGATTGGAGTTGCGCTTGCCGAACCGAGATCTGGTTGTCCTGCTGGAGATAAAGGCTCCGTTGCGTATCGAGCAGTGTCAGGTAATCGATAGCGCCGGCGTCGAAGCGCGCTTTAGCGATGTCATAAGCATTTTGCGATTCTTTTACCGACTCAACCGAAAGCGCTGCTTGCTCGTTGTTGTTCTTGAGCGCGGCGAGCGCATCTTCGACCTCTTGGAAGGAGACAAGAACCGTCTTCTGATATTGCGCGGCGAGTTGTTTTTGACGCGCGGTGACGCTTTCGAGATTTCCGGTAAGCCGGCCCCCAGTAAATATCGGAGCGAGCAAACTCGATGTCAGCGATGTTGCCGCCGCCGCGGGACCGCCGAATCCGGCGGCGATCGCGGTGTCGACCCCGAGCGTGAGTGATGGAAAAAATGCTGCACGTGCCACGCCGATATCTGCATTGGCGGCGCGCAAGCTCGCCTCGGCGCTCTGAATATCGGGCCGAGCGGTGAGCAATGTCGCGGGCGGCGTCAGATTTACTTGAGGCATATTTAAGGTCGCGAG
>DATBHB010000111.1:0-3385 GCA_036557705.1 Xanthobacteraceae bacterium
GATCGTGGTCGACGACCTCATCGCCACCGGCGGCACTGCCGAGGCCGCCTGCAAGCTCCTGCAGCAGATCGGCGCCGACGTGCTCGCCGCCTGCTTTATCATCAACCTGCCGGATCTCGGCGGCGCCAAGAAGATCGAAAAGCTCGGCATCCCGGTGCGCACGCTGGTGAGCTTCGAGGGGCATTAGGGCACAGCCCACCACATTGAGCCACGCGCGATTTCCAGCGGCTGGGTATTGCCACAGAGCCTGCTTTCTTCGTTGATCAGGCTTGTCAGCTGGTCACCCATCGCAGCAATGGCGGCTGCCAGTTCATGGAATTGGCGCGTCGCAGGTCCATGGCCGCGGTGCTTTCTGGCCGGACTTGTGCTTCGGTGACGACACCGTTATATAACCAGCTATCGAGTTTCGGCCGAACGACTTGGCCTTGCCGCGAACAAAGCGCCTGTCTAACGATATTCATCCTTAATCTCGAGAAGAACCGGCCGCATTCGCGCGGCCTCTATACACCCGTACGCAAAGGAAGGGCTCCCATGTCAACGGGAACCGTGAAGTGGTTCAACGGTCAAAAGGGCTTCGGCTTCATTCAGCCGGACGATGGCGGCAAGGATGTGTTCGTTCACATCAGCGCCGTGGAGCGTGCCGGAATGAGCAACCTCAATGAGGGACAGAAGATCTCTTACGAGGTGGTCGCCGATCGGCGAACCGGCAAGTCATCGGCTGACATGTTGCGCGCTGTCTAATTGACGGCGCCGCCAGACCTGGCACCTTGACCACGGATGGACTGGCAAGGCTTCTGGTTCGAACCCCGCGTCCGGCTGTCCGGCCGCGGGGTTCTCTGCACTGTAGGATGCCGATTGCCGGGAAATCCACCGTGTTCGGTCGTGGAACAGAAGTTTACCAACGAATGCGAAGCCGTCGCGCACATTGGCGGGTGTAGACTTCAATGGTGCGTGCTCGCGGCAATGTCGTCCATTCGAATTTCCAGCCTGATGCGATCCTGTGGAATGGAAAATCGCTTCGCAAGAGCGGTAATCATCTCGGCCGCGGTTTCCATTGAGGGGGCGATTTCTTCGCCCCAGGCGGTATTCTCCGGCTCCGTCATCGAACCATTATGCAATCTCACCTGAACCACATAGCTATCGTCCTCTTCGGTAATGCGCGCAAAAAGGTGAGTAAATCGCCCTTTATCGATTGCCGATGTTTCAACGATGATCACGCAGGCTGCCTCAAGGATGGGGGAAATTTGGTGCCGCGCTTTTGCAGGCGCGATCGTAGTCTGAAAATTTCATCGTGATCCTCCCGAGCGTTTTCTCGAAAGTGGGAACGGAGCGGTTTCGCTCACGGGGTGTCGAGTTGGCGCAGCAACGTGAGCTCGTTCTCTGCGACCACACGTTCGTGCAGTTCCCTCATGCTCTTGATTCGATATTGGGGAATTTCTCCTTCACTCGGCCGGAGGCTGACGATTTGATAACGGCCGTTGGCTGCAAGCCGAGAAACCGATGGGATCAGATCGACGGCTTGTCCGATCTTGAACTTATGAGGGATGCTGGCCATGGTGATCCTCCTTTCCGGGTCGTCGCACATGCGGTTTCTACGGGTGGTGAGAGCCAATCAAAACACGAAGGACTCAACACCCTGCGGCCGCCTCGCGATACTGCAGCAGAATCCAAGTCAAGGGGCGAACATCGCCAAGCGTGGCGCCGACCCCGGCCAACCGGTACTCAAGATTTGCTCCAGCCCCGGTAAGGGCAACTCACATCGAGCGTTCGCGCACCACCAGCGAACGATTCGCGGTCTCAATGTGTCCTTTTGCGGACTGCCCAACCAGTACAGCGTCAGTGCCGCACTTTGAGGGCTGCCTGATGCGGGAGCAGTATTATGGCTCCAGCCGGTCGATCAAGTCACCGCGACGTTACACCACGCTCGGATGGCGCGTCCACGATATAAATCAAAATAAATGGGCGTATCGGGGCAGATCAAACGGTTCGAACATCTGTCGGCCTCATTGGTAATGTCGGGTTTCGATCCTATATTAGTCCGATCATTGGATAGTGTTTATTCTAATGATGCTCAGTCCTTTGGAGGCCACCGATGATCGAATTTGATTATAGCGCTGCGGCCGAGTTGTTTCCGACGCTGGGTCGCCGGCGGGGGCGTCAGCCGTTCCGTTACGCGCGATTTGCACATGCCGCAGAGGCCATCCGTTTCGCTATGGAGGATTTGCCACACGAATGTCTTGCGGGAGCGTTTCTCGAAGTTGATGAGCAGAGGTACGGCAGCGAGGATATCCGCCGTTTGTACCAAAGCACCAAATATCCGCTAACTCGTAGCGCCGCATGCACATGACCGAGAAGACGGTGGATTTGGATCAGCATCGCGGCATGGCCGCCCAGAAGGCCACCGAGCTTCGTCGGCTACTCGCGGACGTTGAAGCGAATGAGAAGGTGCTCCGGCTCCGCCAGGACGAATTGGAATCCCAATTGCTGGCGGCGCCTGCGGCGAATTGGCAGGAGGCTGCCGACAAAGCTCGCTACCTCCTTAATCTCTTCGGTGGCACAGCCGCGGCGCAGGACCCCCGCCGCCAGAAGCTGATCGCGGCGGTTCTCGCCGATTTCAAGCGGCTGGCAGACGAAAGCTAGGCGTGCTCCCTCACCGCAACGCGCGTAGCCTTTTTCAGACTTGCGGTACTTGCCGGCCGATTTGACTCACTGAATTGCAGATTGTATGCGGCCCGCCATGGCCGACCATATCGACGGACCGCTGTACTACGAGCGCATGGGCAAGAGCGGCCCGGTGATCGCGTTCGTGCATCCCAATCCGATGGATCAGTCGTGCTGGATCTTCCAACTGGCGCAGATGTCCACCTGGTACCGCTGCATCGCCATCGACATTCCAGGCTATGGCCGCTCTCCCAAGGCGCGGCCGGGCCTGACCATGGACGACATGGCGCAGGCCTGCTGGGAAGCGATCGACGACGCCGCACCGGGCGAGCGCGCCATTCTGGTCGGCTGCTCGGTCGGCTCGGCGCTCGTGCCCTACATGCATCATCAAAAGCCACATGCATCATCAAAAGCCGCAGCGCACCGCGGCGCTGATCCTTTCCGGCACCGGCTACAATCCCGGCAAGGAGTTCACCGCGCGCCGCATCGCCGCCTACACCGCGCAGGGCATCGATTACCGCTGGGGTTACACGTTCGAGGATTTCAGCCCGGCGTTCCGCGCCACGCCGCTGGCGCACTACTTCGCCGATCTGTTCACTGGGCGCAACCCGCACGCCGACGCGCAGTCGATCATTTATCAGTTTCAGGCGCTGGCCAAGGCGGACGCCGAGGATCACCACGCGCGCATAAAATGCCCGACCATCATCCTCACCGGCAGCGAAGA
>DATBHB010000112.1:0-3839 GCA_036557705.1 Xanthobacteraceae bacterium
CGTCGAATACGCCACGCTGGAATGGGTGGACTGGTTCAATAACCGCCGGCTATTGGCGCCGATCGGCAACATCCCGCCAGCCGAGGCGGAAGCGAACTACTACGCGACCCTTGAGGAGCCCAGGATGGCCGCGTAGTTCTCAACCAAAATAGCCTCTGGAAAATTCGGAGCGGTTCACTGGGGAAACTGGCAGTACATCCCGAATTTCTCAAAGCGGTAATAACCCGAGCGTTGTTGGCGCAGCCTCGCGCTCTGACGGCGATCCCCTCCTAAGCCGATGGTCTTGGCTGCTGGCAATCGGGCAAGAACTTCAGTCCGAGTATGCCGCCCTCAAACAACCTGTCGAGAAACGACTTGTCGCACTCCTGAAGAAGTTGGGCCGCCGGTAACGTATGCGGCGAAGCTCGGCCTCCATGCCTCGACAATGCGGGGGAAGCAGTGGGTCAGGTCATTCGCTGGGCGGCTATAGAACCGCACTCGCGGGCCATCTTGCGGGGGCGATACTCGGTGACGTTGCGCCAACTTTTATCCAGATTGGAGTCGGACCGTCTGTGAACTGTTCCCCATCCTTGGACCGGGCCGCCGGTGCGGCCCGGTTTGCCGGCGTTCAGCAACCGACCTACGTGAAGACCCCGCCCTGGTGGGGACCGAGGTCTCCCCCGCTCACGCTCGGCCGTAGAGATGTGGATAACCCCAGCCGCGCTGCCATTGGAACTGAGAATCAAAAGAGCTAGCGTGCTGCGCTTTGATTTCTACTAGGAGACCAGCATGGCTACGGGCACTGTGAAGTGGTTCAACCCAACGAAGGGTTATGGGTTCATTCAGCCGCAAGGTGGTGGCAAGGACGTATTTGTGCACATCAGCGCTGTCGAACGCGCTGGTCTGGCTTCCCTCAACGAAGGACAAGTCGTTCAATACGAGATCGAGAGCAGTCGCGGCAAGGAATCGGCAGTCAATTTGAAGGTCAGTAGATGAAACCAGAGTGGCTCTGAGGCCCCCTCAGCCGCTGCGCCACATTACGCGCGCATATTTCTCAATTATTGGTGGATTGGCGCGTTAATCGTAGCATCCGGGTTGAGGCTGCGATATTCGGCGCAGGCTCTGCTTGCTCAGCCTTTTCAATGCCCTCCGAAAGCGCGTCTGCATTCGGCCATGGCGGCAGAGGCGGCAGGCCGAGGACCGCACGGACCGGCGCGAAGGAGCGGCGATGAATGGGAGAGGCGCCGAGCCGTTCGAGGGCGGCCAAATGCGCGCGGACGGGATAGCCCTTGTGCTTCGAGAAACCGTATCCTGGGTAATCCGCATCCAGCTTGTGCATGAGCGCATCACGGGCGGTCTTTGCCAGAATCGAGGCGGCGGCAATGGTCAAACTCCTGCCATCGCCCTTCACGATGGACTGCTGGGGCACCTGCAGGTCTCTGAGGCGGCGCGCATCGAGCAGGATGTGCTGAGGGGCAAGGGAGAGTCCTTCGACGGCGCGACGCATGGCTAAGAGACCGGCCCAGTAGATATTGATATGGTCGATCTCCTCGACTTGGGCGAAGGCGACCGACCACGCAACAGCGCGCTCCTTGATCTCGACCGCGAGCTTGTCTCGAGCCTCCGCATCGAGCTTCTTCGAGTCATCGATGCCGGGAATCCGCGACCCCGCCGCGAATATGACAGCCGCGGCCGCCACCGGCCCTGCGAGGGGGCTCATACCGGCTTCATCGACACCGGCAACGTGCAGCACGCCGGCGGTCCAAAGCGCGTTCTCGAACTGCAGCAGCTTGCGTAATCGCTGCCCCTCCGAGCGATTTTCGGCGCGCCGCCGCGCGATGGCGTTCAGAATGGCCTTTGCGCCAGGGCGCGGATCGGCCCTCAACGCGCCTTCCGTCTCGGTATCGAGCGGACGTGCCTCGATGACGAAACGGCGACGGATCTGGGCAAGCGGCAGGCGTGTCACGGCGACAATTTATCCAGGATTACGCCGGATACAACCGGGTCCCATCCCGATGATGAAGATGCGTTTGGTGCCTTGAGCAACGCCCGCTCGGCCATGCACTTTTCGCTTCGCAGGACGTGAGGTCGGCGCGGGGACTGTATAATCCCCGTCGACTCAGAAGGCGGCGCCCGTCGCGGCGGCCGTGTGTCGCAACGCCGGGCACTCGGACAGCTTCGGTGATCGAACATCCCCATAGCTCAGGCGGCCGAAGCACGAACCCTCTTCGAGAATGCGGCCTGCGACCTTGCTGTCGGCGAGCACGTCGTAATCCTCGTGCTTCCAGGCGCCGTATGCGCGCGAATCGCTGAATCGGCCAGTTGGGCGGTCGGATCGGCGAGTTGAGGGCATAGATCGCGGGTACGGTAGCCGCTTTTCAACGAACTGCACTTTGAACCGCGCGTGCCGCGGTCACGCGATCACGGATGAACAGAGAATAGTGACGCTGCTCGAATCGGCTGCCATGTGAGCACTTCCCATAAATCATAAATCACTCTAGCCTCGTCTAGCTCATCGACGCCGCCGGAGAATATGTCGGACACTTCCCGCCCGGCACCTCAGACGCTTCAGCCGCGCAACTCAGTTCGACTTGAGCCAGTCGGATCGCGCGGCCGGAGCCCCGATTCAGAACGGTCCGAGCCGTTTGTTGATATCTCTGGACTTTTTGCCGCGAAGTGTCCCCAATAGGCACTCACAGCGCACATTGAGAAACAAATGCTTTTTCGGAGCGAGTGTCCCCACCACAACGTTTCCCGCTCCGACTTGCTGGCGCGCGGCATGCGGCGTGCTGGCTGTGGCTGGGTCTTTCGATCCCGAGCGCTGCCGCCGCACCTTGAACCGAGAAGCTGCCGTCGGGCCAGCGCATCGGATTCGCGCTTGTACCGTTGATCTTGACGGTCGGGATGCCCCACCGGGTTCGCAGCAACCAGACATTCTCAGCCTTGAACGCACGACCGCGGGCGGAAAGAAAGCCCTCCCGGTTAAGGACCGCCGCTATCTCCTTATCCATCTTGCCGGTGCCGTTGAGTTCCGTGATCCGTCGCCGCAGGCGTTCAGGATCGATGTAGTCGCGGTAGGCGCGGACACTCCGCTGCAAGCGATGCTCGCTGATCGCACCAGTCTGCCACACGATCTTGAGCCAAACCTGGCCATGCGCCCGTCTCTGGTTGAGCACGACTTCGCGCACGATAAAACGCAGAATGCGCTTGCGATCCGCTGCCGACGTCGTGGCGGCGTGCCAAATCCGTGGCAGATTCTGACCCAGGGCGTGCAGCTCAGCGCGATCTGCCGCGCCGATGGCGAGCGGTTCTTCTGAGCGCCAGCGCGCATACTCCTGCTCGATAGCTTCGACGGCGCGCAGCTTTTCTTCCCAGGCGCGCTCAAGCGAGCGTGCGACGAGCCGGTTCTCGGGCTCGACGGCGTCATATTGGCGCCGCGCCCGCTCGGCGTCATAGCGAGCACGCTCGCGTCGGAGCGTCCATTGTCGCTCAAGTTGCCGGCTCTCCTCCTCCAGCTGCCCCATCGCAGCAAGCGCAATCGCAATCTGATCCGAGGCGAGAGCATCGAGCAGAACCCGCTCGACGAGCGCGTCAACTGGCAAGGCGCGAACTTCCTGACACAGTGCACTCCCACACCGATCTCGATCGGTTCGACAGCAATAGACTGGATAGTCACTCTTCACTCCCGAGTAATGCAAGGTCATGCGGCGGCCACAGCAGACGCAGATTGCGATGCCTTGCAGCAGCGCCGAGCCCTTGCGCGGCACGCCAGCGTGTCCCGCCTCATAGCGATTGCCGTTGTCTGCCAATCGCCGCTGGTTGGCCATGAACTCCTCCCAGCCGATATAACCAGGGTGCGC
>DATBHB010000113.1:0-4984 GCA_036557705.1 Xanthobacteraceae bacterium
CAAGGACGGTTTCGTGGCGCGCCCGGTCCAGGTTGTCGCCGAGTCGTCGGCGCGCACTTCCATCCGAGCCGAATTGAGCGCGGACGATCTGATCGCAGATCGAGGACTGATTGCGCTGCTGTTCGAACTCGCCGCGGCGGACAAGGGCTGACCCGTGTTGGCAGGTCTCATCAACGGAGCGCTGAAGCAGCGCATCGTTGTTGTTCTGGGCGCCGGCGCGTTGGCGGTCTGGGGTGCCAATGCCTACCGACATCTGTCGATCGATGCGTTCCCGGATGTGGCGCCGATCCAGGTTTTGGTCTCGATGAGGGCACCCGGCCTCACGCCCGAAGAGCTGGAAAGCCGGGTAACGCAGCCGATTGAACTGGCCGTGCGCGGGATACCGAATCTGGTCAAGATGCGTTCCACGACGCGTTACTCGGTGGTGCTGCTGACGCTCGATTTTGCTGACGGAACTGACATCTACTGGGCACGCGCGCAGGTCAACGAGCGGCTATCGGACGTGCGCGACCGGTTGCCCGCCGGGGCGGATGGCGGACTGGCGCCGATCGTGACGCCACTGGCCGAAATGGTGATGTTCAGAATCGAGTCCGAGTCGCTGACCCCGCAGGAGAAGCGCTTCTTGGTGGACTGGACCATACGTCCGGCGTTGCGCGGCCTTCCCGGCGTCGCGGATGTCAATGTGTTGGGCGGCTTCGTGCGGACTTTCGAAGTGGTTCCGTCGGCGGCAGCCATGGCCGCGCGCGGAATCACGACCGAACTGTTGGAAAATGCGATCCGGTCCAACAACCGCAATGACGGCGCAGGGCGCATCCGCAACGGTGAGGAGGCCCTGTTGGTTCGGTCGGAAGGCCGCATCCAGACGCTCGACGATATCCGCAACATCATCATCACGACGCGCGATTCCTCCGTTGTCAGGGTCGGCGATGTCGCCGACGTTCGAATCGGCTCGCTCGCCCGCAATGGCGTGGTAACCGTGAACGGGGAGCAGGAGACCGTCTGGGGAATGGTTCTGGGCCTGCGAGGTGCCAACGCCCGCACAGTCGTGGACGGCGTCAAGCTGAAGTTCGAGGAGCTCAAGCCGTTGCTCCCCGACGGCGCTCGCATCGAAATTTTCTATGACCGCAGCGAACTGATCGGCCAAGCCGTCTGGACGGTCCAGAAGGTGCTGCTGGAAGCGATTGCACTGGTCGTGATCCTGCTGCTCGTCTTTCTAGGCAATCTACGTTCGGCGCTGGTAATCTCGATCATTCTCCCGCTCGCCGTGCTGATCACCTTCGGCATCATGCGGCTGTTCGGCTGGTCGGCCAATATCATGTCGCTCGGCGGCCTCGCCATCGCCATCGGCCTTCTGGTGGACTGTGCCGTAGTGGTCGTCGAGAATGTCGAGCATCGGCTGGGGCACGCACAAGATCCTGACCTGAAGATGCGCCTCAAGCTGACTTTCGAGGCCACGCGCGAAGTCGCGTTGCCACTGGTATCGGGGGTTGCCATCATCGTCATGGTATTCGCGCCGCTGCTGTCGTTGCAGGGACTTGAAGGTCGCCTGTTCAGGCCAGTGGCGCTGACCATTGCGTTTGCCCTCGGCGCGGCCTTGCTGCTCTCGCTGACGGTGGTTCCGACCCTGGCGACCTATCTGTTGCGTTCGGGTTCCGTTACGGAGCCCTGGCTCGTGCGCAAGCTCCACGCGGTTTATGATCCTGCGCTCGCCCATCTGATGCGGCGTCCGCTTGTCCTCGTTGTTGGGCTCGCCCTGGGCATCGCGTCGGTTGCAGCTGTATTTCCCCGAATCGGCGCCATCTTCATGCCCGTCATGGACGAGGGGACGCCGGTCGTGACCATTCGGAAGTTTCCCACGGTTTCCGTCGAAGAGGCGGCGCAGACCGATCTCCGAATCCAGCAGGCCCTCATGGCGGAAATCCCGGTGATCAAGGGACTCATGGCCCGCGCCGGTGCCGACGAGCTCGGTATCGACCCGGTTGGCCTGAACGAGACGGACATGTTCATGTCGCTCGCACCGAAATCGGAGTGGCCCAACGCCGACAAGCAATGGTTCCTGGGCGAGGTCAGGCGCGTGCTCGACTCATTCCCGGGTATTGCCTACGCGTTCACGCAGCCGATCGACATGCGTGTCCAGGAAATGATCATCGGTGCGCGCGGCGACGTGGTGGTGAAGGTGTTGGGCGACGAGATCAGCACGCTCAACCGGCTCTCGCGCAACATTGCAGGCGTACTTCAGCAGATACCGGGCGCCGTGGACGTTTTCGCGCTCCGCAACGCCGGCATGAGGTACCTCACGGTCGCAGTCGATCGTCTCAAGGCCGGGCGGTTCGGATTGAACGCGGAACAAGTCCAGGAGGCGCTTCGCGTGTGGGTGGATGGACGGGACCTCGGCATTGTCCTAGAGGGGCAGGTTCGCACCCCGCTCCTGGTTCGCGGCGAGGAACGCCAGAGGGCCTCGGCATCCGACCTTGCACGCGTGCCTATCGTGCTGCCGCGCGGAGGCACCGTGGAGCTGTCCCAGATCGCAGACGTTCGCGTCGAGGATGGTCCCATCCAGGTGATCCGGGAGGATGGGCAGCGGTTCGCGACCGTTCTGAGCAACGTGCGCGGACGCGACCTGGTTGGTTTCGTGGATGAAGCGAAGGCCGCAGTTGCCGGCAAGCTCAAAATTCCGCGCGGGTACACGCTGGTTTGGGGCGGGCAGTTCGAAAACCAGCAGCGGGCCTCGGCCCGGCTTGCGCTTGTGGTTCCGTTGGCGCTCGCCATGATCTTCCTAGTGCTGTATCTCACTTTCAATTCGATACGCCAGGCGGTTCTGGTGTTCTGCAACGTGCCATTCGCCACCATCGGCGGCGTGATCGCCCTGTGGGCTTCGGGCGAATTCCTCTCTGTCCCTGCATCTGTCGGCTTCATCGCCCTAATGGGCATTGCCGTTCTCAACGGCGTAGTGCTGCTATCCTACATCAATGAGGTCGTGACGCGGCGCGAGCTGCCATTGAGGGACGCGGTCATGGAAGGCGCCAGGCGTCGCCTCAGACCAGTGATGCTCACCGCCTCGGTCGCGGCGCTTGGCCTTGTGCCATTTCTGTTTGCGACCGGGCCCGGCGCAGAAATCCAGCGGCCGCTCGCCATCGTCGTCATCGGCGGTCTCGTCACGGCAACAGCGCTCACGCTTCTCCTGCTCCCTGTCCTGTATGAAAGATTCGGCCTCCCCAGAAGCGAACGCGCCCTTCTCGCGAAGGTGCCACGGCAGGACGGCGCCGCCGAACTAGCCGTGCCGGAACAGACGCTCTCGCCGGAGGTGGCTCACCTCACATCGGCGCTGCAGCCCGTCAGCAAGGGCTTGCGAGACCAGCCCTCTATGCTCCAGGTCATGACTGGCATCACATCGCTCCCTGTCGCATGACGAAATCGCGATAGTGCGCGGGCTGGATGTGCTTTTTCTGCTCGCTGATAGAGCGTCCTTGCTCGTAAGAATACCACTCCCGTTGCGCCTTGCCGCGCCGATAGACGCAGGCTTCCTCAGTGCTGGGTCGATTGGGATAGAGGCCGGCGCGTGCCTGCATTGTAGAGTAGTTGTTCGAGACTCTGGTCTGATGGAAGCGCGCGCCGGTGTCGTTCTTGCTACTTTTGTGGCTACTCGCGTTAAAGGCGATGACGGGGATGAGACGGATGAGCAAGAGCCTGCGACAGTTTGGAATGCAAAGGTGCATCGACGCATTCGGCTCACTCACTCGCCCTACTGGCACCAATCTAGCACCGGTCAATCCCCGAACACCCAGCGCGCGATCCGCGCGTCGCGCTGATATCCGCCGTTCTTGGCGAATGGCTCCTCGTTCCAGAACTTGTCCGCCGCGGCGCGGTCGGGCAGCTCGAGCAGGAGCGCGGTGCCGATGTTGTCGGCGCCGTCGGCCGAGCGGATCGGTCCGCGGAAGATGAAGCTGTCGCCGTAGGACGCGAAGTAGGACTCGTGCGCATGCAAATGCGCGCGGAAGAACTCGGGCGTGCCGGTCTTGGGTCCCGTGCACAGGAACTGCTGCTGGCCCTTGCGGGCGTAGTCGGCCTGGCGCTTCTGGAAGCTGTTCGACCAGCGGTGAATCTCGACGCGCTCAAAGACGCCGGCCTTGCGCATGGGCTCGCCCGCGACGAAGGCGTCCGCCGCCGCGCGATTGTCAAGCTGCATGAAGAACGATGTGCCGAGCGTGTCGCGGCCGTCGTCTGACACGAAGTGACCGTAGCCGATGACGCGCTCGCCGAAATTCCTGACGTAGCGCTTCTGATCCGGAACGAGGCCGCGCCGGGTCTCAGCCTGCCCCGGCTTGTCCCAGCAATAGATCGCCCATTGCGCCGGCTTCTCGCGGTAGTAGTTCGCCAGCGCCTCCCCGCTCAATTCGTAGCGAGGATCGCCCGGCAGGTATCCCGTCATGTTCACTCTCCCTCAGGCCGGCCATTTCGCTCTACCGCGCACCGCGGCCAAAGCCGTCCGCGTCGGTAGAAATGATACGCCGAGCCGCGGCCCGCGCCGACCTGCGCCTTCGGTGTTGATGAACTCCTCGTCGATCGGCTCGTCGACCGGAGAGGAGGAATTGGGGTCAAGTATAGATTAAATCGCGTCTGACCGTTCGAGCGACTTGTCGGCCGGTATAGCAAGGCACCGCCGGCGCGGCAGGCGCATCACCTCCCTCGAGTTCTCGCGGCGGTGATCGCCTCGGCGATGACGGCGAGCGGCAGGATCAGCTTGAGCGGATCGTCGAGCAAAGTCAGCGCTCCGAACCGCGCGTACCACCTCGCCGCGTTCTCGTCCTTGGCGTCGATAGCGAGGGCGACGCCGCCGACTTCCGCGGCAACAGCCAAGGCTCGTTCCCCGGCCGCCAGCAGGAGGTCGCCGCCGAGCCCTTGCCCCTGCATCGAGCGGTCGACCGCGAGGCGCCCGAGCCGAAAAACCGGCACCTCATAGCGGCCGAGCTTCCTGGTCAGTCTG
>DATBHB010000114.1:0-14834 GCA_036557705.1 Xanthobacteraceae bacterium
TGCCCTGTCGTACCTTTCTGCTCGGCAAAGGCTGCCATTGGCAAGCTCTGCCAAACCGAGACGAGCATCGCAATCGTTAGAATTTTACGTGGATTCATCGAGCCCTCCGTTGAGCTACTTTAGTCGCGAGGCTTATTGAAGTAACTCACATCCAGCGGCGGTTGATAGGCAGCACCATGAGGTTAAAGCGCAAAAACAAACACCATGAGCGCATTACGCTGCTCCTTGACTTCGCGCGTGTTGACGAGCTGCTTCATCGCTTGCGAGCCTGCCCCCGCGACGAAGACGACATACTGCTTCCCGTTCACCGCGAAGGTCATCGGCGGAGTATTGATTCCGGAGCCGAGATTGGTCGCCCAAAGCTGATCGAGGGTCGTGTCGTCGAAAGCTGCAACCGTGCCGTCGGTCAATCCGGTGAAGACGAGCCCGCCTGCCGTGGCCAGCGTACCGCTGTAGTTCGGGTAGCGCAGGTGCAGGTTTTTCTTGATTTCTCCGGTCAAGGGATCGACCGCGGTCAGGTTGCTTTCGTAACGATCATTGGTCCAGTAGCCGCCGCCGTTCCAGCCTTTTTCCTTGTTGTGCTTGGCGGTATCGATCAGCATGTTGTCGCAGCCGGTCTGCGCCGCGATGTAGATGAGCCCGGTCCTGCGGCTGTAGGACGATGGCCAGTGATTGTTGCCGCCGACGTGGGACGGACAGGCCCGCTTTCCCGGCTCGCCGGATGCTTGATTAGCCACGCCGGAATAAATCTGAATGTCGCGGTTCGGATCGTAGTCTATCGGCTTGCCGGTTTTCTGATCGATGCCCTTTGTCCAATTGATGTCCATATAGGGCTTGGCCACGACCACCTGCCCATTGTGGCGGTCCATCGTATAGAGGACGCCGTTGCGGCCGGAATGAGTAACGAGCTTGCGCGGCTCGCCCGCAACCACGCCGTCGATGAGAATGTGGGTCCCGACTTCGTCATAATCCCACATGTCGCCGGGCGTATACTGGAAATACCAGTTCATCGCGCCGGTATCGGGATCCCAGGAAATGGCGCTGTTGGTGTAGAGGTTGTCGCCCGGGCGGTAGGTTGGATCGAACATCGGCACCGGATTGCCCGTGCCCCAGATGGTCTGTTTCGTCTCCGGATCGTAGGTGCCGGTGACCCAGACGGCGCCGCCGCCAGTCTGCCAGGCGCTGGTGGTGCCTTTCCAGGTTTCGCTGCCAGGCTCGCCGGGCGCCGGTATGGTGAACTTGCGCCAGATGAGCTTGCCGGTCGCGGCATCGAGCGCGGCGATCCAGTCACGCACGCCGCGGTCGCCGCCGGCGGCGCCGAAAACGATCTTGTCACCGATCGCAAGCGGGGCGCCGGTGACCATCAAGTCCGGCTGACCATAAGCGACAGCAGTCTCCCACACGACCTTGCCGCTGTCCTTGTCGGTCGCGATGATGCGCGCCGGGTGATTGGCGGGCGAGATGACCAGATTGCCCCAGAATGCGGCACCGCGGTTGGCGCCGTCGTGCTTTGCCTGCTTCGGGTCCATCCGCCAGACGATCCGCCCGAACTCGCCTGACCTGCCGTCGATCTTGTAGAGCACGCCCCAGGAATCGGTGAGATAGAGATAACCATCCTCGACCAGCGGCGTTGCTTCGGCAAACTCGTTCGGCGAACCGCCGCCCAGCCCCACCGCATAAGCGAGTTTGAGCCCCTTCACGTTGCCCTTGTTGATCTGCGCCAGCGGCGAAAAGCGCTGGCCGTCATAGGTGCGGTGGTTCATCAGCCAGTTCTGCGGCTCCTTGTCGGCATTGAGCAGCCGCTCCGGCGTTACCTCCGCACCCAACGACGGCCAAGCGAGCATTGCGGCAGCCCCCGCGAGAAATGCAGTGCGAATTGAAACAGCGCGCCTTGGCGTCATCGTGTTCCCTTTCTCGGATTTGCTAGCGCTGCACTTGATCGAAGTCGCGCAATTTTGGAGCTGTCTGGTCCTTGCGAGTGGGCATCAGGAATCCGTCGAGACTGATGAAATAATTTTCCTTGCCGATCTCGACGTGACGGTTGTCTTCGCCGCAGATGTGTTCGACCCAGCCCGGATGTTGCTCGCGCTTGTAGCTGCGCACCACGGTCCAGGGACGAGTCAGCGCATGGTCGATGGTCGTGATCTCGTTGTGCAGCAGGTCCGGATCCGCTGGATCAAGATGAATTCGTTCCTCGACGATCGTCTCATTGTCGTCGTGCAAAGGCAGTCCGCTGCTGTCGAAAGCCCGCGGTCCTCGCATCCCGCGGGTTTCGATCACGAGTGAATCGTAACGACCATCCCCGTCCTCGTCGATCCACTTGCCGATCGAAGTGCCCACGAAGGAGGGCTGGAGGCTTTGCGGCCACTCGCGCCCGTCGGTGTAGACCCGGCGAAACTGGGTCATGTGTTCGAGGGCGATGTAGGTCACGTCAGGCGTGACGATGAATTGGATCGGATTATAGGCAAGCATCATCCGCGGCATGCCGGGCGGAAAGCATTTGTACATGAGATCGTTGCCGTGGCCGCCGGCATGCTGCTCATCAATGCTGGCCTGCAAGAAGCGCTGGTATTGCGTCGTGAGCGGGGCTTGCTGCGCCAGCCGCGGCTTCGTCGTATCCCAGCGCGCATCGCCGACGCGGCTCCATTGGCCCTTCCACGGCGGGAATTTCGCCTCGTCGAACCCGTGCGCGGGCAAAATCGCGGCGCACCACGATACGAGCGCGACGCCGATGATCAAAGTGTGGTAACGCACGTCCGTTCCTCCCGTAAACCGCGTAGTTCGGCGGCCCCCTCACCCCGCCGCGCGAAAACGCGCGCCGACCATCTCCCGCAAGGGGAGAGGGTATGCGGCACGCTGCTGGCGGATCGCCATCTTCGCTATTTGATCCAACCTGATCGGAAAGCGCTCTATTTCCCGGAATCCGTAAAACGCCGCAGATCCGGCGGCGGCTGGTCCTTGCGTACCGGCATCAGATAGCCCTCCCCATTGACGACGTAATTCTCGCTGCCGATGACCACGTGGTGATTGTCCTCGGAGCAGAAGTTTTCGACCCAGACTGCCTTCGCCTTTGGATCGCGCCTGTAGCTGCGGGTGACGGTCCACGGCCGGGTCAGCGCGTGATCCATGGTCGTCACTTCGTTGTGGAGCACGTTGCCATTGGTTCGATCAAGGGTGATGCGCTCCTTGATCGCGGTCAGCCCGTCGGCATGGAATGGAATGCCGCTGCTGTCGTAGCTGCGCGGACCCTTGAGGCCGCGCGTTTCGGCGATCAGCGTGTCGTAGCGGCCGTCTCCGTTGCTGTCGATCCAGCGGCCGATCGAATAGCCCAGCGACGTCGGGGTGATGTGAGTCGGCCAATCCCGTCCATCGGTGTAGATGCGGCGAAGCTGATTGAACAGTTCGAGCGCCACATAGGTAGCGTCGGGCGTGACCACGATTTCCATCGGCAGGATCGCAATCATGATCCGCGGCATGCCGTGCGGCTGGCAGCGGTAGCCCGGGTCGTTGCCCTGCCCGCCGCGCTCCTGATCCGCGAGACTGGCGTCGAGAACGGCCTGATATTCGCGAGTGAGCGGAGCCCCTTCCTGGCCGTGCGGTTTAGCCGGATCCCAGCTGCCGCCGCCCATTCTGGTCCACTGCCCGCGCCAGTCCGGATAGAGCGCATCGTCGAAAGCGCCGGCGCCGCTTGCGGCGAGACAAAGCACAGCGATTGCGCCGATTGAAACGAGGCGGAGCATCGCGATCCTCCCTTCCCCGAGCCGGCGCAGCCTAGCAAAATTCGCTGCTGCTTTGCATCCGATATTCGGTATGATGCCGGCAAATCGTCGAGCCGCCTCGCGGGAAGCGCGGTGGTGATTGACAGCCTTCCTTGGGAGCATGAGTCATGAATTGTCGATTTCTTATCGGTGCCCTGGCGTTGACCACTGCGCTCGTGGCCTTTGCCGACGGCTCGGCCGCGCAAGACGCCAACTATCCCGATTGGCGCGGGATGTGGTCGCGGATCGGCGGCGCGGGATGGGATCCCAACAAACCCAATGGGCTTCCGCAGAAGCCGCCGCTCACCGCGGAGGCGCGAGCCCTCTGGCTGGCCAATATGGCCGACCAGGAATCGGGCGGGCAGGACTACAACCCGCAGGTTCGCTGCCTGCCGGGAGGCATGCCGCGGATGATGATCGTCTACGAGCCCGGCATGGAAATCCTCGTCGCGCCGAAAAAGACCGTGATCTATATTTCGTTCAACAGTTACTTCCGGCAAATCCATACCGATGGGCGCGATTGGCCGAGTCATATCACGCCGACATTCTCAGGCTATTCCATCGGCCGCTGGATCGATGCGAACGGCGACGGCCGATCGAGCGTCCTGGAAGTCGAAACCCGCGGCATCAAGGGCCCGCGGCTGTTCGAATCGAGCGGCATCCCGCTCCACCGCGACAACGAGACGATCGTCAAGGAACGGATTTCACTCGACCGGTCGAATCCGAACATTCTCCACGATGAGATCACCACATTCGATCATTCTCTCGTCCGTCCGTGGACGGTGACGAGAAGCTATTCGCGCGATCGCAATGCGCCCTGGGTCGAGCATTTCTGCGCCGAGAACAATGAATATGTCTTTCTCCGCAATCAAACCTACGTCATGAGCGCCGACGGTTTGCTGATGCCCAGCAAGAAGGACCAGCCGCCGCCGGATTTGCGGAAATTCAAGTAGGAACCCCCAACCTGTAGCCCGGATTGGAGCTTGCCGTAAGGCAAGCGTCAATCCGGGGTGGTTACGGCTAAAACGCGGCGATCAGCGCCCAGCAGACAATGGCGCTGCACACCGTGCTCCAGCGCCCATAACCCTTGTAAATTTGGCCCGCCATGTCCGCCTGTTGCTTTAGCGAGAGGCCATCTGCCTTGATTTGCGGATCGGAGACGTTGCGCACCGCAATCCAGTGGGGTGCAGCTGATTTCATGGCGTCCGCTACCATCCCCAGCACGGCGTCCCCCATCTCGCAAACATCTCCGAGGCCCTGCAAGCGATAGTGATCGTCGGAGGTATCGAAGCCGAAGAAGTCAGTGGTCACGATCGATGACGCCAGTTTGTTTGACGACACCGTCACGATATTCGGTGGACGAGTGTTGTCCGACGGAAGCTGGCTGCTGTTGTACTGGAACAGCTTTTCTGCCGTGGAGAGATACTTCGTGGGCGGCGGAGCCGCTTCATAGTGTGCTTCTGCGAACGGGGCGCGTTTCAGCCATTTCTGCGAGTCGAAACGGACGACTGGGCTCACGACCACATCGCCGACCTCGAACTGCGCTCCAATTCCGCCGCCGGTGCCCGTGGTAATGACAAGCTCGGGTTCCACGTCTTCGATGATTTGCTTCCAGAGCAGTGCGTTGGGAAGTACATCGTTTTTCGGAAGGTGCTTGTTGGTGTCCTGCGACAGGTGTGACTCGGATTTGAAAATTACGGCCGAGTTGCCGCCAATGGTCGTCGTCCAATACGCTCCCAGGCGGTGCGCTGCCACGGCCGGCGCTCCCTTCGACATCTGGCGCGCGAGGGCCGCGTAGTTGCGTTCGTAAGGCACGTAGTCGTTCCGAGAGTCCTTACCCGGAGTAAGAACCCGGCTCAACGCGTGCCCCTCATCCACGGTCCACGTCACGACGAGCGCCTTCGCTTTCGGAAGCTTGCCGCCCCGGCGGGGCGGAGCTTTCGGGGTAGGCGCAAGCTTGTCAGGCCATTTGATGTCGGTGAAACGGCTTAAGCCGGTCGCCCTGGAGAAGGCGAAGAACGCTGCGCCTTCCGGACCTTCGGAATCGAAATCGATGATCTCGCGTTGCAGATCTTCCGGGGTGCGGTTCGGTTTGGCTGCGGCCGCGTTGGCAAAAGCCGCAGCGGGAGGCGGGTTGCTGACGGGATCGAACCCGAGATTGCGTTCTACCCACGCACGGTCGGCCAACATGCTTCGCCTCCATTTTGAGCCAGCACCTCCATCGTCACCGCCGGGGTGCCGGCAAAGATTTGTTGCGAGACGAGCAAAAATGGTTTCACCAAGGCGGGCAAAAGTTCTGAGCGCCTAGGCCCCCGCACTGCGGTTGTCGCCGGGGGAGACGCACCGTAAGCTTGGCTGCAGTTGGAAAACTCACGGGAGGATAGGATGGCGCTGCGCAGGTTCATGATCGAGCGGGAAATCCCGAAAGTCGGCACGTTCGAGCGCGAGCAGCTGAGGGAAGCCGCCGGCAAGTCCAACGAAGTGCTGCGCCAGCTCGGCCCCGACATTCAGTGGATCGAGAGCTTTGTGGCCGACAACAAGACGTTCTGCGTCTACCTGGCCAAGGATGAGGCGATCATCCGCAAGCACGCCGAGATCAGCGGCTTTCCGGCAACGAAGATCACCGAAGTGAAAAAGACGATCGATCCGACCACCGAAGCGCCCTAAAAAGCAAAGCCCGATCGGGTAACGGCGATTGTCGGGCGCCTGATCTTACTGCGTCACAACCTTCGTAGGGTGGGCAAAATCGCGTGGCACCGCCTGACAGCGTGGGCCATCAGCGCGTTTACGCGCGTCTTCGACGCGCTATGGGCGCCCGGCGCGATTTTGCCCACGCGGTCGGCATCGGAGAAAGGCGCCGTTGCCCACCCTACGATGTTTCTGACGCAGTAATGCTAACCCGCCCTATTTCTTGAAGTAGCGCAAATCCGGCGGCGGCTGGTCCTTGGTGAGCGGCATCAGATAGCCGTCGCCGCTGATCAGGTATTGATCCTTGCCGATCACGACGTCGGAATTGCCCTCGGTGCAGTTGTTTTCCGTCCAGATCACGGACGGCAGCAAGTTATAGCTCTTCAGCGCATTCCATGGCCGCGTCAACGCGTTGTCGATGGTGGTCATCTCGTCGTGAAGTATCTTCGGATTGGATTTGTCGCGATAGATGCGTTCCTTGATCACACCCTGACCGTCGTCGGCGAAGGGAATGCCGGTCTGGTCGAAGATGCGCGGGACTTTCATGTTGCGCGTCTCGATTTCGAGGAGGTCATAGCGGCCGTCGCCATCGGTATCCACCCAGCGGCCGATGGAATAGCCGGTGTAGGTCGGCTCCGGGTCCTGCGGCCAGTCCCGGCCGTCGGTATAAATGCGCCGCGGCGGCGAAGTCATGACCTCGTAGAGGATGAAGGTGGCTTTCGGCGTGATCACGAACTCGAACGGGAACACGATGCTCATCGTGTAGGGCATCCCCATCGGGATGCATCTGACGCTTTTGAGGTAGAGCCCCTGGCGGCCCTGCGCCTGTTCCGCCATGCTCGCCTCGTGAATGCGGCGGTATTTCTCCTTGAGCGGAGCCTGTTGGCCGCGGCCGTTCGGCTTGCTCGGATCATAGCGCGGCGTTCCGTCGGCGACCTTGCGCCACTGTCCGGACCAGTCAGGATATATGGATGCTTCATCTGCGCGGAGGCTCGCGGCCGGAATCGCCAGCGCGGCGGCAAGCGCGACGGAACCGATAAGTTTTCGGTAGGACATACTCTCCTCCCAGGAACCACGAATTGCTGGACAACATACCGACTGCCGGCGCAGGAAGAAAGCGCTACAAGGACGCAAGGAGGACAGCCATGGCCGGCTCGAAAATGCTTTGCAGTGCTGCGGCCGCGGCCGGTGCGACTATCGTCGCACTCCTCTTTTTCTTGCCAGCCGCGCACGCAATCACGACCGCGGAGATCCTCGACTACCGGGGGACGGACCGACAGCAGGTGCTCGAAGCCGGAGCCCGCAAAGAGGGGGCCCTCGTCATCTATTCAGGGATGATCGTCAATCAGCTGCTGCGGCCGCTGCTCGCTAAATTCGAAAGCAAATATCCATTCATCAAGACCCGATATTGGCGCGGAGACGGCAATCAGGTGATCGTCAAGGTTCACGCCGAGCTGCAGGCGAATGCGCTCGAAGCCGACCTCGTCGAAGGAAGCGGCATGCCGGGCAAGATCGGCGGATCACCGATCGTGCTGCCGTTCTATTCGCCGCTGTTCGCAGCCCTCTCGCCGCAGGAGATCGCGCCCGATCGCACCTGGGCGGCGACGCGATTGCGTTACATCGGGCTTGGTTACAACACGAAGCTCGTCTCTGTCGATCAGGCGCCGAAAAGCTATGCCGACCTCACCGATCCGAAATGGAAGGGCAAGATGGCCTGGCATGTCGACTCGGACGCGAGCGGCGCGCTGGTCACGATCAGCACGCTGCTTGCGTCCTGGGGCGAACGGGCGACCGGCGATTATCTCGCCAAGCTCGCCACGCAAGCCATTACGCCGCTTGCGGTCAGCAACCGCCAGGTGGTCGACGAGGTAATCCTGGGCGAGTATGCGATCGGGCTCGGCATTTCTGCCCACCACCCGATCATCAGCGCGCGCCGCGGCGCACCCTCGGCCACCGTCATGCTCGATCCGGTCCCAAGCCTGATCGACTCCATCCAGGTGCTCAGGGGAACGAAGCATCCGCATGCGGCCATGCTGTTCGTGGACTTCATCCTCTCTGGCGAGGCGCAACGCCTGATCCGGGCCGCCGAGTATTTTCCGTCGAATCGCGAGGTCGACCCGCTGCCGGCGCTGGCGAGCATCGTACCGAGGAACGCGGGCGTTTCCGACCTGGTGCTGAGCACCGAGCGCCTCGAACAGCTGACGCCGAGGTCAGTCGAGCTTTATAAGCGATACTTCCATTAGTCCTACCGCGTCGGAGGAGTTGGTAGGGTGGGCAAAGGCGCGTTACAATCCTGAGACATTTGTGAACAGCTCTTGCGCGCCTTTGCCCACGCGGTCATGAATCGCAGAGGTCGACCGCGTGGGCAAAATCGCCTCCGTGCTAAATCGAACAGCGTTGCAAGGCGATTTTGCCCACCCTACGAAGCTTGTGACGCACTAACATTAGACGAGCGACCAGTCCATGATAAGACAATTCGGCCGCTGCTTCATCCTTGGGATTTTTCTTGCCAGCGCGGCGCTGGCGACCGGCGCCGCTTGGGCGCAGACGACGCTGCGTGTCGGCAAGGCGCAGCCCAATCAGTTCGCCTTCGTGCCGGTCGATATCGGAGTCGAAATCGGCGCCTTCGCAAAGCGCGGCCTCGCCGTCGAGATCAGCGCTTTCGGCGGCGACGCGAGAATGATCCAGGCGCTTACCGCCGGCGGCATCGACATCGCGCTGGGCGGCGGGCCGGCGCTCGCCGCCTTGGCGAAGGGAGCTCCGGCCAAAGCCGTGGCCGCGCTGGCGAACGAGCCGAACACGATCATGTTGGTGGTGCTCAAGGACGGGCCGATCAAGAGCATCGCGGATCTGCGCGGCCGCCGCGTGAGCGTATCGACCGCGGGCTCCCTGACCTATTGGCTCACTCAGCAGCTGTCACGCTCGCAGGGCTGGGGCGTGGATGGAATCGCGATCACCCCGCTCGGCGCCGCCGCCGCCGAGGTCGCCGCGTTGAAAACCCACCAGGTGGACGCCGTCGTGACCGACAGCGTCACCATTTACCAGCTCGTCGAGGAGGGGGTTGGCCGGATACTCGTCAAATTCGGCGAGCGGATCGCCGATTTCCACGTTCACGTGATCTATGCCGGCAACCGGCTGATCGACCGCAATCCCGACGCGCTCAAGGGCTTTCTCGCCGGCTGGTTCGACGCGATCGCGTTCATGCAGGAGCACAAGCGCCAGGCAATCGAGATAGCCGCCAAGCGCACCGGGGTTTCGGAGACGGTCGCCACCGAGGGCTACGACGACACGATGCCGATCTTCAGCCGAACCGGCCGGTTCAATCCCAAGGCGCTTGACGTACTGGCGTCCTCCTTCGTCGAAATGAAGGTGCTGCCGGCCAAGCCCGAGATGGCGAGCCTGATCACCGAAGCCTATCTCCCCAGATAAGGTCGAGCGAAAGAGCCTCAGAGGCCGAGAAGGTTTCCCAGCGAATACCGGCCATTCCTTGCTCACGCGGGGGCGTCTGCTGTAATGCAGCGGCAAGGATGTCCCGCTCCATTGCCATCGCGCCGCTGATCGTCGGCTGTGCACAATTTATGCATCAGTTCGATGGGGCCGTCATAGCGACGGCGCTTCCATCCATGGCGGCCTCGCTGCACGAGGATCCGATCCGGCTCAATCTGGCGATCACCTGCTATCTCCTGTCACTTGCCGTCTTCGTGCCGATCAGCGGCTGGATGGCCGACAGGTTCGGCGCCAAGCGCGTGTTCACCTCCGCGATCATCGTCTTCAGCACCAGCTCGATGATCTGCGGCCTCATCCATTCGCTGCCCGCGCTTGTCCTTGCGCGCACAGTGCAGGGCATCGGCGGCGCCATGATGACGCCGGTCGGCCGCGTCATCGTGGTGAAAAGCGTGCCGAAGTTCCAGCTGGTCCAGGCGATGAACTACATCACCATTCCGGCCGTTCTCGGCCCGCTGATCGGGCCGTCGGTCGGCGGCTTCATCGTGACCTATTTCTCCTGGCCGTGGATCTTCTTTCTCAACGTGCCGATCGGGATTGCCGGCGTGCTTTTGGTGCGTGCCTATATCCCGGACATAAAGGAAGAGAAGGTTGCGCCTCTCGATGCGCGCGGGTTCGTGCTCGTGAGCCTCGCGCTTGCCGGTCTCGTATCCGGTTTTTCGGCGCTTGGACGCGGTTTGCTGCCCTTGCCCATCTTAGGCGCCGCAATCGGCGCCGGAAGCGTCTGCGGAGTGCTTTATCTCCTGCACGCGCGCCGCAAGGCGGGCCCGATCGTGGATCTTGCGCTCCTTCGCATCCGCACCTTCTCGGCTTCGATCTCGGGCGGCTCATTGTTCTACATGGGGACGGTGTCGTCGACATTCCTGCTGGCGCTGCTCTTGCAGCTCGGATTCGGCCTCTCTGCCTTCCACGCCGGCTTGATGACGCTCGCCAGCGCCATAGGCTCGGTCGCGATGCGCTTCACCTTTCGGCCGATCCTCAACCTCACCGGATTTCGCCGGTTGCTCATCGGCAATGCCGTGGTCAGCGGACTGGTGCTTTTCGGATGCGGGCTGTTCCGTCCCTCGACCCCCTATGTCGTCATCGTCATGGTGCTGCTGATCGTCGGCTTCTCGCGATCCATACAGTTCACGGCGGTGCAGTCGCTCGCCTATGCGGACATGCCGCCGCAGGATACGAGCCGCGCAACCAGTTTTTCGGCCATGATGCAGCAGCTCACGCAGAGCGTCGGGGTCGGCGTTGCCGCGCTCATCGTCCATCTGAGCCTCCTTTGGCATGGCCGAGGCGCGATCACCGCCGCGGATATTTCGCCGGCCTATTTTACGCTTTCGGCTCTCGCCCTGACCTCGGCGCTGATCTTCTGGCTGCTGCCCTCGCACGCCGGATCGGAACTGGCGCGGCGCGGCGCGTAGCCCGTAGCCCGGATTGTGCGATCGCGCGCCTCCATCTCGCCACCTGACGGGCCGTTCAACAGCGCGATCGCTCAATCCGGGGCTGTCCCGGATTTGCGCTTGCGCCGGCGCGCAAGCTCCAATCCGGGCTACGGGTTATTCCTTGATCGCGCCGGTCATAGCCGAGACATAGTGCTCGACGAAAAAGGCATAGAGAATCACCAGCGGCAGCGATCCGACCAGCGCGCCGGCCATCAGCGATCCCCAGCGATAGATGTCGCCGTCGACGAACTCGTTGACGATGGCGACGGGAACCGTCTTGTTCTGCGTCGATGAAAGGAACGTCAGCGCGTAGATGAACTCATTCCAGCACAGCGTGAAGCAGAATATGAACGCGGAAATCAGACCAGGAACCGCAAGCGGCAGAACGATTCGCGTCAGGATTTGCCAGCGGCTCGCACCGTCGATCAGCGCACATTCCTCGAGCTCGAACGGGATTGTTTTGAAATAACCCATCAGCAGCCAGGTCGAGAACGGAATGAGGATGGTCGGATAGGTGAGGATCAGGGCGAACGGCGTATCGAACAGGCCGTATTTGAATACAACCGACGCCAAAGGGATGAAGAGAATCGACGGCGGCACCAGATAGGCGAGAAAGATCGCTCCGCCAATCCATTGCGCTCCCCGGTAGCGCAGGCGAACGATGGCATAGGCCGCGAGCACGCTCGCAGCGATTGAGATGACGGTTGACGAGACCGCGACCAGCATTGTGTTCCAGAGCCACTGCGGGTAGCTCGTCTCGAACAGCAGCTTGTGGATGTGCTTGAAGGTCGGAGTCCAGGTCCAGAACGGGTTGTAGGTATCGAGGTCGAGCAGCTGATCGTCCGGCTTGATCGCCGTCAAGGCCATCCAATAGAACGGAAACAGCAGCACGAGCAGAATGAGCGAGAGCGGCAGGTACACGGTTATGAGCCGGCGCGGCAGGGTTTCGAGATAGCTCATGCCCTCGGAGTGATCTGCCGGCGCCGAGGGGCGGGAGGACCGCGAACGGGCATCCAACACCGCAGTCGTGCGTGCGAGCGCGTCAGTCATTGCTTTCGCCCTGCTGCCATTTGCGCCGCTGCAAGCCGAACCACGAGATCAGGATCGCGGCGAGCAGGAAGGGGATCATCGCGGTCGAGATCGCGGCGCCTTCGCCGAGATGGCCGCTGAGGATGGCACGCTGGTAGGAAAGCGTCGCCATCAGCTGGGTGGCGTTGACCGGACCGCCGCGGGTGAGCACCCAGATCAGCTGGAAATCGGTGAAGGTGAACAAGACCGAGAACGTCATCACCACGGCGATGATAGGGGTAAGCAATGGATAGGTGACGTAGCGGAACATCTGCCACCGGCTGGCGCCGTCGATGATTGCGGCCTCGTAGAGCGCGGGCGAGACGGTCTGCAGGCCGGCAAGGAGCGTAATGGCCACGAACGGCACGCCGCGCCAGATATTGGCGAAGATCACCGACCAGCGGGCATTCCAGGCGTCGCCAAGGAAATCGATATTGCTGGAGATGAGCCCAAGGTGGCGCAGCGACCATGACACGATCGAGAACTGGGCGTCGTAGATCCACCAGAAGGCAATCGCGGAAAGAACTGTCGGCACGATGAAGGGAATGAGCACGACGGCGCGCAAAATGGCCTTGAACGGAAGATTCTCGTTGAGCAGCAGGGCAAGGTAGAGCCCGACCGCGAATTTGATGGCGCTCGCCACGACCGTATAGAGCAGCGTATTGAACACCGAGAGCCAGAATACCGAATCGTCCCACAGCCACTCGTAATTATCGGTGCCGATGAATTCGCCGGGACGGCCGATGCGCGCATCGGTGAACGAGAGCCACACGCCTAGGCCAAGCGGATAGGCGAGAAACAGGATGAGGAACCCCATGGCCGGCAGCATGAACCAGAAGCCGAGCCACTCGCGGCTGGTCTTGAGCTGACTCCAGATCGGCGCGGCACGCGACCGTAGGGTGGGCAACGGCGCCTCTCCCAAGCTAACCGCGTGGGCAAAATCGCGATGCGCCGTTGCCCACGCCGTCAAGCCGTGCCACGCGATTTTGCCCACCCTACAATCTCCGATGAGCAGTCCCGCCAATCACCGATAGATCCGCTGCAACTGTCGCTCCGCGATGCGGATGGCGCCCTTGGCGTCCTCGCGCCCGGTGCAGAAGCTCGCGAACATGTCGAGCACGACGAAATCGGCAATGGCCGCAGCCGCCTTTTCGCCGACCGAACCGAGGCCGCCGGCCGTCAAGGTGCGCTTGCCGGCCTCGCCGAAAATCGTCGTCTTGGGATCGGCCGTCCATACCGGGTTTTTGTCATAGGCATTAAGGCAGTGGGTGAGATAACCCTGCGAAGCCTCCAGCCATTTATTGAACTGGTCCGCCTCCAACATGAAGGCCATCAAGGCCTTACAGGCTTGGGGATACTTGGTGAAGCTCATCGCCAGGATCGGATACATCAGGTGCAGCTCGGTCGGCTTGCCGACCGGCCCGATCGGCCAGACTGCGTGGTCCATGTCCCTCGCGATATCCATTTTGCTCGCATCGTTCTTGGCCGCGACGTAGATCGAGATGCCGTTGTCGGTCCAGCTGATTTCGCCGGCGAGGAAGGCCTTGTTGTTGGATGCGTCGTTCCACGAGGCGGTTCCCGGGATCATGTTCTCATAGAGCTGCTTGGCGTAATTGAGCGCCTTCTCGGTCTCCGGCGAGTTGATGATGACCTTGTCGTTCTTGTCGACGACGTTGCCGCCATGCGCCCACAGGCACCAATAGGCCCAGGCGTTACCGTCTCCCGAGGCATGACCGAGCGCGAAGCCGCCCGGCGTGTTGTTGCGCTTCATCGCCTTGGCATATTCGAGGAACGCATCGGTCGTTTGCGGGAATTTCGCGAACCCTGCCTTGTTCGATGCATCGAGGCGATAGTTAAGCATGTTGCCGCTGTAGCAGATGGGAATCGCGATCCACTTTCGACCGCTCATTCCATAGGCCTGGGCCGAGGGCACCCAGCCGCCGTATTTTTTGCCGAGGTAATCGGCGACATCGGTGACATCGAGACATTTCTGCGGAAACAGATGCGGCAGCGAATAAAGCCCCCAGAACATGTCCTGACCGGCCCCCGTATTTGCGGCCACGGACGCTTTCGGCTGCACGTCCTCGTAGGATTCGCGCGAGATTGTGACTTTGACCCCGGTGGCCTTGGTGAACGCATCCATGATCTGGACGAACGCGTCGTCCTCCGACTGCACGAAATATTTCCAGCGCAGCAACGAGAGTTGCGCACCTCGCTCGGGCTTCCACGGCGCCGTTTGCGCCCAGGCTTTGGCCCAGTTGAGCAGCGCCGGGCCGGTAAGGACTCCCGAGGCAGCGACAGCCGTGCCGGCCTGCACGAGGGCGCGGCGGGTAAAGATGGTCATGGGTTTCCTCCGTTTGGTTACCTCTCCCCGCTTGCGGGG
>DATBHB010000115.1:0-19536 GCA_036557705.1 Xanthobacteraceae bacterium
CGATGAGGCGACCTATGAACGCACCGCCGCTTCATTCGACAATCCGGATTTCGTCGACGTCGTGATTCATTCCTATCGCCACCGTTACGGATACGCGCCCGGTGACCCCGATCTGGAGGGAATTGAGCAAAAGCTCGCGGCATTACCTCCGATTGCCGCACCCACCATTGTCCTCTCCGGCGGCGGCGATGGGGTCTCTTCGGGCGGCCGCGGTGGAAACGAGCGTCGGTTCTTCACTAATCGATCATTTCAACATCGGACGATTCCAGCTGTTGGGCACGATATACCACAGGAAGCTCCCGCTGACTTCGCGGGGGCGATTTTGGAATTGATTGGGGCGTAGAATGTAGGGTGGGCAAAGGCGCAACGCGCTTTAGCGCGTGCGCGCCGTGCCCACGCGGACGCCTGCGCGTGGGCACGGCGCTCTCTATCTATGTGTGGCGCGGGCTCGTGCGTGTGGACCGCGCCTTTGCCCACCCTACGAGCTCGCTAACCCGCCCTACGAAGCGTCAGCTCGTGCAGCCGTCAGCAGAAAACGGCGGAATGTGATACGGCGAGGTCTGGTGACCAAGTTGACGAAGGATTTGGCGGACGACAAACTCGTTCCCACTCGCCTTGGTTACGCACACCTTCCCGATTGTTCCCACCGGCAGCGTGTCGAAAGGCCCAAGATTACCTACGAGCGTCGCACTGTCGCCGGGCTTGCTCTCGAATCCCGGCGGTGGGCTCTCAGCCCATGCGCATTGACCGGCTCCCGGACGTTCCTTGAGAGCGGCTTCTTTCGCCCATTTGAACGGCGTCTTGATCGTCTTGCCGCTATCGGTCCGCAGCGTGCTCAATGGACCGCGGCAGTAAAGCGGATAGCTAGGCTCCTGGGCCGGAGCTTGCGTGTTTGTCACCCACACGGCAGCGAAGCCCAGCACCGAAGCTCCTGCGACTGCGAACCACCTGGACTTGATCATTTCGCATCCCTCCTCAGAGCGTTTCTTGTATGAGAAAACCCCATTTCATATCGATCGACCATATTGGCGGATTTGCGATCATGGTCAATCGCCAAGACAGTTGCGCGGGCCGCATCATCCCTTTCGGAGGGACGCCGGGCCCGCGCGGAACCTCGAAATTGACGAGCACCGCATTTGCGGCGCTCGACAGCAGATTGGTTATTGCTCTTCGTTAGCGGCGCCTGCCCGCCCAAGCTCCTCATCCCCGGTACGCTGAAGGACGACCACGACCCCCGACCGGTCGAGAGGCGTAGCGCCCGCCTTGAGAAGGAGTTCGGCGACTTCCTTGCGATAACGGCGCGGGATCAGCGGCCGGCGGGCGCCGATGTCCTGGGTGAGGACCGCGAGCGAGATGCTGAGCGGCGTCTGCCCGAAGACATCCATCTGATTGACGTCCGCGCCCTTGCTGATCAGATAGCTCATGACGTCGGTTATGCCTTGGTAGGTGGCGGCGTGCAGCGCAGTCCAGCCGTACTGTCCGACCGCATTCACATCGACCCCTCCCTGCTCGACGAGAAGCTTGACGGTGTCGATCGCCATCGCTCGTTCTTCTGGGGTCCGCATTCGCTGGATGTCAGTCCCAGCCCCGGCGGCCACCATCACGGCATTCGTTCCGTGAATGGTCGTGGCCTTTGGATCCGCACCGCCTTCCATCAAGGCTTTGACCGCGCCGGTATTGTTCACTTCCGCGGCCAATATGATCGGCGTAGCGCCGGTCAGCGAAAGGTCGTTAACGGTCTTGGACCTCTGGTTCATCATTCGGAAGTTCGGATCGGCGCCGTGCTTGAGAAGCAGCTTTACGATATCGACCACCTTGTCCTTGTTGGCGTAGTCAAGTCCATATGTGCCATCGCGCACGACCCAGGCCAAAGCCGTGTAACCGATTTGCTCCACATGATTCGGATCGGCGCCGCTATCGAGCAGCAGTTCGACGACCTTGGTGTGCACCATGCCGCTGGCGATGATCAGCGGCGTGAGCTTCGAGTTCGGCTGGACCGCATTCACCTGTGCGCCGGCAGAAAGCAGAATGCGCGCCGAATCCACATCGCCGGAATCGCCGATTTCACCTCGTTGGGCAGCGAACATCAGCGGGGTGAATCCGCTTTTCGAAGCTTCATTCACGTCGGCGCCGGCGCGCACCAATTCCTGAACCACCGGCGTCTGGCCTTGCTGAACCGCCCACATCAGCGCGGTTTGCCCGGCTTTTGACTCCTTTGCGTTGGGATCGGCTTTGGCGGCCAGCAGCGCGCGCACGGTGTCGAGATTGCCGCGGCCGGCGGCCTCCATCAGCGGGGTTTCGCCCGAGAGGAGGGCCGCATTGGCATCGGCGCCTGCTCCAAGGAGCTTCTTGGCCAGAGCCGAATCCTTGTTGGAGGCGGCCGCATAAAGCGGCGTGGCGCCGAATTCATTCGCGGCCTTCACGTCTGCACCGGCGCGCAGGAGAAGATCGACCATCTCACCGTCGTTCCGGGAAACCGCCCAGACCAGCGCCGCCGCGCCCTCGGGCCCGGCGATCACTTTCTGCGGAATGCCGTTCAACAAGGAACGTACGGTTTCGCGGTCGCCTTGTTTGGCAGCAGTTACCAGCGGCACCTTGGTGGTATCAACGGCAAGCGCAGCGCTCGCGAACATTGTCGAGCCCAGCAGTCCCGCCAGTATGATTGCCCTCATCTTCATTTCCGTTCTCCTGAGACCTTCCGTTAGATCCATGTCCCATCAAGTCAATCGACAAACCTCGCGGACGATAAACCTCGCGGACCCATTGGCGCCCCGTTCCCGGCATAACACCGGAATCGGCGGGCGGGTATTCGAGAGCCCGCTGTCAATTCCGTATCTCTGACCAAAGGGTCCCCGCTTTCGCGGGGACCCTTGGCACTTGGTTGCAAAGTGCTACGCAGTTGGCAGCTCAAGATCCTTTGTGCTGTCGCCCAGCTTGTGCACAGGAACACCAGCTTTGACCACCATGGTGCGCAGCAGATTGGCCAGGGGCGTCTTGCGCGGATAGCGGACATGCACTCCGCCCTTGATCCCGGCCACGCCGCCGGCGACGAGCAGGATCGGCAGATCGGTGTAGAGGTGCAGGTTCGCGTCGCTCAGCGCGCCGCCGTACATGATCATCGAGTGATCGAGCAGCGACCCATTGCCGTCGGGCGTGGAGCGCAGCTTGTCGAGGTAGTAGGACAACATCTTCACGTGGAAAACGTTGATCTTCGTGGTCTTCTCGATCTTCTCGGGATCGCCCTGGTGATGCGTGTTGGGGTGATGGGCATCGCCGAATCCGACCTCCGGATAGGCACGGCCGCTCATTTCATGCCCCATCATGAAAGTAATGACGCGCGTCATGTCCGTCTGCCAGGCGAGGACCATGAGATCGGCCATCAGCTTGAAGTACTCCGAGAAGACTTCCGGCGCCCCGACGGGGCCGTCAATGTTCGGCACTTCGCGGTTGCTTTGCTTGTCGGCCAGCTGCATGCGGCGCTCGACATCGCGCACCGCCTCCAGATACTGGTCGATCTTGCCGCGGTCCTTTCCGCCGAGGGTTGCCTGCATCGCCCGCACATCGTCGAGGAGAGCGTCGAGGATGCTGCGCTCCTCCTGACGCAACGCCAAACGCACCTCCGGATCGGTCGTGCCGACATCGCCAAAGAGGCGTTCGAACACAGCGCGCGGCCGGTTCTCCATCGGCAGCGGCGAATCCTCGTTGCGCCACGAGATCGTGTTGTAATAGGCGCAGCCATAGGCCGACTCGCAGGCGCCGACCACTTCCGGCGACTCCAACCCAATCTCGAGAGAAGCCACCTGCGTCTCGCTCCCGAAATGCTGGGCCGCGATCTGGTCGGCGGAGATTCCGGCATGCAGATCGGCGCCGGAAGTCATCTTCGCGTGCGTTCCCGTCAGCCACGCGGTGCAGGCGCGCGGATGATCGCCGCCCACTTCGAAGTCGAGGCCCGCCGCTTGTTGCGAGTCAAGACCACCGATCACCAGCATCCGGTCCTTGAAGTCCGCGAGCGGCTCGAGAATCCGGGTCATCTGCGTCAGCGGACCCGTCTCCTTGGGCGAGAACTCGTTCTTCAGATTCATGATGCCATTCGGGACGTGCATGAATGCCAAGCGGGTCGGCCGAGCCGGCTCGGCCGAGAGCGCCGGCGTCATCGCGTCCAACAGCGGCAGGGCAAGAGCCGCACCCGTACCGCGCAGGAACGTCCTTCGGGGAATGGCCTTCCTAGTTATTAACATCGTTTGATCTCCTCATTTGGAACGGGGTGCTGTTGACGATACCGAGAATGACATCTGACCACCGGTAGTTGTCCAAGGCAGCCTCGCGCGTGATCTGGCGAAGAACAGGGCGGTCGTACTCTTCAACGCCGCGACCCAGCGCATACGTAAGCAACGCCTCGGTAAAGGTCTCCACGAACATGTCCTGTTTGCTCGCCAGGACTTCACGCAAACCCGCCGGTCCTTGGAACTGGGTGCCGTCGGGGAGAACTCCGGAAGAGTCGATGGGGGGGGTCCCAGGCCCCATGTTTGCCCGCCATTGGCCGATGCCGTCGTAGTTCTCCAAAGCGAACCCGAGCGGGTCCATCATTTTATGGCAGGCGGCACAGGTGGGATTGGACCGGTGCAATTCCATGCGTTGGCGCATGGTCAGGTTCTTGACGGTCTCATCGTTCTTCAACGATGGGACGTTCGGCGGCGGCGGCGGCGGCGGCGTGCCGAGAATCTGCAACAGCACCCACTTGCCGCGGATCGTCGGCGCCGTCCGGTTCGGATAGGAGGTCACCGTCAAGATGCTGGCTTGTCCAAGCAAGCCGAACCGGTTCGGATCGGTCAGCGTGACCCGGCGGAACTCGTTCCCATAGATGCCCTTGATCCCGTAGTGTCGCGCCAAACGCTGATTGAGGAACGTGTAGTCCGTCTTCAAGAGATCGGGGATCGGACGATTCTCGCGCAGCGTGCTTTCGACGACCATTTCCGTTTCAGTCGCCATCGCGGCACGCAGATTCTCATCAAAGTTCGGGAAGTTTTGCGGGTCCGGCACCACCCGCTCGATGTTGCGCAAGTACAGGTATTGGCCGGCGAAATTCTTCACCAACTCGCGCGAGCGCGGATCGGCCAACATGCGCTTGACCTGCGCCGCGAGCACCGACTTGTCGCTGAGCTTCCCGCTCTCGGCGGCCGCGAGCAACTCATCGTCGGGGATGCTGCTCCACAGGAAGAAGGACAATCGGGAAGCGAGCTCAATGTCGCTCACCCGGTGAACGCTGCCGGGAGCCGCGGCCGGCGGGTCGTACTCGGCGCGGAAAATGAACGCTGGCGAAACGAGAATCTTCTGCAGCGCCAGCCTGACGCCCGATTCGAACCCGTTGCTCTGGGCGCCCTGCCGATAGAGGGAAATGAGTTGTGACATTTCGCCCGCAGTCACCGGCCGCCGATAGGCATGATGAGCAAGGTTCGCCAGGATTTTTCCCGCGCAAGCCTGCTCGTCGCTACGCGCCGCGGGATGGCAAATGAAGATCTTCTCGCGGCTTGCAGTATCGCCAAGGCCTTGCACCTTGTAGGGGCCGACAACGTGGATTGTCCCCACGCCTTCGAAATGGGTGGCCACCGCGTCATCGCGCACTCTTTCGATGACGCCTTCTCTGAGCACAGTGTCCTTGAGGAAGGTTGCCGCGATCTCTCGCGTGCCGGCCTTGACCGGAATTCGGATTTTCAGATTCGCATCCGGGGCGGTTATTCCGCCGATCGCGCGTGCTCCCGCGTATGTCTCGTTGGCCGGAATGTCGAAGAGTGCAAGTCGTTCATCATCGAGTCGCAGATCGAGCTTGCGATCCCGATCCATACCAAGGACAAGATCGTTCCTGTCCCTCTGCAGGGTCACCGAAATCTCGTATTCGCCGTCGACCGGGAAGAAATGGCGAATGATGGTCCCGCCGCGCGAGCCGACCGGCGCCTCCTCGTTCACCCGATTGATCTGTCTCAACCCATGGGGAATAGTATAAGTCTGATACTGCACGGGCATTGACGTGTCGCCGACAGCCGTCCTCGCCACCTTACTTGCCGTTGCGAGATAGCGTTCCATCAGCAGCGGCGATACGCTCAGAACGTCTCCGATATTATCGAAGCCGTAGCCGATGTCGTCGGCCGGGAGCAGATCGTTGACGTCGATGTCAAGAGCCAGCAAGTCGTGAATGACGTTGGCATATTCAGGACGGTTGAGCCGATGCAGGGTGGCGCGCCCGGGGTTGGGCTTGACCTCGGCCAGGTGATCGCGTCCCGACTGGATGAAATTGACAAGCGCCTCGTAGGTGGCCTCGCTGGGGCGCGGCATTCCGGCAGGCGGCATCTGGCGCGCGCGCAGCTTGCGGATCAGCTTCTCCCAGGTTTCGCCATGGGCCTCGAGATTGTTGAAGTCGATCGTATCGAGATTCAATCCTGCAAACGGCGTCGGACCGTTGTGACAGCCAATGCAATAGATCTGCAACGTGTCCTGAAGAGCGCTTGCGGTGGCTGCCGTCGGCGCCGGATTTTGTGTTTGCGCCTGTTGCGCCGATGCGGGCAGGAAAGCCGCGACGGCAAGGACTACTCCGACCGAGGCCAGTGCTCGAGTTCGAGTCATTCATTCCTCCAAGGCCCTGAGAGATTAGGCCGCACGACTAGGAGTCACGCGACTAAACATCGCAGCCTACGCTCGACAACGCCTGCGTGCAATCCGTGGACAGCGGTGCTATCGAAAATATTTGGCCATAATCACTTACTTCCGGCCATAAGAGATTGTTTGGTCATAACGAAAGCTTACTGGTCATAACGAAAGCTTACTGGTGACAAGCTCGCTAAACCTGAAACGCCCGGCCGAGGAGATTTTCAGAAAGCTTCAAAAACTCGTTCGACGTTTTTGTGATTGTTCACTTTTCCATGGGCAACTCTGCCGCGGCAGAATACGTTTTGTGCATTGCAACCAAAGCTCAGAATGGAAGATTGGCGGCGCGCGCTTGCCCGCCTAACAGCTACAGCCCCTTGATAAGGCCGGCGTCGATCAGCAGGCGATTGAAGCGGCGCGCTTCGGCGCCGCCGGCGCAGGCGTAGAACAAGCCATTACAACGCTTCAAGATTTTTTTTTGCTCGGCAAAACTGGAATCGAGCGGCAGCCCGGCGGCCTCCTGCGCCACCAGCGGGAGGTAGGGAGCGTCGAGAGTATCGAGCGCGGAGGCAACGCGGCTTGGCGCAAAATGGACGGCATCGATCGCGTAATAGGTCATGAAATAGCGCGGATCGTACCGGCGCAGACGCCGGCCGACCTCGCTGAAATCAGCATTCGGATCAACCATGTAGGTGGCGAAGTCCGGCTGGTGGTCACCATAGCGCACGACCAGAAACGGCTCGGCAGGAAAATCGTGCGCAAGCCGTTCCAGAAAATCCGCGTAAGCGCGCTCGCTCATGGCTTGCCGCCGCAGATACTCGTCGATTTCCGGCATGGCATTGCCCGGAGCACGCCAGCCCGCGGGCGTTAGCTCGGGATGAAAGACGTGGTCCCAGGTGAAGTGATTGGCCGTAAGATAAAGGTAAAGGAAAAGTGGCCCGCGCCGGCGTTCGCGTGCAATCACGCGCGCTCCAATATCGAAATAGAACCGATCGGGCTCGAAGGCGCTGCCGCCGATATCGCTGCCGTCAATGAAATGCTGCACGCCCACCCCTTTGTAATATGAGGCGGTGCCAAGAAAGCCCCCGGATACGGGATAGACCGCATAGGTATCGTACCCGCACCGGCGCAAAGCCTGCGGCAGGCCGCGCCGGACCCGGCCCGCAGCAATGCGCGTCACGAAGAATTGGAAACGCCCATAGGATCGGGAGGATAGCCCGGAGAGCACGTTATACTCGGTGTACCAGCTCGGCCCGCCGGCGCCTTCGGCCAGGAATTTACGCGCCTTGCCGTCGAACGAGCGAAAGTGACGGCCGTAACCCGGCGGAACCTTGACACCGTCGATCGCGCGCAGGTCGAAACTCGATTCGTCGTGCACCAGGATGATATGCGGTCGCGTACCGGCACCCCCACAGGAGCCCTCGACTGGGACTTTGAGGCGGTCCAATGCGGCGGCGTCCGATTCCAGGAACCCCCGAGCGGAATATTCCGCCACCGCATCCACGCCGGTTCGCGCGAAATGCGAGACATAGTTAAGATCACCGAAGCCCTCGCCCGGGGCGACCGGATTTGCGGCCGAGAGCGCCACAATCCCGAAGAGACAGATACCCATTCCCAGGACGGACGTCCCGCGGCGTACGCGAATGGGATCGAGCTTCCACATCAGGACGGCGAGCGGAAGACCGAGCACGAGAACGATCAGCGCGGTCGCCTTCACTTTGGGAAAAACCGTTCCGAGAAAGGCCACCGTATCGGAATCGACGATCATGACGTCGATGAAGCTCGCTGTCATGGAAAGCACCGCGAACTTGAATCGCGAAACCACGACAAGCGACACCAGGATTGCAAACGAAAGGGCGGCTGAGAGACCCGGCCGGCGCAGCAGCGCCAGCCACAAAAAATTCACCAAGCCCCAGCTGAAGATGAATACGGCCACTCGAAAGGCGCCGAATTCGCTCCAGAGCATGACCCCAAGCGCCGCGACGTGAAACACCACCGGCGCGAGCCGCGCCAGCCGATAATCCGAAACTGCCCCGCCGGGCGCGGCCCGGCTGGCGAGAGATGAAAGAAGCGGCGGCATGGCAAGCGCCCGTACGCGATACTGACAACCCTTGACCCCCGGATACGGGCTCAGCGTAATACAATACTATTAAATGTGCTGCCGCAAGCCGCGAATAACTGAAGCTCCTACCGCGTGAGAAACACTGGTTACCGATGCAAGAAGGTCGGTGTGCCGCTGTGGTGACGACGTGCTATGTTGCAGCAAGGCGTATTTCTCGGCGGCAAGGGAGCGCTCCGAATGCACCGACGCGAGTTCATCGGCCTCCTCGGCGGCGCGGCCGCCTGCCCGCTCGCCGCGCGCGCGCAGCAGCCCGAAAGCATGCCGCGCATCGGCTTTCTCACCGGCCTATCGGATGAAGATCCAGAAGCGAAGGCTCGCCTGACGGCGTTCCGGAAAGGATTGGCCGGACGCGGCTGGACAGTCGGTCGCAACGTGCAGATGGATTATCGCGCGGCGGGACGCGATCCCGACCGCTATCGCAAATATGCTGAAGATCTCGTGGCACTGCGGCCGGATGTCCTCGTCGCCGGCGGCACCCCGGCGCTCGAGGCATTGCAACAAGTAGCGCGCAGGGTGCCGATTGTCTTCGCCAATGCCACGGATCCGGCAGGCGACGGTTATCTCGCGAGATTTGCCCGACCGGGACGCAACACGACCGGGGTTCTCAATTTCGAATCGCGCTTCGCCTGGAAATGGCTCGAATTGCTCAAAGAGATCGCGCCGCGCATTACCCGCGTGGCGATCGTTCACAGCACCACGTCGACCGCGCTCCGCCAGATGAACGTGCTGCAGGCGCAGGCGCCGAGGTTCGGCGTTCAACTCACAGCGCTTTCGGACCGCGACGCCGGCGAAATCGAGCGCGGCATCACGGCCTTCGCATACGGGCCGGGTGATGGTCTGATCGTGACCTCGCAACTGGAGCGAAGCGATCGCGAGCAGATCATTGCGCTTGTCGCGCTCGCTCGCGTGCCGGCAGTCTATCCGTTCCGCCGCTATGTCGAAGAAGGCGGATTGATCTCCTATGGCACCGATCAGGCGGAACCGTACCGGAAGGCTGCCGACTATGTCGATCGTATCCTCAACGGCGAGTGGGCGATTGATCTGCCGGTGCAGCCGACGGTCAATTACCACACGGTGCTCAACATGAAGAGCGCGAAGGCGCTCGGGCTCGAACTACCGCCCCAGGTGCTCGCCCGCGTTAATGAGGTGATTGAGTAGTCAGGCCTGCCTGGCTCGTCGTCTGTGCCCCCGTACATACTCCCGCAGCGCTCGATTAATGCGGGTCTGATACCCTTTTCCGGACCGCGTCTGCTTCTTGAACCAGGCGACTACGTCGGCATCCAGCCGAAGGGTTAATTGCTGTTTCACCGGACGGTAGAAAAGACCGCGCTTGGCGCCGGACCAGTCGAGCAGCTCCGGTGCATCGGATGTGTCGATAGCGTAATCGGGAAGCGCCGCCAGGGTATTGAGTTCAGCTGCTTGCCTGCGGGTCAGCCCGCTAGAAGTCACCTTGTTCGTAGGCTTTCCTTTCGCGTGGGGTCGCCTTGCGGGCACTGATGATACGGCCAATTGGCTCGTCCTCCTCGGAGTGGCTCTCGGGCCACGTGTGAATCACAAGCACCAATGCCGACCCGACGAGCCCGATTGTGTGCCACCGGTCACCGTCCGGATGCGGATCGGGTTTCGACGCGTGGAAAGGGTCTTCGAACACATGCACCGCGGCGTCGAACGACAATCCATGTTTGGCGCGATTGGCCGTGGCCTTTTTCGAATTCCAAGTCCAACGCACCGCCAGCCCTTCCGTAACTACAACTATGTAGGGACGACGCTGGAGTCAATGCAAAGGGAATACCTCGAACGAACACCCTGCCGCTCCAAGTGGTCGGAGCTTGCCCGTCGGTCGCGCTAGGCTTACGGTTCGTGGCAATTGTCCGAACCAGGGAGAGTCAGCGGATATGAACAATCGCATGCACAAAAACGAGCGCGCCCCGGACTTGGCGCTCGTCGCCGGCAATGGGCTCCTCGATCGGCGCGCCTTGCTCGGCCGGGGCGTCGCGCTCGCCGGCGCAGTCAGCGCCGGCGTGGGAACATCGCTCACCGCCGCCGCCGCCGAGCCCCTCACCAATGGTCCGTGGAGCCTCGCGCCCGGCGTACCAGTGCCGCCGTACGGTCAGCCCTCTAAATACGAAGCCAACGTGGTGCGCACAATCAGCAATCCGCGGCTCGAGCCCCGCGGCAGCGCAGCGCGCACGCCGCATCATCTGCTCAACGGCACGATCACGCCGAACGGCCTGCATTTCGTCATCGCCCGCGGCGGCGAAACCAATGTCGATCCCGAGAAGCATCGGCTCGTAATCCACGGGCTGGTGAAGCAGCCGATGATCTACACGATGGAGGCGCTGCATCGTTATCCGATGGTGTCGCGCATCCTGTTTCTCGAATGCGGCGGCAACAGCGCGCCGCTTTTTTCGAAGGAGCCGATCCAGGCCAACGTGCAGGCACTGCACGGACTGTCATCCTGCGCCGAATGGACCGGCGTGATGCTCTCGACGCTGCTCGACGAGGTCGGCGTCGACCCGAAGGCGAAATGGTTCATCGCCGAAGGCGCCGATCTGCCGACCATGAACCGAAGCATTCCGCTCGCCAAAGCGATGGATGACGCGATGATCGCGCTTTATCAGAATGGCGAAGCGCTCAATCCGTCGAATGGCTATCCGGTGCGGCTGCGGCTCCCCGGCTACGAAGGCAACATGAACGTGAAATGGCTGCGCCGGATCAAGCTCGTCGAATCGCCGGTGATGGCCATCAACGAAACCAAGCAATACACGATCCTGCGGCCGGACGGGAAAGCCTGGCAGTTCTACTTCCCGCAGGAGGTTAAATCCTTCATCACGCATCCGTCGTTCGGAATGAATATGAAGGGGCCCGGCTTCTACGAGATTACCGGCATTGCCTATTCGGGTAACGGCCGGATCAGCAAAGTCGAAGTCTCAGCCGACGGCGGCAAGAGCTGGGCGCTCGCGGCCCTCACGGAGCCGGTGCTCAGCAAGGCGTTCACCCGGTTCCGCATGCCCTGGAACTGGAACGGCGGGCCGGCAATCCTCCAGAGCCGCGCCACGGACGAGGCCGGCAACGTGCAGCCGTCGCGAGAGCAATTCATTGCCGAGCGGGGGCCGCCGCGGAGCACGCCGAATGTCGCGGCGTTTCCAATGGAGCACTGCAACGTCATCACCAGCTGGGGCATCAACCCGAAGGGCGAGGTGAGCCATGTCTATTCGTAAGATGCTCGCCTGCACGGTGGTGCTTGCGTTGGGCATCGGCTGCGCGATCGCCGCCGATGCGCCGCGCTTCGGCCAACCGATCACGGAAGCCGATGTGGCCCCGTGGGACATCAGCATCGGGCCTGACGGCGCCGGCCTCCCGCCGGGGAGCGGGACGCCGGCGCAAGGCGCCGAGGTCTACGCGGCGCACGGCTGCGCGGCTTGCCACGGCGAGAAAGGGAGCGGCGGGCCGGCTGGGCCGCTGGTCGGCGGTGGACCGCTTACCACGCCGGACCGCGAGCCGCGAAAGCTGATCGGCAATTATTGGCCCTATGCGACCACGATATTCGACTTCATACGCCGGGCCATGCCCTGGCAGTCGCCGAAGACGCTCACCAACGACGAAGTCTACGCGGTGACCGCCTATATCCTGGCGCTCAACAAGATCATCGGCGAAAACGACGTGATCAGCGCCGAGACGCTGCCCAAAGTACGAATGCCCAACCGGGACGGCTTCATCGCTCGTTATCCCGACAAGCACTGAAGGGCTCGTAGCCCGGACCGAAAGGGATCGCGCCTAAGGCGCGATCCCACAACTACGGATTCGTGCACGGACGAGAAAGATCCCGATCTAAAGGGAGAGCGCTGTGATGAGAGGCAGTGCTGTGGGTCGCGCTCAGTGCGTCAGTGCCAAGGCTGACAGTAGCTATCGCATGGCGTAGATTGTGATCGCCGGGGAGGCAAAAGCCTGCGGGTTACCGTTCCCGCCGACGGCCCCGCGGCCAGCGCCCATCCAAAGAAACGTCGGGAGGATTCCATGTTGATTCGCATTGTGCACGCCATCCTGGCGGCAGCCGTGTCCGTCGTCTTCGGTTTTCCGCCCGCCGGCGCCCAACAGCCCGTGAAACCGCACCCAGCGCAATTGCTGCGCCTCTATGTTCTCGACTGCGGCATAATCACTCCTGCAAAACCCGGCGAGGCGTTCGGCCTGAAGCCGAGCGAAATGGCCGAAACAAAAATGATCACGCCCTGCTTCCTGATCGTTCACCCGCGGGGAAGCCTGATCTGGGACACCGGCGAAATTTCCGACGGCGCCTTCAAGGACGGAGTCTCACCCCAGACGCTCAATGCCTTTACGGTCGATCGCCCGCTGCTCCCGCAACTCGCCGCGATCGGCTACAGCCCCGCCAACATCACTTATATGGCGCTCTCCCACTATCATGGCGATCACGTCGCCAACGCCAGCTTGTTCGCCGGTTCCACCTGGATCGTGCAGAAGGGCGACCGGGACCCGATCCTCGCCCCGCGGCCGGCCGTACCACCGGCAGCAGGCCGCGTGCCGGACCCGAAGTTTTTCGAGGGCCTCGCCAACAGCAAAACGATACTGCTCAACGGCGAGGATCACGACGTGTTTGGCGATGGCACCGTGGTCATCAAGTTCACGCCGGGTCATACGCCTGGGCACCAGTCCCTGTTTCTCACGCTCGCCAATACCGGGAATGTCCTGTTGTCGGGCGATCTCTATCACTATCCGGAAGAGATCACGTACAAGAAAATTCCGTCCTTCGACACCAGCAAGGAGCAGACCGCGAAGAGCCGCGAGATGATTGAAGAATTCGTGAAACAAAATCACGCGCAGCTATGGATCCAGCACGATTACACCAGCGGGATCAGGCGGAAGATCGCTCCCGAGTTTTACGACTGAGCGTTCCTAACTGGGCGTGCAGGGAGGAGGATGATGCTTGATCGACGCACGATTGGAAGCCTCGCAGCCGCGGCAGCGGCCTCAGTCATGGTCAATGCCCATGCGCAGACGCCGGACATGTCGAAATATCCGGACTGGAGGGGCGCATGGGCGCGGGTCGTGGTCCGCGGCATGACCGGCCAGCCGTCATTCGACCAGACGAAGCCCTGGGGCTTTGGCCAGCAGGCACCGCTCACGCCGGAATATCAGAAAGTGCTGGAGAACAGCATCGCCGATCAGGCGCAAGGAGGACAGAGGCTTTTCTTCGACCACGCCCGCTGCATCTCCGGCGGCATGCCGATGATGACCACCGCCTTCAATCCGATGGAAATCGTGGTCACGCCGTACACCACGTATATGCTGATCGGAGAGCAAAGCCCGTTCCGGCGCATTTTCACCGACGGACGCGAATGGGGCGGCGAGATCGAGCCGAGCTATGCGGGCTACTCCATCGGCCGCTGGATCGATGAAGCCGGCACTGGGGTCTACGACCTCCTGGAAGTGGAGACCCGGGGACCCTTCCGAGGTCCGCGCGTCTACGATCCCGCCGGCCTGCCGCTTGCCTTCGACAACCAGTCGATCATCAAGGAGCGGATCCATGCCGATCCGGCGAACCCGAATCTCCTTCACGACGAGGTCACCGTCATTGATCACGCGCTGACGCGGCCATGGACGGCGGACAAGCGCTATGTCCGCAACCCCGCCGATCTCCATCACCGCTGGCCGGAGTACAATTGCCCCCTTACCTCGCAATTCATCGCCATCGGCAAGGAGATGTATTACTTAAGCGCCGACGGCTATTTGATGCCCATGAAAAAGGGTCAGAAACCACCCGACCTTCGCTATTTCCGCACGACGGAGAAGTGACGTCCGCCGATACAGCTTCCTCAGTCATGCCCGCACCGAACGCGAGATTGCTGCGGCCTTTGCGGCCCGCCGGGTAATCGTGGGCTGGCGGGCTCGTCGTCGATGCCGATGCATTCTCCGCGGTTCATTTGCTTTGAGAAGCAGCCCTCGACCCTTCGGATTCGGCCACCCTCCCCATACTCCCCTCCCCAGGATAGGTAACTTCAGGCCGAGGCCATCCCGTCATGCAGGGACAAAATTGTCGTGCCCGAGCATTGGCTCGCCATGGCGCTTTGGATATCATTGGCCGAAGGCACGAGGGAGGACAGCCATGCCGACTTCCGGATCATCGCGGAGGGCTTTTATCAAAACAGTGGGCATTGCCGCCGCCGCGGCCTGCGGCCGCGCCGCGACTGCCAAAGCCCAGGAGTACAAGCCTCAGGCTCAGAAGAAACTGACGCAGGCCGCCGCGCGATATCAAGACCACCCTAAGGGGAACGAAAGTTGCGGTAGCTGTCCGTATTTCGTAATTCCCAATAGCTGCGTTCTGGTCGAGGGCGAGATCAGCCCGAACGGCTGGTGCCCCATCTTTACGACGTTTTCCCCACTCGACCGCGGCGCGCATATCTAGTGCGTTTCAACGCTATGTAGGGTGGGCAAAGGCGCAACGCGCTTCAGCGCGTGCGCCGTGCCCACGCGGATGCGCGCGCGTGGGCACGGCCGTACCAAGGCTCCGTTACGGCGTAAGCGGCTCGATATGGACAATCTTGCCGGTCTGCTGGCCTTCGGTCCACATGCTGGAGAGGACGTTGGGATCCGAACTCTTCTGCACGTCGATGTGGCGGGTATTGATGGAAGTGGGCAGGAGATATGAACTCCATTCGCCGGTTTCCACATTGAGACGCTGAACCAGATCGGTGCTCATATCGGCGCCCCACGCATATTTCGCGTCATCGAACCCGACATCGTACGCGCCCGCGTAAGAAACCGGCACATCCCACACCGTGATCTTCCGGCTCTTGGGGTCATACATCGCGTAACGATTGGCATGGAATTGCGAGAACCATAGGCGATTCTGCGAATCGATATGTCCTCGCCTCGCGCCGCCCACGCCTGCCAGAAGATCGATATAAGTCGTCTCGCCCGTCTTGGCGTCCGTGCGCCAGATTTGCCTTTGGGTCGGATTGTTGTCGAGCCCATAGACATTGTTGTCGAGGTCGGTGACCAGTCCGTAAGCGGCAATGTCGCGCTTTCCAGCGGGCGGCAGGACCTCGTGGAATGTTTTGGTAGCGAGGTCGAACTGATACAGTTTGTTCGGGTGGCCGGGATCGGGACCGCCATTGGTCTTGGTCCACAATTTCCCATCAACATTAGAATGCAGCGCGTCGATCATGGTGAATCGCGTGTCGGCTTTGTCCCAATCGGGCGCCAAGTAGATGGAGACCTTTCCCGTCTTCGGGTCGAGCATGGCGATTTGCGCCTGCCCCATCATGCCTTCCCAGACGTTTCCATCCTTATCCATCGTGATCATGAGACCACCCGTCGGGAACCCGGGCTTCGAGATGGGGACCGGATAGCGTGTGACCTTGCCGGTCTTGGGATCCAGTTTCGAGATGAACTGATGCTGAAAGTCGGAGAACCAGACGTTGCCCGCTTTGTCGAGGAGTGTGTCGTGGGGCGCGGCGAGATCGGGAAGATCATAGGTCGTGATGATGGCCTGAGTTGATTTGCCGGTAGGCCGGGGCTGCGTTTGCAGTCGATACGGCCATGTTTCTCCGGAACTCAGATTGATCGAAGCGACGTAGGCCGCGAAATCCGCCTGAGGCTTCGTCGGCGGACTGCTCAAAATCTCGGATGCGTTCTGATGGAAGAAAGGAAAAGTGGGAGAAGCATTGGCGCTATGCGCGGTCATGCGCTGAACCGTAACCGCCATTTCCGACGCATTGTCCTTGGAAAAGAACGGACGCTGCAGGCCATGACAATCGAGACATCTCAGCAATGCCATTTTCTGCCCGGGCGTGCCCGGCGCGCTTTGAATCCACTCGCTGTTGGACATTTGCAGGGCGAGAACATCCGGCGCGGCCTTGGCGAGCTTAAGGTCGAGTTGCGTGGGGCCGCCCGATTGTATTGTCGCCACTGTCGGCTTGAGCGTGTACCCGATGGCGCGAATGGTGATGTCATAAGCACCGGGGGCGAGCCGGTCCTGCGGAAAACTGTACTGCCCTTGCGCGTTGGTGCTGACCGAAACCATGATGGTCGAGCCAGGACGCTTGGCGCTGACCACAACGCCTTCCATTTTTCCTTCTGCCGGCGAGGATACGGTGCCGGCCAAGGCCGCCGGGCCGTGGCTTTGAGCCACCGCCGGAAGGCTTCCTGCGATCGGCAAAACCAGTAGGGGGATGCTCGCTATAGCGCCGAAGGACAACCTCGTAAGAGCATTTCCAAGTCGGGTGGCGGCCGTCATAGAACCCTCCTGTGCAGCGCAGTGGTGCACTCTATTTTCATTCGACGATCTGCTGGCAGGACGGAGGATATTGCGTCAGCTGGAAATGATCAAGCGGATGAACGTTCTGAAGCGGGGGTCTGGGCAAAATGCGGAGTCGATTCGGCAGCAGAAGTAATCGATCAGGACGGCTGACCGCGTGCGCAAAATCGTCCCTGATGCTGTGCCTGTTTGTAGCCAAGCCTTCGCAGGACGATTTTGCACATCCCCAGGGTGCGCCGCCATGTCTGCTTCGGAACAAACCCGCCCCAGCCAGGCGGGATATTCAGCCGAGCAGATTGGTCTGAAATCCGGCCCGGCGCAGCACGGCATCGCGCGCTTCGCGCACAATCCGCATCACGCGAGGCGCATCGACCCCAACAAGATCGCCGCGCCATTTGCGCACCTTGCCGGCGATGAAGACGCCTTCGACGTGGCTCGGATTCATGAGGTTTGCCACAATGCCCGGCGCGTTGGTGAGCGGCCAGATGCTCAAGCGGTCGGTGCGCAGCATGACGATGTCGGCATCCTTGCCGGGAGTGAGCGTGCCGATGCGGCTGTCCAGATTGGCGCAGCGGGCACCCTCGATCGTAGCGAATTCGAGCACCTCGCGCGGCGAAAGCCTCGGGGGCAGATTCTTCTCGCCGGAAAATTCGCGGCGAAACAGCTGGTAATGCTGGAAGGTGAAAGTTGCGCGCATCATCGAGAACGGGTCCTGCGCAACCGTCGCGCCATGGTCCGAACTCAAGCTTGGCCGCACGCCGTGATCGAGCGCCTCCTGAATTGCCGGCAGCCCTTGGCCCATGGCCATTTCAAGCTGCACCGAGAGCGAGACATGGCCGCCGCCGTCTCTGATCAGTTTCCACGAGTCGTCGGTGAGACCGGTGCAGTGGATGAACTCGTCGCCCGGCCGCAACAAGCCCATTCGTCCGAGCTCGGCAAGCTGCGCATTGAGTCTGTTGGTGTGCATGACACAGGGCACGCCGACCTCGCGCGCGAGGGCATAGAGCTTCGGATCGGGGCCGGTACCAAGCGCGAGCGTCAACAGCTGATCATTCGAGCCAAAATAGCTCGCCTTGAGCCGCCTTATGTCCTGCGGATATTGCGTCTTCGGCCCCTGGCCGCGGTAATAGGCGTAAACGGCGCGGATGCCGGATTCCTGCAGCGCACGGATACAGGCATCACTGTGTTCGGGCGTGTGCGAGACCTGGGAAATATCGACAATCGTCGTCGTGCCCATCTCGATGAAGCCGAGCGCCGTAATCAATACGCCCGCGTACGCGTCAGCAGGCTCGTAAGCGGGCGTCAGCGTGTTCTGGATGTCGCGGTTGTATTCCGGATTGAGGACACCGTTGGTGAGGATGTTCCGCAACAGGCCCTGGTAGGAATGACTGTGGGTATCGACGAAGCCCGGAATGAGAATCCGGTCGGCGGCGTCGATCACCGCAGCCGCGGCATCCGACAGCGTGATATCGGGACGTATTTCGCGAATCTTGCCGTCCTCGATCAGCACATCGGCGCGCGCGAAGTCACCAACGCCTCGATCAAGCGTCAAGACCACGCCGCCCTTGAGAAGAATCCGACGGCTCCCCTGCAAGCGGGGAAGTTCGGCATCCGCCGGACCGGCGCCCTGCCCCATTGCAGCATCGGGCAGCACCGCGGCGGCGCCGACAGCACCGGCGCTTGATTTAAGAAAATCACGCCGCGAAGTTGCGGGGGGCCGGCTGGTATCGCGCTCATGATCAGCTTGGTCCATCATTTATTTACTCCTTTATTTACTTCCTGTCTTCGTAGCCCGCATGAGCCGCGGGCGCGCCTTCGGCGCGCGCGGCGAGATGCGGGAACGCGCTCTCCGCTAGGCGTGAGTCCACCGTTCGGCGCTCGCCGTACCCTGATCCTGCTTCCTTCATGTCGCCTGCCCTATCTTCTGGCAAGGCACCGCGCCGTACGTAGAGGTGAAACGACGAATGCGGCCAATCGCGAACGCGCGTGACCAGGCCGTGTTTAACTGGATTAAAGTGAATGTAGTTCACGTGTTTTGCGAAATCGTTCTCGTCACGAATCGTGTGTTCCCAATAACGCCTTTGCCACAGCGCAAGTCTGCCATCGCTGTAGCGCTGGATAGGAAGTCCCACTCGGTCCAAGGCGGAGCTGAAATGACCTTTGATCCGTCGCCAGCGCGCAGCAAAATTTGCATCTCCATCCGGCAGCGTTAGGATTGCATGGAGGTGATCTGGCAGAACGACGATCACATCGACCGCAAACGGGCGCTCTTGGCGGGCTATACGAAACGATTCGCGAAGTGCACCAACGTTGTCGACAAGTGCCGTCGAGCGTCGATCCTCGAGCGTGAGCGTGAAGAAGAAAGTGCCGCCCTCAAGCCAATTGCGCCGGTATCCGACCATGCAGCCATTATACCTCGATCGCGACGACGTTACGCAGCCGTCTAGGCCATCCAGGCCGCCCCGCATCTCGTCGTGCTCGCGCCAAAGGGCGCGAGCAC
>DATBHB010000116.1:0-3706 GCA_036557705.1 Xanthobacteraceae bacterium
ACCCCTGGCGACGCGGTCGGTCCAGTCGGTGAGATAAGCGAGCGGTTCGGCGGCAAGCTGGCCGGCGATGATGTTGACCATCAGCTCTCCGGCCTGACCGGCTTGAATGCGGCGCATCCAGGCTTCCTTCGATGAATTTCCGAAGAACGCCGGAATCGTCCGCGTCGCCTGCGTGCCGAGCTGGTGGCAGCCGACGCAGCCGTTGTTTTTCATCAGGTTGATCCAGTCGACCTGTTTGACGTTCGCCGGGATGGCGCTCTTGCCGCCGAACAAGCTCGCATCCGGAATCTTGAGCATCGAATACCAGTAGATCGCCGGATAATATGCCGCAGCAGCGGCGTCCGAGGGCGCCGGTACGGCGGTGAGATTGAGCTGCTTGCCGCGTTCGCCGTCGACCTTCGGCGAATCGACGAGGCCATAGCCCCGCACCCACACTTTGTATTTGGCCGCCGGAAGATCCGGCACCACATAGCGACCCTGGTCGTCGGTCACGACCATTTTGGCGTAACGGGTCGGGAGGTCGTGGGTCTCGGCGATAACCCACACGCCTGCTTCCGGACCGTTCGGGCCGGTGACAACACCGCCGATGTCGTCGTTGTCAATGGCGACGGTCTGGGCTTTGAGTTCGCTTGGCGCAAACGCCATGAAGCCGCCGAGCGCACCCAGCGCCACGCCGAGGTATAATGCTGGCTTGATGCTCATCAGGTCCTCTCCTGTCTTGGCTTTTGCCGCCGGTCATCCGAATCCGCGGGCTTCAACAAGGGCAGGGACCAGCGGCGAGGCTAATTCCTCTGGGGAGAGATTACATGGTCCCCTTGTCTCATTGCAATGCGGCCCAGGCAGTGCTTCTTGCAATGCGGACCAGGCAGTACTTCCATTTACCATCCGATCTTGTCGGCCAAGGACCTCCACTGCTTCGCCCTGATCTTTCCCAATTTTTCGGGTAGGTGATTCCAGCGTTCGGAGGCTGTGGGGCTCGTTTAATCAGTGGTTAGCGGAGCTGGGGGACAGTGGCGTGCATTTACCGATCGTTCACTACCAAGGTACCCTTGCTGGACTCGGACTGCATTAATTTGCTTGCAGTCCAAGCCTCTTGGAGTTAACCATTGCATGGGGCGGGCTCAGTTGTGGCCTGTATCGGGGGAGTTTTAGCGTTGAAACGGCATCCTGTTGTCCGCTCGCTTCTGGCGTCTGCGGTCGTTGCGGCTGCCATTGCGCTGGCCGGCTGCAATCCTGAATCCATGGGGGCCTCGTCGCTGCGCTCTCTGCAGCCGCTGTCTCCGCAAATGATCGCCGAAATCGACCATCGAAATATGTCGAAGGACTCGCCGATCCTCGTCCGGATTTTCAAGGAGGAGTCGGAGCTCGAAGTATGGAAACAGGACAATACCGGACGCTTCGCGCTGCTGAAAACCTACCCGATCTGCCGCTGGTCGGGTGAGCTTGGTCCGAAAGTCAGGATGGGCGATCGCCAGGCGCCCGAAGGCTTCTACACGATCACGCCCGGCCTGATGAATCCCAATTCGAACTATTATCTTGCGATCAATACCGGCTTCCCCAATGCCTATGATCGCGCGAACGGTCACACCGGCGAATTCCTGATGATCCACGGCGATTGCTCGTCGGCCGGCTGCTACGCCATGACCGACGAGCAGGTCGGGGAAATCTATGCGCTCGCGCGCGAATCGTTCCTGGGCGGGCAGCGCTCGTTCCAGATCCAGGCCTATCCGTTCCGGATGACGCCGCTCAACATGGCCAGACACCGCAATTCGCCGAACATGCCGTTCTGGCAAATGCTCAAGGAAGGCTACGATCATTTCGAGGTTACCCGCCTCGAGCCGAAGGTCGACGTCTGCGAAAAGCGCTACGTGTTCGATGCGGAGACGAAGGACAAGTTCAACCCGGCGGGTAAATGCCCGGCCTACAAGGTCGACGATGAGCTTGCGGCTGCGGTCGCGGAAAAAGAACAGAACGACGAACGTCAGACCGCCGAACTGGCGAGCCGGGGTACGCAGACGGTGCCGGTGCGCACTGGGACCGACGGCGGCATGAATCCAACGTTCCTCGCTGCATTCAGGCCTCATGCGCCCTGGACTACGGTGCCTGGCACGATTCCTTCCCACGCGCGGGCACCAGGCCAACCCTATACGCCGCCCGCTACCCTTGCAGTCGCGTCATCGAATGCGACGAGTTCGCCGAGCGCTGCCGCGAGCACGCCGGTCTCGGCGAGCAGGGAGCAGCCGTCGGCGTACGCGGCCAGCAAGGAGCAGCCATCGACCGATCAGACGCGCTCCGTCGGATTGTTAACTCATCTCTTTGGCAGCGGCGCTACTACGGAGCCGGCAGCAACCGAACCGGCAGCAGCCAAGCCGAAGGCGAAGGAAACCCCGAAGGTCACGCAGACCGCCACCGCCTCGGCCGCAAAGTCGAAGCCAGCATACGAGCTCTCGTCGAGCAAGAGTGCACCGGCGTCGGTGCACCCGCATGTGGAGGCAAAAGCCACGCCACAGCCGGCGCGCGAAGAAGGAAACGACGAGCCCTCTCCCAAGCCCGCCAATACCGCCGGCCTGCTCAATGGCGCGCAGCCTACACTTGCGGGGGGCTCATTCGACAGCCGCTGGGGCGTATTCAGATAGGCGGTAGGGTGGGCAAAATCGCCGTTCCCGGCCTTATCATCTCGCACGGCGGCGTATTGCGATTTTGCCCACGCGGTCCACGTCTTGAAACCCGACAGCGTGGGCCATAAGGGCGTTTGACGCCCGTCTTCGACGGGCTACGGGCGCGCACGGGTTGTGCCCGGCGGCATGCGCCTTCAAGCGCCTTTGCCCACCCTACGTCCTGATGTCTGTCGTCTGTCTACACGAACCGTCCGTGGCAGTGTTTGTATTTGCGGCCGGAGCCGCAGGGGCACAGCTCGTTGCGTCCGACCTTGCCCCAGCTCCTCGGATCTTTCGGATCGCGCTGCGCCGCGCGCGCGCTCCCGTTCCCGTTCCCGTTGCCGACAAGAACGGGCGCGAGCGGTGCATCCGCAAAGGCCATCTCGTCGTCCCCGGTCGATGGGTCGACCTTATGGGCCTCCATATAGGGCAAATTCTGCTGCTCCTGCGGGGGCGGCCCTTGCACGATTTCGAGGCGCATGAGCTGCGCGGTGACCGCTTCGCGCAGATTGTGACTTAGCGCTTCGAACAGGTTGAAGGCTTCCGCCTTGTATTCATTGAGCGGATCGCGCTGGCCATAGCCGCGCAGCCCAATCACCTGGCGAAGGTGTTCGATCATGACCAGATGCTCGCGCCAGAGGTGGTCGAGAATCTGCAACAGCACCGTTTTCTCGATCTGGCGGATGAGGTCTGCGCCCCATTGCGCGACCTTTGCGGCCATGTGCTCGTCGGCGCGCCGCTCGATGCGGCTCATTAGTTCCTCGTCGGCGATGCCCTCTTCCCGCGCCCATTCGTCGACCGGCAGATCGAGACTGAGCACGCGCTTGAGTTCTTCCTTGAGGCCTGGCGTGTCCCACTGCTCCGGATAGGCGTGGGCCGGCACGTGCTTGCCGACAAGGTCCTCGACCACGGCGTGGCGCATGTCGGCGACGACCTCGGCCACCGCCTCGTCGCGCATCCACTCGACCCGCTGCTCGAAAATGACCTTGCGCTGGTCGTTCATCACATTGTCGAACTTGAGCAGGTTCTTGCGGATGTCGAAATTGCGC
>DATBHB010000117.1:0-81848 GCA_036557705.1 Xanthobacteraceae bacterium
AGCAGCCGTCCAGCGCCGCCGGCGCTCGGGACCCGAATGAATTGTCATCGTGGCCATGTGTGCCCTTTAATTTGCAACTTAGCGGGCACATCATCTCACGCGCGAAGGGATCAGCAAGACGGCCTAGACCGGAGGGATACACTCTATCTCTATTTCCGATGTTTGTTCTTATGACAAGGCTTTTTGAACAAGAGTTCTGCTCACCAATCTCTGGGTGGCCCGAGGTTCCACTTTTAATCACTGTACATGTAACATTTTCTTCTCCATTTAGGGTGATGGCCCATAAGCTATCAGGCCCGGCGAATTCCTTTGTCTCCGGAAGGATGGCGTTGTTGAAAAAATAGGTTAGTTGGGTATTTATTTCTCTTGATTGAACTATGTATGCATTGGAATCAACGACTTCACAACCACTTTCGCTTGTGACCGCTATTGTATTGTTGAACCGTTTAACTGTCTTGTCGTCGATATGCTGTAAATCCTTCGAGTCCGCAAGAATGCCGCCGTAGAGTATAAATGCCGTAGTTTCTACAAGGCTCTGCGCTGAGGCAGGCGGAGGGCAGGTCAAGACCAGAGGAGCCAGCGCGGCTAGAGCCGTTGACCATTTCACCGTCACCTGAAAAGAAGACATTGGTCGCCTCCTGTGTTCGAGTGCACAGAAAGCTGCCATAAGCCCCCTTGCCGGGCAATCTTCCAACTCCAGATGCCGCCCACGGCCGGAAGCGGCCCTCACCGAACATAAATTTCCGTGATGTCGGGTGTTGGCACTGCCGGACCGCTTGGAATACGGCACCAAATGTCCGCTGTCCGATACACAGACCGGACAAGGTATGCTCGGTCTGAGCTTTCGCTTGGTTACCCCAAGCGTCTTCGGTAGGCGCCCAGGGGGCCGGCCAGCAACTTAAACGGCCGAAGCCGCAACCTTTCCGAATCTGCTTTGTCCGGTTAGCCCGCGAACTGGGCGAACTGTTCGGCGGACATCGGAAATTCGATGACCAGCCCGAGCGTCATGGCCACTCCGATTATAGCGAAGACGGCGATCATCAACACCTCTTTGGCCATAATGTCGTTAGGACGCACAGTGAGCAAATTCTCGACATTGATGGTCGTCATGGTAACCCCTCTAGACCCCCGAACTGGGTCGGTGTAGTTTGAACGCCATGCCGGCCCGTGGTCGCGGAAGATATCCGCGATCTCCAAGGTTGGCCGGGACATGGCCGGCGGCGGTTACGCAGCCAGTGGCGGCTCTGTCCTGTTCTTCTTGGTCTTCACAGGCTGCGACAGCAGATCAAGCGGGCTCTTGAAAGAGGGGGGCCGTGATGGCAGGAATTTGGCGGACCAAAGCAAGAATACCCGAAACCGTTCGCGCATGGTGGCTCAGCCATTGCCAAGTACTCCCATGCTTCGGTGGTGGTTAGGGTCAGGGTGGGGTGCGAGGGGATTGCCCTGGGCCGCCTAGTGAACCTATCTGGACGGCTCGGGCACCTCTCTGGCTAAATGCCGGCATGGCCAAGCGTAGCGTATTGCCTGGCAGCAACAGACCTATCGTTGGCGCATTTCGCTGATGAGGCACCGGCTAGAGCCGCTCGGCGATGTCGAGGCGCCGGATGAGGCGAGCGCGAGCGAGCGGGCGAAAGGAATATCAGATCACCGAGCCCTGGCGGCAGCGGTGGCTACTCGCGAGGCGATACGCCTTGGCGAATAGCGTACTGGCGAGGTGCGGAACTGAGCTGGCTCAAGGGAGGGTCGGATGAAGGTCGCAGTGCTCGGGCTTCTCGTCTTGGTTTGGCAGAGCGTTCCAACGTCGGGTCTTGCCGCGCCGAAAAGTGCGGCGGGGCAGAAAGCAGCCGGTAACCGCACAGCTGAAAAGGCGATGGACGAATGCACAGCGCAATATTGCGGTCGCCGCAGTACAAGCGTCACCGGGTCAAGGCCGATCCTGATTGAGAATTGTTTCAAGCAAAAGATGGGGCAATATCCTGCCCAAATGGGCGTTTCGCTCCGCTCGCATTGTGCACAGGAAAATCAACTTTACCGTTAGTACGGCCCATCCGGAGTTCGCCGTCGAGGAACACACTACGGCGTAGGTGAGGCGCATGGGAACGGAACGAGTCCGAGGAACGAACAGTGGCCGCACCTCGAACACGTTCGCGACCCCGAGAAACTGCGCGCTCTGGGCTATCAGGCCACGGCCTTGATCCGGCAGCTCCAGGCCGGCCGCGAGGCGGCTACCGACTCTGACGCCAACCTGCTGGCGCTCGGCAAGCAGTTCGATGAACTGCACTGGCAATATCGGCTTGTGCTGGACGCGACCGGCCGCGCATGGAACGATACGAGGACTTGCTCGCGGAGATGGACGAGCGACTAAGCGGTGGTGGTGTCATGACTATTGAATACGAAAGCCTGCCGCCGCGGGGCTTCTTTGTGCCCGATGTCATGCGAAGCGAATCCGCAAATGGGATTGGGTCGCCCTGATGGTCGATGTTGATCCCGACGATCTGAAAAAATGTGCCTGTGAATTCCCGGCGTTGTTCTATGTCAATCCGAAAGAGTATTGCCCCGGCTACCGGAGGGTGAGGCACGAAATCGGCGCAGCCCCCCAACCCTCCCCCGTGCTGAGTGTGCCCTGATTGTGAGGCGGACCCGCCCGGTAATGAGCATCCCGGGCGGGCTTCCTTGTGCCGGGCCTGAAAAATTGGCGCAAGTAGCCCACGCCGCTCCCACAGCCGACCATCGCTGAACGCGCTGGAACGCACTTGTGCGCCTGGCGTTTCAAAAAAGGGCGCCATTCTCGCGGAGTCACCCCCATGACGCAGCAAAATGCGGACGACCATTTGGGAATCCTGCTTCTACAAATGGCGCAGGATGCTAAGCATGATGGAGACGTTGCGACATCCGATATGTTGCGTGATGCCGCGCTACGGTACTTTGATGAAGCAGGTCGCCTGACAAGGCGCTTGGGAGACTTCGAATCGCGCCTTGACGAGGCCCAAGGCCCGCACGGCCGAAAAGCGGCTTGAGACGCGGCGGCGCGCAGGCTTTTCACACCACGCAGCTGTGATTTAAGTTGGCTCGCGGGAAGCAACTTCGGAACGGTGTGCTTACCGCACGTGAATGATGGTTGCGGCCCCGCTGGGGATATTCGGCGGGGCCTTTTTGTCGGCGCAACAATTCGACCTGATACCTGTCATTATGTGCTCTGGTCGTGCGCCGGAGTGTCCCTTCGCGCGGCGCCCGATCGGGATGGACCCGCCGTGCGTGTAGCACCTGCGCCGGGCGGCCCTTTTCTTTAACGGTGGCAGCAACCTACCAAAAGAGGGCGCGTTGTCTTATGACAGTGGCGGAAGCCCGTTTCTCCCGCTGCTGTTGAGTCAACATGGAACTTGCCCCGCGGGCATTCGCCTCGTGGGGCTTTCTTTGGCTGTAACCGCTGGGCGGCCTATCTTTTTTAGGTTCCGGAACCTTTGCCAAGGAGTCCTGTTCTGGACGGGGGTCTGCTTACCGACGAGGGCCGCCCCCATGGTCAGAAAAGAATACGAGTACAGGCATAACGCCATAATGTCCGTCGAACTGGCTCGTCGGGCTAGCAATCCTGCCGACAAAGCGCATCTGCTCAAGCTTGCAGGGGCTTGGCTCGATCTAGCCAATCTGACCCACAGACAATCTGGCCAACGTGTTCGGAAGATCGGCGAGCACCCGGCAATCAAGATTAGCCTCCGGGCAGCGTGAACGCGCCCGAGCGTTGCGGATTTTGTCGATGGCGTGCAAGCCGGGCTCGAAACCCTCTGGCCAGTTCACGCATGTCGGCTTAGACGTGCCGGACATACGGATGAACATCGTTACCTATCTGTCCCCCTTGCGCCGCGAATTCCTATTTCTGCACTTTCGGGAAGTAGCGGGTATCAGGCGGCAACTGCCCCTTCGCGGTCGGCATCAAGAATCCGTCCGTGGTGACGAGGTAAAATTCCTTGCCGATCGTCACATAAGCGGTCCCTTCTAGGCAGCTCGTTTCGCTGAAGCTCGGATATTTCTCTGGGCTCCGGCGGTAGGTCTTGTCGGCCGTCCAGGGACGCGTCAAGGCGCGGTCGAAGACGGTGATCACGTCGTGCAGCAGATTCGGATCGTTCTTGTCCAAGACAATCCGTTCCTTGAATGTCGAGTCATTGTCGAAGTGCAGCGGCAGTCCCGACGGGCCGTAGGTGCGCGGTCCCTTGAAAGGGCCGCGCGTTTCGACTTCGAGCACGTCGTACGTTCCGTCGTCATCCTCGTCGTGCCAGGCTCCCATGGAGAATCCCTGATAGGTCGGCTCGATCTGCGTCGGCCAGGGACGTCCATCCGTAAAGACACGACGAATGTTGCCGTCGCTCGTGGTCGGCGCGGCAATGTACGTGGTTTCTGGCGTGATGATGAACTCGAACGTGCCTATGGACATCATGGTGGGCATGCCGGCCGGCAGGCACGAGGCGCGATAGAGGAACAGGCCCTGCCGGCCGAGTTCGAGCTCCTTCAGATTGGCCTCGTAAATCTTCTGATATTCCTCCGTCAGCGGCGCCTCCTGGCCCTTCGCATACGGCTTGCTAGGATCGAACCGCAATTGCTGGCCGGCCAGGCGTGGCACGACCGCGGTCCACTCGCCTTTCCAGTTAGGGTATTTCTTTTCCTGGGCTCGCGCGCCGTCCACCGTCGTCAGCAATACGCTGGCAAACGCAAGCACCACAAACGCGCTACGATGCACCATGATGTTTCTCCCCAAAGGACGGATTTGTCTTGACCCTGTTTGTTACGCAAGTTGCAGGAGTCTCCAGGATATAGCGGTGGCGCTCGGAAGGAAACTGCACAGGAAATTGCACGGCCCTCTCGGGGAGGCGGCGAGTCGCCTTCCAGTCGCGCTCTGCGGCATCTGATCTCTTCGGCGGGAGACGGGCGAGTTCTGTTGACGAGACTATCCCTTGGCAGGCGTCGGTAGCGAGTCGATCGAAATCTGCTCATCCGGATTCGCGGCATTTCGTGCTCCCGTCGATCTGCTACCTTGATTCCAAATAGGTAGCAGTATGCGTCCCATTCCAGGAATGAACGTGGTCGTTCGTCCGGGTTTGCGCAAGCAGAATCAGCAGTTTATGAATGAGCCGCTACCCACTTCCATCCTCAGGAATGACGAGTCCGAGAACCATGAGGGCGGGTCGGATATCGACCCATTCACTTAGAGTGAAGCGGCCTATTAGCTTTCCAGCAGCGCGGCGAGGTTTGCGGTCTTCTGTTCGACCTGCTCGAACGTGCATTGGCGCGGAGATTTGTCAGGCCGCCATCGCATCAGCTTCGTTCCGTGGCGGAACCGTTTGCCCGCAAAATGATCGTAGCTGACTTCGACCACAAGCCTGGGCTTGAGCGGCTCCCATTCGCCTGTACGGGTCGTGGACCATCGACTTGGGCCGCCGGGCGCATTACCGGTGAACCCGGGCGGCGCGATGAGCTTCTCAAGCCTCGCAGTCAACGCCGGCTTGTCTTCGTTTCGAATAGCCGATGTGAATCCGACATGATGCAGAATGCCGTTCCCGTCATAGAGGCCGAGCAGCAATGAGCCGACCACGGGCTTGCCTTCGTTGTACCGGAAACCGCCAACGACGCAGTCGGCGCTGCGATAGTTCTTGATCTTCTGCATGCCGGTGCGATCGCCCGAGCGATAGTCGAAATCAAGCCGTTTGGCGATGATGCCGTCGAGGAGGCCCCCGGCGCGTCGAAGCCAGCCTTTTGCTTCACTGAGCGCGGTAGTCGCGGGCGATAACCGCATTCGGCCGGCACAATTGAAATATCGGCTGGCGAACGCTTCGAGACGGGCGCGGCGCTCGACCAGCGGCAACTGGACCAGGGACCGTCCCTCGGCGTCCGCCAGCAGATCGAATGCGATCAGCATTCCTGGGGTGTCGGCTGCCAACGCCTTCACCCGGCTTGGCGCGGGGTGGATGCGCTGGAGCAGCGCATCGAACGAAAACGTCCCATCCTGTGGAATGACTATTTCGCCGTCGAGCACGAAGCGCTGCGCCTTAAGACTCAGAAATGCCGCGATCAGTTCCGGAAAATAGCGCGTGAGCGGGCGACCCGATTTCGATTGGAGTTCGGCGTTTCTTCCGTCGCGAAATACCAGGCAGCGGAAGCCATCCCATTTCGGCTCGTACTGCCAGCACCCCCCGATCGGGATGTCATCGACCGAGAGCGCCTCCATCGGCGCAAAAGGCGCCTGCAGGCTCGCCGGCGTCCCCGACGCCGGCGTCCCTGCACGGGCCTTCAACTCCGGCAGTCTGTGGCCGGAACTCGCTCGATCGGTCAATGCAGAACGCCGAACACCCAGAGCAAAATGAGAATCGGAATCGGTATTCCCAGCAACCACAACAACAAATAGCGGCCCATTGTTTGTTCTCCCTGAGAGATTACGCGTCCACAATAATTCTGCCTCCTCGCCGACAGTTCCATCCGTTCGCCAGAATGGGACTCGGAAGAATTGATTATTCCCGGAACCCCTGACGCACTGCGGCATTGACCGGAACAGAGCAGCGGGCGAGGCATGCCCGCCGAAGACGATATCAAGGAGGACATGATGCAGAGGAAGTGGTTGGTTGCGGCTGTGACGGCTGCCTCGGTTGCCGCGCTGGCGTCTCCAGCGGCCGCATGGGGCACCCGCAGCAACGCACAGGCCTATGGCTCGTACGGCTGGGGCGGTCCCGGCTTTGGTTTCGGCGTGACGGTTGGCGGCCCTTACGCGGCGAATTGGGGATGGGGCTGGAACGGCTATAACAATGCTTATGCGGCTTCACCGGGCGGCTGCACTTGTGGCACCGCCGCGTACGGTTGGGGGTATCCCAGCTATGGCTGGTCTGGTTACGCTTACCAGCCGGGCTGGAACTATGGATATGCCTCTGAGCCAGGCGTGTCGGTGGGATTTGGTGATTATGGGGTATATGGCGGCCGGCGCGAGTTCGGCGAGCGATACGGAACGCGCGTCTATCACCGCAACGCAACCCGATCCTTCCGCGAGGGCCGCACGATCCACACCGGCAGGAACATCCGCTCTACGAATGTCCGTAGCGCGAGTGTCCGCGGCGGCACAGTTGGAATGGGCGCCCGGGGCAGCAGCAATTTTGAGGGCAGCGGGGTGAATGCGGGCGCGAACGCGAACATCGGCGGAAACGGCGGTGCAAACCTTAACGCCGGGGGAGGCAGAAACGCCGGCGGAGCAGGACCCGGCGGCCGGCGGAATAATCAGTAACTGAAAACGCGCCAATAACAGCCCGGAGAATCGAATGAGCCCGCCTTGCGGCGGGCTCATTTCGTTCAGAAGTCAATCCTACTATTTGATTCGCCCGCTCTCGGTTAGCCGGGGAGAACGGCGACGATCTGGTAGGTAGAAGGATTGACGATAACCAGTTCATTCCCCACCATCACGACCCTGTCGCCGCGGAAAGCGGGATAGATGCGGAGAACTGGAGCTGGGATTGCAACGAGCCGAGTGCTGCTGGGCACAACAGAACCAACGCTGACGTTGAACGTGGGATTGCTTACCCGCGCGATATTGCGATCGCGCATGAGCACGGTGCGAATGCGGGTCCGCTGCTGTGGACTGAGCGTGACGCCGACATTGCTCGTGGTCGAAACGTTGCCAGTTGCATTCTGCCCTTGAGCGGTCGTCCCCGATTGGCCCGTGGTCCTCACCCCTGGGCCTTGGGTCTGCGTACTGGTGCGCGAATGCGCAGTCGTCCCCGCGTGACCATGGCGCACATGGCGATTTATCCGGCCGCTGGTGCCGGCGTTGGAGTTGATGCCGCTGCTTCCGGAGCCTGCGGAGGTCCCGGCCGTTCCCGCGGTTCCAGGTGTCGCAGCACCCGACGTGCCTGCGGTCCCGGCTGCTCCGGCGGCCGCACCGCCAGCGCTCGCACCGCCAGCGCCACCCCCGGCCCCGCCTCCGCCTCCACCGCCTCCGCCTCCACCGCCGCCACCCTGACCGAGCGCGGCTCCTGCAAGTCCCATGGCAGCCGTCACCGCGACCGCCATGAGCAAGTTCCTCTTCATCATCCCTGGATCTCCTTTGGATCGCCCGCCCGAAGTAAATGGCAACGCCCCATTACGGGCTGCGTTCCGGAGATGTTCAACACCGCCTGAGCACACCGCCTGAGCACGCCCGGTTGCTGTGCACAGGCGCGCGGCCGTTCAATTCCGTCAGCAGCGCGACGCCCGTGAAGTAAACAACTTCGCACGCCGGCGACGACGTCAGCTCTATAAACGGCCGACCAGCAGCAAAATGATCACGATGATCAGTACGAGCCCCAGGCCGCCTGACGGATAATAGCCCCAACCGCCGCTATACGGCCAAGTCGGCAAGGCGCCGATCAGAAGCAAGATCACGATAATCAGCAGTATGGTTCCCAACATATATTCCTCCGCGTCAGAAATATTTTAGCCTCCAGTAAAGCCCGATGCATGTTCTCCGCTTATTGCAAGCTCATTACAGAGATTACCTGCATTTCGTGCGAAATAACGCTCAATGCGGAACTCAGTTCCGCTCATCGGATTACATAGGAACCGAAGGAGCCTCCAATCGTTGGGCTACTTGCCAACCCCAAGGAGGATAGCATGGTGAAGATTACCATTGCGGCGGCGGCGATTGCCGCATTTGTGACTCCGGCATTGGCGGCCGACTTCTACATTGTGCAGGATACGGCTACCAAACACTGCAGGATCGTAGAACAAAAGCCGACAAGCCGGACAACCGTGGTCGTCGGTGGAGACAAAGTCTATACCACCCGCGACCAGGCCGAAGGCGCGATGAAGACCGTGAAGGTCTGCGAGGAAGGCGGCAACGTCGGCGGGCCGGCTCGCGGACGGTAATCCGCCCAACAGGCTTGACTTAGAGGCTGGTCGGACCGGCCTCTTCCCAACCAGGAGGAAAGATGAACTGGGATCGTATTGAAGGCAACTGGAAGGAGTTCAAAGGCAAAGCCCAGAAGCAATGGGGCAAGCTGACCGACGACGACCTCAACGTCGTCCAAGGCAAGCGGCAAGAATTGGCGGGCCGTCTGCAGCAGCGCTACGGCTTTGCCAAGGATCAGGCCGAGAAGGAGATCGACAGCTGGCTTAATGACGCAACTTAGCGGCCTGCCAGATGGCTCTATAAAGCGGCATCCCGCTCAACCCAGACGGGTCGGGCGGGCTGCATGTTTTTAGCGGCCTGTTTTTACAGAGGCGTCGCACCGAACCGGAACACCCGCCGCCTGGAAAGGTTGGATATAGGGCCGAACAAAGAAACAACTCGGCATCCAAGTATATTTCGAGGCGAGTGCGAAATGGGAGAAAAAGAACAAGGCCGCGATACCCAGCCGGGCGGCTTCTGGGAAGAAAGCGGATCGGCGGCCCATGACTTAAAAAGCAAGGCGGGGCAGGCTGCAGAGCCGCTGAAGGAGGAAGCCCGCGGTGCTGTGGAAGCGCAAAAAGAAGCGGGCGCCGATCAGCTCACGAACCTGAGTGCTGCCGTGCACGGCGCCGCCGGGGAGATCGCCAAGGAGCTGCCGCAGGCCGCCGCCTACATCCACTCCGCGGCGGACAGCCTGCAAAGCGCCTCATCGGCGCTGCGCGAGCGGAGCATCGAGGACCTTGTCAGCGGATTTAACGATTTCGCCCGCAAGCAGCCGGCCGCAGCCTTCGCCGGCTCGGTCCTCGCGGGATTTGCGCTGAGCCGCTTCCTCAAAAGCTCAAAAACCGGTCAGCCCGCATGAGGAGCATCCCATGGCACCGCGCTACTATGAGCGATCCGTCGCCGACCTGTTGGCGGATCTGTTCAACCAGGTAACTACCCTTTTTCGCAAAGAGGGCGAACTCGCTCGCGTCGAGATGTCCGAGAAGATGTCTCAGATGGCAATGGGCCTCGCCCTGGTGGTCGGGGGCGCGGTTCTGTTGATGCCGGCTTTGGTAATTCTGCTCGAAGCCGCCGTAGCCGGTGTGGAAATGGCCGGATTCGAGCTGTGGCAGGCTGCTGTCATCATCGGCGGCGGCGTGTTTCTGATCGGTCTCATTCTACTCATGATCGGAGTGAGCCGGCTGAAAGCGAAAAACCTCATCCCGGAGAAAACCGTCCATCAGCTTCAGGAGGACGTTTCGGTAGCGAAGCGCCAAGCAACCCAAGATCAGGTGAGGCAGGATTATGAGCACCAGCGAGCGGCTTGAGCGCGAGGTCGAGCAATGTCGCGCCCGGATATCGAGTTCGCTCGACGAATTGCGCGCCCGGATGACGCCTGGCCAGATCGTCGATCAATTGGTCGACTACGCTCGCGATGCAAGCGGAGGAATGTTTTTCCGCAATCTGCAAAGGCAAGTGATCGAAAACCCCATTCCTGCCGCAATGGTCGGAGCGGGGCTGGCTTGGTTGGCGGTCGCAACCGGGCGGAACGCGACCTCGACCCCATCCAACTTAAGAGGGCAACCAGGAGAGACGATGGATCAGGCTCGCGCGAGCGCTCAGGAATGGGCGGGCCGCGCGCAGGAAACAGCATCGAGCGCCGGCAATCAGATCAGTGAGAGCGCGTCCCAATTCGCAGACCGCGGCCGCAGGGCAGCCGCTGGTCTGCAAGATGCGGCCGCTTCCGCGTACCAGACCGGCGCCGAGACAGCCAACCGCGCCGCTTCGGCCGTTCGCGATTCGGCAGCATCGCTGCGCGGCCGGGCGGCCAGCGCCTCGCAGAGCATCGGCAGCCTTTTCAGGGAACAGCCGCTCGTGCTGGCAGGCGTGGGGCTCGCGATAGGTGCCCTGCTCGGTGCAGCCCTGCCCGAAACCGAAGCTGAGGATCGGTTGATGGGACAGGCCAGCGGCGAGATCAAGGAGCGCACCGGCGACGTAGCCGGCGAGCAATACGAAAAAGCAAAGACAGTCGCCGAACACGCCTACGAGGAAGCCAAGCAAGAGACCGAAAAGCAGACCTCTGGGTCAGACTCTGGTCCGCAACGCAGGGCGGAGGCGGAAGGCGGGCCGACGCTGGTTCCCTTCAGCGATGAAACCGCAATGCATCAGGGCGGATTCGGCCCTGCGGAGAATGTCGGTGGGAATAGCTAGCAAGGACGCCTCCCGGCAAATTCATCCCCGTCCGAGCTGGATCCCAGTGTGGATCACGGGGCTGGCGATAGGTCTTCTCTCGCTCGGCTTTGATCACAAGCGATATGCTGGCGAGGCTCCGCCAAGCCGGCAAGAGCGCGGCGAAAGGGTTATGGAAAACGAAAGCAGCCGCGGCCGAGCCGCCCGTACGCCCTCGGAGATTCCTGCCCGCGGATGGAAGGATATCCTTCTTCGCATTTACCAGAACATCTCCAAACACCGGGTAGTCCTGGTAGCGGCCGGCATTACGTTCTACTCAATCCTGGCGCTGTTTCCGGCCATTGCGGCGCTGGTGGCGCTTTACGGATTGTTTGCGGATCCGACCACGATCGCCGGCAATCTCGACCAGTTATCAGGGTTCGTGCCGGAGGGAGCGACTGCTGTTATTCGCGATCAGCTCAATCGCCTGGCCGCGCAGGGAAGCAGCACACTCGGTCTCGCCTTCATCGTCGGGCTTGCTGTCTCGTTGTGGAGTGCAAATGCCGGGGTCAAGTCTCTTTTCGATGGGCTCAATATCGTCTACGACGAGGAGGACGAGCGCAGCTTTATCAAGCTCAACCTGGTCTCGCTCGCTTTCACGCTCGCAACGCTCGCGTTGGCGCTTGTCGCGCTTGCCGCAATCATAGTCGTTCCGGTTGTCGTCAACTTCTTCGGGCTCGCGCAAGTCACTAATCTCATCATGCGAATAGCCCGATGGCCCCTCCTGCTGGTGGTGGTCGCGTTTGCGCTCGCCGTCCTCTATCGCTACGGGCCTGACCGGGCGAGAGCGCAGTGGCGTTGGATCAGCTGGGGCAGCGCTTTTGCGGCGGTTGGCTGGCTCGCGGTCTCGATCCTGTTCTCATGGTATGCGGCGAATTTCGGCAGCTACAACAAGACCTACGGCTCGCTCGGCGCGATCATGGGCTTCATGTTCTGGATCTGGCTTTCGGCAATCGTCATCCTGATCGGCGCCGAGATCGATGCCGAGATGGAGCACCAGACCGCTCGCGATACCACGACGGGGGCGCCGAAGCCTATGGGCGAACGGGGCGCCAAAATGGCCGATACTCTAGGAGCTGCTCAGGATGGCGCCTGAAGGGCCAATCGGCGCGCCCGCAGACGGACGCGATGCGGCACGCGTCGTCGCTCTGGTGATGCTTGTTTTATTTCTTGCCATCATGGTGTTGAGCTCGGTTACCAGCTGACCGATGAAAATCGTGACCAGATCGACACGAAACCAGCCGGTATGCTGGAGCCGAAAGCTCCTGCTCGCGGCGATCATCTCTATCGCGCCACTCGCTCCCGCGCATGGCCTCGACATGAACAGCGTCAACAAAGCGGAGCTTCCGGCAAAGCGGGAGCGCCTCGGAAAAGGCCTGGTTCCGGCCGTGATAAAGGCGCAGGTGCTGCTCGATCGAGCGTATTTCTCCCCGGGCGAGATCGACGGTCGCCTCGCGGAGAACACCCGCAAGGCGATTGGGCTGTTCGAAGACACGCACGGTCTTCCCCGGGACGGCAAGCTCAGCCCTGACGTATGGTCGCAGCTCGTGGCCACCTCGGGCGATCCGGTTCTCAAGGAATATAGAATCGAGGCTTCGGACGTGAAGGGTCCGTTCCTCAAGGAGCTGCCGTCCAAGATGGAGGCGATGAGTCATCTCAAACACCTCAGCTACACGAGCTCGCGCCAGGAGATCGCGGAAAAATTTCACATGAGCCAACATCTGTTGAAGGCGCTCAATCCGGGCAAGCCCTTCGACAAGAGCGGCGACACGATTGTGGTGGCAAATGTCACCGATGATCCGCCGGCCCAGAAGGCGGCGAGGATCGAGGTCGACAAAGCCAAGCGAGAACTGAGGGTCTTCGACGAGGACGGCAGCCTGATCTTCGCGGCGCCGGCAACCATCGGCAGTGCCGAGAAGCCGGCGCCGAGCGGCACGCTCAAAATAACATCAGTGACGCACAATCCGACCTATCGATACAATCCGGCGTATCATTTCAAAGGAGTGCATGCGAATCGGCCGTTCACGATCAGGCCGGGGCCGAATAATCCTGTCGGGGTGGTGTGGATCGGCCTTTCGCGCCAAGGCTATGGAATTCACGGCACGCCCGATCCGTCGAAAGTGAGCAAGAATGCCTCGCATGGCTGCATTCGCCTGACCAATTGGGATGCTCTGATGCTGGCCGCGATGGTCAAACGCGGGATGCCCGTCGCATTTCTCGACGACGGCCACACTTCGTAGGGTGGGCAAAGGCGCGACGCGCTTGAGCGCGTGCGCGATGCCCACGCGGCGCGGGTACGTGGGCGCGGCGCTCTATTTGTACGTGTGGCGCTGCTCGTGCGTGTGAACCGCGCCCATAGCGCGTCGAAGATGCGCGTTGACGCGCTTTAGGCCCACCCCTACATTGCGACTCTAAATCCCGCTGAACCAGTTGTAGCCCTGTTCCTCCCAATAACCCGGATTCCAATTATTGATTACTGCCATTTCCATCACATATTTGGGATTCTTGAATCCGAGCTTGGTGGGGATGCGGATCTTCATCGGAAACCCGTATTTCACAGGCAGGATTTCGCCGTCGAATTTGAACGTCATCTGTGTTTGCGGATGCAGCGCCGTCGCCATGTCAATCGACGTTGAATAACCTTCGGCGCATCGGAACCAGACATATTTGGCGCGGGTGTCGGCGCCGACCCGGCGCAGGAATTCCGAGAAGCGCACCCCCGACCATTTGCCGATCGCGCTCCAGCCTTCGACGCAGATGTGGCGCGTGATCTGGGTTTCCTCGGGCAGCGCGTAGAGGTCCTTGAGCGTCCAGGATTTGGTATTCTCCACGAGGCCGCCGACTTCGAAGGCATAGTCGTCGCCGTCGACTTCCGGGGCTTCCTCTTCGGGATAGTAGCCATTGAAAGGAAACGGACGGGTGATCGCGCTCTCCGGATAGGTCGGCGCGAGCTTGTTCGGATTGAACAGCCAAGCCTGGACGCGATCGTTGAAATAGGACATTCGCATCAGCGCGTGCTCGGCCGATTCTTCGTCGATGATGTCGCATCCGGTGAGGAAAGCGAGAGCGCCAACGCTCAGCCCGCCGCGCAGGAACAGCCGGCGCGTAGGCTCAGGGATCAGCTTGGCGGCATCCTTGGCGAGAAGCTGCGGATCAACGCCAGGGATTGCTCTGCGAATACGCGACATAAGGGACCTCCTAACGTCCGATGATCATGGCGCGCAGGCTCTTCGGCACCAGGAAGGCCATGATCACATGAATGACGAGAAAGCCGGTGATTGTCGCCATGGCGAAGAAATGCACATAGCGCGCCGTCTCGTAGCCGCCGAAGAAATCGGTGAGCGGCTGCACCTGGACCGGCTTCCAGATCGAGAGACCCGAAAGGACGATCACGATGCCGGCGAGAATCACGCCGAGATAAAGGAGCTTCTGCACCGCGTTATAAGCTGCGAGATCATCATGGGCGAGCCGGCCGGTGAGCGCCGCTGAGAGGTCGGCAATCAGCTGCCTCGGTCGGATCGGCAGGAGCTTCCTGCGGAAACGGCCGGTGGCAAGCCCGAGCACAAGATAGACAAGACCGTTGATCGCAAGCAGCCACATGGCGGCGAAATGCCAGAGCAGAGCGCCGGCAAGCCAGCCGCCCAAGGTGATGGCGGGAGGAAAGACGAACGGAAACAGGGGGGACGCGTCGTATATCTGCCAACCGGAGCCGATCATTACCGCCATGGCGAGCACGTTCACCCAATGGGTAATGCGCACCCAGAGCGGGTGCACCATCACCTGACCTTGACTCGGGATCGCGACAGACTGCTGGGCGGCGGCTTCGAGGGTCATGTTCGGCTCGAACGGTTCCAATTCTCACCAATTTAGTCCGGCTGGACCGCCGCGTCACCTCTGCCGCAACACACCTCGGTGAATTCGTAGCCCGGATTGCGTGATCGCCCCATCTATTCGCAGCTTGCGCGACCAGAGCGATCACGCAATCCGGGGTCGTCCCGGATTTCGCGGCGTGCCGGATTCGCCGTCGGCAGAGAGCAGGAAAGGCGCCGCTCAACCGGGCCACGACCCCGTAGCCCGGATTGCGTGATCGCCCCATCTATTCGCAGCTTGCGCGACCAGAGCGATCACGCAATCCGGGTCGTCCCGGATTTCGCGGCGTGCCGGATTTGCCGTCGGCAGAGAGCAGGGAAGGCGCCGCTCAATCCGGGCCACGACCCCTCAGCTGCCGGCGCGCAGGTGCTCAACCAGTCTTCGCGCAAACGGCGCGAGATCGTTGAGGCGGCGGATGCAGATGGTAAGCTCGCGCACTGCCCAGGGGTCGGTGAGCACCACGATGGCGATCGCCATGCTGCGCGATACCCGCCGCGCGGTGGTTTCCGGCACGATGCCGATACCCACGTTGCATTCGACGAGCCTGCAGACCGCATCGAAGCTGCGCAGCTGAACGCGCAACCGCAGCGGCTTCCCGACGCGCGCGGCCTTATCGGAGAGAAACCGCTGCAGGGCGCTGGCGCGGTCGAGCCCCACGAAATCGTAATCGAGCACCTGCGCAAAAGCGGTTTCCCTCCGCCTGGCCAGCGGATGATCGCGGGCGACGACGAGGACGAACCGGTCCTTGCGGAACGGAAAGGTCTCAAGCGCCGCCGCATCGACCGTGCCGGCGATGATGCCGATATCGGCCACGCCTTCCGCGATCAGTCCGACAATCTCGTCGCTGAGCCGTTCTTCGAGATCGATGCTCACCTGGGGATGGGCGGCGAGAAACGAGCTGAGCGCTTCGGGCAGGAATTCGGTAAGCGCATTGGTGTTCGACAAGACTCGGATCTGGCCGGCAAGCCCTCCGGCATAGGCGCCGAGGTCCTCCTGAAGCTTTTCCACTTGGCGCAGGATCGCGCGGGCATGCTGGAGCAGCGTGCGGCCTGCCTGGGTGGGTGATACGCCTTGGCGGCTGCGCACCAAGAGGGCCGCGCCAAGCGCCTCCTCCATGTTCCGAATCCGTGTCGAAGCCGCAGCCAGCGCCAGGTTGGCACGCTCCGCTCCGCGCGTGATGCTCCCGGCCTCGACGACATGCCGGAACAGGCTGAGATCGGCGAGATCGAACCGCATGCGCTTTCTTCGTAATTCGCGAAGCGAGCTTACGCCAGAACCGCTATTGCGCGCCAGGTTTGAGGAGGTTACTTCGTATTGCGCGAAAGTCCCGGATCGACGGTGCACACTCGCGCGCAACGAGCGGGCACGGACCGGACATCTCGACAGGCGCGCGCTGCGCCGCATCCGGGACACGTCACTAGCCTGAGGAGCGCCATGGCCGAGACCAAAGTTGCCGAGCGGCCGCTTTCGCCGCATCTCCAGGTCTATCGTTGGCCGGTGACGATGACGATGTCGATCCTGCACCGGGTCACCGGAGCTGGATTGTATTTCGGCATCCTGCTGGTGGCTTGGTGGCTGATCGCGGCCGGTGCCGGCCCGAAGCAGTACGCCCGGGTTACCGGTTTTTTCAGTTCGAGCTTTGGACGGTTCATCCTGTTCGCTTACACCTGGACGTTGATTCACCACGCGCTCGGCGGGATCCGGCATCTCATTTGGGATACCGGGCGCGGCTTTGCGCCTCATGAGCGGGAGGGGCTGGCGCTTGCCACGATTGTGGGCTCGATCGTGATTACGCTTCTGCTTTGGATTTTCGGTTATCTGTTGATCGGAGGCTGACAATGGCCACTGAGCCAAGCATTCGTACTCCGCTGGCGCGAGTGCGCGGCCTCGGAGCATCGAAGTCCGGAACCGAAGATTTCTGGCACATACGCCTGACCTCGGTGGCGCTCGTGCCGCTGACCATTGCCTTTGTGGTGATCGTGGTATCGCTGATGGGGCGCAATCATGCCGCCGTGGTGCAGATCCTTGGTTCTCCGCTGATCGCGATTCTGATGCTGCTGTTTGTCGTCACCAGCGCCTATCACATGTGGCTCGGCATGCAGGAAATTATAGTTGACTATGTTCATGACGAGACTTGGAAATTCGCAGCCCTGATGGCGAACACGTTTTTCTGTGTCGCTTGCGTCTTTGCCTGCGTCTACGCGCTCCTCAAACTCTCGTTCGGATTGTGACATGGCCCGCAACGGATCGAATGGCGGTTCCCCGGCGATGATCGGCAACGCCTATCCGATTGAGGACCACAGTTTCGACGTGGTGGTGGTCGGCGCCGGCGGCTCAGGGCTGCGCGCGGCGGTGGGCTGCAGCGAGGCGGGGCTGCGGACCGCCTGCATTACCAAGGTATTCCCGACCCGCTCGCACACGGTGGCGGCGCAGGGCGGCATTGCGGCTTCGCTCGGCAATATGGGGGAGGACGATTGGCGCTGGCACATGTACGACACCGTCAAGGGCGCCGACTGGCTCGGCGACCAGGACGCCATCGAATACATGTGCAGCAACGCCCCGCAGGCGGTCTATGAGCTCGAACACTGGGGCTTGCCGTTCTCGCGGCGCGATGACGGCAAGATCTACCAGCGCCCCTTCGGCGGCATGACTACGCATTACGGCAAGGGGACTGCACAGCGCACCTGCGCGGCCGCCGATCGCACCGGCCACGCCATGCTGCACACGATGTACGGTCAGGCGCTCCGCCATGCTGCGGAATTCTTCATCGAATTCTTCGCGCTCGATCTCATCATGGACGACGCCGGCCGCTGCCGCGGCGTCGTGGCGCTCAAGCTCGACGACGGCTCGATCCATCGTTTCCGCGCTCACATGACCATTCTTGCTACCGGCGGCTATGGACGCGCCTATTTTTCGTGCACCTCGGCCCACACCTGCACCGGCGACGGCAACGCCATGGTTCTGCGCGCCGGGCTGCCGCTCCAGGATATGGAGTTCGTGCAGTTCCACCCGACCGGCATCTACGGTGCCGGCTGCCTGATCACCGAAGGCGCGCGCGGGGAAGGCGCCTATCTGGTCAACAGCGAAGGCGAGCGTTTCATGGAGCGCTATGCGCCTTCGGCCAAGGATCTGGCCTCACGAGACGTGGTCTCGCGCGCGATGACCATCGAAATCCGCGAGGGCCGCGGCGTCGGCAAGCTCAAGGATCACATTTACCTGCACCTCGATCATCTCGATCCGGCGGTATTGCACGAGCGGCTGCCGGGAATTTCGGAATCGGCGCGCATCTTCGCGGGCGTCGATGTGACGCGCGAGCCGATCCCGATCGTTCCCACCGTGCATTACAACATGGGCGGGATCGCCACGAATTTTCACGGCGAGACCCTGACCAAGAAGAACGGCAATCCCGACCAGGTAGTGCCCGGCCTGATGGCGCTCGGAGAGGCGGCATGCGTGTCGGTGCACGGCGCCAACCGCCTGGGCTCGAACTCCCTGATCGATCTGGTCGTGTTCGGCCGCGCCGCCGCGATGCGATGTGCCGAGCTTCTCGCGCCGAACGACAAGCATCCCGATCTGCCGAAGGATTCGGCCGATCTGGCACTCTCGCGCCTCGACCGGTTCCGCCATGCCGCCGGCAAGATGCCGACCGCCAAGATGCGGCTCGACATGCAGAAGGTGATGCAGAGCAATTGCGCCGTTTTCCGCACCGGCGAGGTTCTCCAGGAAGGCGTCAGGCTCATCGACGGCGTGCTTGGAGCAGTTCCGGAGATCAGGGTCGCCGACCGGTCGCTGATCTGGAATTCGGATCTGATCGAGACTCTCGAATTCGACAACCTTATCGCGCAGGCGGTGGTCACGATGCACGCGGCGCTCAACCGCACTGAAAGCCGCGGCGCCCATGCGCGCGAGGATTTTCCCGATCGCGACGACCGCAACTGGATGAAGCACACGCTGGCTTGGCTCGACGCCGAGGGCAATGTCAGCATCGATTACCGCCCGGTGCATGCCTATACGCTCACCAATCAGGTCGCCTATATCGAGCCGAAGACGCGGGTGTATTGAGATTCAAATGGTCCAATTCAATCTGCCAAGAAACTCGAAAATCACCGAGGGAAAAGCCTGGCCGGCTCCGGCGGGGGCGCAGACTCTGCGCGAATACCGCATCTATCGCTGGGATCCCGAGGACGGCCGCACCCCCCGGATCGACACCTATCAGGTCGATACCGCCGACTGCGGCCCGATGGTGCTTGACGCACTGATCTGGATCAAGAACACGATCGATCCGACGCTGACCTTCCGCCGCTCCTGCCGCGAGGGCGTATGCGGCTCCTGCGCCATGAATATCGACGGACGCAACACGCTCGCCTGCACCAAGTCAATGTCCGAGATCAAGGGTGCGGTGAAGATCTATCCGCTGCCGCACCAGCCGGTGGTCAAGGACCTGGTGCCCGACCTCACCAATTTCTACGCGCAATATGCCGCGATCGAGCCATGGCTGCACACCGTGAGCCCGCAGCCGGAGAAGGAATGGCTCCAAACCCATGACGATCGCATCCGCCTCGACGGTCTCTACGAGTGCATCCTGTGCGCCTGCTGCTCGACTTCGTGCCCGAGCTACTGGTGGAACAGCGACCGCTTCCTCGGTCCGGCGGCGCTCATCCAGGCCAATCGCTGGCTCCAGGACTCCCGCGATGAAGCAGCCGGCGAGCGGCTCGACGACCTCGAAGACCCGTTCCGGCTCTACCGCTGTCATACGATCATGAATTGCGCCAATGCCTGTCCGAAGCATCTCAATCCGGCGGAGGCCATTGCTGAAATCAAGCGGATGATGGTCGAGCGCAAGGTGTAGCCGGGCGACCCGCCGTCGGCGATCGCGACCTCGCGTGAATGGCCGTTTCGATCGGCAGTAAAGCTTCAACGAACCCTGGCGGGGATTGAATTCGCGCGCTTAGAGTTTATCTGGACGCCGGATTGTCAGGGAAAGGCAGGGCGATGGACCTGTTTTCATCCATAGCAGAAATCATCCGCGATCTGCTCATGTTCGTGGTGGCGATGACCGCCTTGCTGATCGTGTTGATCGTGGTCGTCTCGAAGCTGCCAAACGACAACCCACTGAAACGTGTGCTGACAGCGTTGAGCTACCGGGTGGCCGCGACGGCTGCGGCTGGCGCTGTGGCGATCCCGGTAGAGCCGATCCCCGGACTGGACGCGCTCTACGATGTCGCCGTCCCCATCGGGTTGATCTGGTACTGGTTCACGTTTTTCCGGGATGCGCGCCGAACCATGCGCGACGTGACGCCGAAGGCACAGCAGCCGCAGATAAACCACAGCGGCCACTGAATTTGAGCCGGAACCGGGACGGGCGGCCCGTGTTGGATCGGCATGGGCCACGACAAATCGGTAGATCGAGTCTGGGACCTCATCGAGAAGGTCGGCGTGTGCATGCTCACCACGTACGCTGCTAATGGGCTGCGCGCCCGGCCGTTGGAAGCGCGGCCCAACCGTGAGGAAGGGCTTATCTGGTTCATCACCGATCGCCGCAGCGGCAAGGAGCATGAGATCGAGGCCGAGCACGACATCGGCCTCGCATTCGTCGATCATAAGGAAAAAGCCTATCTGTCGATCAGCGCGCGCGCCGAGATACGCGACGATCGCGGCAAGGCGGCGGAAATCTGGAAAAGCAGCGACGGCGTCTGGTGGAACGGACCTGAGGATCCGAACGTCTGCGTGATCCGTGTGCGCCCGCTCACCGCCGAATTGTGGGACGGCCCGGCAAGTGAAGCCGTCGCGGCATTCGAGTTCGCCAAGGCGCGGTTGACCGGCAGCAAGCCCAATCTTGGCGAGAACCGCAAAATCACCGCGGCCATGTGAGTGGTTCGCCGTAGGGCGCAATAGCGGGAGCATCGCGCCTCTCTGCGGGCGCCCTGTGCGATGTGTAGCCCGGATTGAGCGGCGCGTACGCCGCGTTCGCCACATGCGAGTAACCCCGAGCGCCGCGAACTCCGGGGAACTCTCCTGCGGTGGTCCCCGGATTGCGTGATCGCGCTCGGAAGCGTCATGAAATTGCGATATGTGTGCGCGCGATCACGCAATCCGGGCTACGCTTCCCGCATCACTTGCCGGCGAGTCTCCTCCTGCGTTGCGCGAGCGTGCGCAGCCGCAGCGCATTGAGCCGGATGAACCCCGCGGCATCGCGGTGGTCGTAAGCGACCTTGCCCTCTTCGAAGGTGACGAGATCCTGATCGTAAAGTGAATATGGGCTCTCTCGCCCCACTACGCCGACGCCGCCCTTGTAGAGCTTGAGCCGCACCGAGCCGGTGACGAGATGTTGGCTGTGGTCGACGGCGACCTGAAGCATTTCGCGCTCGGGGGAGAACCAGAAGCCATTGTAGATCAGCTCGGCATATTTCGGCATCAGCTCATCCTTGAGATGCGCGGCGCCGCGGTCGAGCGTGATCGATTCGATGGCGCGATGCGCGACGTATAGGATCGTGCCGCCCGGCGTCTCGTACATGCCGCGCGACTTCATGCCGACGAAACGGTTCTCGACGAGATCGAGCCGCCCGATGCCGTTCTGCCGGCCGAGCGCATTGAGCGCCTCAAGGAGCGCCGCAGGGGCCATCGGCTTTCCGTCGAGCGCGCTGGCGTCGCCCTTCTCGAACCCGATCGTAATATAAGTCGGGCGGTCGGGCGCCTTCTCCGGATCATCGGTGCGCGAGTAGACGTAATCGGGGACCTCCTGCGCCGGGTCTTCGAGCACCTTGCCTTCGGAGGAGGCATGCAGGAGGTTGGCGTCGACCGAGAACGGCGCCTCGCCGCGTTTGTCTTTGGCGATCGGAATCTGGTGCGCCTGCGCAAATTCAAGCAGCGCCTCGCGCGAGCGCAGGTCCCATTCGCGCCAGGGCGCGATCACGGTTACGTCGGGCTTGAGCGCGTAATAGGAAAGCTCGAACCGAACCTGATCGTTGCCTTTGCCGGTGGCGCCGTGGGCGACGGCGTCGGCACCGACCCGTTCCGCGATCTCGATCTGTTTTTTCGCAATCAATGGCCGCGCGATCGAGGTGCCGAGCAGATATTGCCCCTCGTAGAGGGCGTTCGCCCGGAACATCGGAAAAACGTAATCGCGGACGAACTCCTCGCGCAGGTCCTCGATGAAAACGTTCTCGGGCTTGACGCCGAGGAGGAGCGCCTTCTGCCGTGCCGGTTCGAGCTCCTCGCCTTGGCCGAGATCGGCCGTAAAGGTCACCACCTCGCAGGCGTAGGTGGTCTGCAGCCATTTGAGGATGATCGAGGTGTCGAGCCCGCCCGAATAGGCGAGCACGACTTTTTTGACGGTGCCTGTTGCCAATTTTCGCTCACGGCAGCGCGAAGACGTAGATGGCGTTGGGGCCGCGGACCGCCTTGGGCATCGTGTCCCGCCGGATGCTGAGCGGTCCAGCGGTCACCGATTGGCCTTCGCCGGTGAAAATCATCACATATTGCTTGCCGTTGACGGCGTAGCTGACGGTGCTGGTCATGACCATGCCGCCGACAATCGATTGCCAGAGAATTTTCCCGTCATCGGCATCGAAGGCGCGGAACCGGCGGTCCTGGTCGCCCCAGAAGACGAGATCGCCGCCGGTAACGAGGGCAGAACCCGCGCTCGGCTGCGGCTGCGAATAGAGCACGCGCAGTTCGCCGGTCGTGAGATCGATCTTTCCGAGGTTCATGTATTTGTTCGGATCGGCGCCCGGGCGTATGACGCCGGACCGCGGTCCCCAGCCGGTCTTGCTCTTGGAGTTTGCGGTCATCGACACGCATTGATCCTGGAACGGCACATAGAGCGAATTGTTGTGGGGATTGTAAGCGATCGCCCAGAGCCCGCGGGTATTGTGATAGCAGCCCACGATGTGGTCGCCGTCCTTCCAGAACAGCTTGTCAGGATTGACCCGCGTGAGGCCGGTCTTCGGGTCGATATAATTCATGTTGATATTGGGGTCGTCGTAGGGGAACGGGCGCGCCCACAGGAACTGACCGTCCGCCTGATCGACGACGAAGAGACCGCCGCCCTCTGCGACCGTCACCACCACGTCGTGCTCCTCGCCGGGATTGAGCACCGAGCTGATCCATTTCACGTATCTGGGATCGGGGCTCACCTTGGTGTGGATCAGGATGCGCTCGTGGTTGTGATCGGCATCCCAATCGTCGCCGGGAAGCTCCTGGTAGTACCACTTGAGCTTGCCGGTATCGACGTCGAGCGCGAGCGTCGAATTGCTGTAGAGATCGGCTGGTGCCGACATCGAGATTGCGTCGGCGCGGCCGTGGCGCATCAGCCGGGTATAGGCGTTCGGGTTGGCCACGCCCCAGTAGAGCATCTTGCGTTTCGGATCGTAGGAGCCCGGCAGGCCCCACGGGCCGGCCGCCCGCTGATCGACCGGCATGTCGGCCCAGGTGTCTCCGCCCGGCTCGCCGGGCGCCGCCGTGACGTAGAATTTCCAGACTTCCTTGCCGGTCTTGGCGTCATGCGCCGCGATGAAGCAATGTTCCCGCTTGTTCTGCTCGCAGGTGCGATTGGTGATGACCTTGCCGTCGGCGATCAGCATGCCGCCCGCGGTCTGGCCGCCGTTGTCGACCTTGGTCTCCCAGCGCAGTTTTCCGGTTTTCGCATCGAGCGCCAGGAGGTAACCGTCCGGCGCCGCGAAATAGATCATGTCTTCGTAGATGCCGATGTTCTTGTTGCGCGCCGCCTGCGGCCGCACAGTATTCGGATAGTCGCGTTGGTATTCCCAGATCAGATCGCCGTTGGTGGCGTCGACCGCCTGGATGCCGGCCCCGGGGGCGTAGAGATACATCACGCCGCGATAGATGATCGGAGTGGATTCCTGGGTGCCGGGCGGCAGTCCGCGCGACCACGCCATGCGCAGTTGCCCGACATTGCTCTTGTTGATCTGGTTGAGCGGGCTGAAGCGCTGCTCGTCATAGGTGCGGTTGATCATCAGCCAGTCGGTCGGATCCGGATTGGCCAAGGTCGCATCCGTGACCGGCTGAAATTGCGAGAGCTGCGCGGCAGCCGGCGTGGCAAGGATGCCAACCGTTAGAGCCGCGATGCAGCACGACGACTTGACCATGGTTTTGATCATGATTCCTCCCTTTGTTCTTGAGTGTCGGAGCCCGAGGTCCGAATAGACCAAAATGGGGGCGGGCTGACAAGCGCGGCTCAACGGCGCACATGCTTGCTCATTGCAATTCGACATCAGGAATTTGTAGGGTGGGCAAAGGCGCAACGCGCTTTAGCGCGTGCGCCGTGCCCACGCGGACCGCGTGCGTGGGCACGGCGCTCTTTTCTACGTGTGGCGCGGCTCGTGCGTGCGGACCGCGCCTTTGCCCACCCTACGGAAATTCTCTCATGGACTAAAACTACAAAGACTTGACGATCTCTTCCGTCATCTTCTTGGCGTCGCCGAACAGCATCATCGTATTGTCGCGATAGAACAGCGTATTGTCGATGCCGGCGTAGCCCGAGGCCAATGAGCGCTTCAGGAACATCACGGTTCCGGCTTTCCAGACTTCGAGCACCGGCATCCCGAAGATCGGCGATTTGGGGTCTTCCTTGGCGGCCGGGTTGGTCACGTCATTGGCGCCGATGACGAATGCCACGTCGGCCTGCGGAAATTCCGCGTTGATGTCTTCGAGTTCGAACACTTCGTCATAGGGAACATTGGCTTCCGCGAGCAGCACGTTCATGTGGCCCGGCATGCGGCCCGCGACCGGATGAATGGCGTATTTGACTTCGACGCCTTCCTTCTTGAGCCGATCCGCCATCTCGCGTAGCGCATGCTGAGCCTGGGCGACCGCCATGCCGTAGCCGGGCACGATGATTACCTTGCCGGCATTCTTGAGGATGAAGGCTGCGTCCTCGGCCGAACCCTGTTTGACCGGCCGCTGTTCCTTGCCGGCAGCCGGCCCCGCCACCTCGCCGCCGAACCCGCCCAGGATCACCGAAATGAACGAGCGGTTCATGCCGCGGCACATGATGTACGAAAGAATAGCGCCCGATGAGCCGACCAGCGCTCCGGTGATGATGAGCGCGGTATTGCCCAGCGTGAAACCGATGCCGGCCGCCGCCCATCCCGAATAGGAGTTGAGCATCGAGATGACGACCGGCATGTCGGCGCCGCCGATCGGAACGATGATCAGCACGCCGAACGCGAACGACGCGAAGGCAAGGAGCCAGAATGCGAGTTGGTTCTCGCTGCGCGCAAACCAGACGATCAGCACGATGATCGCGAGCGCAAGCGCGAGGTTGATGAGGTGCCGCGCCGGCAGGATGATCGGCGCGCCGCTCATGCGCGCCGAGAGCTTCAAGAAGGCGATCACCGAGCCGGTGAAAGTCACGGCGCCAATGGCGACGCCGAGCGACATCTCGATGAGACTCGGACCATGGATATGGCCGGGGGTGCCGATGTCGAAAGCGGTCGGAGCGTTGAGCGCCGCAGCAGCGACAAGGACGGCGGCCATGCCGACCAGCGAGTGAAAGGCGGCGACCAATTCCGGCATTGCTGTCATCGGCACCCGGCGGGCGATTACAGTCCCGATGCTGCCGCCAGTCGTAACCCCGAGCACGACCAGAATCCACGACGTGCCTGCAGGCGGGTGCCAAGCCAGCGTGGTGGCGATCGCAATCACCATGCCGGTCATTCCGAGGAGGTTGCCGCGGCGGCTCGTCTCCGGGTTTGACAAGCCGCGCAACGCCAGGATGAACAGCACCCCGGCGAGCAGGTAGAGCAGCGCGGTGATATTCGCGTTCATCGATGCGCGCTCATTTCTTTTTGCGGTACATGCCGAGCATGCGCTGGGTGACGAGAAAACCGCCGAATATGTTCACGGAAGCGAAGACGAGGGCGATGAAGCCGAAGATGCGCGCCAGGATCGAACCCGAATCGTTCGCCACAAGCACCACGCCGACCGCAAGCAGCGCCCCCACCACGATCACCGAGGAGATCGCATTGGTCACCGACATCAGCGGTGTATGCAGCGCCGGGGTCACCGACCACACCACGTAGTAACCGACGAAGATCGCCAGAACGAAAATCGATAACCGAAACACGAACGGGTCGATCGCGCCGCCGGTCACGGCTTGCGCGGCGCCGCCGCCCGCGACGGCGATGATGTCGAGCTGGGCCAGGACAAGGTCTGTGGTTCCCCTCAACAATCCAGGCGGTGGGACGATCAGCATGCGGGTCTCCTAATCTTACCGCGTCAGAAGAAGTTCAGTAGGGTGGGCAAAGGCGCGGTCCACACGCACGAACCGCGCAACCCGACGAAAAGAGCGCCGTGCCTTTGCCCACCCTACAAATTCGTGACGCCGTAACACCAACCGCCCCTATCCAGCCGCCGTTGCGGCGGCGGTCTTGGGGGCGAAACTTGCGTTGACCACTTCGCCGCCGCGGGTGAGCGCAGTCGCCTTGACGATCTCGTCATCCCAGTTGATCGCAACGGTCTTGGCGTTTCTGTCCACCAGGATTTCGAGAAAGGCAAAGAGGTTCCTCGCATAGAGGCTCGACGCTGAGGCGGCGATGCGGCCGGCCACATTGAGATACCCAACGATCTTGACCCCGCCTGCATCCACGACTTCGCCGGGCTTCACACCTTCGCAGTTGCCGCCGCGTTCGACCGCAAGATCGACGATCACGGAGCCGGGTCGCATCGAGGCGACCATATCCTTGGAGATGAGCCGTGGCGCCGGACGGCCGGGAATCAGCGCCGTGGTAATGACAATGTCCTGTTTCTTGATGTGCTCGGCGACCAGCGCCGCCTGTTTGGCCTGGTATTCCTTGGACATTTCCTTGGCGTAACCGCCGGCGGTCTCCGCCTGCTTGAACTCCTCGTCTTCTACCGCGATGAATTTTGCTCCCAGGCTCTCGACCTGCTCCTTGGTGGCTGGCCGCACGTCGGTCGCGGTGACGATCGCGCCCAGCCGGCGCGCGGTCGCGATCGCCTGCAGGCCGGCGACCCCGACACCCATGATGAATACTTTCGCGGCCGGGATCGTGCCGGCCGCCGTCATCATCATCGGCAGTGCCCGGCCGTATTCGGCGGCGGCATCGATGACCGCGCGATAGCCGGCGAGGTTGGCCTGGCTGGAGAGCACATCCATGACCTGGGCGCGGGTGATGCGCGGCATCAGCTCCATGGCGAAGGCCGTGAGGCCCGCATCGGCTAGGGTCTTGATCGCCGTCTCGTTCCCGTACGGGTCCATGATGGCGATGACGATCGCGTCTTTCTTGTAATTCGCAAGTTCCAGCACCCCGGGCCGCCGGACTTTGAGGACGATATCCGCGTCGGCCAACGCACCGTTGGTGACGACTGCGCCGGCAGCGACGTAATCGCTGTCCGGGATCCCGCAACGCATCCCGGCGCCGGGCTCGATCGCAACCTCGGCGCCAAGTCCCTTCATCTTCTTGACCGTGTCCGGCGTTGCCGCGACCCGGCCTTCAGCGGGGTCTAATTCACGCGCAACTGCAATGCGCATTACCCCGTCTCCTTATGCTGGGTGCTACGAGGTTGATAGTGTCGGGCCGGTCAACTGGCGGCTGAGAGACCGAGCGCGAGCAATGAGACGATGACCATGACGGCGCTCGGCATCCGCGCTCCGGTCGCAAAGCCATGCACCCCGATGATCGCCGCAAAAACCAGAATGGCGAAGGACACCAGCCAATGGCCGGTCGTGCCCCCGATCGCCAGCGCGATCACCACACTGCTGAGGAAGAGCGTGGCGACATAGGCCAGTTGAACGAACATCTGGTACGTCGCCTGGTGCTGAGCCATATCGTTGCCGGTTGCGGTCGCATATTCGACCGGGCCGTGGTCCGCCATACATGCCTCCAAACTGCGCTTGAGCCCGCAGGCGGGGATTAGCCCAATCGTGTCGCCAGGGCAACGCTCGATCGTCGTAGGGCGGGTTAGCAAGCCCGCCCTACGCGAGCCCCGCCGCGCTCAGCGCGGCGCGCTGCCGCCGGCCGACAGCCGAAATCGAAAAATCCTCAATCGCTTCGTTGAACAGGCGGTGGAAATTGAGCTCCGCGCGAAGATGCAGGAAAACGCCGCCGAGCCCGACGGCGGCGCGATCCATGAATACGAATTCGCGCGGGACTCGCACCGGCCCCTTCTGCTTGAGCGCCCGGTGCACTTCAAACGCCTGACGGCGGCCGTATTCGGCCGGCTTGACTCCATCGGCGAGGCTCCTGACCCGATCTTCGAGCAGCGGTCCATAGATGAAGCGTGCCCAGATGTTGAGGATGTCGATGAGTTCGCGGTCGAGCCGCTTGAACCCCCAGGTTTCATAGGCGTGCACGACAAGGGCGGGATCGTTGCGCCGCAGTCCGTTGTAGAGGTCGACCACCCCGCCGACAAACTTGGGCGGAAAAATGCGGATGCAGCCGTAGTCCAGGAGATTGATGCCGGCGGGCGCGCCGTCGTGCTCGAAGACCGAATAATTGCCGAGATGCGGATCACCGTGGATCACGCCGAAGCGGCTGAACGGAAACCACCAGGCCGTGAACATGGCGGTTGCGAGGCGGTTGCGGATCGTAAGCAAATCCTCCTTATGAGTAAGGAGCGGTCGGCCGTCGAGCCAATCCAAGGTCAGCAGGCGGCCGGTCGAAAGCTCGGGCCAGGGCTGCGGCACCCGGATCAGCTCAGTCTCGGCAAGCATTCTGCGGTAGAGGGCGACGTGCTTGGCTTCGCGCCGGTAGTCGAGTTCCTCGCGGATCCGGGCGCCGATCTCCTTGGCGATCTCGGTGGTGTCGATTGCCGGGTCCATGCGGCGGTGGATCGCAAAAATCACTCCAAGCTGGCGCAGGTCCGCTTCGACGGCCGACTGCATATCGGGATATTGCAGTTTGCAGGCGAGGTCCGCACCGTCATGCGCGCGGGCTCGGTGCACCTGGCCAAGCGAGGCCGCCGCGGCCGGATGGTGCTCGAAAGCCGCAAATTTCTTCTGCCAGTCCGGGCCAAGCTCCGCCGTCATCCGCCGCTTGACGAAAGCCCAGCCCATCGGCGGCGCGTCGCTTTGGAGCTTGATGAGTTCAGCGGCATATTCGGGCGGCAGTGCGTCCGGAATGGTGGCCAGCAGCTGGGCTGCCTTCATGATCGGCCCTTTGAGCCCGCCCAGCGCCGCCGCCAATTCGATCGCATTCCTGCCGCGGTCGAGCGCAAGACCGAGGAAACGCGCGCCGGCATAGCGTGCAGCAATCCCGCTCATATTGGCCCCGACCCGTGCATAGCGTGCAGCACGGGCCGAAAAGCGATTCCTTTCCTGGTCGTTCATGCCGGCACCACTCGCGCGCGCCATCAGGAGCGCGCGGATCGCCAATGTTTTAGTGGGCGCGTGCTCGTGCTGCCAGAGCGGCGCACATGCACGCAGACGCGTGTAGTTGGGCGTCCGCGACACAACGCCTATGGGGCAACGGAAATGCCCTTTTTCTCCCCTCGCCCGGGCGCCATCGTGTTAGGAATGCCACGTCACCAGCTCCGTAGGGTGGGCAAAGGCGAACGCGCTTTAGGCGCGTGCGCCGTGCCCACGCGGATGTGTGCGCGTGGGCACGGCGCTCTGTTCGACGTATGGCGAGGCTCGTGCGTGTGGACCGCGGCCTTTGCCCACTCTACGAGCTTTTCGCGGGAGCTAAGCGATGCGGTTCATAGGTACGCTTTTTCAGGCCATTATCGGGCTTGCGGTTCTCGGATTGGCATGGTGGGGGGCCGTCAACCTGGCAGGAGTAGTTTCGAGCGCATTTCCCGGACCGATCGAAGTCGGGAACAAGGCGCTCGAACTGCTGGGAGCGGACGCCTTTCAACAGCACGCCTGGGCGAGCCTCGGCGTCGTTCTCTACGCGCTCCTTCCCGGTCTTGCAGTCGGAATCCTGCTGGGTGCGGCGGCCGGCGGCTCGACGGGGGCGCGGTGGCTGTTCGGACCTTTCGTGATTGTCGTTGCCGCAGCGCCGCTGGTCGCAATCTACCCGCTGCTGATCATGTGGTTCGGCGCCGGGATCACGCCGAAGATCGTTTTCGTCTTCCTGGTCACGGCGTCTGCGGTCGCAAACACAATCATGGCGCGATGGCCAAGCTATTCGGATCTCAAAATCGTCGAGCCCGAAGGTCCCGCCCCGGTGGAGTGGCCGCCGCGCAGGCCGGGCCGCATCTGTGCCGTCATGGGCGGGCTGCGCCTGGGCGTGGTGCTGGGCGTTGCTGCCCTCGTAATCTCGGAATTGGTAGGATCGAACGCCGGGCTCGGCTATTTCGTGGAGTTGTCAGGCTCGCTGTTCAACGCCGCCGAGGCCATGGCGGCAGCGCTCGTGATTCTCCTTCCCACGATCGGGATCGCCGTCTTCCTTCAGGCTATCGAGGAGCAGCTCGCGGGGTAATCAGCATAAACAGCTTTCAGGCCCTTCCTATTGGGAGCGGGCTCCTGTCGGCAAGCTCCATCTGCCGATAGGCGAGCTTCTCCATCAGTTCGGCGCGCACCGCGTGGTGGCCCGCGTCATCGAACAGATTGTCCATTTCGTGCGGATCATTCTCGAGGTCGTAAAGCTCGCCGTAGGGATCGCCTTGCGCAATCGTCATCCGCCAGCGGCGGGTCACCAGCGAACGCAGCCGCGCGCCTGAAGGGAGCCCGAAGACGGCGCGCTGCTGATCATCCTCGATCACCATCGAGTCGCGCGCGAGGGTGCTGGCGCTCCCGTCCGTCAGCGGCAAAAGACTCAAGCCCTGGATCCCGTTATACGGCTCGACCCGCACGCGATCGAGAATGGTCCCGGCGACGTCAAGCGTACCGGCGAGCGCGTCGCACTCGCGCGCCGCGCGCTCTCCCGGTTCGGCCCAGATGAACGGCACGTGGGTGATGCCTTCGTAATGCGCCGGGCCTTTGAGCAGCAGTCCATGGTCGCCCAGGAAGTCGCCGTGGTCGGACGTGAATATCACGATGGTGTCGTCGGCAAGCCGCAAGGCGGCAAGTTGCGCCAGCACGCGGCCGACCGCGTCATCGATCATGGCAATCATCCCGCAGGATAGAGCCATCGCTTCGCGAGCCTCGCGCTCGTTGACCGAGAAAGCGGCTTGGCCGTTGAGATCCGACTTGCCGCTCTCGCGCTGCGCCAAAGCCCATGCGACCGGCCGCGCCGAAGCGCGGTTGCCGACATCAAAGCTCGGCGGCAGCGGCATGTCTTTGGGGTCGTACATCGACCAGTAGCGGCCGGGCGGCGTAAAGGGATGGTGCGGATCGGGGAACGATGTCATCAGGAAGAATGGTTTGCCGCGATCGCCTTTCGCGTAACGATCGAGCCACTCGCAGCTCTTCTCAGCAATATACGCGGTCGGATAAAGCGCCTCCGGGATCGGCGTGCGCCAGGCCTGCGGGCAAACGTAATCGTGCGGCAGTTGATTGCTGCGGTCGCGCAGAACGTCGGCATCGGGGCGCTTCGCCTTGAGCCAGACGTAATAATGGCCGCCGACCTCGTCGCCGTGGCCGGTGCAGAGGTCCACGTACTCGAACCCATAGAACGGAAGCCGCATAGAAAAATCATGTCCCGCTTCCCAGCGCCTCGGATGCTCCTGATCGTAAGGACCGTCACCTGGGATCGGTTTCTTCGCCTCAGCGAAATCCGCACCGAGCGTCAAGTCGCCGGGCCGCGGCGACGCGCGCTTGAGGATCGGCGGATGCGGGCCGAAATTCTGCAGGTGGCTCTTGCCGACCAGCGACGTCGCATAGCCGGCCGCGCGCAACGCATCGACAAAAGTGTTGGAGAAGAGCGACAGCGGCGAGCCGTTGCTGCGCACGCCGTGCACAGACGGCATCCGTCCGGTCATCAAGGTTGCCCGGTTCGGCATGCACACGGGCGTTGCTACATAAAACCGCGTGAAGCGCACGCCGCGTGCCGCAATCGAATCGATATGCGGCGTCTTGAGCACTGGATGGCCGGCGCAGCCGAGATAGTCGGCGCGCTGTTGATCGGTGATGAAGAAGAGAATGTTCGGCCGCTTTGCCATCAAACCGAAAGCGCGCGGATCGTATCGTCGAACAGCTCGTCGACGGAAAAGCGGCGCGGGATCACGCCCTGGGCGAATGTGTAGCCGATGATCGCGTCGAGCGCGAGCCGGTTCTTCTCGATTCCATAGCGCAGCGGATCGTGCACCGGGTCCTTGTCGGGCAATCCTCCGGCGAGCTTGCTCTCGTGCAACAGACGAAAGATTTCCTTGACTACGTCGGGCCGCGAGCGCGCGATCGATTGGCGCACCACGACCATGTGATTGATCGGAATGCCGCCGTGGCGCTCGGCCCATTTCTGCGCCGCCGCTTCCGGATTCGGGATCAGATGCTTGAGACGCGGATCGGGCAGGTGATCGCCGACGATTGCGGCCGCAACCTCGCCGTCGAGCAGCATCTGCGGCATGGTCTTGCCTTCCGGCGCGCGCTCCACATAGGGCGGATCGTGAAATTCGGCGACGTGAGGATCCTCGAATGTGATCCAATGCACCTTCTTCGGGTCGACGCCGTATTCTTCCTGGAGAATGCCGCGCACCCACACGCCAGTCGTCACCGTATAGGCCCGCACCGCCACGCGCTTGCCCTCGAGATCGCCCGGCTTGAGTTCGCCGCGTTCGGGACTGTAAGCGATCGTGTGGTGCTGGCCGCGCCCCACCACTACGGCGGGAATGAGGGTGTACGGCTTGTTGAACGCCTTGGCTTGCAGAAACGTGACGATCGCAAGCTCGCTCACATCGAATTTGGCCTCGCGCACAACAGACTTGAAAAAATTGTTCGCGACTTTGACCTCGGCGAAGTCGAATTCGATGAGGTCGGATTTCAATTGTTTGTTCTTCAGCGCGCTGGTGGCGGGATAGGTCCCGAACATCGCGCTTAATCTCATTTTCTCCGCAGCCATGCGAGGCACTCCTGAAGTGGCTCCGTCATCCTGAGGCGCGAGCACGCAATCGCTTGATTGCGTGCGAGCCTCGAAGGATGACGCCACCAGCCGTCGCCCTTCGAGGCTCGCCCGGCCGCAGAGGCCGGGCGAGCGCCTCAGGATGACGCTCTCTTAATCGGCCAAGGCAGGGTAGAGCGACTGTGCCGCCTTGGCAAAGACCCAGTCGAGATCGTTTTGCGCCAGCGCCGCGAGCGATTTGTGGCCAAGCGCCAGCAGCGCCGGCAGGCTTCCCTCGGAGGACGGATAATTCGAGCCCCAGGCCAGGCGCTGCGCGCCGAACTCGGACACCAGCTTCGGGAAAAAGGTTTCGGGCGTGGCCTTGCCCTTTTTCGCCTCGGTGAAATTGCGTTCGGTCAGTTTGAGGTAAAGGTTCGGATGACGCGCCAAAGCAAACAGGCTCGCGGCCGCCGCGTAGGGCGGTCCATCGTCAATCTGCGGCCGCGCCGCGTGATCGAGGATGACTTTGACGCTTGGAAAGCGTTGCAGCATGCCGGTGAGTTGCGGAAGCCCCTTCGCGGACATCTGCATGCAGATCGAGAGGCCGACCTCGCTCGCGTACTCCCACGCCGGAAAAGATTTCGGATCGTCGATCCAGGAGGCCTGTTCGGTCATCGTACTGCCGAAGGTGAACAGGCGCATCCCGGTGAGCCGGCGGTCGAGCCAGTAACGCATGCGTTCGCGGGCGTCCGCCGCCAGCACGTCGGCGGAAAATACCCCGGTGAAGCGATCGGGATGGGCGACAACCGCATCGGCGACGTAGGAATTATCGTGCCCATAGCAGGTCGAAGCCTGCACGATTGCAGCCTTCTGCACGCCGGCTTGGTCCATGGCGGCGATCAACTGCTCCGCCGTAATCGGTCTCGTCTCCGACCAGTCCGATTGCCTGCCGCCCAAAGGCGCGCGCGGATAGCGCGTCCGGTCGGTCGAGATGATGTGCGGATGAATGTCGATGATCATGTCAGGGATCAGGTGTCAGGGATCAGGTGTCAGGTATCAGGGATCAGGGATCAGGTGTCAGGGACCAGACGCGAAGACATTAGGGATCAGAGATCTGATCAGAAGTTGGGATGCCAGGCTCCATCTCTGTTTCTGCTGATACCTGATTTCTGATCAGCTGATTTCTGGATTCGCGAACAGCTTCTCAATTGGCAGCCGTTTCGGCATCAGTTCCTGCTGGACCGCATAGGTGATCATGGCCTCTATCGAGGGCAGGTTGGCCGCCACCCCGTAGGGCAGCGGATCGTCGCCGACGATGGGCATGAACTCGCGATATTTGCGATCGTCGGTGTCGTTCAACGAGCCCGATTTCAACTGCTCCAGATAGAGTCGTTTCGATTCGACAAATCCGCCGAACAGCGATTTGGCGAGCCAGGGATGGTCGGCGAGGAATTGCTCCTTGATGACGATGAGGCCGTGGATCGGATAGATCCCGGTGCGGCGAAACCACTCCGCCTCGAGCTTCACCCCGTCCGGGAACAGCTCATAATATTCAGGGGGCGTCGGCGCGGCTCGCCACCCCCCTTGCGGGGAGCCCTCGCGGCCGATCCCGGCATTGCCGGTCAGACCGGCCTGGATCTCGCCGTCCGCCATCATGGCGCGGAGCGAGCGCCCCTGCGGAGCGTGCATCACGTTGGGCGGCAACCGCAATTCGGTGACGTGTTCTTCGTCATCGACCACCCAGGTCACTTTTGCCGAATCGAGCCCGTAATCGTTGACCAGGATGCCGCGTGTCCACACTCCTGACGTGACCGACCAGGCGCGCACCGCGACCTTCTTGCCGTGCAAATCGGACGGAACCCGAATGCCGGAATCTGGGCGGCATACGAGGCCGGTGTGGTGGAAGCGCCGCATCACGAAAACCGGCAACGCGATATACGGCGCTCCAAGTGCGCGGGCGATCATGTAGGTGGTCGGCGCCATCTCGCAGACATCGAATTCGAGATTGCGGACCATGCGGCGGAACGCAGCGATGATCGGGGTCACCTCGACAAGGTCGAGATTGACATCAGGGATCTGCACGCGGCCGTCTTTCAGCGCGGCGGTGTGGCCGTAAGTCGCGATTGCCGTCTTCAGCCGGACCGGATTACTCATCGGCATGCCTCCTGCGCGTCGTCCGGTTCCCGGCGGTCCTCTTTGCGGGTCATTTGAACTCAACCTTCTCAGCGAGCCAAGCCTTGATCAGCGACTGATAGGGCATGTCGCGCTTGTTCGCAGCAATTTTGATACGCTCCAGCATGGCCACAGGCAATCGCAGCGAAATCGAAGTGGTCGCCGGCTTCAGGTTCGGAAATCGAACGCGCTGCGCTTTGGCCCAATCGACGTAATCTGTCGAGTCGTGAGTCTCCCAAAAGTGGCGCTCCTCCGCCTCGTCTCGGAATGGCGGAATCGATTTATGTTTCGTGTTCATATCGAAACCTCTCCTTGCGATTCATGTCGCGTGCGGAAATGACTCGGATGAGCCGACCGCCTCCGCGTAATGTAAAGGTGATGTGAACGAGCCGACCCTCGCCGGTCTGCCCCAATGCATGAAACCGCGGCTCATCCGCGCTGTGCTTCACATCCTCCAATAACAGCAGCGGTTCGTTCAAGAACGCCCGCTCTGTCTCGGCTTGGGTTACGCCATGCTTGTCGACGCTTTTGCGGCTATTGCCATCGTCCCAGTCGAAACCTTCGATGCGCGTGAGATCGATCACGTCTGTATATTATGGTAATATACACCCTTTTTCAAGGCTCCGAGCGCAACTTCCGTATCGTTCCGGTCCTGATGCTGAATTATGGTTCAAGCCGCCATGTCTTCTGAGCTTGACCCTCGGGCGTCCGGCGCACGCCGGCTTACGGACAAAGTGTGCATTGTCACCGGGGCCGGGCAGGGGATCGGCCGCGCCGCGGCGCGGCGGCTTGGGCAGGAAGGCGGCAGGATCGTCGTCGCCGACAGAGTGGAAGAAGGGGCGGCGAGAACCGCCGCCGAGCTGCAGGCCCACGGGATCGATGCCATGATGGTGTTGGCCGACCTGAGCACCCTTGCCGGCGCGCACGAACTGATGCAGACGACGACGGCGGCTTACGGACGCATCGACGTGCTCGTCAACAATGCGGGAGGCACCATCTGGATCAAGCCCTATCACCTCTACACCGAAGATGAAGTGAAGCTCGAACTGGGGCGGTCGCTTTATCCGACGCTCTGGTGCTGTCTCGCCGCGCTGCCCATCATGATGGAGCAGTCGTGCGGCTCGATCGTCAACGTCGGATCCCAATCGCCGCGCGGTCTCTATCGGCTGCCTTACGCGGTGAGCAAAGGCGGCATCGCGGCGTTGACCAAGGTGCTCGCCATGGAATACGGCCGCTACGGCATACGCGTGAACACGGTCGCACCGGGTGGAACAGAGATCACGGACCGGATCACGCCCCGGCTGTCGATTCGTCCGGGTGTCATGGCGGCGGAAAGCCAGGACATGGAGAAGTATCGGCAGGAAATGGCGCAAGACATCGCCAATCAGCGAGCGCTGCCGCGGCGCGGCGTGCCGGAAGAGCAGGCCGCTGCGATTGCATTTCTCGCCTCGGAGGATGCCGCCTACATCACCGGGCAGGTCATCAATTGCAGCGGCGGCCAGTCGTAACTGGCCACCCCGACCTCATATCCGCGTCGATTGCTGCTGCTTATCGACACCGGGAATCGAACCTAGTTCGGCAAGCCACCGTTGTTGCGAACGCAGCCAGATTTGCCGTTTGGGCACGAACTGGTTTCGTTGGCGCACCGTCCCGCCGCGAATGCGATATATTTTCGGTCCGTCGCCTGTCCCGGCGGCATAAATCGGTGTGCCGCACCTCGGACAGAAAGCTTGTTCCCGTTTGGCGCCGCTCTCTGCTGTCTTCACGTAGATCGTCGGTTCTCCGGACAAAATCCTGAAGCTGTCATGCTCGGCAGGAATTAAAATACGGAACGCCGTTCGTGACAATACCTGGCAATCAGTGCAATGGCAGATCTCGGTGTTGTCTGGATTGACCTCAGCATCGTATGTGACGTAGCCGCAGTGGCACCCACCATCAATCTTCACGACCAAACCCTCCCTTTACTCGTGCAACGTTAGCACCGGTGAGACGATCGTGCCATGTCGAAAACTGAAGATCGGGGATCGATTTATACTAAGTTTGCAATGTTTGATTCATCATGCGCGGGCATAGCGCGTCTTAGGCGCGCTTGAACGCGCTGGTGACCCGCACATCCATTTTCTTTGTAAGATGGATTGCCGGGTCAAGCCCGGCAATGACGGTTGATACCGATCGAGATCGATCAGGGATCATGAAGGTTGGTATTATTTCTTTACGTTGATAATCCAATCGATATAGAGGTCGGCCCCCACGGCAAGGGGCGAGAGCCGTGTGCCAGTGAATGTGCCATCTCCCTTTGCGCCCTCAAATCTTCCTTTGCCGCCGACAATCGTTACTGTTCCCTCAAATTGGCTGCTAGGGCCATCGACCCTGGTCTTCCCAGAGGCTCTATACCAAAGCTCCGAGCCATCTTTGAGAGTCAGACCGTTAAAAGACGTAAATGTGCCTGCTCCCCTTACGTAATCCGTATTCGCGACGAGATAACACGTCCCTGCTGTGCCATCAGGCAGCGAGGCTATTCCGGAGTGTCGGTTCATCCCGAAAGTGTGACCATCAATGTCGTCCAATTGTTGGAATTCTGCGAAGGCCGCATGCATTACCCCACGGAATTTCAACGCTTCATCGGCCTGTGCAGCACCTATACTCGCAAAGCAAAGAAGTGCAGCGCCGGCCAGAACACTTACCCGGTCCATTTTTATCCTCCTTCACGGTCGCAGATCGACTGCGGCGGCACGCGCGCACCGCCAGTCAGCTGAAATGGTCTGTGGCTCTATGTCCACGACAGCAGGTGGGGTTCTGCGAGCAGGACTTCGACACCCGATGCCGGCTGGATTCTTGCCCTCGGCCGTCAGTAACGTACCGCGTTGCCCCCATGCCGGGGAGGCGCAAGATTGCGTTGCGTATGCGCAAAGTTGCATACTTGAGGTATGTTCAGCTGGGACGACCTCAAGCACTTTCTGGCATTCGCCCGTACCGGCAGTATTGTGGCGGCTGCGAGAGCACAAGGCGTTAACCATTCTACGGTGCAACGTCGTCTCGCCGAATTAGAGAAGCGCCTCGGCCAAAAACTCATCGAACGCGACCTCAACGGGTATCGACTGAGCAAGCTCGGGGAGGAATTGCTTCCTCATGCCGAGCGAATCGAAGAGGCGGTCGCAGCTTTCGGACGGCAGATAGCAGCTTCAGGTAACAAGCGGCCCACAGGGACGATCCGCGTAACCTGCTCCTCGACAGTGGGACTCCGGCTCAAGCGGACGGCGCTCATCGATGCTTTCGAAGCGAGCTTTCCTGGACTTCGAGTGGAGTTGGTGATCAGTGATCGGATCCTTGATCTCTCCAAGGGAGAAGCAGACATTGCAATCCGCAGTAAGGGAGGCGAACCGGAAGACGAGGCGCTCGTGGGGAGAAAGATTACTGACCAGGTTTGGGCCGTATACGCAAGTCGCGAATACGTCGAAAGCCATGGCCGACCCGAACGTCCCGAGGACATCGGACGCCATCGTGTCGTCCAATGCAACGGCGCGATTGCCAACCTCGCCGCGGCGCGATGGCTACGGAGGGTAGCGCCACACGCGATAGTCGCTGCCTATAGCGAAAGCTGGTCAGGAGTACTCCTGGCCGTAAAGTCTGGTGCCGGAGTTTCGCCGTTGCCCCGCGTGCATGGAGACAGCGAAAGCGAACTCGTGCGCGTCATAGATGACCTTCCCGATTTGGTGACGCACTTTCATTTGCTTGCACACAGAGATCTATACCGCGCGCCGCGCGTGCGCGCCTTCTTTGACTTTGTCCAGAGTGAGATCAAGACGTTTCGTGCGGTATTGTCGGGCCAAGCCGTGGCGTCCGAAAAAAAACGCCCCTGCGATGTCGACGATGGGTTAGAGGCCATCTCAAGAGCGTAAATCGTCACATCGTTACTGGACGAGAACAAATTACTGAAACAATGCGCCTGCGTCATGGCGAGCCTCGTAACCCGCTCGCAGCGACTTTGATACGTTCCAACATAGCCAGAACCGTCGCGGGACCCTCGATGTTCTACTCCGCCTCTGCCAAGCCCAAAACCGTGAACCCCTCTTTGCGTGCGGCGACAGCAAGGCGCTCATCGAGCGTGACGAACGGCAGCACCGCGGGTCGCCGCTCCGTAGCCAGATAAGCCGCAGCAAGTTGAAATGCGTCGGCGGCACGCAACGGGTGCACGCGAACGAACCGGGTCGCCGTTTCGCGGATGGCATCGCTGGGATCCACTTCGTGCCAATCGGATGCGAGCCGTTGTAATCTCTGAAACGCAAACGTCGCTACCCGGTTGTCGAGGGAACCGTCACGATCGCGGCGCGCGAGAGCGGAAAATGCACTCGACGGAGGACCCCCACCACACGATTATTCCCGGATCCTGAGCCGCAAGCGGCTGTAACCGCGGACTCGCGGCCTCCAGGACAATGAGCGGGATGATCGCTGAAGAATCCCAGAATTTCACCGGCTCTCGCGACGCTCCTCCAGGAGAGCTGCCAAGACCGAAGCGCTGCCCTTGATGCGCGGCAACTGCTCGGTAAAGAACGATTTAGGCAGTCCAGCCCGGCCCGGCCTTACCGTGCCCTCACGAACAAGTCGATCCAGCAGGCCGGCCTGTTCGCTCTTGCTGCCGCTTGTAACTGCTTCAAGACGAGCCACGGGGCGTCCGCGGTCGACGATCAGGACCGGCGACCCGCCTTTGAGGCCGTCAATCAATGCACTCAGGCGGTTCTTGGCCTCGGTTATGCTGACCTTCTTCACAAGGTTCAAATAGTCTTCTTGCGGACGCTATTCAAGCGCGACAACGAGGGCAGCGCAGATGAGAATGGCGCCGCGGCTGCCGGGCCCGCGTGCAAATGGCGGGTTGCGGCGCGCGACCGAACGAGCAGCAAGCGGATAGCGAATCGAACCGCGCGCCTAACGCGCCCTACGATTACATCCGCTAAGCGGCGTCGGTGCGGCGCCGCCTGATCAGGGCCAGCGCCGAGCGCAATTGACCGCCGGCCTCTTCGATCAGCTGCGCGCCTTCTTCGGGATTGCAGCCGTTGAGCAGCATGACGGCAAGTTTGACACTGCCATGCGCGGCGCGCAGCGCCTCCTGGGCGGCATCGCGTTCACAGCCGGTGAGGCGAACCAGCATGCTCTCGCTGCGCCGCACGAGCTTCTGGTTTCCGGCGCGGACATCGACCATGAGGCCCTTGTAGACCCGGCCGAGCAGGATCATGAGGACGCTCGAAAGCAGGTTGAGCGCGATCTTCTGTGCGGTCCCGGCCTTCATGCGGGTCGAGCCGGCGATCGGCTCAGCGCCGGTATCAAGCCAGATCGGGTAATCGGCTTCTTCGAGGAGCGGCGTGCCGCGGTTATTGGCAATGCCGACGGTGAGGGCGCCGCGCCGCCTTGCCTCGCGCAGGCAGGCAAGGGTGAACGGGGTGGTGCCGCTCGCCGCCACTGCCACGAGCACGTCCTTGCCGTCGACCACGTATTCATGGATGAGGCGCTCAGCCCGGCCGACTTCGTCTTCGGCGCCTTCGACGGAGCGCAGCAGCGCCTCTTTCCCGCCGGCGATCAGCAGAACGAGGCGGTCCTCCGGCCAGTTGAACGTAGGCATCAGTTCGGCCCCGTCCTGGACGGCCAGGCGGCCCGAAGTACCGGCGCCGGCGTAAACGAGCCGGCCGCGATAGCGCAGCCGCGTCTCCATGGCCAGGGCCGCGCGCTCAAGCGATGATCGGGCGGCGCGCACGGCAGCAACCGCGGCAAACTGGGCCTCGATCATCGTGTCGATGATCTCGCCCGGCTCCCACAGATCGATCCCTGCATAGCGGGGACTGGCGCGCTCGGTATTCATGAACGGGACCAGAACGGGTGCGGCACTACACCATAGTGACCCTGGAATCGTTCTTGGGCGTTGTCCAGAAGCGAGTGTCCCGGTTCCGACGCTTGTACCCGTATGCAGCACTCGCGTTTACAAGCGTCGGAACCAAAGGGACACTCGCAGCTCGTTGATTCTCGTGTGGCTTTGGATTTGACGTTCCTACGGAGGACTCGCGGCAAGGCTGGTAGGAACGTCAAATCCGCCACACGAGTGCGGATCATAGCATAATGGACCCAAACACGCTCCTCCTTGGGGTAGACGGCGGGGGGACGCAATGTCGCGCCCGGCTTTCCACCTCATCCGGGGCCGCGCTTGGCGAGGGAACTGCGGGCCCTGCCAACATCCGATACGGGCTGCGCGAGGCGCTCGCCGCCGTGATCGAGGCAGCCGGGAAATGCCTTGAGGAAGCTCGCCTCTCATCGGCGGATCTGCGGCGGGTCATCGCCTGCCTTGCGCTTGCGGGGGCGAGCGAGCCCACCAATCGGGCAGCAGCGCAGAAGCAGGGTTTCCCGTTTGCTCGCACGATTATCACCACCGACGCGCAGGCCGCTTGCATCGGGGCCCATCGGGGCCGCGACGGCGGCATCATCGTCGTTGGCACCGGCACCATCGGCTGGGCCGAACTCGCGGGGCGCCCATACCGTGTTGGAGGCTGGGGACTGCCGGTCTCTGATGAGGGCAGCGGAGCCTGGCTCGGCTGCGAGGTTTTGCGGCGAGCGCTTTGGGCTCATGACGGCCGGATATCCTGGACCGAGCTTCTGCGCCGCGCCTTTGCGCAATTTCAATGCGATCCCCATGCCGTGGTGCGCTGGATCGCCGGTGCGACGCCGCGCGATTTCGGCGCGTTTGCGCCTCTCGTGGTCGAGCATGCCGAAAGCGGGGATCCAATTGCGCTGGAGCTCATGAACCTCGCCGGCGGCCATATCGATGCATTGGCGATGCGATTGATCGGGCTCGGCGCGCCACGGCTGGCGCTTGCCGGCGGCCTCGGGGCCAGCATTGAGCCGTGGCTTTCGCCCGCGACCCGCAAATATCTGGTCTGCCCGGCTGGCGATGCGCTCGATGGGGCGCTGCAACTGGCGCGTGCGGCCGCAGAGGCGGTTGCCGCATAGTGTGGCGGATTTGACGTTCCTACCAGCATCGCCGCGAGTCGTCCGTAGGAACGTCAAATCCAAAGCCACACTAGAATCGAATAGTTGCTAGTGTCCCTTTGGTTCCGACGTTTGTATAAGCGCTCGCTGCAAAACGGTACAAAAGTCCGAACCGGGGATACTAGTGCACCCCATCGGCCAATGTCCGGCGCAGGCAGTTGAACTCATGACGCGGCATGCCCAAAGCGCAATGGCGGCGGAACTCGGCGCGGCGCCCGATGTGGTGCGGGCGCAGCCGTCACTCTTGCGCGAGCCGCTTGCCGATCTGATCAAATTATTCCGCCACATCCCCCCCCACTTTGTCGTGACCTGCGCCCGCGGCAGTTCTGCACACGCAGCGACATTCGGGAAGCATCTGATCGAGCGACATCTCGGCATTCCGGTGGCCGCCGCTGCCCCGAACATTGCAACCGTGTATCGCCGGCGCATGAGGCTCGAAGGTCAATTGCTGCTCGCCATTTCTCAGTCCGGCCGCAGCGACGATCTGACCGAATTCGCACTCATGGCCAGGGCAGCGGGCGCGCGGACCGCCGCAATCGTGAATGACACCGCAAGCCCGCTCGCAAATGCCTGCGAAATCGTACTGCCGATGGCGGCCGGAACCGAGAACAGCGTAGCAGCCACGAAATCCTTTATCGCAAGCCTGGCAGTGCTTCTGCGATTGGCTGCCGAGTGGGGAGACGAGGAGGCGCTGCGCAGTGCCGTCGAGCGGCTGCCGGATCGGCTGGCGTCGGCGACTGGGCTTGATTGGAGCGTGGCGCTCCCGGCGCTGTCGCGGGCGGAGAGCCTGGTCACAATTGGGCGCGGGCCAACGCTGGCAATCGCACGCGAGGCGGCGCTCAAGCTCAAGGAAACCTGCAACATCCACGCCGAAGCATTCAGCGGCGCCGAATTTCAACACGGCCCCGTGGCTCTGGTGTCACCGCGCTATCCGATCGTCCTCTTCATGCCGGGAGATGAAGCGGACGCTGGGTTGCGGCAGCTGATGCTGGATCTGCGTGCCAAAGCTGCCCTCGTCTTTGCAACAGATGATGACGGACCAAGTTCTGGCTCCCTTCCGGCGTTGCCGCGCGATCAGGCGGACGCCGACGCCGTGTGCCTGATACAAAGCTTCTATGCCTTGGCGGTGCGGATCGGTGAGCAGCGCGGCACCGATATCGATCGCCCACGCCATCTGCAGAAGGTGACTCGCACGCGATGAGCGCCTCAAGCGAGCACGCGGTCGCGGCGGATTATTTATTCGACGGCGCGGTCGTTCGTCGCAATGCAGCCGTGGTAATTGAAGGCGCGCGCATCAAGGCGGTGCTGCCGCGAAACGAACTGCCGGTCTCCACGCCTGTTCGGACAATGCCGGCGAGCGCCTGGCTTGCCCCGGGATTTATCGATGTGCAGGTCAACGGCGGCGGCGACGTGCTGTTCAATGACTTGCCGACGCCTGAAGGAATTCGGACGATTGCCCGCGCGCATCGCAGATTTGGCACCACTGCGCTCCTTCCGACGCTTATCAGCGACACGACGGAGAAGATGCGAGCGGCCCTTACGGCAGTTGAGCAAATGGTCGAGGTGGAACCGAGCATCGTCGGCATCCACATTGAAGGGCCGTTCCTGTCGCCGGAAAAACCGGGAGTTCATTCGCTGCGCTATATTCGCCGGCCCAACTCAGAGGATGCCGCCATGCTTGCCGCCGCGCGGCGCGGCGTCACCGTCGTCACGCTTGCACCCGAGCAGGTGCCGAGCGGATTCATTCGCCAGTTGACGGACGCCGGCGTGCGGGTGTGCCTTGGCCATTCCATGGCGAGTTACGCGCAGACGCGCGCCGCCATGGCCGAAGGAATGACCGGCTTCACGCATCTGTTCAACGCCATGCGGCCGCTTGCGGCGCGCGACGGCGGACCGATCGTGGCGGCGCTGGAATCGCCTGATTGCTGGTTCGGCATGATCGTCGACGGCGTGCATGTCGAGCCGGCGGTGCTTCGTCTTGCATTACGCGGTCTTGCCCGCCCGATGCTCGTGACTGACGCCATGCCGCCGCTCGGGGGAACGCGGTCGAGCTTTGCTCTTTATGGGGAGGAGATTGCGGTCAAAGCTGGACGATGCCTGCGCCAGGACGGGACGCTCGCCGGCGCCGTGCTCGATATGGCGAGCGCGGTTCGCAACTGCGTCGCCCTTCTCGGAGTGCCGCTTGAAACCGCGTTGCGTTTTGCGTCCGCGCATCCGGCGAGCTTTCTCGGTGTCGATGGTTGGCTGGGGCAGCTTGCTCCCGGATACCGCGCCGACATGATTGCTCTGGAACCGGCCAGCGTGACTATATTGGCGACGTGGACGGCAGGAGAACCTCAATGAAAAAACTAAGCCTCGCAGTCGCGTGCGTCGGTTTGCTCTCGCTTATCCTTGGTGGAGCAACCCACGACATGGCCACCGCCGGCCTGGGAGCACTCGCGCTTGTCTGTGCCGTCACCACTTTTCGCTCCTACTCGATTTCGAGCTTCCTGAAGATATTCGTCGGCATTTTTTCGACCGAGACCGTTGTGTTCGGTCTTGCGCTGCTGGCCGATCGCGCCGGGTTTTGGCCTGCGGGTTTTGCGGAATACCGTCTGCCGGAATCCCTGCCGCTGACGGTTGCGATTTTCTCAATCATCGTTTTTGCCGTGGCGCATTTCAGCACGGTGCGGCAGATCATGCGGATTGCCGACCGCTATTTCGAGAACGGCGAAACCGGCCGGGCGCGCGTCTGGCCGTTCCGCCCATTTAGCGCGCTGGAGCGGCACGTCGCCGTGGCGATGGTGGTCTTTCTCGTTCTCGTCAATCAGGCTGAGGTCGCCATCGTGGTGCGGCTGAATTTCTTCAACCGTGACTGGTTCGATGCCATTCAAAATCGTAACGCAGCGGTGTTCTGGGAACAGCTCCTGCTCGTTTTCACGCCGTATGCTTTCACCTACGTCGCAATGGCGGTGATCGAATTCTTCGTCCAGTCGATGCTGGTCGTGCGCTGGCGCACTTGGCTTACCGACCATTTCGTATCGCGATGGCTTATGAGCCACAATCATTACCGCATCAGTCTGATCGCCGGCCAAACCGACAACCCCGATCAACGCATTTCCGAAGATATCTTCCGTTTCATCAACGGCGGCTCCGACGGTTCCAATACGGCTTACGGACTCTACGACTTCTCTATTCTACTGATCTCCACCGTCACTTCGCTGGTCTCGTTTTCCATCGTGCTGTGGACGCTCTCGGAGTCATTCACGCTGCCGGGCACTGACATCGTCTTTCCGGGTTTCCTGTTCTGGGTCGCCCTGCTCTATGCCGGATCGGGGACCCTCATCACGCATCTCATCGGACGCCCGTTGATCAGGCTCTATTTCGAGCGCCAGCACCGAGAAGCAGATTTCCGGTTCTCGCTTGCCCGTTTGCGCGAATATACCGAGCAGGTCGCGCTGCTGGGCGGAGAAGCCGCGGAGAAAAGCGTCCTTGGAGGACGTTTCGCTGCACTTATCGGCAACTATCTCGCGGTCATCTATCGGCGGATGCGCGTGACCGCCTTTACGGCGACATTCGGTCAGCTCTCGCCGATCATTCCCTTCATCTTTACCGCGCCGTTCTATTTTGCCCGTAAGATAGAGCTTGGCGTAATGACGCAAACCGCCCAAGCTTTCGGGCAGGTGTCTACTTCGCTTACCTTCTTTGTCAATTATTATACCTACCTTGCCGGCTTCAAATCGGTGGTCGATCGTCTCAACTCGTTCGATGCAGCAATCGATGAGGCGCAGGCCCTCAGCGATGCCGGACCGAGCCGCGTTGCGAGTGCCGCTGGCGGAAATGCAATTGACCTCGACGACCTCGATCTCTTCCTTCCCGGCGGCAAGCGTGTCGTCGAGACAACGCATCTGAAGCTTGCCGGCGGCGAAAGCGTCGTGCTGTCGGGGCCCTCCGGATCCGGCAAATCAACGTTATTCCGTGCGATTTCGGGAATTTGGCCCTATGGCCACGGCCGCATCCGGCGGCCCGAGGGCGTCGGCATCATGGTGGTGCCGCCGAAACCGTATTTCCCGATTGGAAGTCTGCGCGCTGCCGTTACCTATCCGGCGGTACCTGGGACCTACAAAGATGACGAGATTCGCGCCGCGCTTGTCGACGCGCACCTCGGGCACCTGGTCGAGCAACTCGATTCCGAGGACGCCTGGTCGCAGCGCCTCTCCAGCGGCGAGCAGCAGCGGCTGGCGCTGGCGCGAGCCTTGCTGATGCGGCCCACTTGGCTGTTCCTCGACGAATCGACCTCGGCCGTAGAGGAGAAGCTGGAGGCGGACCTCTACGCCGTATTGGCGCAACGGCTGCCTCATACGACGGTTGTGTCGATCGGGCATCGCTCGACATTGGCCGCGCTGCACCGGCGCCACCTCGAAATGAGTCGCAAGGAAGATCACTTCACCTTGCGCGAGACTGCCGCGGCGGCCGCCGCGGAGTAATTTCGCCGGTGGACTCCATCCCGTAGGGTGGGCAAAAGGCGCCCCCAATCCTTGAATGTAGCAAAGACGTCAGTGCGCGCCTTTGCCCACGCGGTGCGATTCGGAGAGGTGGACCGCGTGGCCAAAATCGCGGCGAGGCCATTCGTGTTGAAATGCAACGGACGCGATTTTGCCCACCCTACAAAACTGCGGTCTCATTATTGCCGTGCCCACGCGGTCGTGAGTCGTAGAAGCCGACAGCGTGGGCAAAATCGCGTCTGCGGTATCGCGTGTGGCGGGCTTGCGGACGCGATTTTGCCCACCCTACAAACTGGAGTCTCACTACTGCCGGTGCTGGCAGGCATGGATGCGCAGGAGCCGGCGCGTCTCGACCGGAACCGCGCGGTCAGCTTCTTCGTTCGCCGTCGCCGTTCGGCAGGTAAGCCAGAAATAATTACCCATCGGATCGATCACCAGCCGCGAAGGGGCAAAGCCGGGCGCAAGCAGCACCGAGAGATAAAGCGTCGTCGAATTCCAGGAGAGCCGGTTGAGCGTCGCGCCGATCCGATCCGCTGACACAAAGCGTGGGTCTCCAAGCTCCGGATCGGAAGCCGTGCCGGTCGCAAGCGCGCGGACCGCGGCCTTGTAGGAAGACCAGGCCTGCACAAATTTTGCCGTCTCGACCGCGTGCACCAGCAACACCAGAGCGAGTGCGGGAGCGGCGGCTCTAATCATGTTGCCTGCGGCAGCATGATTTTCTCCGAGTCGCGACCAGAGGGGAAGCTTTAGCGCTTTTTTTCCTCGGATCGGATCGTCGAGATTGGTGCAAACTGCTGCCGCGAGCGCGGTATGCTCCCTCTCCCCGGAGGGGAGAGGGTTGGGGTGAGGGGGTTCCGCCTTAACGAAGTAGCTCGCCATTATCGGCGCGAGTTCGCCGTCGGCCCAGAGCGCATGCACAGCGGCCACGGCGCCCAAAACGGGCGTTACAAGCAGAAGCACAGTGCGCAGGTAATATCTGTGGTCGGCGTGGAGCGCATGATCGAACCACATCCAATAGACGGCAAGCGCCAGCGCCACCAAGGTCGCGGCGTAGATATGGGCTCTTTCCGGAGCCAGCCGCAACAAAACGACGAGTGCGATCCCGTAACCCACGAGTGCCCCGATGAGGAGCAGGAGCACGTTGCTTTCAAACATCGTAGGATCGAAGAAGGCCAGCGCCGACCTCATGAACACACCGGCGAAATAATCGTCGGGGGGGATTGCGAGCTTGACCAGCCCCCAGATCGCGATGCTGGCCAGAAGGGCGCCGGCGGCGCGGCCAAACCGAGCGTCGCGCCATCCACGGAGCGCCAGCGTGGCCATAATGGCGAGCGCGAGCACCACCGCGGCTTCATGCGTAAGCACGAGCGCAAGCAGCATCAGGAATACCAGAGCCGTGCCCGCAATGCCGCCGCGGCCATAATGGCAGAGCGCGAGTGTGGGCCAGAACAGGGCATGCGCCATCCACATTTCTGTCGGGAAGCCGAACACCAGCGGGCAGAGGCAGGCGGTCGAAAGGCACGCATACAAGAAGATGATGCGCCCCTTCGAGCGGTCGGCTGCAAACGTCGCGAGGAGCCCGATGAGCGGTGCCGTGAAGAACAGCAATCCATAAAGGACGATTCCGCCTTCGGCATCCTTCGTCAGTCCAACAAAGGTCTCGGCGGGCAGGAGCGTGAAAAGAAACGTGAAAACGCGGCCTGAAATGTTGTGCCAATGGAATGCCCACGCATTTTCGGCGGCAACCGAGTAGGAAAACAGCGAACCGTCGCCGTACATCTGCAACTGGTAGCCAAGCCCGAGGACGATAAACAGCACCGCCCAGCAGAAGCCCGCCACAATGATGAGGCTGCGCAGCATGCGCGCCTCCGATCCCGCTGCGAGCACGCGTGGGATATTCTGCGAACGGACCTCTGCGTCGGCCGTCATGTTCGGTGTTCTGTCCGGGCTTCGGCTTCGTAGGGTGGGCAAAATCGCGTCCGCGGCATTTCAACACGAAAGACCCAGCCGATTTTGCCCACGCGGTCGGCCTCTTCGAATCGCACCGTGTGGGCAAAAGGCGCGCACGAGCTTGTTCGCTCCATTCAAGGTCTCGGGGCGCCTTTTGCCCATCCTACGAAGCTCTCTCTCCTCTGCGCCGATATGGCCGGTATACGGGGGTCCACATCTTGGCGGCAATCCGGCGATCGATGGTCGCGTCGTCGTGGTCGCGGCAAAGCCCTTCATCGCGGGCTTGCCGCGCAACCGCCCGTGCGACGGCTACCGCGACCCGGCGCAGATCCTGGACCGGCGGAAGCAGATTGGCCGCGGGATCAAGCCGTACCGGCGAGAGATCGGCAAGCGCCCGGGCGGCGGCCTTGAACATGCCTTCGCTCACGCGGCGCGCACGCACGGCGATCACGCCGAGACCGACCCCCGGAAAGATGTAGGCGTTGTTGGGCTGATCGACCGTGAACGGCTTGCCGTTGCGCACGATCGGCGGAAAAGGGCTCCCGGTTCCGATGACGGCACGGCCGCCGGTCCAGGCGTCGAGGTCCTGCGGCGTCGCCTCGCTGCGCGAGACCGGATTGGACAGGGGGAAAATCACCGGCCGCGCGACGGCATCCGCCATCGCCCGCACGGTTCTTTCGCTGAAAATACCGGCCTGCCCGCTCACCCCGATGAGCACGGTCGGTCGCGCATTCATTACCACGTCATGAAGCCCGATCCGGCCCGGATGTTCGAACTGCCAACCGGAGACCGCATCGGGGGGCTGTGCGAACGGCTGCTGAAAATCGAGAATCCCAGGCATTCCCCGGACGATCAGACCGTCGCGATCGATGGCGAAGAACTGCCCTCTCGCATCCTTTTCTGATAATCCGTCGTCGACCATCTGGTGCAGAATGAGAGTGCCGATGCCGCGGCCAGCAGAGCCCGCGCCAACCAGCGCTATGCGCTGCTCGCGCAGCGGAACGCCCGTGACATGCACGGCCGCGAGCAGCGTGCCTGCGGCGACGGCGGCTGTGCCCTGGATGTCGTCGTTGAACGTGCAGAGCCGGTCGCGATAGCGCGCCAAAAGGGTACCGGCGTTGGCGCGAGCAAAATCCTCCCATTGCAGCAGCACCCGCGGCCAGCGCGCCTCGACCGCGGCCACGAAGATTTCGACGAAATCATCGTAATCGCGGTCACGGATGCGATCGTGCCGCCATCCGATATAGATCGGGTCGGCGATCCGTTCCGGGTTGTTCGTCCCGGTATCCAGCACGACCGGAAGCGTCGTTGCCGGGTGGAGCCCGGCACAGGCGGTGTAAAGCGCGAGCTTGCCGATGGGAATCCCCATGCCGCCGGCGCCCTGGTCGCCGAGGCCGAGGATGCGCTCGCCGTCGCTGACGACGATTGCCTCGATTTGGTCGAACCGCGGATGGGACAGAATCTGGCTGATCCGTTCGCGTTGCGGCCAACTCAGAAAAATGCCGCGTGGCCGCGCCCAGAACTGGCTGTAGCGCTGGCAGCCTTCGCCGACCGTCGGCGTGTAAACGATCGGCAGCATCTCGGCGAGGTGCTGCGTGATCAGGCCGTAGAACAGGGTCTCGTTGTTGTCCTGCAGTCCGCGGAGGAAAACGTAGCGCTCGAAATTCGTTCCCAGTCGCCGGAATGCCGCAAGCCGGCGGCTGATCTGGTCCTCCAGAGTGCCGATGTGCGGCGGCAGGAAGCCGTGCAGATGAAAAACGTCGCGCTCGCTTTCGGTGAACGCGGTTCCCTTGTTCAGGAGCGGATTGGAAAGGAGATCGGGGCCGAGGAGATCAACCTCGATGGGCGTGTCATCAGCCATGGATGGCCTGCGGCGACGGCATTAAAACAGGACGGCCTTCAATTACCACGCTACGCAAATCGGATGCGAAAACTCAATGGCAGCTGCGCCCGAAAACAACAAAGGCCCCGCACCCGAAGGTGCGGGGCCTGGCAAACTTGGCTGAAATCTCAAGCTAGCGCTTTTTGGCGGCGATCTTGGCGTTGCTATTGGTGGATCGCGCCGCCTGGGCGCCATGGCCCGACTTGCAAGGGGCCCAATAGCCAAACTCGCCGACCTGATGGACGTAACACTGATTACCGTTTTGGCGCGGCCCGTAATAGTTATCCGCATGAGCGCTTGACATCGCGAAAACAAGCCCCGCTAGGGCGGCGGCGAGAGTGAGGTACCGCATTTCCTTCTCCTTGTGCGTAGTCGGTGGGCTTCGATCCGGAAGCGAAGACCTCAAATCACACGAGGAATACGCGTAAAAGGCAAGAGAATTTATTTCGTGTTTACCGGCAGTTTACGCGACTTTCGCTTGCGTTTGTTTAACAAAATAAAAATCAAAAAAAGTTATATAGTATTTACGCTGGTTATATCGTTTCTATACGGGGCGGCCAGCCAAAAAGAAACAGGCCCCGCGCTGATCCCAGCGCGGGGCCACCAACCGGACAGGAAGATCCGATCTATCTCCTGCGGGTGCCAGTGTTATTCGCGGTCGCCGGAGCGCTGGTGCGGGCCGCGCTCTGCTCAGGCTTCTTGCAAGGCCCCCAATAGCCGAGCGAATTGCCGTTCTGGTGAACGAAGCACTTATTGCCTTGCTGCCGCGGGCCGTAATTGGAATCCGCATAGGCGGTGCTGGCCAAAGCCAGAGCTGCGAGGGTTGCGGCGGCGAGAGTGAGATGACGCATTCGTATCCTCCTTGACTGTCGATGAGGCCTCGATCAGGAGATCAAGCCAAGCCCCCATGACACACGAGCGGCCGGTAAAAAGCAAGGATATTTATGCGCCGTTTATAATATTTTCACGCCAGTATTATTCCCCTCGACGGTTGAATACTGGCGGTCGTTTCGGGCTGCTGGATCGTGAAATCGACTCGACACATGCAAGTAGTTGATTTGGTGAATAGATTTTTGTGCGCCCAAAAGTAGCGTTCGGCGATAGAATCGGGCGGTCCTGTGGCCTGCCTCGTCCGGGCCCATCTGTTTCCAGCGGATTTGGCGGCATCAAAAAGCGTTTCGCGCCGGAAAAATGAGAAATTTACGCGGTTTTTGCAGCGTTCGGGATATGCAGACCAGAGCCGGTCCTTGACCCCGGTCCGGTGCGGTGGAAGTGAACGCGCGTTCCATTCAGCCATTTCAGGAGAAGGAGAACATGCGTCGCAAGCCATGCCTGACCACCGAAGACGTTATCAAGATGGTCGCCGCCAGCAAGGAATACAGCGCCAAGATCAAGCGCGAGCCGACGATCGCGGTGGTGGATGCCGGGGGTCACCTCCTCTACCTGGAGCGGCCCGATCGCAACGGCGCCAACACGGTCAAGATGGCGACGCTCAAGGCCCGCACCGCGGCATTGCGGGGCCGGCCGAGTTCTGCCTTTGCGACGCGCGTGAAGGAGCGGCCGGGCTTCCTCATGGTTCCGAACTGCCTCGGCGTGCCTGGCGGCATTCCGGTCGTTTTCGAGGACGAATGCATCGGCGGCTTCGGCGTTTCCGGGATCGACCATGACGACGAGCCGGTCGCAAAGGCCGGCGCCGAAGCATTCGTTGGCTGAGAGTTCGGGTAGCAGCTGAAGCTAGCGTGAAGACTTCGTAGGTGGGCAAAATCGCGTTCACCGTCCTATCCGCAGGTAGATATGCGAACGAGGATTTTGCCCGCGCGGTGGATGCCCGCGATTTGGGACCGCGTGGGCAAACGCGCGCAACAGCCGCGCGTGGCGCGAGCCTTCGGGCGGCGCGTTTGCCCGCCCTACGAAGTTCCGACGCAGTGAAATCATCCGCTCTGGACGATGCCGTCTTCGGTGATGAGCCCGAGGCGGATCAGGCGCGCCGTGATCGCGGAAATTTTGCGCTGATGCGCTGCGGCAATTGCCGCAATTGCGTCCCCTGCGTCGAATGCCGCCCGCAGCCGATCGTCTTCGTCGCGAGCCCAAGGCAGTCCATGACGTGCTGGTTTTCCATCGTACGTATTTCTGGCCAAGCGAGCCTGTCCGCTATCCGGGAGCGCCGCGCGACGCCCATCCGAGCCGCCGCCAAAATTGCGCGGCAGTTCCCGGCGTGCGTGCTGCGGTTGCGCGCGATTGCGCAGCCGCCGCCGCTCGGCGTCGGAGAGGAGCGGCAGGTATTCGTCAGAACCGCGCTGCTGTGGATTGGTCCAGACGCAGTGGCGCCTTCCAACTCCGGCTATCTCGTCAAGGAACTGGGATGGTGTGGAAGGCTGCCCAAAGCGCCGGTTCGCAAACGTCAGGCCGATGCGCCGCTTCGCCCTGGTGAGGGCCACGTAAGCCACCCGGCGCTCCTCCTCGACGTCCTCGTTATTGGCGTGGGGCAGCACGCCTTGCTCCATTCCGACAATAAAAACGGTGTCCCACTCAAGTCCTTTGGCCGAGTGGATGGTCGAGAGAACGACGGCATTCTCCGGCGCCCGCTGCACAGAAGCCGACTGCTGAGCGACCTTCGCGACGAGCTCGTCCACGGATTGGCAGGATGATGCCAGCGCAATGATCGCATCGACGATAGCGACCCACTCTCCCCGATCTCGATCGGACGCCCGCGCCGGCACCGCTCCCGCGACCGTGTCGCGAACCAGCCGGCACGCGGCCTGAAAACTCAATTTTCCGCCGGCGCGCGCCGGATCAAGCTTGCTGCGAACGATATCGGAGCGCCGGCCGCTCCCCATGCGGCTCATCGCCTCGACGGATTCTCCCTCGCGCAGATAAAGCAGTGCGCCCACCACGAGACGCGCGGCCACGCTCTGCCACAGATCGCCGGCACCGCGGACTTCATAGGGAATGTTCAGCGCCTGGAGCCCCGGCTGCATGCCGAGACCGGCGGTCCCGGTGCGATAAAGCACCGCAATTTCTCGCGGCGACTGCCCGCGCCCAATGAGGGTTGCTACTGCCCTGGCGACTTGCCGGGCCTCGATCTCTGCGGTCCGATATCCGCGAATGACCAGTTCGCCAAGTTCGTCGGTAACTGGTTTACAGTCCTTCTTGCAGCGCTCCCGGTTCTGCACGATTAGCCGATTGGCCGCCGCCACGATCTCTACCCCTGAGCGGTAATTGCGGCCGATCGTATGAACTTCGACGTCGCGATATTTTCGCGGGAAGTCCACAATGAATCGCACATCCGCAGCCCGGAATGCATAGAGGGTCTGGTCGTCATCGCCGACCGCCCAGAGCTTGACCCCCGCAGCCACAAACCGATCGATCAGGTTTACCTGCCCGGGATTGATGTCCTGATACTCGTCGACAAGGACATGATCGTACGCGCCGGTGATCGCCGCGGCGTATCCGGGATGGCGGTCCATCGCGCGGACCAGGAACGGCACGATGTCGGCGAAGTCGATAGCGCCGGCATCGCGGAGAGCCTCTTCGTAGACGCGGAAGAATTCGATGGCGAGCCGGAGCACCTCCTCGTCGGTATCGATCTCCGCAGCAAACCCCGCCGCATCGAGAAGGCGTTCCTTGGCGCCGCCAATGATGTCGAGGATGTCGTCTTCCTCGTTCCACCACATCTTGCGCGAGCTGAAGACGTGGCGCTGCTGGGGCGTATCCCAAAGCTGGAACCGTTCGCCAAGGCCGGCAAGTTGCGGATTGCGGCGCAGATGCCGGAACGCGAATCCGTGAAACGTGGCGACGCTCAATTCGCCAGCCGATGCAATCGCAAGCGCCGCCGCGATGCGGCTTTTCATTTCATCCGCAGCTTTCCGGGTAAAGGTCAGCGCCAGGATGCGCCTGCGATCGACTCCGTGGCGCACCAGATGCACGAAGCGCGCCGCGAGCGTCGTGGTTTTACCCGAACCGGGACCGGCGAGAACGAGCGCAATGCTTGCCGTTCCGGCTGCCGCCCTCTGCTGCGCCGGATCGAGCGCATCCATCGTCATGCAGTCACGTCTAATTCCCGACCGGCGCGTTCTGTGCCTTCCTCACATAGGCTGCGACGTCCTCATCGAGGAGCAGGCGATCACGCACGAGTGCCTCGGCCGCAGCGGTGACCCTGTTCACATAATCGATGTGGCCAGGATAGCGCTCCTCTATCGAGGGGCGCGGGTCGCCGGAGGCGACGCGTTCGGCCTTGTCCTTGGCGAAGGCGATCATCTGCCCGGCAGCATCGCAGCCCTCATCGCCGCCGGGCGGAAGCGCGCGCAGATTCCAGCCCGCATAGGTCGCAACCGGAACCGCGACTTCAGGCAAGCGGATTCCGGCAACGTCATTGCCGTCAGCGTCCGTCTTGGGAACCAGAGCCGGATAAGGCGTGCCGAGCCGGTGCGGCGGAAGGACGCTGAGGATTCCGACGTCGAATTTCGGCCCGAAATCGAACAGATCGCCGGTGTGCATGCGCCCGGTATATTTGACGCCCGGAATATTCGGGAAGCCTTCTTGGCTCTGCGGCAACGGCGTCACTAATGTGCCGTCAGCAACATGAGGCACGCGGCTTGCCGGAGGCTCGGTCCCGGTGCTCACCCAGTTGTCCATGGCGACAAGAAGCGCGCGCAGCACTGGATTTGCGACCAGCGGATTGCGGTTCTGCTGGCAGATGCCGCGCGCAGTGCCGCCGAAACCGCCCTGATGCGGAAGGCTCGCCATGAAATAGGAGCGCACATTTGCCGGCTCGTCGGTGTAATCGTTACCTTTCGGGTCCACCAAGCCGGCAGCCATGTCTTTCGACCAATATTCGTTGGCAGAGTTGACCTCGAAGATTTTCGGACAGGTCTCGGTCGAGAGGCAGCGTGCGAGCCGCCCGTCGCTCTTGCCGGTGATCGGGTCGTGCACAATCTGGTTGGTGAACGGGAACTGGAATTCCGGGTACCAGCGAGCGATGTGCTGGCGCTGCGTCCGGAACGGCTGCGCGAAGCGGTAATTCATGAAAATCCCGGTCGCGCCGCCGATCCAGTTGACGATGCCGTCGATGACCTTATTTCCGCTCTCGTCGGCATTGAAGCCGAGCCAGACGAAGTCATGCATCATGCGGCAGGGTTGCGAAACGCAGCCGGTGTAGACCGCCGTTACCTGGCCGCCGGCTGGATTATCATTCCCGTCATCATCGTGAGCCGCATGGCGCAGGAACGATGCAAAATCCCGCACCGCGGCAAATCCAATTCCGGCAACCACCGGATTCTTTGCCGGATAGAAAAACTCGTAAAGTGTGCCTTGCTCGAATGGCTTATCGGCAGCGAGCTTGATGGCGGTACCGGCGGGGTTTGCATAGTCCCATCCTTCAACCGGCGCGGGCTCGTCCTCGACGCGCACGCGTTTGGTCAGGCGCGCCTGCGATCTGTCGAGTGTCGCGGGCGGATAGCTCAAACGTCTGCTGGTAATGTCGCCGGCGTCAATGACGAATTCCTCCATGGCGGGACCGACGATCGGCGAGCCGTCCGGATTGACTGCGACCGGCGCCTTGATCGTGAAGCGGCTGTCGCCGGGCGGCGCACTGATGTCCCAGCCACTGGTCACGATGACGTAGCCCTGCCGCATCAGGAAACCGTTGCCTGAATCGGCCGCCTTGCTCGGGTCATTGCCCCCGCTGCGGGCGTCGTTGAATTGATGGAATGAAGGAATCGAGCCGCGATTAGTGATCTCGTACCAGACCTTATGATTGCCCTTCGACGGATCAAGCGGCCGCAGGATCATGATGTCGGTTTCATATTGCACTCTGCCTCGCGCGTTGCGTGGCGCGAGGGTGATGTCGGTAATGATCGAATTATGCGGATCGGCAGGATCGAGTTCGCCGCTCAGGCGGCCGAGGAGCTTTTCATATCGGCCCACATCCCCGAACGAGCGTCCCTCGAAGGTCGGGGACTCGATCCTCGTAATCTTGATTGTAGTGACACGCGCCTGCGCGGCCTGGGCGGTCGCCAGCAGGGCTGCACAGACAGCGATACAAGTTGTCGGTTTCATGGTTCCTCCTAGGCGTATGACCCAGACGGCGGGTCCGAAATGGCGTCGTGGCTTCGCTTCAATCCATCGACACGCCGCTCGCCTTGATCGGAGCGGCCCATTTCGTGATCTCGCTTGCAACAAACCTGGCGAGATATTCCGGGCTGCGGCGCTCCGGCGGCGCGATACGCAGCCCCGTGCTCTCGAGACGGCGCCGCACGTCGGGGGTGTCGAGGGTTTGGCCAAGCGCGCTGTTAAAGCGCCGCACGATTACCTCCGGAGTGTCCTTGGGAAGGAAGAGAGCGAACCAGAGCGGTGCGTCGAAATCGGTGACACCCTGTTCATGCGCGGTGGGCAGGTTCGGGAGCACCGGCGAACGCTCGCGAGTAAGCGTAGCGAGCGCCTTGACGGATTTGTGCTCGATTAATGGCAAGGCAGTCTGCACCGGTTCGCAGATGTAATCGATGCGCCCGGCCAAGAGGTCCGGCATGCCTTGCGCCGTGCTGCGATAGGGGACATGCGTGACCTCGACGCCGATCGCGGAATTGAGCAGCAAGCAAGTGATGTGCGTGCCGGAGCCGGCGCCGGCCGAGCCGAACTGCATTTTCGTGCGGTTCGCCTTGGCGTAGGCGATGAACTCCTGGAGATTTGCGGCCGGGAAATCCGGGCGGGTGATCAGGATGTAGGAGGCGTCCGCAATCAGCCCGATCGGAGCGAAGTCGGTTGCGCCGTCGTAGAGCGGCTTTTTGTAAAGCGACTGATTCTGGGCAAGCGTGCCGGTCACGGCAAAGCCAAGCTCGTAGCCATCGGGCGCCGCGCGCGCGACCTTGTACGTACCGATCATGCCGCCCGAGCCGCCGATGTTCTCGATCACGACCTGCTGGCCCAAAACCTCGCCAAGGCGCGGGGCGATCATGCGCGCGACCACGTCGGAGCCGCCCCCGGGCGCAAAGGGGACGATCATCGTGATCGGCCGCGTCGGCCAATCCTGCGCGGCAGCGGCCGTTCCAAGGGCCGCGAGCGCCAGGGCCGTAATGGTGCTGATCATACGTGGCATCGATCCCTCCGGTACGATGAGCCCAAAATAACACTCGCGGTTGGCAATGTCTCGTAGCCCGGATTGCGTGGTCGCGCCGACATCTTTGTCAAACCGATTGCCCGTTTGGAGCGCGATCACGCAATCCGGGGAACCAGCGTGTGGCGACCCGGATTTCTGCTTGCGCTTTCGGCGCAAGCTCCAATCCGGCTACGTCTGGATCAGAAGAACGCCAGAGTGCGGATCTCGATGCTCTCGCGCGGGCGCGCGTTGGCAGGTGCGGTCGGGTCGTCGAAAGCGGTGTGCGCAGTCCAGCGGGCACGGCCGTCGGTGAGCGAATCGTAGACCTTGAAGACGAGCGCCTCCCCGCGCCGCATGCGCGGGAACCAGTACCAGCGATGCCGCGGGCTGTATTTGATCGCGTAGGTCTGGCCGACGCGGTTCGGATAGCGCCGCTCGGAGATGACGAAATCCTTCGGCGAAACGCTGCGGGCATCGCAGATCGCGAGCGGGAAGCTCTCGACCGGATGCCGGATCGGCCGCCACACCTGCACGATCGCGAAGCGGCGGCTAAGGAGCTCGTCCGCCTCATCGGGCAGAAGATCGCGCACGCGTTGCGGCGCCGACCATTCGGTGTAGTCATTGTGAACCCGACGGACTGGCTCGCGGATCTTGCGCGCCTCGCGCGCCGCATCATCCGCCGTGCGCAGCGTGTGGTCGAAGATTACTACCCGGGAAGCGCCGGACTCCGCCTTCACCAGGGCTTCCATTTCGGGGTAATAGACTTGGCGTAATTCGTCTTCGTCGAGGAACTCGCGAACGTTCGTATCGTGACGGACGAAGCGAAAGCCGTGACTATCGAGAGTGAATTCGGCCGGATGCGGGCGACCATTGTGAATGGCGACCTTGCGCGGGTCTGCCGTGCCGCCCGAGCGCACGATGGTCGAGCCCGGCCCGCCCGAATAGGTCCACGGCGTCTCGCCGGTATCAAGGAGGTAATTAAGCGTTGCCTCGATGGTATCGGGCGCGACCTCCTGCTCGATGATTACAGCCATGCGAAGCTCCTTTCGCCCCGGATATGCGCGCGTTGGCGCGCAGTTCCGTAGGGTGGGCAAAGGCGAGCGCTTTGCGCGAGCCGTGCCCACGGACCGATCACGCGCGAACGCGTGGGCACGGCGCACGCGCAAGGCGCGTCGCGCCTTTGCCCACCCTACCGGGCGGCCTACGCCAGGGCAGTCTCTCGGGCTGGCTCTTTCGCCGGCGCCGGATCGCGCAGCCCGAGAATCCGCCGCGCGTTGGTATAGAAGAGTTTCTCCTGGTCCGCTTTCGAGAGGCCGATCTCGCCAAGCAGTTTCAGCGCCGTCGCCGGATCCCAGCACGGATAGTCGGTGCCGTACATGACGTGATCGATGCCGTAGTACTCGATGACGAACTTGAGTCCTGCAGCGTGCGGAGAGACCGTGTCGGTGTACATGCGCTTGAGATAGGTGCTCGGAGGCTGCGGCAGCTTCGCCCGGCCCGAGTTCTTGTCCATCCGCCCGGACTGGTAGGGAAGCGCGCCGCCGGTGTGGGACATCACCAGTTTGAGACCAGGATGGCGCTCCATGACACCTGACAGAACAAGCCGCATGGCAGCCACGCTGACCTCGACCACGCGGCCGAGAGAGAGGTGCAGCGCGCCGTCATAGCCGTCGAGCATGTCGGCAAAAACCGCGTCGGTCGGATGCAGGAAGAGCGGCAGGCCGAGCTTCTCCACGTGGGCGTAGAACGGCTCGAGCCGCTCGGCATCGATGCGCGGATCGCTGCCGATGCTGCCCGGCAGGTTGACGCCCATGAGGCCGAGCCGGGTGACGGCGTCGTCCACCACCTCGATCGCGATCCGGGTATCGACGAGCGGCACTGCCGCGCTCGCCCATAACCGACCGGGATATTTTCGCTGTACACCCGCCATCTCCTCGTTCCATTGGATGGCAAAGTCCCGCCCCTCCTCGACCGGCAGCTCGGAGAAAAAGACGGAGAGCGGCCCGATCGAGCACACGACGTCGACCTGGTGCCCGAGGCGGTCCATGTGCTCGAACTGCTTGTCGAGATCGAACCACTCGGCCCAGGGATGGAGGACGTAATCGACATTTTCCTCCCGCAGGCAGGCGTAGCCGCCCTTCTCGTCGGCGACGGCGCGCGGCAGGGACTTGCGCCGGCAGAACCGGTCGAGCACCGCGCGCGGCCACCAATGGAAATGCGAGTCGATAATATGCATGGCCAAAGCTCTCCTGCCCGCCTCGCTGTGGCGGTTTCCGGGGAAATTCGCCGCAATTCTAAAATGCAGACGGCATCCCGTAAAGGCGGCCCTCTTTTCTAATTGGGCATGACTTTCTCGGTATACATAAAGCGGGCGATTGGCGTATCGTTTGCCACCACAACCACAGGAACCGACCATGGCCCGCGATTTCGAAGACCATTGCTGGAAAGACCTCATCGACCCCGAAACAATCGAGATTTACCAGGCCTATCGCCGCCGGACCTATGTCGGAGAGAATCCGGCGGTGCTGGCGATCGACCTCTACAATAAGGCGTATCTGGGCGGCGATCGGCCGGTCAAAGAGGTGGACCGTGGGTTCTCCGGCTCGTGCGGAGAAAATGCCTGGAGAGCGATCGCGCCGACCCAAAGACTGTTCGCGGCGGCGCGCCGGGCCGGCATTCCGGTCATCTACACGACGCGGCATGTCGATACCGGCGGCGTCCAGTCCACCAACCGCAATCTCGGCCGGATGGCGGACGACATCTACGACATCAAGGCGGAACTGGCGCCACAAGCGGGCGAGCTGGTGATCTACAAGGAGCGGGCGTCCGCCTTTTTCGGCACGCCGCTTATTGCGCATCTCCAGCAGAAGCGAATCTACAGCCTCATCATCTGCGGCGAGAGCACCTCCGGATGCGTGCGCGCCTCGACGGTCGATGCCTATTCCTACGGATTCCACAACGTCGTGGTCGAGGAATGCACCTATGACCGTGCGATGATCAATCACAAGGTCAACCTGTTCGACCTCCATCACAAGTATGCCGACGTGATGCACATCGAGGACGTGCTCGCGCATCTCGATGGCCTCGCGCAGGAACGCAAGGTGGCGTAGTTAGCGCGCGATTCTCGATGCCGCCGCCCTGAGGTGCCCGCGCGTCCTTCACGCGCGGGCCTCGAAGGATGGCGGCCCGGGGGTCGCTGTCATGCTTCGAGGCTCGCATGCAGCCATAGCGCGTCAAAGACGCGCGTGAACGCGCGTTTTGCTGGCTGCATGCTCGCGCCTCAGGGTGATGGCCCTGTCAGAGCCAAACCCGTTTGCTAATGCGCCCCGTACGCCGCGCGAACCTTCGTCAACAGGTCTGGCGGAAGGCGGCTTACGTCGGTGATGAGCTTCTGCAGCTCTTCGCCCGGCATCGGCCCGACCGCAATATTGCTCCGCATCGCCTCGTCGAGAAACCCGGGATCCTTCATGGTCTCGTCGAAAGCGCGACGCAGCGCCAGCAGGCGATCCGCCGGAACGCGCGGCGTGGTGAAGAAGGCAGCCCCGATTTCGGCGGCGGCCATGATGGCGCTGACCACCTTTCGCTCCTCGTCGTTGCGCGCAAGCTCGACCGCGGTGGGAATGTCGGGAAGTTCCGGGTGCCGCTTGAGGCCGAACTGCACGAGCACAGAGATGTCCTTGTCGCGGATCCAGTCGGGATGCGCGACCTTGACGGCGGTCCACGCCGTTGAATGGCCTTCGGTTTCGCCGCGCTCGACCGCGAGCATTGCTTCGTTCGAGCCGCGATAGCCCATGACCAGCTTGAACTTTGTGCCGAACACATTGTTCATGACCGTGGGATAGATCGACACCGTGGAGCCGACTCCTGTCCCGGCCAGGGTGACTTGGTATTTCTGTGCGTCGGCGAAAGTTTTCACCTTCGAGGTCTTCCAGGTGAACACGATGTTGGTTGCCGAATCGATGCGTCCGACCCAGTTCATTTCCGCGGTCTTGAAGCGTACCCCCTGAGTACCGAGCTTCTCGTCGAGCGCCGCGGTCGGAGCGCCAAGCGCAATGACGGTGCCGTCCTTCGGCGCAACGTTGAAGACCTGATTGAGGGCGAGGAAACTGCCGGCGCCGGGCGTGTTCCTGGGTACCACGGCGGGATGCCCGGGAATGTGATTACCGAGATGGCGCGCAAGCAGCCGCGAGTAGAAGTCATTGCTGCCGCCGGTTGGATACCCGATGACGAGATCGATCGACTTGCCTCGGTAGAACTGTTCGGGTGTCTGCGCCAAGGCAGCCGCGACGGCACTCAGGCAGACGGCGCAGCACACCGCGAGCGCGACTGTGCGTTGGAAGGACCGCATGGGAGATTTCCTTTCCTCGTCATTAGCTACAGCTTTGTAGGGTGGGCAAAATCGCGTCCACCGCATTTCAACGCGAACGGTCCACCCGCGATTTTGCCCACGCGGTCGACTTCTGCGAGTCGCGACCGCGTGGGCAAAAGGCGCGCAATAGCCCGTTCCCGCCTTCGAGGGTTGCGGGGCGCCTTTTGCCCACCCTACGACGCTATGACGCATCCTCGACCGGCGGAAGGTTCAGCGCGGCGTCGACCAGATCGGTGGCGCGCTTGAAGTCGTAGCTGCGGTAGACATTTTGCTTCACTACGAAAGGCGCGCCGCCATAGAACTTTTCATACTGCTGATGGCGACTGCCGAATTCGGTACCGATGAAATCCCAGGCGAGCCGCATCAGCGCCACGCGGTGCTTGGCGTCGGACGAGGCCGAGCCCATGTAGCGGTCGATATCGCGTGCGATCTCCTTCTTATCGAAATCGCGCTGAGACGAAGGCAATGTGATGACGCCTGAGCCGACAAGCTCGCGGATGGTCTCCAGCATTCGCCCGTTGAACTCCGATTGCAGCGCCATCACCGAATAGAGCGCGGTGCGCGAAGGCCACAACACGCCGTCCTCGATCGTGGCGGCGCTCTCCTGGGCGAGCAGCATCGATTCGACGATCGATACGAGCGACGCAAGCTCGCCCATGACGATTTGTACGGCCGGGTTCGCGTCGTGGCCGGTCATCTCATTCATGCGCTTGGCAAGACCGATCATAAAGCGAAGCTTGGTCGCATAGCGCACCTGCGCCTGATGATTGCCATAGAGATGGGCGGGCGTCTTCCACCACTGATCCCGACAGGCTTCGATATTGCGGTAGATGAAGACGAGCTCCCACGGGACAAAGACGTTGTCGAACACCACGAGGCTGTCGGATTCATCGAACCGGCTCGTCAACGGGTAGTCGAAGGCGTTCGCGGCCTGCACCGCAAACGGGCGGCGCGGATAAAGCTTGAGCCCCGGCGCGTTGACCGGGACCGCGAGGCAATTGGCATAATTCTCGTCGCCCGGCTGCAACGGATGGATGCAGCTGAGCTGAATGTAATCGGAGAGAACCGCCGCGGTGGCGAGCTGCTGGGCGCCGGCAATCACGATGCCGTCGTCGCGTTCCTTCACCACGCCGGCATGGAGCGTGGGATCGCGCTGCTTGTGCGCCGGTTTGCTGCGGTCGATCTGCGGCGGCACGATCGCGTAGCTCGGATAAAGATGGTTGTCGCGCAGATATTCGTAGAACGCGACCACGTTGTCGGCGAAGGCTTGGCCGGCCCTTGCAAAAACGCGCGGCACCGCCGCATAGCCGCAGAAGAAGCCGGCTACGTGATCGGGCGTGCGCCCCATCAGGCCGAACGTCGCTTCCGCCCATTTCTCCGAGAACAGCCTGCGCGCGCGCAGGTCGGCATGCGTCCTCGGAATCTGATAGGCGCGCAGCACCGGCGCACCGGTTGTGGGCGATGGAAACGTCATCAGTTCCCGGTGCTCTGGGGCGGCCGCGATGTCATAGAGCCGCGCCACTGATCGCGCGGCTTCGCGGAAGGCGCCATGCCGCGTCACGTCGGCGACGCGCTCGCCGTCGACGAACACCTGCCGCCCGTCCTGCAAGGATTGCAGATATTCCGCGCCGGTCCGTAACGGCCGCCCGGTTGTGGGTGGGCTGGTCGGGGAGTCCCGTGTGCGCAAGCTATCCATCTGACCCTTGACCTTGCTGCCCAATATTCGGTCAATCACGGTTGCAGCGCGAGAGGATTCTTGATGTATCGGGACCTGCGCGATTTCATTGCCGACGTCGAAAAGCTCGGCGCGCTGCGCCGCGTGAGCGGCGCCGATCCCTGTTTCGAGATCGGCGGGATCACCGAAGTCGCGGCCGGAATGCCGCAATGCCCGGCCCTCCTGTTCGACCGCATCAACGGCTACCCCGCCGGATTTCGCGTGTTCACCAACGCGACGGTGAGCCCGCAGCGGGCAGCGCTGGCGCTTGGGCTCGATCCCGGTTCGCGGCCGCTCGATGCTTTGAAGGCCTGGATGGTGAAGCGGCAGGGGCTCGCGCCGCACAAGCCGATAGTTGTTGATGACGTGCCGGTGCTCGATAATTCATTTTCCCGCGGCGATGTTGATCTGGCGCGGCTGCCGGCACCCTGGTGGCACAAGAACGATGGCGGCCCCTACATCGGCTCGGGCTCGGTCGTCGTCATGCGCGATCCGCAAGCGGGTTGGATCAATGCGTCGATCTATCGGGTCCAGCTTCAGGATAGAAACAAAGTCACCGTCCAGTTCGATCACGAGGGGCGGCACGGCGCCATCATCGCCCGCAAATATTGGGACCAGGGAGAAGCCTGCCCGATCGCGGTGGTAAGTGGGGAAGACCCGGCCCTGTTCGTCGCCGGGTTTGAATATCTGCCGGCCGGCGCCTCGGAATACGATTTCGCCGGCGCCATCAAAGGAATGCCGATCGAAACATTCGTCGGGCCGGTCACCGGGCTGCCGCTGCCGGCGCGGGCGGAGATCATCCTCGAAGGCGAGCTGTTGCCGCCCGGCCGCGAAACCCTGCTTGAAGGACCGTTCGGCGAATTTACCGGCTACTACGCCGCGGACAAGCGGCCCTGCCCGGTGATGGTGGTCACCGCGGTCCACCACCGCAGCGATCCGATCCTGCTCGGCTCGCCGCCGATGAAGCCGCCGCGCTTTCATTTCGGCCTGCCGCTGCGTGCTGCCGGAATCTGGAGCAACCTGGAAGCCGCCGGCGTGAGCGACATTTCCGGCGTATGGCAGCACGTCGCACAGCTCATGACCGTCGTGGCGATCGAGCAGCGCTATGACGGCCACGCGAAACGCGCAGGCCTGATCGCGGCAGCAAACAGCTATATGGGACGCCTGATCGTCATCGTTGATCAAGACATCGATCCGTCGAATCTCGCCGACGTGATGTGGGCGGTGGCAACCCGCTGCGAGCCGTCGGAGCAGATCGATATCGTGCGCAACGCCTGGAGCTCGGCGCTCGATCCGCGAATCCCGCCGCAGAGCAAGAGATCCGGCATCGCCTCGCATTCGAAGGCGATCATCGACGCCTGCCGGCCGTTTGCCTGGATCGGCAAATTCCCCCCGCCCTCGGCGCTGTCGCGGGACGAAGCCCGGGCGATCGAGGAGAAATGGAGTCACGCTCTTTAATACCGGCCTGGCGAAAATTCGGACCTCAGGCCACTGGCAGGTTCCGTCCTGATGAACTCACTCTTGCCTAATACCAGCTGCCCTGATTACAGGCCACCACTTTTCGATCTCAGCCTTTTGGAAGGCGCCGAGCGCCTCTGGAGTCTGCTGCTCAAGCGCCGGTATCTCCTGCCCAAACTCGGCGAGCCGCTGGCGTATCGCGGGAGTGGCGAGCGCAACCTTGGCTGCGGAATTGAGTTTCTGGACGATGGAGCCCGGCGTGTTCTTTGGCACCCACAGGCCATGCCAAATAGAAACATGAAATTCCGGCAATCCCGCCTCATCGACTGTCGGGATATCCGGCGCCGAAGCCAAGCGAGTCTTTGAGGTCACGGCAAGAGCCTTGATCGTACCAGCGCGCCAGTGCGGGAGCGAATTCGATGCTTGATCGAACATCAGGTCAATCTGCCCGCTGAGCAAATCCTGCATGGCCGGCCCCGCGCCACCGACGATCTATGGCGGAGCCCTGCTCAAACGCAGCGTCGCAGCGTTCGACGAACTCAAACAAAGTCGAAGGGATATCGCGTTCCTGGCCGATCCCACGGTCGGAGAGGTGCGCGTTGGCTGCCCCGAATCCTTATCGGCAGCGATCCTGGCTCCCATCATCGAGCGATTTCTTGAATCCCATCCACGCGTGATCCTGCATGTCGATGATCTTCCCTTGGCCTCGCTTCAATTATCGCAACTACGGGAGCGGAAGCACGATCTTATTCTTGCCCGCATCGTGAAGCCCCTGGTGGGTGCGGAGGATGTGAGCGTTGATATCCTTTTCGATGATAGGTTGGTGGTGGCGACGAGCCGGCACAGCCAATGGACGCACCGTCGCACCATCGAACTCAGGGAGCTTGTGAACGAACCGTGGTTAATGACGCCATCAGACACTTGGAATTACGCACTTCTGTTTGAAGCCTTTCAGGCTCAGCGGCTCGATATGCCAAAAGCAAGCCTGGTTATCCTTTCAGGGGTTTTAAGAACGCGCCTGCTCGCCAGCGGTCGTTACATCACAAGCTTTGCAGAATCGGTGCTGCGGCATCTCGCCGACCGTTATGATCTCAAACAACTGCCCATCGATTTGCCGAACCGGCCCTTGCCGGTGGCCATCTTGACGGTGAAAAATCGAACTCTGAGTCCCGTCGTGGGGCGCTTCGTCGAATGCGCCCACGACGTGGCGAAATCAATGGTGGGGAAGCCGCAGGCCCGCAAATCGTAAGCCGCGCTGTGCTCCGCTACGATCATCGACCATCAACGCGACGATCAATGCAGGCTTGACTGACCCCAGGATCAAAGCTCGCTTTGCCGAAATGGGCGCCGTCGTTTTGCCTGGATCGGCCGTCGACTTCGGCAAATTCATCGCCAGCGAAACGGAATGTGGAGCATGGTGGTGAAATTTGCGGGCCTCAAGGTCGGGTGAGCGACAAAACGATTGACGGTCCGTCACAGTCGGGAACCGGGCAGGCAAATGGGCTCGGGCGATCCTGATCACACGCCTTGCACAACCGGCACAGCGTTGCTACGTATTACATCTGTAATACAAGGCAGTCCTCGATGACGATCACGATTCGCTTGCCCATGCAGCTTGAGGCGGACCTGCGCGCACGCCTCGATCGTCAGGGTATTGGCCTATCCGACTTTGTCCGCGAAGCGATTGCCGAAAAGCTAGAGCGCGAGCCCGCCCGGACCCGAACCGCATACGACCTCGGCAAGGATTTGTTCGGCAAGCACGGGAGCGGCCGCCGCGACCTCAGCAGCAATCGGAAAGCCCTCGTGGACGAGATTCTCCGTGCCAAGCATCGTCGTTGATGCCGGGCCGCTCATTGCGCTTTTCGACCGCGATGATCGTTATCATCGACGAGCCGTAGAATTCGTAGCTAATTGCCGCGAACAGCTGATTACCAATTTGCCGGTGCTCACGGAGGCGACATTCCTGTTGCGATTTTCGGTCGAAGCTCAGCGCGACCTGCTGTGGTGGGCTCTTCACTCGATCGAGATCGACCAGGACACGGCGGCCGACCTGCCGCGAATCATCGCTCTCCTGGAAAAATATCGCGATATGCCTGCGGATTTTGCCGATGCATCGCTCGTCGCTTTGGCCGAGCGGCGCAACATCTCGCGCCTAGCGAGTATAGACCGCGACTTTGCGATTTACCGAGTAAGCGACAAGCGCTCTTTCGACAACGTCTTCCCGCACGCAGATTGAATGCCGGTCGCAGGCAGCGGTACAACAGCTGATATTCCCGGCCCGCTTCCTTTCTACGGAATTCGCCGATAATCTCATTCCTGTAACTCCGGGCGGAGGAAAGCTATGAAGCTTCAACGTCGCCAATTTCTGTATATGGCCGCGGGCGCTGCCACTTTGTCTGTAACGTCGCGAATAGCGAGGGCGCAAGCTTTTCCAACGCGCCCCGTAACTCTCGTCGTACCGTTCGTTCCCGGCGGTTCGACCGATGTTACGTTTCGCTCGCTTGCACAGGCGACAGAAAAATACCTGGGGCAATCAATCGTCATTGAGAACCGGGCTGGCGCGGACGGCACTCTTGGGCCAGCTGAGGTCGCAATGGCACGGGCTGACGGCTACACCATCACCCAAATATTGGACACAACATTCCGTGCCCCTTTCCTGAGAAGGACGCCATTCGACCCGGCCAAGGACTTCACGTACATCATCGGTGTCACGGGCTACACCTGGGGGCTCGTGGTGCGCAGCGACGCGCCTTGGGCGACGTTCCAGCAATTCCTCGCCTATGCCAAGGCCAATCCAGGCAAAATCAGTTATGCGACCACTGGTGCTGCCAGCACCCCGCAGATTGCAATGGAGCTCATTGCCAGGCAGCAGGGCATCAAATGGGTGGCCGTTCCGTTCCGCGGTAACGCGGAGCAAATCACAGCATTACTCGGCGGGCATATTGATGCAATCTCGTCCTCGACGGGGTGGGCGCCGCAGGTGAAAGCCGGCAAATTCCGTCTGCTGATTACATATGGCGCCCACCGTACGCAGAGTTGGCCTGATGTGCCGACGTTACGGGAAGTCGGCATCGACATGGCGATCAACTCGCCTTACGGCATCGGCGGTCCAAGGGCCATTGACCCGTCCACTGTCAAGATTCTCCATGACGCGTTCAAGAAGGGCATGGCAGAGCCCTCCTTCGCATCGACGATGCGCGACTTGGACCAGGAGTTCATCTATATGAGCAGCGAGGAGTATCGGAATTTTGCTCTTGAACAAATTGCGCAAGAGAAGAAGATCGTCGAAGAATTGGGCCTCAGGTATGAATAATGGCTTGCCCCATCTATTGGCGCGGACTGCCATACTGATACCTGTGCGCAATCAGGAGTCGGTCATAGAATTTGGCTCGAATGGTGAGTGACGTTGGCGGCCGCTCACACGCCGACCGCTTGCCTGTGACCGCAATTGTCGCCACGGTTGTTGGCGCAGGGGTGACATTCGCGACCTTGCTTCTTGCCATAGGGGTGGCGCGCGTCTTGGAAGCGGTACGCAGGCCATCGTCACCCGCGTTATAGGGCGGCGCAGGGCTCATTGTGGCATCGATGGGCATGCGGTTCGTGCTGACAGGCCTGAAGGCGTTTTTGGCTGATAAAGATGGCCGCGGCGTCGTCGGGTCGTGCGTCGACGCTCGTCTCCGCGCGCGAGCCGCACGACTGCAATCTCGCCAAGATTTATAAGATTTTTACGCGCGGCGAGAATCGGCTACGATATGCGCGTGAAGCGAAGCTTACGCGCGCGTGGAATCGCGTCAATGCATGGCTGCGCATCGTAAGAAACAATATCGCCGATATAAACTTCCTGCTGCAAATTGCATGAACATTTTTTTACTGGTGGCCGACCCAGCAGTCAGTTATTGCTGCCCCGCAGAATGGGGTCCGGAACGCTCCGCGCGACAATCGCGCGATAAAGGTGCAATGGCGGCTGGCCAAGCGGCGGACCAACACGCAGAGGCAGTGTCATTTCATGGACGACGGTCGAAATCAGGCGTCGGTTGAAAACGGCGGCGGCCCGCCGGCGCGGCGGCGGTCCGTTGCACTCCTTATTGCTTGCGGCGCAGTCCTCGTACTCGGAGGGGTCTTCTACATCATTTCCGGACGCATGATGGAGCCCTCGCGCGCGGCTGCTCCAACTCGACGCGCGCCGGTTCCGGTGAGTATCGAGACCGCGGCACGGCGCGATTTGCCGGTCTATGTGACGGGTCTCGGCACGGTGCAGGCCTGGTACACGGTCGGCATCCATTCCCAGGTCGACGGCAAATTGCAGGAAGTGCTGTTTGGCGAGGGACAGCGCGTCAAAAAGGGCGACGTGCTGGCGCGGATCGATCCGCGGCTGTTCCAGGCTGCGCTGGATCAGGCCAAGGCCAAGAAGGCACAGGACGAGGCCATGCTGGTTGCGGCCGAGAAGGATCTCACGCGCGACAAGATGCTGATTACCCGAAGCGCCGTCTCCGAGCAGGTATTGGATCAGCAGGTTGCCAAGGTCGATCAGCTTAAGGCCTCGGTTGCGGCCGATGACGCCGCGATCGAGACTGCCCAGACTCAACTCGATTACACTGCGATTGTGGCGCCGAGCGACGGGCGCATGGGGGTGCGGCTGGTCGATCCGGGCAACATCGTGCACGCGTCCGACAACGTCTCGATCGCGACTCTTGTGCTCAGCCAGCCGGCGGCTGTGCTCTTCACCCTGCCGGTGCGCTATCTCGACGACGTTCGCGATGCCATGGCGCGCGGCGAACTGGAAGTCACCGCCTTCGATGAGGACAACGAGCGGCCGCTTAGCACCGGCAAGCTGTTGATGATCGATAACCAGATTGACCAGGCTACTGCAAGCTTTCGGCTCAAGGCCGTCTTTTCCAATCAAGACGAGCGGCTGTGGCCGGGCCGGTTTGTCAACGCGCGGCTGCTGATCGAGACCCGCAGTAATGTCGTTGTCGTGCCTTCGACGGCCGTGCAGCGAGGGCCCAGCGGCCTGCTCGCCTGGACGGTCACTCCAGAGGATCACGCGGTGACGCGCCGCATCGAAGTCGGACCGACGACCGGCGGATTGACGATCGTTACTTCCGGATTGAGCGAAGGCGACCGAGTGGTCACCGGCGGCCAGTACAAGCTCCAGGCGAATGTCCCGGTCAGCATTACCTCTTCTCCCCCCGTGACGGCCTCAGGGGGCTGAGCAGCGTGAGCATTTCCGAACCGTTTGTCCGCCGGCCTGTCGCGACCTGCCTGGTGATGGCGGCGCTCGCCTTCGTCGGACTCAGCGCCTATCCGTTCCTGCCGGTCGCGGCGCTCCCCCAGGTTGATTTTCCGACTGTTCAGGTTACCGCGGGGCTGGCCGGCGCCAGCGCCGAAACCATGGCATCTTCCGTCGCGGTTCCGCTCGAGACTCAGTTCGGGCAGATCGCCGGCGTGAGCCAGATGACATCGTCGAGCACGCTCGGCGTGACTCAGGTGGTCATTCAGTTCGATCTCAACCGAAACATCGATGCGGCGGCTCAGGACGTCCAGGCGGCGATCACCGCTGCTGCCAAGCAACTGCCCCAGAACCTGACGACCCCACCGTATTACCGGAAGATCAATCCGGCCGACTCGGCGATCCTCATTCTCGGCGCTCAATCCGACTCCCTACCGTTGGACACGGTGGACGATTACCTTGAAAATTTCCTCGCTCCCCAGATCGCGCAGGTATCGGGCGTCGCCCAAGTCATCGTCAGCGGGCAGGCGAAACCGTCCATTCGTGTCCAGGTCGACCCGGCGAAGCTCGCGGCGAGCGGGCTCACGCTCGAAGACATCCGCGCAACGTTGATTACCGCGACCTCGAATGCCGCCAAGGGAACGCTCAACGAGGTCCGGACGAGCTTCACGATCGCGGCAAACGACCAGCTCACCCTGCCCGAACAATACGACAACGTCGTCCTCGCCTACCGCAACGGCTCGCCGATCCGGGTGAGCGACGTCGGTCGTGCCGTCCTCGCGCCTACGGACCGGACCAGCGCGGCCTACAACAACGGCAAGCGGGGCATTCAGCTGCTCGTGTTCAAGCAGCCGGGTGCGAACGTCATCGAGACGGTAGACAAGATCAAGCAGACGCTGCCGCATCTCACCGCCAACATCCCACCCGCCATCGAAGTGGTCACCATTCTCGACCGCACGATCACCATTCGCGCCTCGGTGGCCGACGTTCAATTCACGCTGATGCTCACCATCGCGCTCGTCGTGATGGTGATCCTGCTGTTCCTGCGCAGCTTCTGGGCGACCTTCATCCCCGGCATCACGGTGCCGCTGGCTCTGCTCGGCTCGTTTGCGGCGATGTATCTGCTCAATTTCAGCCTCGACAACCTCTCTCTCATGGCGCTCACGATCGCGGTCGGCTTCGTGGTCGACGACGCCATCGTGGTGGTCGAGAACATTTACCGCCACATCGAGCACGGCATGCCGCCGTTCGAGGCGGCGCTGAAGGGATCGAAGGAGATCGGCTTCACGGTCCTCTCCATCAGCATCGCTCTGATCGCGGTGTTCATTCCGCTGCTGCTGATGGGTGGCATCATCGGCCGCCTGTTCCGCGAATTCGCCCTTACCGTCGCCGCGGCGATCGCGGTCTCGGCTTTCGTATCGCTGACGCTTGCGCCGATGATGTGCTCTCGCTTCATGAAGCCGCCTTCGCACCAGCATGGCCGTTTCTTCAACATCATCGAAGCGGGGTTCGATGCGCTCGTTTCCGGCTACCGGCGCACGCTCGACATCGTGTTGCGTCATCAGGCGATCACGCTCTGCGTTTTCTTTGGCACAATGGCCCTGACGGGCGTCCTCGCGATCACCACACCCAAGGGTTTCTTCCCGATCCAGGACACTGGCGTCATCTACGGCTTCTCGGAAGCCGCGCAGGATGTTTCGCCGGAGGAAATGGAGCGCCTCATTCAGGCACAAAACGAAATCATCGGGAACGATCCGGATGTTGCAAATTACGGGTCGCAGACCGGCGGTACCGGCGTGGCCAACACGGTAAATACCGGAAGATTCTATATGAATCTCAAGCCTCACGATGAACGCAAGCTCAATGCTTCGCAGATCATCGACAGGTTGCGGCCGCAGCTTGCGAGGGTCGAGGGGGCAAACCTGTTCCTGCAGCCCACCCAGGACATCACGGTCGGCGGCCGCATTGCCCGGGCTGCCTTCCAATACACGCTGCAGGATCCGAATTTCCCCGAGCTGATCGAATGGTCGGGGAAAATGCTCGAGAAGATGAAAACACTTCGCGAGCTTACCGATGTCGGCACCGATCTTCTGGCCAATGCTCCGCAGCTTCGCGTCACCATCAACCGCGACCAGGCCTCGCGCTTTGGCATATCGGCGCAGACCATCGACGACACGCTCAACGACGCCTTCGGGCAGCGCCAGATCGGGCAATATTTCACCCAGCTCAACACTTACTGGATCATCGAGGAGGTCCTTCCCGAGCTGCAAAAATCGCTCGATACGCTTTCCCGGCTCTACGTGAAATCGCCGCTGACCGGCACCGCGGTGCCGTTGTCATCGCTGGTCAGGATCGACTCGAACAAGGTCGGTACGCTGATAGTCTCGCACCAGTCGCAATTTCCGGCCGCGACGCTCACGTTTAATCTGCCGCCGGGCGTGGCGCTCGGACAGGCGATCTACGCCATCAACAAGGCTGCGGGCGAGATCGGGATGCCGCCCTCGGTTATTCCGAGCTTCCAGGGGAATGCGCAGGCATTCCAGAGCTCGCTCTCCAGCGAGCCCATCCTGATCGCCGCCGCGCTGGTGGTGGTCTACATCATCCTTGGAATACTCTACGAGAGCTTCATACATCCGCTGACGATCCTCTCCACCTTGCCGTCGGCCGGCATCGGTGCATTGCTCGCCCTCAATTTCGGGCACATGGACCTCTCGGTGATCGGCATCATCGGCATCATCCTGCTGATCGGCATCGTGAAGAAGAACGGCATCATGCTCGTGGACTTCGCGATCGCGGCTGAACGCGACCACCACATGACGCCCCTTGATGCGATCCGCCAGGCATGCCTGTTGCGCTTCCGTCCGATCTTGATGACCACGGCGGCGGCGATGCTCGCCGGCGTGCCGCTGGCGCTCGGTACCGGCGCCGGCTCGGAAATGCGCCAGCCCCTGGGCTACGCCATGGTTGGAGGTCTGGCTCTGAGCCAGCTGTTGACCCTCTATACGACGCCTGTCGTTTACCTCTATCTCGACCGGCTGCAGAAACGGCTGAGCCCCAGCAAAAAGGCCGTTCCGGCGCAGATGCAGGAGGCTTATCGGATCGCCGCCGAATGAGGTCGCCATTGTAGGGTGGGCAAAGGCGCGCGCTTGCGCGCCGTGCCCACGCGGACACGTGCGCGCGGCGCTCCGTTCTACGTGCCGCACGAATCGTGCGTGTGGACCGCGCCTTTGCCCACCTATGGAACCCGTTCTTGTTCGCCGCCCGCGAATGCCCTAGCCTCCCGGGATTACCCGATGGCCGCTCTGATTGGGAGGCATCCATGTGGCTTGGCTTGGCCAAACAGCTCTCGCCGTTCGCAGTGGCATTGACGACAGCGCTCGTCAGCCCCCCGGGGCTCGCCGCCGATTACTATGCGGGCAAGAGCCTTGAATTCGTCGTGGGCGCCGATGCCGGCGGCGGCTATGATATTTATGCACGCACGGTCGCCCGCCACCTTGCCAGTCATATTCCGGGCAATCCGACCATCACGGTCAAGAACATGCCGGGCGCCGGGAGCAGCCGGGCCGGAGTCTACATCAGCACGGTCGCGCCCAAGGATGGCACCTCGATGGGGGCGCTGATGCCGGGAGCCATCATCGGGCCGCTTCTCGACGACAAGCCCAATCTGCAATTCGATCCGACCAAGGTCGTCTATGTCGGCACCGCCGACAGTGGTGTGCGGGTCTGCGCGACCTATCAAAATTCTCGGATCAAGAAGTTCGCGGATGCGCAGCAGCAAAAGACCGTCGTCGGCGCGACTGCCGCGGGCGGCGCTACCCGCGATTATGCTTACCTCCATAACCATACTTCCGGGACCAAATTCGAGGTGGTCTCAGGTTATCAAGGTACCGTCGACATTACGCTGGCCATGGAGCGCGGCGAGGTTGACGGGTTGTGCGGCTGGGACTGGTCGAGCGTGAAATCCCAGAAACCCGACTGGGTCCGCGACCGGAAGCTCAACATCCTGGTCCAGGTCGGGCTACAGCAGCTCGCGGAACTGAGTGACCTTGGGGTTCCCCAGATCTGGAACTTCATTCCCTACGAGAACGACCGCAAGGTCGCGGAGTTGGTCATCAGCCAGCAGGTGTTCCAGCGCTCATACGTCCTGCCGCCAAGCACACCGAGGGAGGCAGTGGACATCATGCGCAAGGCCTTCGACGAGACCATGCATGACCCGGGATTCCTTGCCGACGCGCAAAAAATGCGGATTTCGATCGCGCCACTCGGCGGCTCCGAGGTCCAGGCCTTGATCGAGAAGCTTTACGCGACGCCGAAAGCCTTGGTGGACCGCGCCAAGTCGGTCATCAGGCCATAAAAGGCGTGGCCTGGCCGAAGCTAAACGGGATGCGGGTGTTCAGTGCACGCTCGCCTCGTGCTGGAGCTTAAGCCGCGCAATCTCGTCCTTCACCAGCAATTTGCGGCGCTTCAGTTCGGCGATCTTGAGGTCGTCCCTCGACGGGTGGCACATCGCCTCTTGGAGTTCCTCTTCAAGCTCATGATGCCGCTTTTCGAGTTCCGCAAGATGCGCCTGTATGGACATGGATCATGCCTCCTGGGCTGACGAGACTGAATGCAAACATAAGGCCAAACCGGGCCAAATTCGATACCCGGCCGGACTGTGCAGCGCACCAATCCACCGCTCGTCCGCTGCCCTGCCGGTCTGGCTGCCGCTCTGGCTTGAACAAGCCACGGCAAAACAGGATAATTTCGGCTGCATTGCGCGTTCCGAAGTCGGACAGGCCGCCCCGGAATTCACACCGGCGATGGCGATGACCAAAGAGGAAGAACGGGAATTGCGGGAGCAGCTGGCGCGACTCCTGCAGGAGCACCGTGACCTTGATGCCGCCATATCGGCGCTCCAGGAGGCGCCCGGATCCGACCTTTTGCAGGTCCAGCGGCTCAAGAAACGCAAGCTCTCGCTGAAAGATCGCATTTCCTTCATCGAGGATCAGCTGACGCCGGACATCATCGCGTAATCTTACTGCGTCGCATCGATTTGTAGGGTGGGCAAAGGCCCGGTCCACGCGTACGGGCTCCGCCACGCGTAAAGAAGAGCGCCGTGCCCACGCGCGATGGGTCCGCGTGGGCCTTAAGGGCGTTTACGCCTGTCTTATCGACGGGCTATGGCACGCGCTGAAGCGCGTTGCGCCTTTGCCCACCCTACAGGAAAAGCTGTAGGCAATTATTCCGGCTTAATGCCCGCCTTCTTGATCACCTCGCCCCAGCGGCGGGTTTCAGTCTCGATTAGTTTGCGCATATCGGCCGGGCTGCCGCCAACCGGATAGATGTTGAGTTGCGCAAAGCGTCGACGGGTATCGGGTTCTTCGACGACAGCATTGATGGCTCGATTGAGCTTGGTGACGATCGGCGCTGGCGTCTTCGGCGGCGCGCTTATCGCGTTCCAGGTATCGGAAACGAAACCTGGGACTCCCGCTTCGATCATCGTCGGAATATCCGGCAGAACGTCGAGGCGTTTCTCGGTTGCGACCGCGAGAATGCGGGCCTTCTTGGCTTCATGCAGCTTCACGGCGGACGAAAGCTCCATAAAGATGAAATCGACATGGCCGGCAAGGATGTCGTTGAGCGCCGGTCCGGTGCCGCGGTAGGGCACGTGGGTGCATTTGATTCCGGTGAGGGAAGTGAACAGTTCAGCCGTCAAATGCGAGGTCGTCCCGACCCCTTGGGACGCATAATTGAGCTTGCCCGGATTGGCCTTCGCATAGGCGATGAACTCCTGCGCGGTCGCGGCCGGGAAATCCTCGCGCACCAGAAGCACGTTAGGGTATTTCGATAACACCGCAACCGGCTCGAAGGCGGCCGGATTGAAGCTGAGCTGCCGGTAAAGCGAGACGTTGGTGGTAAGCGGTGCCGGCTGCGAAGACATCAGCGTGTAGCCGTCCGGAGCCGACGTATAGACCGCCTCCGCCCCGACATTTCCGCCGGCCCCGCCGCGATTCTCGATGACGAAAGGCTGCCGAAGCTGCTGTTGCATCCGGTCCGCGAAGATGCGCGTGACTGCATCGACGCCGCCCCCGGCCGGCACCGTCACGATGATTCTGACCGGCCGGTTCGGGTAATCTCCCGCAACGTTCTGGGCCGGCGCCTGTGAAAGCCATAAGAACGGCAAGGCCGACGCGATCAGGAGCAGAAATCTCGGCATTTCGTCCTCCGTTTCTTTGTAGGGGGTCTACCGCAGCTTCACCGTGCGGTAAATGTGGCGCAATGCGAGCCGATCCGAAAGGAGCAACATGCCCAAGTTAAAATTGAAGACTGGAATCGACCTCTATTACGAGGAACATGGGGCGGGCGCGCCGGTGATCCTGCTGCAAGGGACCGGCTTCGCGCTGGACGTCTGGCAACCCCATCCGGTCCGGGAGCTTTCTGCGAATCATCGCGTGATCACCGTCGACCCGCGCGGGATCGGGCGTTCCCATTGCGAGGACATGGTGCTGTCCATCGATCAAATTGCGGCCGACATTGTCGAACTGTTGGATCGGCTTGCGGTCGAGCCGATCCACGTCATCGGCCATTCGATTGGGGGAAGGATCGGCCTTGAACTTGCGCTCAATTACCCGGGCCGCGTGCGCTCGCTGGTCATGGCGGCAAGCGGTTCGGGATCCGCGGTGAGACCGGGGGAAGATGCGTTTCCAATGCCGCAGCACCGGCTCCTCGTGCGGCTCGTCGAGCGCGGGCTTGAGGAGCATGTGCGCCATGAAATTCTCGAAACCGAGGGCTATTTCACCGATGCCTTCCGGACGGCGCATCCTGATGTCGTCAAGGAATTTTGGCAGGCGGCCTGGAAGAACCATGCGAACCTGTCATGGTATCTACGCTACGTCATGGCCCGCCACGCTTTTGAGGCCACCCACCGGTTGCCGTTTATCAGACCTGCGGTCTTGATTCTGGTCGGATCGAGCGATGTGGCCGGCGGAGGCGCCCATTTCCCCGCATCAAAAATGCTTGCCGATCGTATTCCGGGCAGCGAGTTGAAGGTAATAAATGGAGTTTCGCATGGATTCTTCTGGGAAAAGCCGGAACTGACTGTCGAAATCCTGGAGGCTTGGTTTCGTGCTCATTGATAGCTCGCTACTGTTACTGCGTCACAACCGACGTAGGGTGGGCAAAGGCGCAACGCGCTTCAGCGCGTGCTGCCATAGCCCGCGAAGACGGGCGCAAACGCCCTTAACGCCCACGCCGATCCGTGCGCGTGGGCACGGCGCTCTTTTCTACTTGCGGCGCGGTTTGTGCGTGTGGACGGCGCGCATAGCGCGTCGAAGACGCGCGTTAACGCGCTTTAGGCCCACCCTACGGAACGCTTCACTTTCAGCAGCCGTCCTGCTCCTCGCTACGTATGCCGCAAATGCGCAGTCTCCGGCGGAGTTCTACACGGATAAGCAGGTCAGCTTCGTGGTCGCTTCCAGTCCTGGCGGCGGCTTTGACACCTTTACGCGCCTGATCGCGCGCCACCTCCCCAAGCATCTCCCCGGCCATCCCGCTGTCGTCGTGCAGAACATGCCAGGCGCGGGAGGAGTGCGCGCCGCTAACTTTCTGTATTCGGTTGCGCCGAGAGATGGCACGACCATTGCGCTTTTTCAGAACACGGTTCCGCTAGAGCCGCTCTACGGCAACAAGCAGGCTACATTCGAGGCCACCAGGTTCGAATGGCTCGGATCGCCAAGCGAGGAATTTGCCGTCTTTGCGATCTGGCACACCGTGCCGGTGAGCAAGATCGAAGATGCCAAGAACTACGAACTCGTCGTTGGCGCACCCGGCACCAATTCGTCGCCGGCATTCTTCGGGCGTTTGTTTCGATCCGTGTTCGATATCAGGATAAGAATTCTTGCCGGCTATCCTGGCGCCGCAGAAGTACTTCTGGGCATGGAGCGTCGTGAGAACGATGGAAACTCCTCGGCCTACTGGTCGAGCCTCAAAGCCATTCGGCCCGATTGGATTGCGGAAAAGAAGGTCAAATTTCTTCTCCAGTATGGCGCCCATCCGATTGGCGCTCTGGAGGATGTGCCTTATGCCTTGGACCTCATCAAGGACCCGTTCAAACGCGAACTTATGGAGGTCGCCTCGGCGCCGCTCGCGTTGGGGAGGCCGATTGCGGCGCCGCCCGCTGTACCGGGAGATCGCGTTGCGGCGCTGCGCAAGGCGCTCGCCGAGACATTTGCCGACGCTGATTATCTTAGCGAATGTGCGGCGCTTCGGTTGGATTGCGACGAACCCGTTGCCGGTGAGGCCATAGCGAACGGATTGGGCAGGGCCTATAAGGCATCGCCGGAAGTCGTTCGCGAGCTGCGGCGAATCTATAGGAGGGCGGGTTAGCTAACCCGCCCTGCCAAGATGGAAATTCACCGCGCAGGGGCACATTAAGATCAATGAACGGCGATAGCGAACCCAGCGCATTGACGATCCAGCTGCTGAGCTGGGTTGCCAGCAAGCCGCGCAGCTACGGCGAGACCATGGAGGCCTGGCGCACGAGCTGTCCTCGCATGCCCATCTGGGAAGATGCTGTCAGCGACGGCTTGGTTGCGCTCGACGGTAGTTGCGGGATGAAGACGCGCGCCGTGGTGCTGACGGATCGCGGTCGCGCCCTGCTCGAAGCTAGCGCCTGTTCCGGTGAGGTCGAACACTCAGCGCTCACGCCGCGGGCTCCGTCACCCTCTCCCCTTGTGGGAGAGGGTCGCCGCGCGGCCACAAGCGCGTTCACGCGCGTCTTCGACGCGCTACGACGCGACGGGGTGAGGGGGCGACGCAGGCGGGCAACAAGAGGCCCCTCATCCCAACCCTCTCCCACGCGCGCCAGAGCTTGTGGCACGGGCGTCGATGCGCGCGGGGAGAGGGAGTGCACCGAGTTCGCTGCAGGGCCGTGTTCTGATCCGACCGGAGCATGCCCTAATCTGCCGGACGGCCACTCGAGGACCTGATGGCAGCGAAGCCAGTCGCGATCATCATGGGCAGCCAGTCCGACTGGGAAACGATGAAGCACGCAGCGGACACGCTTGCTGCCCTCGATGTCGCCTATGAGGCCTTGATCGTCTCGGCTCACCGGACGCCGGACCGGCTGTTCAGATTCGGCAAATCCGCCCGGAAAAAGGGGTTCAAGGTCATCATTGCGGGTGCCGGCGGCGCTGCGCATCTGCCCGGCATGACCGCCTCGCTCACTCCACTGCCGGTGTTCGGAGTGCCGATGAACACGCACGCCCTCGAAGGCAAGGACAGCCTGCTTTCGATCATGCAGATGCCCGCAGGCGTTCCGGTTGGGACGTTGGCGATCGGTAAATCGGGCGCCATTAATGCGGCGCTGCTTGCGGCCGCTGTGCTTGCGCTCTCGGATCAGCGCCTCGCCAAGCGGCTCGATGCCTGGCGGGCAACCCAGACCGGCGCGGTGGCGCTCCGCCCGAAGGACTGACCGCGTGCTTTCCCCCGACGACGCCACGATCGGACTTCTCGGGGGCGGTCAGCTCGGACGGATGCTGGCGCTGGCCGCAGCCCGGCTTGGTTTCAAGTGTCACGTCTTCGCGCCCAGTCCCGACTCGCCCGCCTTCGATGTCGTTCACCGCGTGACCTGCGCCGACTACGCCGACACCGGCGCGCTCGACCGTTTCGCCGCCGATGTGGATGTCGTCACTTACGAATTCGAGAATGTTCCGGCCGAGACCGCGACCTTTTTATCGGCACGCAAAGCGGTCGTTCCGGATCCGCGGGTGCTGGCAATCACGCAGGATCGGTTGAGCGAAAAAAATTTCGTCTCCGATCTCGGCATCAAGACTGCGCGGTTCGTGCCGATCCATTCCCCGTCCGTGCTCGCGCAGGCCCTGGCCCAAGTCGGGCGCCCAGCGGTGCTCAAGACGCGCCGCTTCGGCTATGACGGCAAAGGCCAGGTGACGATTCGCAACGGGACGCATGACGAGAGCGCTTGGCGCGAAATCGGAGGACAGCCGGCGATCCTCGAAGCCTTCGTCCCGTTCGAGCGCGAGATATCCGTCATCGCGGCGCGGTCGCAGGATGGCGTGATCGAATGTTTCGACGTGACCGAGAACGAGCATCAAGATCACATTCTCAAAACATCGCGGGTTCCTGCCACTCTTTCCGAGACGCTCGCCGAGGAGGCACGTGAGATCGCCTGCCGCATAGCGGCTGCCTTCAGTTACGTGGGCGTGCTCGCCGTCGAAATGTTTGTGGTCGTCGAGCCGAAGGGGCGGACTCTGCTCGTGAACGAGATCGCGCCGCGCGTGCATAATTCCGGCCACTGGACCATCGACGGCGCCACCATATCGCAATTCGAGCAGCACATCAGAGCAGTTGCTGGTTGGCCGCTGGGAAAGCCGGTTCGTCGAGGCCGGGTCGAGATGATCAATCTGCTCGGTTCGGAAGTGCAGGATTATGCCAAGTGGCTCACGAAACCGGGCGCTTTCGTTCACCTTTATGGCAAGTCCGCAGTGCGCGAGGGCCGCAAGATGGGGCATGTGACCCTCGTTCGCACGTAGAGCGCTTTCGTTTCTGAATAGGCGTTCAGAACCCCCTCTATTCTGTCAACGATTTAACTTCCCGACCGCGAACATTGTCGGCTTCCAGGCGTTTTTATGCTCAGGCAGTTCCAATTGCAGAGGAGAAACACATGAGACGCGCGTTATTTTCGGCCGCGGCCGCCGCGGCAATTGCGGTCGGGGCGATCGCAGGCTCCGTGACGGCGGCCAGCGCGGCCCACGGTTTGGGCGGCGGCGGTGGCCGCGTAGGAGGCGGAGGCGGAGGCTTTGGTCATGCGATGGGAGGTTTTGGCGGGGGCGGGGGCGGCATCCACCCCGGCGGTATGGGGTTCAGTCGCCCAATGGGCGGAATGGCCTTCAACCGACCGGCAGGCGGAATGGCGTTCAACCGCCCGGGGACGACGTTTAACCGTCCAGGAACCACGTTTACCCGGCCGGGAACGACTTTCAACCGGCAAGCCTTTAACAACCGCGGTTTTTGGGACCGTCGCCACCACCGCTTCGTCCGCCGCGGCGGCGCCTTCTTCGCATTTGCCGCCCCGTTCTGGGATTACGGCTACTCTGACAGCTGCTGGCGATGGGAGTTCACCCGGGTTGGCTGGCGGTGGGTCAACGTCTGTTATCCGTACTCCGCGTACTATTATTGACCGAGGCGAAGCTCGGTGAACTTCGCAAGCCCGCCGGCCCAAGCCGGCGGGTTTGCTTTGTCGAAACGAGCGCTAGGTCCTGTTGACATTCACCGCAGCCAGATCATGGCGCCGACCAGGAATAACATGGCTGCGAATGATACCGCCGTTTTCTCGTAGCGCGGGGCAATACGGCGGAAATGCTTGATCTTATTGAAGAACCGCTCGACCAGATTGCGCTCCTTGTAGATGTGCTTGTCGTAAGGGATGGCTTGCGAACGCGCGCGGATCGATGGAATCACCGCTTCCGCGCCCACCTCTGCGACGCGGGCGCGGAGCCAATTTGCGTCATAGCCCTTGTCGGCCAGAAGATGCTCAAACGCAATGCCGCTGATCAAGTCTTCAGCTTGGAGAATGTCGTGCACTTGACCGGCG